>JAKSIZ010000031.1 GCA_024398515.1 Bacteroidaceae bacterium | reverse complement strand
GATGGCCACGACAGTGGTGTCTTTGTGTGGTGTGGTGGTGCAAGAACTTGTTCTTTAGCACTGCAATACCACACACAGACATGGGCTTCAGAATGAAGCACACCATACATCATATCATTTTTTTCTTTTAGTCGCTACGTATTTGTAAAAGCGGCAAGCCGATGAGCCAGAGCAAGAACCGGCAAAGCCGATGACTACTTGTCCCATTTCGTCTCTGAACCCATGAACGCTTTGCTTTCCAAGAACGACCCTTATACTCGACAAAAAACTGCTACAGTTTTCAAGTCAAAACTGCTACAGTTTTCGATCCAAAACTGCTACAGTTTTTTTTCACCCCTTCCGTTCGCTGCCAGCAACCATACCGTTCACCCCCGAGTATGAACGTACTCAATACGCACCCATATCCGGGCAGATGTGTATAGACGCAAAAAAGGCACGCCATTGTTGACGTGCCTTTGATATGTTCGCTTAGGAAGCGTTATTTCACTTCTGTGACGAGGCGGACAGACTGGGCCCAACTCCGTTCGTCGTTGTTGCTCGGGTAGACATCGTCGCTGAGGAAGTACAAGTAGTAAGCGAAGTAGTCGTCGAGCGGAGACGCAGACCAGTAATAGGCGTAGTCGCCGACATCGCTCACGCTCGCATCCCCATCTTCGCCACGGCGATAGCCGGCAGCGGGAAGAAAGACGCATCCGTTATTCTGCAGAACAGTGAACTGCTCGACTGTATAATTCCTGTCATTCCAATTGCTGCTGTTATTATTGAAAGTTTGAGGCTCATTACCTGCCCCGGAAGGCCAGGATGAGAAATCATCAGGGAAAATCAGGAGTCCTGCCATACCGTTCACCTTGACCGCTGCGTAACGGCGATTTGAGCCGTATGCCGTTTTGCGGTAGTTCAAAAGATAGCTCCATTCCCCATTATCACCGCCTGTAAGTACTCCCCAACCACTATAACCGTTGACCGTGAAATCGTTGGCGGCAAAGAATGGCGTTTCTCCATTACAATTTGTATCATATTTCAATGCCATAGCCTTTACTGGCGTTTTGCACCACATAAAATGGGAGATATGATTCTCAACACGATGGTCATCGCTCGATGGCGTTGTGTCATACTGATTGGCCTCGAACCCCCACTGGGCCTTTGCCATTGAGTACACAGTACCATCATCTTTGAATTTAACACCGCTGCAATAAAGGTTGCCCTTGGAGAAGAACACCTGCTTTTTGTTGGCATCGACTGTGAATAAGCCCGGAATCATATCGGGGGAGATGAATTTTGCAGAATACGTGACATCGGTTGCACCGACAGTAATTGTTCTGTCTAATTCCTCGTTATTGTCATTCCACCTAAAGAGTCTGAAATTTTCATTCGGCCTTGCGTGTATCACCACCTGCTCCCCTTGTTCGAACCGGCCGTTTGTCTTGTTCTCGTCATCTCCAATCCAAACCTTGCCATTTGAATCAGAAGTTACTGTAAGCGTTACGATCGTAGCATAACCCAATACGGCTTCTATATCTGAACTTATTTCACTGATTGTAAATGTAAATTTGTCGTTCGTGACTACTCTCTCACATTGGGCATCGCCTCCGACATTGCATATAAGTCTCTTGCTTTGGAAAGAACTTGCTTTGATAATAACATTGTTGCCATCAACATAAGCCTTGGCAAGAATATCATTCTGGGTACCGCCAGCTTCATCAACCGAGACTGCCACGGTATGCCCATTGAGTGTGACCATCTGCTCAGATTCCAATGGTTCAGTTCCTGTCTTTTCACCGAAAGTAACCTTCGATGTTGATTCTGCACTGTAACTGCGGATGGTTCCGTCTTTCAACTCTACGTTGACATACGTCTGTGCGCTTGCCATGGTGCTGACCATGAATGCGCCGAGGATTGAGAATAAAAGTTTTTTCATATTGACTGTTTATTTGTTATCGTTACACTATTGCTTCAATCAGTGTGCGGCCGTTGAGCTGTACCGGCGGCAGCAAGCCTGGCTGCTTGTCCTTGTTGAAGCAGAAAGAGATAAGGTAGCCTGTCTGTAGGTTGAAGTGTTCGAGGTAACCCGTGAGCTGTTCCTCGCCTCGCTCGTTGTATGCATTGCCATGCCATATCTTCAGTTCGATGACGTACTCATGATTGTTATAATTTATGATAAGGTCTGTACGGGTTTCATCGCGTGTCTCGGCTTCAACATAGTAGTGACCAACGCCGTTGATTATTGGGCGTATGTAGAGTTGGAACTGTTTGCGTCCATGCTTCTCCACGAACTTGGTGTCCATTGTTCCGTCGGTTGTTCGGAAGATTTCGTTGAAATGCTCGGAGAACTTCTGCAATAGCAATGGCATGTCCAACCCGTCGCCCTTGATGAACTGGGGTTTCTCTATGGATCCTGCTGAGTAAATCTCTGATTCGTATTCTTCTGACATGAAATACTCGTAGATTCGTGTTTCCATTATTCGGCAAGCGATTGCAAACGACCCATTACGAGCATTTATTATGTTGAACTGTTCTGCGAGCTGGAACGCCTGATTGTCGGGATTGTATTTGCGTGATTCACCAGCAAAGAGATGTTCCTTGAGCAAGGACTTCAAGTCGGGGAACTGTTCAATCTTCTTTATCATGTCGTCAAAGAGCGTATTGCGTTCGTTGAGCATTGCTTTCACTGCATTCAGAAGTCCCTCATGGCTCCAGTCGTTCAACTCATCCATCAGTTGGCACAGGCGAGAAACAAGGAACGGATAGCCACCAGTATATTCACGAACCCATGATGCCACTTCCATGGTATCCATTCCTTTATGATGGTCGGCTTCATATTCATCAAGCATTCCCTTTATGCCTTCAGCAGAAAGACTCATATCTACGTTGAATGAAACAGCAATGTTCCATGGCGAATTATATTGGTGTTGTTCCTCTGGTCGCATCTTCAGTTTAAGGTTCTTGATGTCATAGACACCAGCGAGGATGACGGACTGGAAGGTTGGCAAGTTTATCCGACTGAGAAACATTTTCCTCAGCACTCCAAGGAAAAGCAGAAATGCCTCGTAATTACTTGCCTGGTCAACCTCGTCTATCAGAATTACAATCGGTTTGCTATTTGCCTTACATAGATTAGGGATGGTGTAGGCAAAATCCATATCCGCTATGCTGTCCTTGCCGTCAACTGCCTTTTCGAGAATCTGGAGTGCAGCATCGTCCAAAGATGTCAGCCCAAGCCTTGCATTGAAAAGCAAAGACTTAAGGAAATAGGCTGAGGTGACAGGAAGGCTTGCAAAGGATTCTTGTGAGGCTCCTTCGAAACTAAGTTTGAAAACTGTATATTCCGAAGCCAACGACTCTGCCAATGCCTCCAGAGTTGTAGTCTTGCCATACTGTCTGCCACGGTTGATGCAGAAATAATCGCCTTGGGCTATCATCTTGCGTATGATTTCTATACGTTCGGTGATGTCCACCATATAATGCTCATTAGGGCGGCATGTGCCCGCTGTATTAAATCTCTTCATAACTGATGTTACGACAATTATATAGTTTTACTTTGCAAAGTTACAAAAAAGCTATGAATTATAATGCATAAAGGGATTTTTTTTTAATAAATTTGCGGCGAAATTGCGATAAATAACGAAAGCCCGAGAGTTCGAGAATCGAGAACTCGAAGTTTCGAAAAAAAAGAAAAAAGAAAACAACAACAACTATGATTCACATCCATTCCGTCAATGGCTACATGCCGTTGCTTTCTTGGCGTCTGAGCAACATTCTGCAACTTGCCACACAGGGGTTCTGCAAACATTTCGTTGACTACAACATCGACCCTTGTGGGCGATTACGCGACCAGATGGAGATGGCTGCACGCACCGTGCCTGCCAACATTGCGGAAGGATCTTCGCGACATCAGACAAGCTACGAGACAGAGATGCGACTACTTGACGTATCGCGAGCAAGCATCAGCGAACTTGAAGGCGACTACCTCAACTGGCTTATGCGCAACGGACATAGCATGTGGCACATTGACGACCCAAGATACATAGAGGTAAGGGATTTCAAGTTTTTCGACGCACCGCCACTCGCGCCCGACTACCTCGCAATAATCAGCGAACATATCCTTGGGGAATACCGGCGTTTCTCTGCACTGCTGCGCCCCAACGACTCCCTACATTCCGCATGTGTGATTATAGTGTTGTGCGAGAGAGTTAAGCAACTGCTCACGTCACAAATCAACAAGCGCCTCAGCGACTTCAAGGATGAAGGCGGCTTCACCGAGAACATGACGCAAGAGCGACTATCGACTATCAAGGAGAAGTCCACGACGGAAGGTGCACCCTTATGCCCAAAGTGCGGTTCGCCGATGCGCTTGAAGATGATAAGGAAGGGCATACACCAAGGCGAACAGTTCTGGGGATGTACCGACTACCCTAAGTGCGACGGTACACGACCGTTGAGATAATTCGCTTTCCATCCCGAGAACTCGAGATTTCGAGAACTCGAGCACTCGAGATTCCGAGTATTTGAAGTCGCTAATTGTTAAAAATGATGGGTAAAATGAAAAAAGTTTGCCAAAAGTGAAACTTTTTATATCAAAAGAGTTGATATTTGCAGCAGAAAAACAAAGACGCGTTTGAGTTTTCAATAACGGTTTCTCAGGAAACACGCAAGGTTACACCTTATAATATTATATAGGTATCATGAACACACAAAAACTCACATTTACAAAGGTGAGCGAATATCTCGAAAGGATGAGAGTCGTTCACAAAGAATGGAATGACGTCTGCCAGTTGGCAGGCGACGATGCCCTTGAGACACTCAAAGGTCTGAAGGGTGTGATGCTGGAACTGCCTGGCGGGCAGGCACGCATAGTTGACTTAGACTTCTATTGCCATGCCGACGGAGGACAGATCTATCTCTACCTTATCTATAAGGATGCCATGGAAGGAAAACACGACAAGGAACTGAGCCGCAGCGAACTGCAGGAGTTCCGGAGGGTGATAAACGGCAAGGCGGACATCCGCGAGTTTGCCAATGAGGTGGACGAGGATGTGGCAGCACGACTTGTGGAAACCATCCGCATCAGTGTGGACTGGACATGGATCATCGCACTACTTGATGCCGAGAAGATTTCGGCAAAGGTGGTAAACAAACAATTAACTTTCAACATTAACAATTAAAAAAAGAAAAGAACCATGATTAACTACAGTTTGAGTTACAGAAAAGTAACAGTAAAGAATTCGGCAGGCCAGAGCGTTGTAGCCTATAAGGCCTATGCAACGGCTCGCAGCCAGAGTACAATGAACAGCGAGGAGTTCCTCGACCATCAGGCACGCAAGCTCACCTCACTCTACACGAAGGCAGACTATCGTGCCATCCTTAGCCAGATTTGCATGGGCATTGTTGACCGATGCAGCGATGGCGTTAAGGTAAACACAGGAGAGTTCGGATCGTTCTACCCTTCCATTTCGGCAAATGCAGTGGAGAACGCAGAGGACTTCAAGCCAACGGTTGACATAAAGAAGGTCTATGTGAACTGGTCGAAGGGCAACCGATTCAAGAACTTCAACAACAACTCCGTGAAGCCTCAGTACCGACACATACTCACCGAGGTTAACGAGGCGAGTGCCGTTCAGGCAAACAACATCGGACTCAGCAGTTTCACCCTTCACTCAACAGCCAGCAAAACAGCAGCGTTTGAGTAAGATCTGGTTTACAAATAATAACGAAGCGTCAACCATCATTTGTAAAACTTAACAATTAAATTTCAAAACAAAACATTATGGGAACAATAAATTATTCACTAAGTAAGCGCAACAGCCGCGTGGCACTGCGCAACCAGGACGGTACGACCGTCAAAGTAAACGGAGTTATTCAGTATGAGACAGTGCCAAGATGGTATGCCAAGGCACAGATGAAGGAAGTGATGGACGCCAACACTTTCATGAAGTATTGCATTGCGCATTACGGTTCTGTATATGGCATCGTCGATCTCAGGGCTTGTATGGAAAAGCTTGCCGACTGCCTCATCGAACAGATGCTGGAAGGCAAGGCCATCAAGTTCGACGACTTTGGCACATTCAAGGCAGGCATATCGAGCATGGGAGTGGAAGACGCCACAACCTTCAACCCGAACCTGCATATCAAGAAGTCGTATGCAGCATGGACAAAGCCAGACACTATGAAAAACCTCGACATCAGTGGGTTCAACCGCGTATCAACAATCCAGCTTCGCAATGCAGCAATCCAAGCCGATGCACAAGGACGTTCAGAGGCAGGTTTTGGTACTGTGTCTCTGTCAGTATCTACCCTCAACGCATCAGGCAACACTGCATCCGGCGTAAGCGGAGGATCAGTTGAAGGAGTAGGCAAATACACTCTCGGCGACTCTGTGACTATAGAGGCATATCCTGCAGAAGGGTTCACATTCGTAGGTTGGCGTCATCCAGGCAGCAACACTAACGTGAGCACAGATGCAACGTATGAGTTTACCATCAATGAGAACACCACGTTGGTGGCAGTGTTCCAGGCTCAGGAATAAGGAGGATGAGTCATGAACAAAAAGGAAACTTGGAAGTTTATCATTAACTTGATTGCTTCGGTACTCACCGCAGCGGCAGCTGCATTGGGGACATCCAGTTGCATAGGGATGCTTTGAGCGATAACCCGAGATTTCGAGAACTCGATAATTCGAGAACTCGAAATCTCGCAATCTCTCAAAAAAGAACAGTGCCTCTATAAGCCGGGTTCTGTCCCACGGGCTTGAGATGTGTGGTGTCTGTCATTTATCTGAGTGTTGCGTCACCACAACACTTTAGCATTCTACCCTCTACCGTTGGAATGTCGGACGGGTCGCCCTCAGACGGTAGTTTACATGAACTTGCAGCCTCCAGCAGACACAGCCCGATGATCACCCATCGACTGGTGAGCTCTTACCTCGCCTTCTCACCCTTACCAAGCAGATGCTTGGCGGTCGTTCTCTTCTGCCTTAGCCAACTGTCGCCAGCTGCTTCCCGTTAGGAAGTGGAGTACCCTGTGCTGCCCGGACTTTCCTCATGCCTCAAGAAGAAGCAAGCGACAGACCGAGACACTGTTTTTGCTTAAATTCTGTGCAAAGGTAATAAATAATTGACAATTGATAATTGATAATTGACAATTTTTATTAATTTTGCATCAAATTAGCAAAGATTGTACGATTATGCATACAAGAGAAGAGAAAACAGAGGCATTCGGACGACTACTCGACGTGATAGACACGCTGAGAGTGAAATGCCCATGGGACAGGAAGCAGACTAACGAGTCGCTGCGCCCCAATACCATTGAAGAAGTCTATGAACTATGCGATGCCATACTGAAAGATGACAACAACGACATCCGCAAGGAACTGGGCGACGTGCTGATGCACACAGTGTTCTATGCGAAGTTAGGCGAGGAGAAAGGATTGTTTGACATGGCTGACGTGTGCAATGGCGAATGTGACAAACTCATATTCCGTCATCCGCATGTATATGGTGAAGAACAAGCCGAGACATCTGAAAAGGTGTTGCAGAACTGGGAACAAATCAAACTGAAAGAAAAGGACGGCAACAAGAGTGTACTCTCAGGCGTACCAACATCATTGCCTTCGATGATCAAAGCCTACAGAATCCAGGATAAAGCGCGCAATGTAGGTTTTGATTGGGAGAAGCGAGAAGATGTATGGGCAAAAGTCAAAGAAGAGATAGGCGAGTTTGAAGCCGAACTGAGAAAGATGAACACAAGCGAGAACGCTGACGACAAGGCAAAAGCCGAAAACGAGTTGGGCGACCTCTTTTTCAGCCTTGTAAACATGGCGAGATTGTATAAACTCAATCCTGACACAGCACTTGAGCATACAAACCAGAAGTTTATCAGACGATTTAACTACGTAGAAGACCACTCAATAAAAATAGGAAAGCCATTGAAGGAGATGACACTCGAAGAGATGGAGAAACTGTGGCAAGAAGCAAAAAATGGAGAAGTTTGAAGTAACTATACTGGGCTGCGGAAGTGCAAAGCCAACAACGAGACACTTTCCATCGTCGCAGGTGGTGAACGTGAGGGACAAACTGTTTCTCATTGACTGCGGCGAGGGTTGCCAGATGCAGATATGCAGGAACCATCTTTCATATAATAAGATAAACTGCATCTTTATCTCGCACCTGCATGGCGACCATGTGCTCGGACTTGTCGGGCTGATTTCAACAATGGGACTCAACGACAGGATAACTGATCTGCACATCTATGCTCCGAAAGACTTCGACAAACCGTTCAAGTCGATGCTGGAGTTCTTCTGCGTACAGCTTGACTTCAAGGTGGTGTTTCATCCTATCGACACGACAAAGACAGACATAATCTTTGAGGACAGAAGTGTAGAAGTATCGACTATTCCCCTACTCCACCGCGTACCATGCTGCGGATTCCTGTTCAGGGAAAAGCCAACATCGCCACACATCAGACGCGAGATGATTGACTTCTACAACATTCCATACTCACAGATAAACAACATCAAGGCAGGCATGGACTGGGTGACAGAAGAAGGAAAGGTAGTTCCATACACACGACTGACACGACCAGCCGACCCACCCCGCAAGTATGCATATTGTTCGGACACGCAATATATACCTTATTTATATAAGCAGATAGAAGGCGTTGACCTGTTGTATCACGAAGCGACATACGGCGACGACAAGGAAAGCATGGCTACGATATACAATCACTCCACTGCCCGCCAAGCCGGACGAGTGGCAAAGGAAGCAAATGCGAAGAAACTTGTCATCGGTCATTTCTCGGCAAGATACTTAGACGAAACAGTATTGCTCAACGAGGCAAAAGAAGAGTTTGAAAATACATTTCTTGCCGACGAAGGGCTTACTTTTACAGTTTAATCGAAAAAAAACTTAAAAACATTTGGTGGTTTCAATTATTTTACATACCTTTGCAAAGTAAAATGTATTTGAGTGCATGAATAGAGTAGCATTAAAATTGATTTTGGCAGTTTGCCTGACCATTGGAACAGCAGCAACTGGCTATGCCTTCACTCCAGCGGACAATAAAGAAAACGTTGAAGCAGAGGTAAGTACAGTGACTGTTATTACCAATCAGTCAAGCGTTAGAATCATTGGTGCACAAGGTCAGACACTCGAAGTTTACAAGATTACTGGTATCCACATTGAGAAGGTAAAGATTGACAGCAACGACAAGACTATTGATCTGAACCTCCAGAAAGGCTGCTACATCCTCAAAATAGGTAAGGTTGTAAGAAAGATATCTGTAAAGTAGGTTATGAGGTTGTAAGGACTTGAGCCCAAAACGAACAACCTAAAACCAACAATCAAAAACGATTAATAATAGTGACACATCGGTTATTATGCCTTTGTGTTATTTTTTTATCAAAAAAGGAATATGACGGAAAAAGAATTTGCTGAGATAATGAAAAAGTATAGCGAACCGCTGTACTGGCAAATCCGTCGTATGGTAAACAACCATGAAGACGCAAATGACTTGTTGCAAAACACGTTTATGAAAGCATGGACAAATGCTGACAGTTTCAGGAATGACTCGAAGATATCAACATGGCTCTACAGAATAGCAACCAACGAGACACTCGACTTCCTAAGGAAACAAAAGCGTTCAGGCGACGAAATAAGCATGGACGAAGTGGCATCGATAGCCAACAGGCTCAATGCAGACAAGTATTTTGATGGAGACGAGATACAAACAAAACTGCAAACAGCTATAACCACACTGCCTCCGACACAGAGGACAGTATTCAACATGAGATACTTTGACGACATGAAGTATTCCGACATGAGCAAGATACTCGGCACAAGTGAAGGAGCACTAAAAGCATCATATCACTTGGCTGTGCAGAAAATATCAAACTTTTTTTCAAAGCATGATTAAACTTTTGCAAGCAACATTCGTCAAAGAAAACAGAACAAGAAAAAGATATGACAGAACAAGAACTACAACAACTTTGCGGCAAAGAGAATCCATTCAGAGTTCCTGAAGGATACTTTGAGGCATTCAACGAGCAAATGATGGCAAAGATAGCAGCCACATCAACGAAATCAGTACGTTTACATGATAATAGCAAGAAAAAGGTTGTATGGTTGCGTCCACTTTTGGCCACGGCAGCATGTATTTGCGTTGCAATCTTCGCATTGGCACTTATCTTTAACCAGAAAGTAGAACAAAAAGACAATGCAACAGCACAATATGCTTACAATGACGAATACATAGAGGACGTGATTGACTATGCTATGCTTGACAATGGAGATCTCTATGCCTATATGATGGAGGAATAAAAGATGAAAAGATTATTTCTTACAATAACCATCACGCTTTTTACTGTGGTAGCATTTGCCCAACCACAAATGGGAGGCAAAGGGTTTGGAAAGTTTGATGCCAACAGGTTCAAACAGGAAATGCGTAAGTTCATTTGCGGACAAGCACAACTTACAGAGCAGGAGGCAGACAAGTTCTTTCCGCTATTCGAAGAGATGAAAGCAAAGGAACGCGCACTATTTGAAAAGCAGAGAAAGTTCCAGCACAAACCCCAGACTGAAGAAGACTACAAGGTTGCAATAGAAACATACGACAAGATTGACCTGGAGCTCAAGACACTACAAAAGAGCTACCACCAGAAATTCTTGAAAGTATTGCCTGCAAAGAAAGTGTTCTTGGTTATAAGGGCCGACGATGGATTCCGCACACAGATGTTCCGTAACATGGCGAAGTTCAGTCATCAACCACATCCACAGCAAAAGAACAGATAAAATTTCAGATATCTAAACAAGAGGGTTTTTCATGAGAAGAATCCTCTTGTTGTTTTATTCGCTTGTTGAAGATTTGCCCTTTTATTTCTTCTCTTATGGCTTCATTATCACCATCCACATTAATATAACATAGAAAAAATACAATAATTTGTTAAAAAAAGGCTGAATCTCTATTATTTTGACTATATTTGCAAAATAAAACCATTTGCAAATGAAATTCAGATTTTCACGCCAGTTAGGTAGCCTCGCACTTAAAATCTCGGCGTTTGTCGTCGGGATTGAATTACTGTTTTTTATCATAAACAGTGCTATCTCCATTGGCAACGCATACAAGAAAGCAATAGCAAATGCCTATAAGGAGATTGACGTCTCGATGAACTACTCACTTGACTGGGTTGATTCGCGTCTGCAAATGGTTGAGCTTGCAACAAAGACAACGGCATTACACACCGACATGTCCGTCACCAATCCAGAAGTTGGGAAGGAATGCATGAAGGAATTATTCAACTCATGCGAATACATCTCAGCCGTAACATTAGAGTTTGTGCCAGGATGCTGCCCATCTATTCCGAACATCTCAGCACCGACAATAGTACAAAAAGAAGGGACAGACAGTATTATATCGTTAGACATTGCAGATGCAGGCTACGACTATACAGATCCGAAAAACGAAGACATAAATTGGTATTATGGCATGAGAGGGCAAAGCAGTTGGACACAACCATACATGAGTTATTCGGATTCGATATTGCGTGTAGCATACTCCCACCCTATATTCGACAATAATGGAAAGGTATTTGCTGTGTTGTGCTCAACGGTAACACTTGACTGGGTAAACAAAGTGTTTGAAGAAAGCAAACCACACCCAGACAGTAAGGTCAGCGTGATAAGTAGTGAAGGAAGATATATCTATCGACTTTCGTCGCAAGAAGGTATAAACAAAGACGCTCTGAGCTATGCATCCCAAGCAAACAATACCCAAATGATTGACGTGCTAAAGCGTATGATGCGTGGAGAAAAAGGTACAGCCAATGTTGACTCACCAGAAAAAGTATTCCTCAGTTATTCTCCAATTAAACGTACAGGCTGGTCGGTCTGCTATGTTTATCCCATCAGCCTCATTCAAAAAGAACCTATGACAATGGCAAAGACCATGTTCCTGCAAGGACTTGCCATCATGTTGCTGATATTCATCATCCTTTCTCTCGGTATATATTATCTCATCCGTCCGTTTACCAATAACCTGAAAAAGGTGACGGAGAGCAATGCCGCAATGAACCAAGACCTTAAGATTGCATCAAAACTACAACAGACAATGCTGCCAAAGCAGAGTTTTGAACCCATAGGATGCAACCAGCTTGAGGTATTTGGACTGCTGCGACCAGCAAAGATGGTAGGCGGCGACCTCTACGACTACTTCTTCAAGAGTGGGAAAATATATTTCTGCGTAGGCGACGTATCAGGCAAAGGCGTGCCGGCTTCCATGTATATGGCAATAATCCGAATACTGATACGCGAGATAGCAAACCGTGAAGCCGAGGTTGACCGCATATTGCTGCACTTGAACCAAAGCGTGACAAAATCAGACAATAGTATGTTCTGCACCATATTCCTCGGTGCCATTGACCTTGCAACGGGCGAGATGAGTTATTGCAGTGCAGGTCATAATCCTCCTATTATCATCAGGAACACCACGGAGGGACGACATGCCGAGTATCTTTCGGTTATTCCGAGTGCGGCTGTCGGCGTATTCGATGACGAAGAGTACAGCAGTAATAAAATCACACTTAACCCTAACGATTCTGTATTTTTATACACCGACGGCGTAACAGAGGCAGAGGACATAAACCATAACCTATTTGGCGAAAAGGAAACTATCCGCATTATTGAGACCATGCCAGCCTTCGACAATGTTCGCATGGTAGTCGAAACCATGCTTTCTGCTGTTGACAAACACGCAACAGGCGCATTACAAAGTGACGACATCACCATGTTGATGCTGAAATTCGTTCCCAACGACACACTTACTCTCACCAACGACACGAGCCTGACAGGACGGCTCGGCGAATGGGTCGAGACTATGTGCCGCCGACATGGGCTGCCTAAAGAGCGACTATTCAACATTCAACTCGCCGTTGAAGAAGCCGTGGTCAACGTAATGAATTACTCATACCCTGGACAAAAGAATATGCCAATATACATTAAGGTAATTGATGATGGTGACGTGAACTTCATTGTAGAAGACGAAGGCGTACCATACAATCCTTTGGAAAACGAATCTCCAGAACTCGACGCCTCTACCGAAGACTGTCAAATAGGAGGTCTTGGAGTGTTCCTCTACACCGAACTCCTCGACGGAGTAGAATACAAATATGAAGGAAACAGAAACGTATTGACAATGAAAGTGAAAAAATAAGGTTATTGGTTTCAGGTTAGTATCACAACCCAAAACCGTAAAAAAACCTACAACCCACAATAAAAAACATAAACCATAAAATCCATGAAAGTAGAAGTAAAAGAAATTGATGGAGTTTTGACCGGAATACTTAACGGAAGACTCGACACGGCGGCATCGGAGAAATGCCGCGAGGAGTTAAAGGAACTGTTCAGCGCAGAAGGACGTGCACTGGCACTTGACTGCAAGGACCTTGAGTTTATCAGTAGTAGCGGACTTCGCATATTCCTTGAACTGCTGAAGATTGCGACTCGCACAGGCGGTTCGCTTAAGGTGCTCAACCCTAACGACGACGTGCGCAACATCTTTAACCTAATTGGATTTGCAAAACGATTCTCGCTCTAACCGTGGTTTTTGGTTATGAGGTTATAAGGTTTTAGGTCAAATCTGTAAATCCGTAAATCTGTATATATGCCACTCCTACATTTGATAGAAGCCGCATGTGCGAAGTATGGCCATAAGAATGCCATTATTGACAAGAACTGTACACGATTCACAACATACGATGAACTGATGGTACAGGCACGCAACGTCGCGGCATATTTGCAGCAGAAGACTCTGCCGCAACAATCATTCGTTTGTCTGAGAATGCCACTGTGCATGGAATTCATTGCTACGGAAATAGGCATTTGGTTGTCTAATCATATCTCTGTGCCTATAGGCGACAACTATCCTGAAGCGCGAATAAAAAAGATTCAGGAACATTGTGATGCGCAGTTGACTATTGACTTGGACCTTTACACACAGGCACAAAAGGAAGCCAACATCTATCAAAAACCACTTAAAACCGGTGGAGAAAATAAGGCACTGCTGATATATACATCTGGTTCTACAGGTACACCAAAGGGCATACTGCACGATTTTGAGTCGTTGATGAATGCTTTTCATCTGTACGAAGACTTCAGCCCGAGCGAAAAGGACAAATTTGCATACGGAGCACCTATTTACTTCATTGCACAACTACAGTACTTCCAATTCGTTTATGGTGTCGAGGTTCACATGTTGGATGAAAGTGTTACACGAAATGTCGATGCGTTGGCAAAGTATTACACCGATCATAAGATAACCATGACAACCATAAGCCCTGCGGTATTGTCTATCTTCAAAAACACAGACCCACACTTGAAACGTGTTTGGACAGGAAGTGAGAATGTCGTAGGACTTGGACCACAAGACTTCCGACTCTATAATTTGTACGGATGTACAGAGACAGGCGGTCCAATGTGCTATGCAGAGATAACGGAAGCATCGGATCATCCTTCGGCAGGGAAACCTGTAGCAGGTATAGAATACAAGATTATTGATGGTGAAATCTGTTTCAAAGGACACTTCTGCTGCGGATATTTCAAAGACAAAGAACTTACCGACAAGCTGTATCAAGACGGATGGCTTCACACGGGTGACTTAGGAAAGTTACTGCCGAATGGAGATATACAGTACATCAATCGCAAGGATTGGATGGTAAAGATCAATGGACAAAGAGTGGAACCAGGCGAGATTGAAGCAGCGATGAAAAAGATAGAAGGCATTGACGATGCTATAGTCAAAGGCTTCGACAATGGACAAGGCAGTCATTATCTCGTCGGTTTCTATACAGGCGAGAAAGAACATGATAGCGAATATCTTCGTACACGACTTGGGCAACACATTTCTGCCTACATGATACCTCTGCAATATGTTCGCCTCGATGCAATGCCAATAAATGCCAATGGAAAGAAAGACCGTACGAAACTTTTGCCACCAGTTGTCTCTATCGCTGGCAATAATTCCGATGCAAACAATGAAAAGGAGGTAATGCTGTGCATGGCATTTGCAAAGGTGTTGGGAATGGAAAGCGTAGGTCCTGACGACGATTTCATAGCATTGGGAGGCGATTCAATTAAGATCATGAAAGTTCTGCAGTTGCTGCAAGGATACAATATCTCGTCGGAAACAATTGTACGTGAAAGAACTGCAAGAAAACTATCAAATCATATTACTACAAGCGAGAATATAACAAATAGAACTTGTGAAAGAGGAGACTCATGCCCTCTGACTCAAGCGCAAATAGGCATCTATGCCGAATGCAAGAGACGTGAGGGGGAAGCGGCATATAACGTAACAAACATATTCCGTCTTTCAAAACGTCTTGACAGCAAACGTTTGGCAAGGGCGGTAGATGACACAATCAAAGCCCATCCGGCTCTTCTTTCTCAAATAATAGAGGACGAAGACGGAACTCCATGCATGGTATATCGTGCACTTGAAGAGGATGAAGAACTGTGTAGGTACATATCAATCAAGGAGGAAGATATAGATGACTTGATTGCAGAACTTCGCAGACCTTACAGGCTTGACGGCGACCGCCTGATACGTCCAGTTGTGGTTGACACTCCAGAGAATCAATACCTCTGCGTGGGCATCCATCATATTGTTTTCGACGGATTGAGCCGACAGGCATTCTATCAAGATATTGACACGGCATATCGTGAAGGACACGTAAGCCGAGAGACTATAACAGGTTTCGACATTGCGGCACGTGAAGAGATGATGCTTGGCAACACCAACGACCTAAAGAAGGCACACGATTGGTATATCGACGAATTTGGCGATGCCGAAAGCACGGCGATACCTGCACCAGATATTACAAATGGAGGAGACATCCGATACGGCGAACAACGACGATATCTTTCAACCTCTTCACAAGAATTCACCGACCTATGCCAAAGGCTTGGAGCATCGCCGGTATCAGTGATGTATAGTGTCATCGGCAGACTTTTGAGTGTCTATACAGGAAAGAAAGACGTTACGTTTGCAACCATTTGGCACGGTCGCCACAGCAGCGACACACTGCATACGATAATGATGATGGTGAAGACGCTACCAGTCAGATGCCGATTTGACAACGAAACTACGCTTGCCGACCTTGCACAGGAACTGAAGAAACAAGTGGGCACAGCACGCGAAAACGACATTTATTCATACGCTGACCTAAATGCTGAGACTGGACTTACGAGCGACATGCTGTTTGCTTATCACGGTTCTATTCGTGGAATTCCACAGATTGACGGCAGCGAACTTGACCTGCTGGATATAAGCGAGAACGAAACCGGAGAACAGTTGGCAATGTCGGTAATGATGGAAGACGATAAACTTTTCCTGCTTACAGAATATCACAGCAACAAATACAGCGAAGACTTCATTTCAAGGTTTACGGATAGTTTTGATGCCGTACTTGCCCACATGGTAGAAAACCCTGACACAAAGGTGTGCGATATCTCGATTATCAGCGAAACACAAAGAAAAGAACTGGATGCTTTCTGCCAACAAAAGACAATAGACCTACCAATAAAGACTTTCCACGAAGGCATTGAGCTTTGGGCTGCAGAGAAGCCAGATGCGAGAGCAGTTGTGGCTTGCGACCGCACTCTGACCTATAAGGAGTATAATGAAAGGGCAAACCGCGTGGCACGTGCACTAATAGCAAAGGGCGTAAGCAAGGGCGACCGCATCGTATTGTTGTTGCCTCGCACAAGCGATTTCCTCGTTTCATTGTTTGCCATAATGAAATGTGGTGCAGCTTACATTCCTATGGACCCAGAATATCCAGCCGACAGAATATCGTACATACTCGAAGATTCCGAAGGCAGGTTTGTAATCACAACGTCAAGCCATGTGGCTGATTATGCTGACAGATCCATTGACATTGCAGAACTCATAAAGGATAGCGAACAGTTTGAGAGCACAAACCCGAATGTTGACGTGGAACCAAACGACCTCGCATACCTTATATATACATCTGGTTCTACAGGGAAACCGAAGGGAGTAATGCTTGAGCATCTTGGAGTTGCAAACTTCCTTACGACAAGCGATGCAAATATGGTTGTGGCTGCATCGACACGATTCGCCTCAGTAACACTATGCCAGACAACAGTATCATTCGACCTTTCTATATTCGAGTACGGAGCATCGCTCTTCAACGGCAATACAGTTGTATTTGCCAATGAAGAAGAAGCAATCAACCCAATTGCACAAGTTGAACTCTGCAAGCGTGCAGGGGTTGAGTGCATTAGTGGAACACCGTCGCGCATTGCCACAAACCTTGAACTCCACGACTATGAAGAACTGGTGCGCAAACAAATAAAAGCCATTCATGTTGGTGGCGAGAAACTGCCATGGGCTTTGGTTGAACGTATGAAAGAATACAACGTGACGCTCATTAATGGTTACGGCCCTACGGAAACAACGATGGGATCAAGCGGTGCATACATGAATGATGCGACGTATGTTCACGTAGGCAAACCTATCCACAACTATTCGTATCGCATCCTCGATGCTGACAGACACGAAGTACCTGTCGGAGTTATGGGTGAACTTACTATCGGAGGCCTTTCATTGGCACGTGGTTACAACAAGTTGCCAGAAAAGACTGCCGACGTATTCATACAATGGAATGGGGAAAGAGTGTATCGCACGGGCGATTATGCACGCTGGACTAACGAAGGCAATGTCATCATTCTTGGCAGAACAGACAATCAGGTGAAGCTTAACGGACTGCGCATTGAACTTGGTGAAATTGAAACCGTAATGGCAAAACAACCTGGCATAAAACAATGTGTGGTCATAATAAAGAAAGTAGGAGACGTGGATAAACTCGTAGCCTATTACACAGTTGAAGAGGGTCAGCAACCGACAATAGACGAAATAAAGTCTGGAATGAGCGAACACTTGACTCACTACATGGTTCCTGGAGTGTTTGTACAACTCAAAACGATGCCTATAACGCCTGCTGGAAAGGTTGACGTGAAGCACTTGCCTGAGCCGAAAGCCGTTGCTGAAGAAATCATAAAACCTGCAAACGAGAAGGAAGAACAACTGTACAATATAGTAGCTGAGATCATTGGCACGCAGGACTTTGGTGTAACAACAAATCTACTGTCGGCAGGTCTTTCGTCGTTATTGGCTATAAGACTCTCCATATTGCTGAAAAAGAAAATGGGTATAGCAATAAAGGTAGCAGACATTATGGCTACTCCGACAATTCGTAAACTTGTATCAATTATGCCAGACGAGACGGAAGGACTGTCAAGCAAGAAGCCTTTAACAGAAAAGAATCGGCAAACTACCGATTGCTGGGGCACGTTCTACCCTCTCACCTTTGCACAGCAAGGTGTCTATTTCGATTGTCTAAAGAATCCTGACACCACCTTATATAATATGCCAATGCTGCTGCATATACCTTCAACTGTTCAGGCAGAGAAACTTCGATGCGCGGTTGAAAAGGTGATTGCATTGCATTCAGCATTGTTCTGTCATATCATAAACATCGACGATGAGGCTGTCATGATTTATCCAAAGGACATTGCAGCAAAGGTTGAAACAGTTGATATGACAAGCGACGAACTACAAGACTTCAAGTCAACTGCCGTACAACCATTCGATTTGACCAATGGTCCGCTGTACAGAGCAAAGATAATACAGTCGGAAGGACGGCTTTTCCTCTTCCTCGACACGCACCATCTTGTTTCCGATGGTAGCAGTATGGACATTATTTACCAGCAAATATGTGATGTGATGAACGGTATGGAGATTACGGGCGAGAGTTATTCGTACTTCGCCTTTGCCGACTCACAATACAGATATGCACAAAGTGCAGACTTCCTCAACAGCATTGAGTTCTTCGATGATGCCATGAAGGACTATGAGGAATCGCCTGCTGTACCTTTCGACTTCAATGCAACAGATATAGGAAGTCAGGGAATAGCAGCCGAACCAATTGATGATATCATAACCTACGTCGATGATTTCTGCAAGGGAAACGGTTTCACACCTGCGCAATTCTGGTATGGCGTAGTAAACTTTGCCCTTGGTCGATATGCAGATACAAACGAAGTCTATATGTGCGGCATCAGTGGCGGCAGACAAAATCTTGACATTGCCGACACGGTAGGTATGTTTGTAAACACACTTGCCTTGCACACAAGCATTGGAAACGATACTGCAAAAGACTACATTGCACGTGCTGCCAAAACGTTTGCTAAGGCAATGGAACACGAAAATTTCCCATTCTCGACCATCGCAGCAAACTATGGTTTCCAGCCAAAGTTCAACTATGTTTATCAACTTGGACTGATGAACACATACACGATTAACGGTGAAGCCATCACCATCGAAGGGTTGGATACGCAAGTGCCGAAGTTCCCTGTCAGCGTGAGCATTGAATATATTGATGCCAAACCATGCGTATCGGTGTTGTACGACAGTGCCCTATACCGTGCAGAGAGTATATCTGGTTTTATAAGATCAGTGATTACAATAGCAAAAGCAATAATCTCTCAGCCTGAAAGTCTGGTGCAGGATTTGTATGTATTACCTTCATCACTTGCAGAAGAACTTGCACAAAAACGCCAAGCGATGCCGTCAAGACGCCGCCAAAAGAACAATACAACACAAGGAGTTGAACCTTGTGCCAACGAAACAGAGCAAGTGTTCTGTGATATTTTCGGGAAGATTCTTGGCAGAAATGACATTGGTGCCTTGGGTAATTTCTTTGAACTCGGCGGCACATCGTTGCTTGCTGTGCGCGTAGTCATTGAGGCTATGAACGCTGGCTACAAGATTGATTATAAAACAGTCTTCGACAATCCTACGCCACGTAAACTATCAGCGATGCTCAATAATACGCTCAATCCAGAAATACCAAAAGTTCCGAATACTTCGAAAACTACGACAAACTCACCGCTTGACAGTAAATATACCCTACTCAAGCTCAATACTCTCGACGAATTCCGTCGCGGTGAACGCCAGCACATAGGCGGTGCCATCGTCACAGGTGCTACTGGTTATCTCGGGCTTCATGTGGTAAAGGAACTCATCGACCGCGCTGACAAGCCGAAAATATATTGTTTGGTTCGTTCAAATAAAGCCCAGACAGCACTCAGCCGTATGCGTGCTCTGATGTTCTATTACTTTGACGATAGTTATGATGAACTCATTGGCAAACGACTTTTCATCGTTGACGGCGACGTTACCAAGCCAGAAACTTTCGACCAATTGCCAACATCAGCCGATGGAATCACACACTTGTTCAACTGTGCAGCAAACGTAAAACACTTCTCGGCAGGTACTGACATCGAGGACATCAACCTTGGCGGAGCACGAAACTGCATTGAGTTCTGCATCAAGGCGGGCATCATGATGGTGCAAACCTCTACTCATAGTGTTGCAGGAACAACGGTCAGTGACCATCCCGTTACTGCTCACAATATCACGGAACAAGAACTTTATTGGGGGCAGACACTTGACAACCAATACATCCATGCCAAGTTCGAGGCGGAAAAAGCAGTTATCGAAGCCGTTGAGACACGCGGACTGAATGCCAAGATTATGCGACTAGGCAACCTTTCAGCACGCAGTACCGATGGAGAATTCCAAGTAAACTTCTCGTCGAATTCGTTCATGGGACGCATTCGTGCCTATCAAGCGGTAGGCTGCATACCATACGAAGCAATGTCGGCATCAATGGAATTTTCACCTATCAACGAGGTTGCACGCGCTGTTGTCATGCTGAGTGAGACGCCACGCGCCAACATCATCTTCCATCCGGTTAATGCAAATTCGCAAAACTATGGCAATGTTATCAACTGCCTCAACCGTCTTGGCATCAATATCAGCCTTACAGAGCAAGCTGACTTCCAGGCAAAGCTCATTGAGGCAGCTGCTGACGAGTCGAAGACTGCAATACTGCAGAGCATGTTGGCATACGATAACGTTGCAGACGGAAAGTTTGTCGTCTTCAATGGCGTGGATTATCTGTTCACTACACAAGTGCTGATGCGCATGGGGTTCCAATGGTCGTTCACCACATGGGACTACATCGAACGCTTCATCACAGCCATCAAGGGACTCGGATTCTTCGATGAAGAATATGAAAGATAAATGAAGTTCCCTCTATCCCCCAAGTGGGGCTTAAAATCGCAGAATAATGATTAGACTAAGAAATTTATGCTTTTTCGGTGTGATGATGCTGTACTGCATCACAACTTATGCACACGACTTCGTCATACGACATGGTGAGACGGTCTGCATATATGTTGAAGATGTTGACCATCCAGTTGCCATGACTGCGTTTTCAATGCTCCAGAACGACATCAACACGGTGCTTGATGCCAAGCTTTCTCTTGCAAAGACGAAGAAGAAGGCGCAAATAATAGTTGAACTTCAAGGCAAGAAAGACAAGACTACCGTAATGCGTGAAGGGTTCTGCCTATATGTCGATAAAGGAAAACTGCATGTCACAGCAACTGATGCACATGGTTTGGCATACGGTATGATGGAAATAAGCCAGATGATTGGTGTGTCGCCATGGGAATGGTGGGCAGACTGCAAACCACGTAAAGCGAAAGAATTTGCACTGACAGACGGCTTTACGAAGACAGAAAGTCCAAGCGTAGCATATCGTGGAATGTTTATCAATGATGAAGACTGGGGCTTAAACCCTTGGGCAACAAAGCATGAACCTGATGCCTTTACGCTTAAACATGCACAGGTCAAGGGTGCTATTGGACCTAAGACCAATGAGAAGATATTCCAACTTATGCTTCGATTACGCATGAACTACTATTGGCCGGCGATGCATGAATGCACACAACCATTCTTTCTTACCGACGGTAACCGCGAGATGGCACGGCGATACGGCATATACATAGGCGGTTCTCATTGCGAGCCAATGGCTTGTTCCACTGCCGTAGAATGGGGTGTGCGTGGAAAAGGCGAGTACAATTACGTGACAAATGCCGAAGAAGTCAGACGCTTTTGGCAACAACGCCTCAACGAAGTAAAGGGGCAGGATATTGTCTATACCATCGGAATGCGTGGTGTTCACGATGGTTCCATGCAAGGCACAAAGACACGCGAGGACAAACTAAAGTATCTGCAACAAGTTATCAACGACCAACGCGACATGCTTGCAGCCACACTCGATCGCGATGCTGCGGAGATTCCTCAGGTTTTCGTACCTTATAAGGAGGTTTTAGACATATATCGCGATGGACTGCAAGTGCCTGATGACGTGACTTTGATGTGGACCGATGACAACTTTGGGTACATACGTCAGTTTCCTAATGCCCAAGAACGAGCACGCAAAGGCGGCAATGGGCTCTATTATCACGCAAGTTATTGGGGCCGGCCACACGACTATTTATGGCTCGCAACACTTTCGCCATACCTCATGCAACAGCAACTGACCGAAGCTTATAAGCATGGAATACGGCAGATGTGGGTGCTGAACGTGGGCGACATAAAGCCTGCGGAATTTGAAATTGAGTTGTTTTCAAGGCTCGCATGGGATGGTCCGTCGATAGACAATACGTACCTTGTCAATATATATGAGCGTGAATTTGGCTCTGCACTTGCACTAAAGATAGCCAAAGTGATGAATAAATTCTATCGTTTGGCATGGGAACGCAAGCCGGAACACCTTGCAGGAACGCGCACGGAAGAGCAAGGCGAAGCACGGAAATACTGGTCAAACATTCATCCTATTGATTATTGGTGCAAGGAGGATGTAGAGAAAAGACTGGACACATACAAAGAGATTGCCGATGATGTGGAAAGGATTTGGGCAGAAATACCGTCAGACAGGCGCGATGCATTCTTTCAACTCGTAAAATATCCCGTTCATGCTTGCGCACAGATGAACTTCAAATTCCTCTCCCCTACCCTTTGCGAAATGGCATACGACTCAATCGTTTCGCTGACACAACAGTATAATAATGGGTTCACAAACGGTGGGAAGTGGAACGGTATCATGTCGATGAAGCCTCGTGGTTTGTTGGTTTTCGACAAGATAACACCTGAGCAAGTGCCACAATACCCATCCGAAAGCCATTGGAGAACAATAACACAACCATTTACATCGGCTAATTATGGCACGGAAGTCTATGGACTTGGGGCAAATGGTGCGATGCTTGCAGCTGAGAAAAACAAGGAATATACGTTTTCCTTCACTTCTGACAAGCAAGACTGCGATTCAATAACGCTGCGCATAAGACTTCTTCCTAATCACCCAATCGAAGGAAACAGGTTGACATTTGCCATTGGATTAGACGGAATGAATGCCGTTTCGGTGAATTATGAGACATACGATCGCAGTGAAGAATGGAAACAAAACGTGCTTCGCAACTATGCCGAACGCATCATTACACTTCCTATTGACAAAACCAAAACACTACATACAATAAGATTTATCGCAAAAACAGGCGGTGTCGTACTTTACGACATCGCCTTTTTTTGTTGATTATACGTGACAGTTAGCGGTCAGCCTTTAATGATTCTGCGGCTTTCTTCCATTAGGGTGCGCATATCCTTGGCTGGGTCGTAAGGTATCGGCTTATGGATTGTGAGTTTCAACTGGTGGCGACGAACGAAACTTATGCCTTTGGTTGCCGGAAGAACATCGAACGATCCGCTTATTGTCATCGGAACTATAGGCAGCTTTATGTCCTCGGCGAGCAGAAAAGCGCCTTTCTTAAACGCTCCCATCTCGCCAGTTTTAGTGCGACTTCCTTCAGGAAAGACGCATACCGACATTCCGCTTTGCAGTATTCTGCGTGCGGAATCATACATTTCCTTCATCTTGGCAGCATTGCCACGCTCCACGAATATATGGTTTGCCTTCTTGCAAGCCTTGCCTACGAGCGGTATTTTCTCCAATTCTTTTTTCATCAACCACTTGAAGTTGCGGCCGAGATAGCCGTAAATCAGCCAGATGTCGAACGCTCCCTGATGGTTTGCTATGAATACATACGACTGTCTTGGATCGAGATTCTCACGTCCCTCAACCTTTACCGGCAGCAAAAGTATCTTGCAGATGAACTGCGACCAATGCTTTGGCGGAACGAAACTCCAGAAGTCGCCATTGCCAAACGTGCAGCCGACAATGGTCGAAATAGCCGTCGCGATCGTTGCCAGGACGATTAGCGGTACGCATATCAAGAGTTGATATATGCGATAAATTATAGTCAAAACGGTTTTTTTGTCTTTATTTTTCTAATTTCATCAGTGCTTTTGGCAGGCAGGTTATTATATCAGATGCCATAAGACTTTCTTTTCCTACATACTGCATAGCCATATCTCCTGCCAGGCCATGCACATACATTCCCACTTTACAAGCGTCTTCCTGCGAATAGCCACGCGCAAGAAGTCCGGCGAGTATGCCTGTAAGCACATCGCCACTACCAGCCGTAGCCATGCCGCTATTGCCTGTAGAATTGAAAATCACACTGCCGTCAGGGGTACACAGGGCGGAATAATGCCCTTTCAGTATGACGTAGCCTTGCAGAGTTCTTGCCAATTCACGTGCCTTGCTGAGTGCTTCGAAGCATCCTACCGTGTGCCCAACGAGGCGTTCCAGTTCCTTTGGATGCGGTGTGAGGATGATACCTTTCGGCAATTGCATGAGCCATGCACGGTGAGTTGCAACCACATTGAGCGCATCGGCATCGAGTATGCACGGTGCATTTCCACGCCTTATCTGCGAAATGACGGCGATAGCAGTGTTCTCGTCGGTGCCTATGCCTGGGCCGATTGCCACTGCGTTATATGTCTGGCTATCAATAGAGTCGGAGATAATCTCCTCGTCCTTGTCGTGTACTATCACAGCTTCGGGCACCGATATTTGCATTATGTCGTTGTTGTTCTTCGGTATGAGTGCCGTCACCTTGCCTGCTCCGCTCTTCAGACATGCCTTTGTTGCAAGCACCGAGGCGCCAGCCATGCCGTATTTTCCGGCTACGATGAGTGCGCTGCCCATGCTTCCCTTGTGGGCAAAGTCTGGTCGCGACTTTATCAGCGGCTTTATGTCGTTCTCTTCAAGCATGGTATAGATGCTTGCAATCTCCGCCATTCCCTGCTTTGACAGCCCAATGTCGAGCACTTTCAGTGTGCCGAGGAACGGCTGAGTCTCGTCGAAAAGATATGAAAGCTTCTTTTGCTGGAACGTCAGTGTATAAGTTGCGCGGATGACGTTAGCGTCAACATTGAGTGCATTGTCCTCAGTCATAAGTCCCGACGGCACGTCGATGCTGACCACAGGACACTTTGCGGCGTTGATATACTTCACCAACGACGAGTAGCCTCCGGTCAATGTCTTGGTGAGTCCGGTGCCAAACAGTCCGTCGATGACAACACAATCCTTCAGCGTTGGCGGTTCAAACTCGCTGATGACTTCATGAAACTCCACGCCATTAGGCATTTCCATCAGTCGCCGCTTGTTTTCCTCGCAGTCAGCCGAAAGCTGTTTCTTCGTGTTGAAGAGGTATGTCTTGACCTTATAGTTCCTTTCCGCCAGCAGCCGCGACACGGCAAGAGCGTCGCCGCCATTGTTTCCTGGTCCGGCAAAGACCACCATAGGCATCTCGGGTGTCCATTGTCCGGTGACAAACTGAACGACCGCTATCGACGCCCTCTCCATAAGGTCGATCGATTTTATCGGCTCATGGGTGATGGTGTATTGGTCAAGCTGCCTTATCTCCTCTGCTGCAAATATTTTCATTCTTATATTATTAGGGTTGTAGGTTATCGGTTGTAGGTTATCGGTTGATGTGTCAATATCTTCAGTTTTTCACATAAACCAACAACCCAAAACCTTCAACCTAAAACCATCCTTATTCCGGTTTCTTATTCTCTTCCTTCAGCATGGCATTGCGCATCTTTAGCGATGAGCGCTGCTTGAAGGTCAAGTTGCCATGTTGCATGAGTGATTTCAGTTCGGTGCTTGGACTCCATTTCACGGTGACATCCTTTATGTCGTGCGAAGGCTGGAATCCCTTCTCCTGAAATTCGCTTTCAGGTTTGCTCTTGCTCTCGATATGATAGAACAATGTGCCGAGTTCGCCGAGCGAAACGCGGTTGCCATCCTTGAGCAGGTCGATAGCCGTCTGCTTGAGCATGTCGATGGCTTTCAGCACCTGCGTGTAGTGCATCTCAGGGCCATAATGCGAAACGGCATACCTTGCTACGGTTTCTACGTTGACTGTTTTGTCTGACTGTGCCAGGGCATAAACAAGGTTTTCCTTGTCCTCTGACTTAAGGTTTTTGTTGCGTGCTATACTATAAGAAATTGCCATAGTTTTATATATTTTAGAAGTTTTACCTTGCAAAAGTAACATTAAATATGCAAACTACCAAACAAAAACGGAAGAATTTTACGATGTGTGCGAAAAAAGTCCAAAAAAACTGTAGCAGTTTTGACTTGAAAACTGTAGCAGTTTCCATGCGAAAACTGTAGCAGTTTTCTTCCGAGTATAAGCATCGTCCCCGAAGTTTCAACCGCACGATAGGCGAAGAACTACCAATTTTGTCTCACCTGCAAGACTTTTTGTTGTCAATAAGATCAAAATACATTTCATTATGTGTGGACTGCCTTTGGGCAGCCCTGATGTGGTGGTTGCGCCTGTGCTTATATGAACAAGTTCATAAGCCCAGCCACAACCACCACATCGCTCTTCGTTCCCGAAGAGCCACACATAATGAAATGAAAAAATACCTTACGGTAAAAAATGTGGCCTTTGGCCATAAAAAATGAAGCCCCCTCCATTTTTTACGAACGAAGTGAGATATTTTTTATGCGTTAGCATATTTTGTATATGATGTATGGATGGCCACGACAGTGGTGTCTTTGTATGTTGTGACGGCGCAAGAACTTGTTCTTTAGCGCTGACACAACATACAAAGACATGGGCTTCAGTATGAAGCACACCATACATCATATCATTTTTTTCTTTATTACTACACACGAAAATGGTAGAGTGACCTTCGACCGTTCTTTCAGTCGCTAGCTTTGGATTTACCGACTTTAGTCGCTTGGCTTGTCCAAGAAAAGCGGCAAGCCGATAACGACCTTAGACCTTCACCCTTTTTGTGGGGGCTTGGTTGCGGTTGCGGCGGTTCACTTGCGTCACTACCGACTGCGCAAGCGCAAGGAATGCCATGCCCGACGACTTCTCGTTGTCGAGTGCCGCCGGAGTGCCATTGTCGCCATCTTCGCATATCCCCTGCACTAATGGTATCTGTGCAAGCAGCGGCACGTTCATCCTTTCAGCCAATTGCCTGCAGCCTTCCTTGCCGAAAATATAGTAACGGTTGTCGGGCAGTTCCTTTGGCGTGAACCATGCCATGTTCTCTATCAGCCCAAGTATAGGTACGTTTACCTTCTCGTTCCGGTACATGTCGATGCCCTTGATTGCATCGGCAAGAGCCACCTGCTGCGGTGTGCTTACGATTACAGCACCCGTGATGGCAAGTGTCTGCAGCAGCGTAAGGTGTATGTCGCTTGTGCCAGGAGGCGTGTCGAGAATGAGATAGTCCAGCTCTCCCCATTTAGCATCGCCGATAAGTTGTTTCAGGGCATTGCTTGCCATGCCCCCACGCCATAGTGTTGCTGTCTCGGGGTTCACAAAGAAACCTATGCTCAGCAGCTTTACGCCGTATTTCTCAACCGGTACAATAAGGTTACGGCCATCCACCTCCTCGGCAAACACCCGTGCGCCTTCTACATTGAACATCTTTGGCGCCGACGGACCAAATATGTCAGCATCGAGCAATCCCACCCTGTAGCCAAGCCGTGAAAGTGCAATGGCGAGGTTCGATGCTATGGTGCTCTTGCCCACGCCACCCTTGCCGGAACTTACGGCAACGATGTTCTTCACCTCGGGCAACAGCTTCTCAGCCTGTGGCCGAGCCTTCTGTCGCGTCTCGGTCTTTATCTCCACCTCCACCTCCTTGCCTATATAATAATGTATGGCAGCCTCGGTGGCTTTTACGGTCGATTTCATAAACGGATCGGTAGGCTTGTCGAACACGAGTGTGAACGTCACCTTCATGCCGTCGATGCGAATATCGTCGGCAAGCATATTGCTTTCTATGAGGTTCTTCTTCGTGCCCGCATAGGTCACCTTTTCCAATGCTTCCTTTATAAGGTTCGGATATAGCTGCATGTAGATTGATGTTTTTATTTTTTTGTGTAACGGCTAACCACGATGCAAAGGTACAAATAATTTTTCTTTCATGCAAACTTGTAGCGCAGTTTTGTGATGTTCAGCGTATGGAATACTTAATGGTCTTAGGTTAACGGTTATAGATTATCAAGCAACAACCAAAACATTCTTAAAAATGAAGATGGTTTTTGGGAAAAAAGTGGGAAAATATTTGTTTTTTGTGAAAAATGTTGTACTTTTGCATATCACTAATGAAAGTTAAACTAAAAAACAATTTAGTCTTTGCTACGGCATAGACGCAACGAAAGAGAAAGAAAAGAGAAATTAAAATATTAACGATTAATGCGCATTGACTATTATTTGCGTTCGTCTGAATTCGTCTGGAAAACTAATTTGAGATAAGAACACAATAAATAGTGGTTAGGCAACTTCTATGAAAGAGGTATGCTTTCCCCATCTATATAAGAGTTCAATGTATGTGCCTTGGGCATGTACATTTCTTATAGATGGGAAAGGTCTCAACTTCCAGACGAAGCCTTGACGAACGCATAAGAAGGTTCATGTCCTTTTTTATGCGCTCACGCAAATGGTAAGTTAATGGCAACAAAATAAAAATTAACTTACCAAATATGGACAATCTTCATTTATACAACGAACTCTACAAGGTGCTGAGGATGGAAGATCACTTCTGCACCGATGCAGGCGAACTCATCAAAAGCAACATCGAGACGGCTGCTCTAAATCTCAATCCCGAACTTATTCGATTGCTTCTTAACAACGAACTATTGTCGCGTCATTTCTTTGCTGATGTGGATGGCGTAAAGGTGTTTGATAAAGTGAAATTCCAACACTTCATCATGAACAAGCAGTTCTTGCCAGACAGTTATACTTCGTTCAAGAACAAGATTGGCTTAACAACAGGTGATGGTCGCTTTATTACAGACGGCCGTGAGGTGGTACTCGTATGGCCGTTCAAGGATTGTATGCTTGAAGGTGGACAGACAAAGGAAGATGCAAAGCGTGATGAGGTATTCTGGAATGAAACTCTTGCACCAGATGAAATCAACCGCTTAACTGAACCAAAGGCATTTACTGCATTCAAGCGTTATGATAAGGATGGAGAGCATGATGTTGATCACTTGTTGCCAAATGACAATCTTATTATAAAGGGCAATAATCTGCTGGCATTGTATTCGTTGAGGGAGAAGTATGCTGGTAAGGTGAAACTGATTTATATTGATCCACCATACAATACTGGCAATGACAGTTTTGGCTACAATGATAATTTCAACCATTCTACTTGGTTGACTTTTATGAAAAATAGATTGAAAGTAGCGCATGAATTACTCTCATCAAATGGAACTATCGCCATTTCTATTGACAATTACGAAATTGCATACACTCTTGTTTTGCTAGATTCAATATTTGGTAAGCTGAACAGAAAAAACATTATAACTATAAAAAGAGCATCAGCATCTGGTGCGAAAGTAATCAATCCTGGTGTCGTTAATATTGTTGAATATGTTGTGTTGTACGCAAAAGACAGTGCAAATTGGAAGCCTAATCGAGTATTTCAATCAAAGTCCTATGATGACAGATATAATGGATTTATAATAAATGTTGAATCTCCATATAAAGAATGGAAATTCACAACGGTCTTAGAAGCATGGGCTTCAGAAGAAGGCGTGAAGAAATCTCAGTTAAAGAAAAAGTATGGCGATGATTATGATAATAAACTTAATGATTTTGTTATTTCGCATGCCAAACAAGTAATTCGTCTTGCAGCGCTCGATGACAAACAAATCGGAGCAGAAGCACTAAAGGCAAAAAGAGAATCGTTAGATAATCCTAATGAAATTATTCACATGCCAAGAGAGGACACTAAAGACTATTATTTGGTTAATGGAAACGCCATATTGTTCGCAAGAGACAGAATGATTAACGTTGACGGATACGAAACTTTCGGACAGCCTGCGACTGATATTTGGGATGATGTTTTGCCAAATGATTTACACAACGAGGGAGGGGTTGATTTCAAAAAGGGAAAGAAACCAGAAAAATTAATTAGTCGTATAGTTGAATTATGTACAAATAAATCTGATATTGTTCTAGACTTCTTTTTAGGCTCTGGAACATCGGCAGCAGTTACTCATAAGATGGAAAGACATTTCATTGGTATTGACCAAATGGATTATGGTAAAAACGATAGTAGATGTAGGTTGATAAATGTTATTAAAGGAGAAAATCGTGGTATCTCCAAAGCTGTCAACTGGCAAGGTGGTGGTTCTTTTGTCTATTGCGAACTCTCCAAAGCCAATGAGAACTTTGTTGAGCAAATAGAAGCGGCAACGACAAAGGAGGCATTGGCGACTATCTGGCAACAGATGCAACAAACAGGATTCCTCAGCTATAAGATTAAGGCGAAGGACATTGATGATAATGCCGAAATGTTTGAAGCTTTGAGCCTTGATGACCAGAAGCGTTTCCTCATTGAATGCTTGGATAAGAATCTGTTGTACGTTCCTCTATCAGACATTGACAATGCTGACTATAACGTGAGCGAGGAGGATAAGCGACTGACACGTGAATTCTATAAGAAAGGAGTATAAGGTATGGCCCAATTGCAAGATACATTAGAGCGTGAGTTAGGACGAAGGACGATTCTTAACAGAGAAATACCTGACTACATTGAGACTTCGCTCTCTCCAACTCATGGGATGCGTCCTTATCAGGAGGAGTGCCTGAAATACTTTCTTTCGTATATGGAAGAGGACTTTGACGGTAAACTCCAACGTCCGCATCTGCTGTTTCACATGGCAACAGGTTCGGGCAAAACGCTCATTATGGCTGCTACGATGCTTTATCTCTATGAGCAAGGTTACAGAAACTTTCTCTTCTTCGTCGATACAAACAACATTGTAGAGAAGACGAAGGATAACTTCTTGAATGCGGCTTCTTCAAAGTATCTCTTTGCTCCGCAGATTGCAATCAATGGCAAGCGTGTGGAGGTACGGCAAGTTGAGAACTTTCAAGGTGCATCGACTGATTGCATCAACCTTTGCCTCACTACTATTCAAGGGCTTCACGTTGCGCTGAAT
>JAKSIZ010000030.1 GCA_024398515.1 Bacteroidaceae bacterium | reverse complement strand
TTTTTATGCGTTAGCATATTTTTTATATGATGTATGGATGGCCACGACAGTGGTGCCTGTGTGTGGTATTGCAGCGCAAGAACTTGTTCTTTAGCACTGCAACACCACACACAGGCATGGGCTTCAGAATGAAGCACACCATACATCATATCATTTTTTTTTCTTTCTTGATAACACGGATTTTTGCATGTACACCATGAAAAATTTGGTGGTGAAGTATATTTTTTATAACTTTGTGGCTTGTTAAAATAAAGTACATTGATAGACTTTTCAACAGTTAAGGGAAAGAAGGTTGCATATTACACCTTGGGGTGCAAGCTCAACTTCTCGGAAACTTCAACGTTTGCCCAAACCATGGAACAGCATGGAGCAGTGAAGGCAAAGACGGGCGAAGTTGCCGACATCTGCTATGTGAACACCTGCTCCGTAACCGACGTTGCCGACCATAAATGCCGTCAGGCAATAAACCGATTAGTGCGTCAGAACCCAGGCGCATGCGTCATAGTCACCGGTTGTTACGCTCAGTTGCAGCCCGAACAAGTAAGGGCGATACCAGGCGTAAGCGAAGTGTGGGTGAAGGATTTGGACCAATTCACTCCAAGCTGCAGCCGAGGCGACCGTACACGATACTTCCTCAAGGTGCAGGATGGATGTAATTGTTTCTGCACATACTGCACGATTCCGTTTGCCAGAGGCAGGAGCCGCAACGGCACGATAGCAAGTCTTGTGGCAGAAGCACGCACAGCTGCGCAGGAGGGAGGCAAGGAAATAGTGATTACTGGCGTAAACATAGGCGACTTCGGCAGGACAACAGGCGAGAAGTTTATCGACCTCGTGAGGGCTCTTGACGATGTTGAAGGCATAGAACGATACAGGATTAGCAGTCTTGAACCAGACCTGATAAGCGACGAACTCATAGATTTCGTTGCCGAGAGCAAGAGGTTCATGCCGCATTTTCATGTTCCTTTGCAGAGTGGAAGCGATGATGTGCTGCGACTTATGCACCGTCATTACGACTCGCAACTGTTTGCCGACAAGATTCATCGCATTAAACTCCGTATGCCTAATGCCTTCATTGGCGTTGACGTAATGGTAGGGAGTAGGGGAGAGACGCCTGAGTTTTTCGAGGATTCATATAGGTTTATCGACTCGCTTGACGTCACCCAACTGCATGTTTTCCCTTATTCCGAGCGCCCAGGAACCAAGGCCTTGCGCATTTCATACGTCGTTGACGAGAAGGAAAAGAAGCGTCGAAGCCAACTCTTGCTTGAGTTGAGCCGAAAGAAAACAGAAGATTTCTATCGTTCACATATAGGCAGCGAGGCACTTGTATTGATGGAACATGCACGCAGAGGCAAGCCGATGAGCGGTTTTACCGAGAATTATATCCGAGTTGAAATGCCGTCGCGCCCAGAACTTGATAATAAAATCGTACGCGTCAGGCTTGGCGACTTCAATGAAGATAAGTCAGCTTTGATAGGAGAAAGGCTCCAAGAACTCACGGAAACCACGGAACTTTCGGAATCTCCGTGCAAAATATCATAATATGAAAACCGCAATCGTCATATTGAATTACAACGGCAAGGACATGCTCAGGCAATATCTGCCTACACTTTTTGCCTGCACTGAAGGCGCAGATGTGTTTGTGGCAGACAATGCTTCCACTGATGGCAGTGCAGAAATGCTCGCGTCAGAGTTCCCGCAAGTGAAGGTAATAGCCCTCGACAAGAACTATGGCTTCGCAGGAGGATACAATGTTGCGTTGGGAAAAACGTCCTTTTTCGGGGAGAAGGAGGGTTACTCTTACTATCTTTTGCTCAATTCCGACATAGAAGTAACGCACGGTTGGCTCAAACCATTGGAGGATTTCATGGATACAAACCCCGAGTTTGCCGCCTGTCAACCCAAGCTTCGTGCCTTGCGAAAGCGTGATGAGTTTGAATATGCAGGTGCAAGTGGAGGCTTTATTGATAAGTATGGCTATCCTTTTTGCCGTGGACGACTGTTTGATACAGTGGAAAAAGACGAAGGACAATACGACGATACGTGTGAGGTGATGTGGGCTACGGGTGCAGCATTGATGATACGTCGTGAGGATTGGACGAAGGCTGGAGGCTTCGATGGCTCTTTCTTTGCCCATAACGAAGAGATAGATTTGTGTTGGCGACTGAGGCTCATGGGCAGGAAAATAGCCGTCGTACCGCAAAGTATGGTCTTTCACGTAGGTGGAGCAACGTTGTCGAAAAGCAATCCTATGAAGACTTTTCTCAACTTCCGCAATAATCTCACGATGCTTTACAAGAACCTTCCCGACAAGGAACTGAAGCATGTGATGCGTGTTAGGTGGTTCCTTGACTATGTTGCAGCGTGGCAGACGTTGATCCTTAACCGTAATCTCGGCGACTTCAAGGCAATATATCGTGCCCGATGTGCGTTCCGGAAGATAACAAAAACGAACCCTTCCATCCGCGCCAACGCAAGAAGACAGGTCGCTGATGCTCTGAACTCCGCCTCGCTACTCGCCCCATACAGCATCCTGACTAAGTATTATATAAAAGGAATAAGAAAGTTTTCGCAAATACAATAACAAAATATTAAAAACTTCTAATTATGAAAAAGAACTTGATTACGCTTGTATTGATTGCTTGTTGTGCTAATGTTAATGCAGAGACATTGACAGTTACGTGTAAGAACCCGATGAATATCAGTCGTACAGACGTTCCTGTTGTGATTGATGTGCGTGGAAAAGACGTACATTCTGCGAAGGTAGAACTTAATGGAACCGAACAAATCTATCAGGCAGACGACCTGAATGGTGATGGAAAGGTTGACGAACTGTGCTTCCTTGCTGACTTCGGTAAGAAGGAAACAAAGACATTTACAGTGACGCTGTCCGACGATGGCGAGTTCACAACGTTCCCAAGCAACCGCGTTTATGCCGAGATGCTGCTCAACAATCCAAAGGAAAAAGGCAAACGACAGACAAGTTATATCTCAGGATTGACGGTCGATGACGATGTTAATCCATACAATCTACTGCAGCATCATGGTCCTGCGTTTGAAACAGAACTGGTGGCTTACCGCATCTATTTCGACAATAGACAGACGGTTGACATCTATGGCAAGTATCGCAAAGGCATGGAGATAAAGCAGACACAGTTCTATCCAACGAAGGATGAACTTGCATCTGGCTTTGGCGATGATTGCCTTTGGGTAGGCAGTACGCTTGGCGTTGGCTCTCTTCGCGGATGGGATGGCAGCAAACCACAGTTGCTCGACAAGGTTAGTCATCGCACCGAACGCATCCTTTCCCGTGGACCATTGCGTACAGTAGTTGAGGTCGTAGATAATAATTGGGACACTTACAATGCCGGCAAGCCTCGTGTTGACCTTCACACCTTATATATATTATATGCAGGACATCGCGACTTGGAAGTCAAGGCACGTTTCCTTCAGCCAACTGACGACTATACTTTCTGTACGGGAGTTATCAATGTGAAGAACTCAACCGAATATACCGACAAGAAAGGTCTGCGTGGTTGTTGGGGTACAGACTGGCCTGTAAGCGAAAAGGACTCGGCAGGACATAAGCGCGAAACCGTCGGTCTGGCTGTTTGTATAGCAAAAGACAACTTCAAGCAAGACTTACCTTCAGACAAGGACAACTATCCTGTGCTCGTTTCACCAAAGCAAGGCATGATAAACTATCACATAGCCTTCTGTAGCGACAACGAGAATTTCGGCTTCCACACGGATAAAGACTGGTACAAGTGGATGCAGTCGTGGAAGAAAGAACTCGACAATCCTGTAGTGGTAAAGGTTGAGTAACTCCCTTTTGACTTTTTATACTTATTCCAGCAAAATTACTCTTACCACGGAAAAGGCAAGAATAACCGTTGAAAAAGTTTGGCAGAAAGAAAAATAATCTTTACTTTTGCAAGTGATGTCAAAATGTATGGATATACCAATAGAATAAAATAAGAATTTATGATTAAGATAAAAATTTTCTTTATGCTCTGCATATTCGGGATGATAAGCATTGGAGCAAGGGCTATCCCAAACAACACTATCTATTACACATCATTGTATGGCAAAGTTGTAAATCCAAACGATAGCCATGCATTCGGTGGCGCTACTATCGTAAGTAATAAATATTCAAATGGTCAGGGAATAATTACATTCGACAAAGATGTGACTTCGATTGGCGAGGCTGCTTTTTATATATGTGATCACTTGACAAGTGTGGCAATACCTAATTCAGTGACTTCGATTGGAAATTATGCTTTTGGTTACTGTTACGGCTTGACAAGTGTTACAATCCCTAATTCAGTGACTTCGATTGGAAGTTATGCTTTTATGAATTGTACAAGCTTGACAAGTGTGACAATTCCTAATTCCGTGACTTCGCTTGGAAGTTATGCTTTTTCTGGCTGTTACGGCTTGACAAGTGTGACAATTCCTAATTCCGTGACTTCGATTAACAATGCTGCTTTTTCTGGCTGTTCAAGCTTGACAAGTGTGACAATACCTAATTCCGTGACATCAATTGGCGGTTCTGCTTTTGACGGCTGTTCAAGCTTGACAAGTGTGACAATACCTAATTCAGTGACTTCGATTGACTATGCTGCTTTTATGCAATGTTATAGTTTGGCAAGCATAAAGGTACATTGGAAAAGACCGCTAAACATAGAAGATGGTGTATGGTATGGTGTGGATAAGAAAAAATGTGTGTTATATGTGCCTGAAGGAACATGGTCAATGTTTTGCTCTGCTCCTGTGTGGATGGAGTTTGTTAATATTGAAGAATTCTCAGATGAACCAGAGGAAGATATTTATTTGACAATTATGGGGGTGAATGGTGCTATTCTTCAGCAAGCCGTTGAAATAGGAAAAACGTATAAATATCTTTTAGACAACAAGAAAAATGGTAAAATAGTTGCTGTGACTTTCAATGGTGAAGATGTTACGGCTGATGTGGCAGACGGCAAATACACTACTCCAAAAATCACAGGCAACAGTGAGATTTATGTAGAATACGACAACCAGCCAAAGGGCGACACGAATGATGATGGCGTTGTTGACGTAGCAGATATTACCAGAGTAGCAAGTATAATCCTCACTGGCAAGACAAAGGAAGAAGAATAGGAGAGAAGAGGGTAGAAGATTGTGTGATAATGTATGTGTGAACATATAAGGATGATTGCAAAAGGATTGAAGATTGTTGTGGCGTTGTGCTGTGTGGCAATGCTTGTTGTGGCTTGTAGCGACGATGAGGATAGCATTGTACGAGACCATCCCATTGACGAAAATGCTGAGATAAGATTCCCTGGTGAATTTGAACAAATGCAGGGAGTGATGCTTGCTTGGCCAAACAATGTGCCTCTCGACTTCATCCGAATGCTGACTGAGGATGTTGATGTCTATTTTGTTGGCGACACACTCGGCACGAATGCAATCCCAATACTGAGCATGGCAGGCGTCACGTTGAACCGCATACACTTCTGCGACGACATTCACACAACGTGGCACTACTTCTGTTGGGTGCGCGACTGTGGTCCTTGGTTTGTGTTCAAGGACAGAAAACCTGCCGTAATCGACTTCAAATACAACCGCAACAGAACAGCCGATGATAGCCTCGCCATACGTATGGCTGTGAAGATGGGCCTGCCATACTACTCGACTTTGTTGGTTCATACTGGTGGAAACCTTATGCAAGACGGTAGAGGAACAGCCGTAAGTGATGACTTGGTGTTGCAGGAAAACAGGCATGACGAATCGTTTGTACGTGAAGAAATGAGGCGATACCTCGGTATAGACAAGTACCTGATAACGATAGATCCACAGAAAGAATACATAGCACACGTAGATTGTTGGGGCAAGTTTCTTGCGCCAGACAAGGTCGTGATAGCACGAATCCCCAAGACTTCTCCCAAGTATCAATACTATGAAGAAGTTGCCTCATACTTCGAAAACACTCCATGTTGCTGGGGTTATCCTTATAAGGTGTATCGCATAGATGAACCCGATGCATCGGTTTTGGCACCATATACCAATGCGCTTATAATAAACAAACGCCTCTATATGCCGCTTGGAACGGATGCTTCGTATAATAAGAAAGCTCTCGACGTATATCGGAATGCCCTGCCAGGATATGAAGTGATAGGAGTAGAAGGCATGGATAAATATGTAAGCGACGAGATACAACAGGTCGAAGGCAGTCTTTCCTGGTATAATACCGATGCTCTTCATTGCAGAACGCATGAGATTCCAGATTTCAATATGCTCTTCATTGACCATCGTGATGTGCTTTTCGGGGAGCAACCTTGGCAAAGCGAATACGTCATTTCGACCAGATTTATTGCCTATAGTGGCGCACAGCTTCGAAAGGATTCGCTATTGTTGCACTACAGAATAGACGGCGGCGCATGGCAAAACGTGCAGATGATACAGACGGAAGGTGATACGTTTATAGCCCAAATCACTGGCTTCAATGAGAAATCGAAGATTGATTATTACCTATCGGGTGAGGACATCTTGGGCAACAAGAGCCTGCAACCAGTGTTCGGTGACCTTGAACCACACACATTCACCGTGGCACAACGAGGTCAATCGACACGTGGAGACTTAAAAATAAAAACAACAAAACAATCTCCATATATTAAAGTATTACAATAATTATGAACAGAATTTGTAAAACATTTAACGTAAAATACCCAATCATAGCCGGTGGCATGGTTTGGTGTAGTGGTTGGAAACTTGCTATTGCCGTGTGCAAGGCAGGAGGTTTAGGACTTATCGGAGCAGGATCAATGACTGCTGATGTGCTGCGCGAGCACATGCAAAAGCTGAAAGCATCGCTCTCGGGTGATGAAACCGGTACGTGGGGAGTCAATCTCCCACTGATGAAACCCAATGCAGCAGAACTTGTCGAGGTGATAAAGCAGGAACTTCCACCCGTGGTATTTACCTCAGCAGGAAGCCCAAAGAAGTTCACGCAGACGTTTCACGACCTTGGAATAAAGGTGGCACACGTAGTTTCGAGTAGCAAGTTTGCCCTCAAGAGTGCTGAGGCTGGCGTTGATGCAGTTGTGGCAGAAGGCTTTGAGGCAGGTGGGCACAACGGCAAGGAGGAGACGACCACCATGACACTTATCCCTCAGGTGGCAGATGCTTTAAACGGATGCGTGCCGTTGATTGCTGCCGGAGGTATTGCGTCGGGTAGGGCAATGGCAGCCGCTTTTGCTCTCGGAGCTGAAGGAGTACAGGTCGGAACAGCATTCGCATTAGCCGAGGAGAGTGGTGCGTGCGACGCTTTCAAGCAACGTTGTATCAGTTTGCAAGAGGGCGACACGCTGTTGGTGTTGAAGAAACTATCGCCTACACGACTTGTGAAAAACGAATTTTTCGACAAGATACTCGAAGCCGAGAACCGTGGCGCCTCTGCCGAGGAACTGCTTGAGATAATAGGTGCAGGTCGCCCGAAACTCGGAATCTTCGATGGCGACCTCGTTGAAGGAGAACTCGAAATAGGTCAGATTGCATCTGCCATAAAGGAAGTGAAACCTTGCAAACAGATTATCGACGAGATGATAAGCGAGTACAATTCGATTGTACTTCCAGCATTGTAGTCTGTCATGACACGAACGCTTTGCTTGTCGAAATTATCGCTAAGCGCTTTGCTTGTTGAAGAATAGCCTAAGAGGCGATGAGCACAAAGCATAGCGGCTGCAAAAAACTGTAGCAGTTTTGGATCGAAAACTGTAGCAGTTTTGACTTGAAAACTGTAGCAGTTTTCTGTCAAGTATAACGTACGTCTTGAGACATCAACTTTGTCGCTTGTCAAAGCAGTAACGCAAGAAGGTCAACAGTTCAAATAGTCCAAAATACATCCAACGAGAAAAGCGGAAGGACCATAAATCAGCAAAAGTATAGCATAAATAAAGCATAAATAAAGATTTATTGAAAAAAAAACAAACATTTTTTTGATAATCAAGAAAAAAACATTAACTTTGCACTCCAAATTCGGATTAATAGATTATTAAAATAATTAAAACAATGACAAAAGCAGAGATTGTAAACAATATCGTGAAGAATACCGGTATTGACAAAAAGACAGCGTTGACAGCAGTAGAGGCTGTTATGGAAGAGATTCGTCAGTCAATGATTAATGGCGAAAATGTATATCTCAGAGGTTTCGGAACATTCGTAGTAAAGCGCAGAGCTCAGAAGACTGCTCGCAATATCTCGAAGAATACAACAATAATAGTTCCGGCACATAACTATCCAACTTTCAAACCAGCAAAGAGTTTTGCAGGCAAGATGCTTGAGAAGTAAAAACGAGGGATATAAAAGGTTTAACATTTAATAAATAACATTATGCCAAACGGTAAGAAGAAGAAGGGCCACAAGATGGCTACTCATAAACGTAAGAAAAGACTGAGAAAGAATAGACATAAGAGCAAGTAAAAAAAATAATTGCTCGGAGTCATTTCTGGGAGATTTGAAGGGTATATCATGGAAGGGGAACTTTTCTGGTATGCCCTTTACTATTAAAACAAAAAATCAAGAAAATGACAAGCAAAGTTGTTATTGATGTCCAAACCGCGGAAATATCCATAGCCCTGCTTGAGGATGACAAGTTAGTCGAGTATCAAACAGAGAAGTTAGAGGATAGTTACGCAGTGGGCAATGTGTTTGTGGCAAAAGTTAAGAAACTTATGCCAGGATTGAATGCATGCTTCGTTGACGTCGGTTACAAACGAGAAGCTTTTCTTCATTATCTTGACTTAGGTAATCAATTTAGCACTTACGCCAAGTATGTTGCCCAATTAACGAGTGACAAGAAAAAAATTGCTCCATTCAATAAATTCGGCCGTTCAGCTGAAATGCCGAAGAGTGGGACAATACAAGGCACAGTAGAAAGGGATCAGGTCGTATTGGTTCAGGTTCAGAAAGAACCTATCTCGACAAAAGGCCCACGCATTACAGGTGAATTGGAATTCACAGGGCGTTATCTGATACTGGTGCCTTTCGGGAAAAAGATTTCTGTCTCCACGAAGATTGAGAGCAAAGCGGAAAGGGCAAGACTTAGACAACTCGTTGCCAGCATTCAACCAGGCAATGTCGGAATTATTGTAAGAACTGCTGCAGAAGGTAAGAAGGTTGCAGAACTCAACCGAGAACTGAAAAGCCTTGTTGGCAGATGGGAAGAAACAATTGAAAAGGTGCATTCCATTTCAAAGTATCCTTCTCTGGTCTATGAAGAGCAAAGTAGAGTTGTTAGTCTGCTTAGGGATTTGTTCAATCCTTCGTATGAGAGCATTCACGTAAACAACAAGCAAGTTTACGAGGAAATTAAAAATTATGTGGCAGAGATTGCGCCAGAGAAAGAGGGTATCGTAAAATACTATGATGCTGCAGAACCAATCTTTGACCATTTTAATGTCACAAAGCAACAAAAGTCATCTTTTGGCAAGGTGGTCAGTATCAAGCGAGGTGCTTATTTAATTATCGAACATACTGAGGCATTGCATGTCGTAGATGTCAACAGCGGTAACAGAACACAATCAGAAAAAGGTCAGGAAGGCAATGCACTTGAAGTGAATTTAGGTGCAGCAGATGAATTGGCACGTCAGATAAGACTGCGTGACATGGGAGGAATCATCGTTGTCGATTTTATTGACATGGACTTGGCTGAGGACAGACAGGCACTCTATGAGAGAATGTGTAAAAACATGGAAAAGGACAGGGCAAAACATAATATATTGCCTTTGTCGAAGTTCGGACTTATGCAGATTACACGTCAAAGAGTGCGCCCAGCAATGGACTTGGATGTTGAGGAAATGTGTCCAACATGTTTCGGAAAGGGCCAGATTAGACCAAGCATTTTGTTTACCGACCAGTTGGAAAGCAAGATTGATTACGTTGTCAACACTTTGAAGATGAAAAGAATCACCCTTTATGTTCACCCATACGTGAATGCGTATATAAATCAGGGGTTCTTCTCGTTGAAAAACAAATGGCAAATGAAGTATGGGCTGGGACTGAAGGTAGTTCCGTCGCAGAAACTCGCCTTTCTACAATATGAACTCGTTGACCATAAACGAAACATTATTGACATGAAAGAAGAGATTGAGACAAAATAAAAAAGACTCGCATTTGCGAGTCTTTTTTTATATGTGTCAAATCAAACTATATCTTACTTGAAGAATGCCTTAACGTCATCGTTAGGAACCATTTTCTCATCAAAACAGTATGCACCTGTCTTTGGGCTCTTTACAACCTTGATAACCTTGGTGTATGTACGACCCTCATTACCTGTCTGGAGGGTTGCGACGGTTTTCTTTGCCATAGTCTAATACGTTTTATTATTTAATCTCCTTGTGAAGAGTCATCTTCTTCAAGATAGGATTATACTTCATCAACTCAAGTCTCTCAGGAGTGTTCTTGCGGTTCTTTACTGTAACGTAGCGGCTTGTTCCTGGGAGTCCACTATTCTTCATCTCAGTACATTCAAGGATAACCTGTACTCTGTTGCCTTTAACTTTCTTTGCCATAGTGTTATTCTCCTACTACTTTAATATCCTTCCAATCACAGTAACCCTTGTTAACTGCCTGTTTCAAGGCTGCATCCAAGCCAACCTTGTTAATCAAACGAAGACCCTGTGCACAGAGTTTAAGGCTAATCCAACAATCTTCCTCTACATAGAAGAATTTCTTTGTGAAGAGGTTAATGTCGAAACTGCGCTTTGTGCGGTGCTTTGAGTGGGAAACATTGTTTCCAATCATGGCCTTCTTGCCCGTAATCTGACAAATCTTTGACATCTCTTTAATGTATTGTATTAGTTATTATTTATATACTTATCTCAAACTGGGGTGCAAAGGTACAAATTTTTTATAACTTTTCACGTTATCGATGATGATTTTATTATAATTTTTATATTTTTTAACTATTGGAATGTTACTTTTGAGAATGATGGCGCATCTATGTCGCAAAATTCCTTGTCAAGGAACTTATAATAACCTGTTATTCCTATCATGGCTGCGTTGTCGGTTGTGTATGAGAATTTAGGTATGTAAATCTTCCAGCCATACTTCTTGGCATATTCATGGAAGGCATTCCTCAATCCTGTATTTGCCGACACTCCGCCAGCAACGGCAACATGCTTTATCTTTGTATCAACCACGGCTTTGTTCAGTTTTTTCATTAGTATGTCAACAACCGTGTATTCCAAACTTGCTGCAATGTCTTGCTTGTGGTTTTCAATGAAGTCTGGTTCTTCTTCTATCCATTTTTGAAGAGAGTAGAGGAACGAGGTCTTCAATCCACTGAAACTATAATCATAGCCAGGAATATGTGGTTCGGCAAACTTATATGCGTGTGGATTTCCCTGCCTTGCAAGTTTGTCAATGATAGGACCGCCTGGATAGCCAAGTCCCATGACCTTTGAGCATTTGTCAATAGCTTCGCCTGCTGCATCGTCTATTGTCTGACCGAGCACCTCCATATTATTATATGCGTTTACTTTCACAATTTGTGAGTTGCCGCCTGAAACCAAAAGACAAAGGAATGGGAGTGGTGGCTGGTTTGATTCCGTATTGGGTTCTTTTATGAAATGTGCGAGCACGTGCCCTTGCAAGTGGTTGACATCAATAAGAGGGATACCAAGTGAAAGTGCAAGCCCTTTTGCGAAACTTGTGCCTACAAGTAATGAGCCGAGTAATCCTGGACCTCTTGTGAAAGCTATGGCAGACAGTTGCTCGCGACTGATACCGGCTTTCTTTAACGCAGCATCTACAACAGGCACGATGTTCTGCTGATGTGCCCTCGATGCAAGTTCAGGAACAACCCCACCATATTCAAAGTGAACTTGCTGTGAAGCTGTGACATTGCTCAACAGTTCCCCATTTCTCAACACCGCTGCCGATGTATCGTCGCAACTGCTTTCTATTCCTAATATATATATGTCGTTCATTGTCAAACTTAGTATGTTATGACTTCAAGTCCATGTTCTGTCATTAGGAACGTATGTTCCCATTGTGCTGATGGCTTGTAGTCGTCGCTTATTACCGTCCATTTGTTGTCTGCATCGACAAATACCTTCCATGTTCCCATGTTAATCATCGGTTCGATGGTGAATACCATGCCTGGCACAATGAGCATTCCGTCGCCTTTCCTTCCGTAGTGGCAAACCTCTGGCTCTTCATGGAACTTCAACCCAACGCCATGCCCACAAAGATCACGTACAACACCATAACCGAACTTATGTGCATGTTTCTGTATTGCATTGCCTATGTCGCCAACGAAACAATATGGTTTTGCTGCTGCTTCCATGCCTATCTCAAGGCACTCCTTTGCCACTCGCACGAGCTGTTCCTTTTCAGGCGATGTCTTTCCAATAATAAACATGCGCGAGGCATCGGAAAAATATCCGTCCTTTATAGTTGTGTAGTCAACATTTACAATGTCTCCTTCTTCGAGGATTACGTCAGGCGATGGAATGCCGTGACATACTTCTTCGTTAATACTGACGCAAACGCTCTTTGGAAATCCCTCATAGTTAAGGCAGGCTGGAACGGCACCATGCGCAATGGTGAAGTCATAGCACAATTTGTCTATCTCCTCTGTGCTCATTCCTTCATGTATGTTTTCTGCTACAAGGTCGAGTACCGCTGTGTTTATCTTACCGCTTTCTCGTATGCCTTCAATCTGTTCCTCGGTCTTTATCAGACTTCTCGTTGGTACAAGTCGCCCATGATTTTCCCAGTACATAATGGTACGATCCATATCCGTAACGGGTTGGTTTTTGAGTATTGTCCAGCGCCTTTTCTTGAACTTTATCATTTCAAAATCTTTTATCTTTTGCTATCGGAGTGCAAAGTTACAGCAAACCCGACACAAAACAAAATAAAATAAAAGATTTTTCCAACAAAAAATGTGAGAAAATCATAATGCTGCCAATAGGTCTGCTACGATAAAGTTGCTGCCGCCGATAAAAACAAAGTCTTTGTCTGAGGCGTTTGACAGTGCAGCGATGTATGCTTCATTGACGTTGTCGTATGCATTACCAATAAGATCAAAACGTGACGCTATTGCCTTTAGGTCGGTTGCTGGGAGTGTTCGTCGCACTGATGCTTGGGTGAAATAGAATGTCACTTCATCCTTTGCTACTGTCTGACTGATAAGTTGAAGTATGCCGCTTATGTCTTTATCGTTCACAAATCCGAGCACTATGTGTCGTCGTTTGCATGGTGTGTCGGCTATTTGCCGTGCAAGATATTGCCAACCGCCTATGTTATGACCAGTGTCACAAATCACAAGCGGCTTTTCCTGTATCTTTTGCCAACGCCCCATGAGTCCTGTCAAGTCGCAGACCTCGGCAAAAGCTTTCCTTAAAACATCTCTCTTTTCTCCCTCGATTTCTCCTTTTTCTTGGGATAGGGCAGGAGAAATCTCCTCTATCGCTCGTAGAATTGTCTTTGTGTTTTTCTCTTGACAATAGCCTTTTAGCTGTGGATTGAGCGTTGCGACAATCTCATCACAGTCATAGTCCTCGGCAAAATATATCGGAGCATCCATCTCCTTTGCCTTTTTCTGGAACACGCTTTTTGTTTCTGGCAACGTTTCACCAACGACTACAGGCGTGTTTTTCTTGATAATACCAGCTTTCTCAGCGGCAATCTTTTCAAGGGTATTGCCGAGAAACTGGGTATGGTCGAAACTGATATTTGTGATTATTGATAGGATAGGGGAGATGATGTTTGTGCAGTCGAGTCTGCCTCCAAGCCCTACTTCGATTACGGCGAAGTCAACTCGTTCATCTGAAAAGTGCTTGAAAGCCATTGCTGTGGCAAGTTCAAAGAATGAAAACCCCAATCTTTTTTCCTCAATATCTTTGCCGTAAGTGGCTTGAATTTCCTCAACAAAATCTATGACCGACTGCTCGTCTATCTGGCGACCATTCACTCTTATCCTCTCACGAAAGTCTATCAGGTGTGGCGATGTATATAGTCCTACCTTGTAACCGCGGCATTGCAGATAGGCGGCAATAGTATGAGAGCAGGAACCCTTGCCGTTGGTTCCTGCTACATGAATGGTCTTGTAATTCCTATGTGGATGATTAAAGTGCCTGTCGAGGAGGTAAGTATTGCTTAATCCGTCCTTATAGGCATCCGCACCTATGTTCTGAAATAGTGGCGCACTCTCGAAAAGATAGTCAATAGCGTCCTTGTAAGTCATTTGAAATAGTTGCGGAACTTATCGAAAAGGCTGCTCTTCACGCTTTCGTTTCCTTGGAAATTTTCGTGGCCTTTCAGCTTTTCGAGTATCTTTTTCTCTTCTTCGCTTAGGTTCTCTGGCACATAGACGGTGATGTTTACAATCTCATCGCCCATCTGACTGCCATATCCATACTGGTTGACTGTAGGCAATCCCTTGCCACGCAGACGCAATGCTTTGTTCGACTGGGTGCCTGGAGCAATTTTAATCCTCACTTTTGATCCGCCGATAACAGGCACTTCTGCTGTTCCGCCGAGTGCTGCAGTTGGGAAATCAAGTATAAGATTGTATATGACATCATTGCCATCACGGATGAGTTCCTTGTCTGGTTCTTCTTCAATCAGCACTTGAAGATTGCCGGTTATACCGTTGTGGCGACCTGCATTGCCCTTTCCGGAAACTGTTACCACCATTCCTTCTTCTACGCCGGCAGGTATATTTACCTCAACAACCTCCTCGCCTTTGACAACGCCTGTGCCGTTACACTCCTTACATTTATTCTTTATCACTGTGCCTTCGCCGCCACATGTAGGGCAGACACTCTGGCTTTGCATCACGCCGAATATGCTGTTTGAGGTGCGAGTGACGTATCCTGTGCCGTGACATGTAGGGCATTGTTCGGTTGCATTTGCGCCTTCGCCTCCTGTTCCGTGGCAATGTGAGCACGTAACGTCGCGACGTACCTTGAACTTCTTTGTCGTTCCGTTCTGAATTTCCTGCAAGTTCAGGCGTACTTTCATGCGCAGGTCGCTACCTTTCTGAACTGGTCTGCGAGCACCGCCGCCACTTCTGCCGCCGAAGAAATCGCCGAATCCACTGAATCCTCCGCCCATGCGACCGCCAAAGACATCGCCAAACATCGAGAAGATATCGTCCATGCTGAAGCCTCCGGCACCGCCGAAACCTCCTGCACCACCAAATCCGTTCAGTCCTTCAAAGCCAAACTGGTCGTACTGTTGCTTCTTCTTTTCGTCGGAAAGCACCGAATAAGCCTCGGCTGCCTCCTTGAACTTTTCCTCGGCTTCTTTGTCGCCAGGGTTACGGTCAGGGTGATATTTGATGGCAAGCTTGCGGTATGCCTTCTTTATGTCGTCGGCTGAAGCGTCTTTCGTGACGCCTAAAACCTCGTAGTAATCTCTTTTGTTTGCCATATTATTCTCCCACGGCTACGTCGCAGTGACGTATTACCTTATTATTTAATGTGTATCCTGTCTTGACGCAATCTATCACTTTACCCTTCTTTTCCTCGCCCATTGGCAACATTGCTATTGCATTATGATACTCGGTGTCGAAGTCTGCATCGGTTGTGTCAATCTGTTTCACGCCCATTCCTTCGAGTATTTTCAGGAATTTTTGGTGTATAAGATTAAAGCCTTCCTTTATTGCTTCAATGTCGTCCGACTTGCTGTTGTTGGCAATGGCACGCTCCATATCGTCAATTACTGGCAGTATTGCCACGATAGTCTTCTCTCCGCCATTGAGTATGAGTTCGGCTTTTTCCTTCAGAGTGTGCTTACGATAGTTGTCAAACTCGGCTACTGAACGCAGATATTTGTCCTTATACTCAGCCAATTGCTCCGTAAGTTCTGCCACAGGGTCTTTTTCTTCTTCGTCAACTTCATTGGTTTCTTCTGCTGAAGTCTCCTCGTTGACTGCCTCGGGTGCGGCTTCGTTCTCTACTTTTATTTCCTCTTTCTCCTTATTTTTATTTTCCTTACTCATAATACTTGATTGATAATGTCCTGCCAGATATCATACAAAAACCTTGCCAAACTTACTCTGCGTCGTACATCTTCGCCCTTTGTTCCTTTACTACTGGGTCGTAGATATAGTCGTCATACTCCATCAACTTGTCTATTGTGCCGTTTGGAGTAAGCTCGATTATGCGGTTTGCAACGGTCTGGATGAACTCATGGTCGTGCGACGAGAACAATATGTTGCCCTTGAAAAGTTTCAGATTGTTGTTGAATGCCTGTATTGATTCGAGGTCAAGATGGTTTGTTGGTGTGTCGAGTATAAGGCAATTGGCGTTCTTCAACTGCATTCTCGCTATCATGCAACGCATCTTTTCGCCTCCGGAAAGCACGTTGACCTTCTTCAAAACCTCCTCACCGCTGAACAGCATACGCCCAAGGAAACCTTTCATCACAACCTCATTGCCAGTGCCAAACTGCCCTAACCACTCCACAAGGTTCAATGTAGAATCGAAGAATGCAGTGTTGTCGAGTGGCAGATATGCCGTTGTGATGGTCTGTCCCCACTTGTATGTGCCGGCATCAGCTTGCCTGTTTCCGTTTATTATCTCGAATAAAGCGGTCATTGCCTTCGGGTTGTGAGAGAGGAAAACAACCTTTTCGTTCTTCTCAACATTGAAGCTTACGTTCTCGAACAGCACTGTTCCGTCGGCATCAACAGCCTTGAGGCCCTCGACTTCGAGTATCTGATTGCCTGCTTCACGCTCCATCTGGAAGATGATTCCAGGGTATTTCCTTGATGAAGGCTTGATTTCTTCTACGTTAAGCTTCTCAAGCATTTTCTTTCTTGAAGTGGTCTGCTTGCTCTTTGCCACATTGGCAGAGAAGCGACGTATGAACTCTTCCAGCTCTTTTCGTTTCTCTTCAGCCTTCGCACGCTGGTTTTGTGCCTGGCGCAATGCAAGCTGAGAACTCTCGTACCAGAAGCTGTAGTTGCCTGCAAAGAGGTTAATCTTGCCGAAGTCTATATCTACTGTATGCGTACTTACTGCGTCGAGGAAGTGACGGTCGTGGCTTACAACGAGCACAGTCTGCTCTAAGTTCGACAGATATTCTTCCAACCAGTCAACCGTATCGAGGTCAAGGTCGTTGGTAGGTTCATCGAGCAAAAGGTTGTCAGGATGCCCAAAGAGTGCCTTTGCCAACATGACGCGTACCTTCTCATTGTTCGACAACTCGTTCATCTGCTTGTGTTGCAGTTCAGGTTTCACGCCGAGGTTTGTCAGCAGTTGTTCGGCATCGCTCTCTGCATTGTAGCCTCCCATCTCGGCAAACTTGTCCTCAAGTTCGGCAGCACGTTCGCCGTCCTCGTCCTTGAAGTCGGCATAGATAGCCTCGCGCTCCTTCATGTTGTTCCATAATGCTTCGTAACCCATGAACACAGTGTCGATGACAGAGTATTCGTCGTATTTGAAGTGATCCTGCGAGAGCACGCTGAGTCGCTCGCCAGGTCCCAGTTCGATTGTGCCCTTGTTTGCCTCAAGCTCACCGCTGATAGCCTTCAGCAGTGTTGACTTTCCCGCACCGTTTGCACCGATGACACCATAGATGTTGCCAGTTGTGAACTTAATGTTTACGTCCTTGTAAAGTACTCGTTTGCCAAACTGAATGGCAAGATTTGAAATCGTTATCATTCCTTATTAATATATATAATGTAATCTTTTAATCTGGAAGCTCCCCTCTGTTTCCTAAAGTGAGGATGAAAGGTTGCTGCTGAAAAGCCTTGCAAAGTTAGCAATTTTCTATGACATGGCAAAACAAATGCCGTGCTTTCGTCAGGTAAGAGCGTAATCTTTTTGCAACGTGAGCGCAAGGCTTTTTCAGATTGAACGCTTAACTCGAAAAAAAGTTGTACAACTTTCACTCGAAAGTTGTACAACATTCGCGCGAAAGTTGTACAACTTTTTTCCACCCCCAACAGACACCCCTGTAGAGCCAATCTTTTGTGCGTTATTTACGTTTTGAGTGCAGACAAACTTTTTACGGCTTTATAACCTTACGTCCATTGATGATTTGGATGCCTCGATATGAGGTTGAGATACGCTGCCCTGCGAGGTTGTAGGCATTGCTTGAGATTGTAGGGTTAAGAGGTTTTAAGGTTGTGATGCCCGCGGTGTATTCCTCTTCCGACATGAGGGTTAGGTGGATGGTGTAACGCTTGAACGCATTCTGGAAGCAGACGAGTGCGTTTGCAGTCCAGTGGTCGTCAGGTGCGACCTTGGCACGTGTGTAGATTTTGCTATCATCGAACCGCAGTGTGATGTCTGCGCCGTTGCTACAGTAGCCTTGCTGATTGAACGTGAGCGAATTGTTGACTGCTGCTACAGGATTGCTCCAGTAGCCATCGTCCATAAGCCCGCGAAGGTGTTCGCCCGTAAGCAGGTCGTTGGATTCGATGGCGTCGGCAATCTCAGAGAGTTTGGAGAAGGGGACATTGAGCTCATTCTGACTTACAGGAACGGTGAGATTGGTGGTTTCCACTTCACGACACAAATCCTTTGTTGATGTAGGTGAATAGACAATGTTGTCGGCAAATATCAAGCGGTTGGTCTTGTTTATTGACGGCATTGCAAACATGTATGTATTTTCTGCTCCGTCAGGGAAACGTCCTACGGAGTGCCAGCCATCATGCGGCGGATAGTTCAAGGTGTTAGTCCATGAGAGGTCACTTGCGGTGAGCAATACGTCGCCTCCGTCAGCATCAAGTTTGAATGATGCGTGCAATTGGTTGGCCGTTTGGTCGTTTGGTTGTTTGGTTGTTTGGTCACACCACACTACAAGGAATCCATGTGCCGGTATAATTGTATTGGTAGTGCCGGCAGATGCAGGAATTTGGTATTTCGTTGGTTTTGAAGCATTGTCGCTGACATACATACCAGCCACATCAATATTCTCGTCGGTCGTGTTATAGAGTTCTATCCAATCGCCTTTCTTAAAGTATTCGTTTATAAATATCTCGTTGTTGGCACTTACCTCGTTGATTACGACAGGAGTTATTTCCCTTGTCTTTTTGTCCATCTTTGCCAGAGGCTTGAACACGGCTTTCAGGGTTATGGAGGAATCAAAGTTCAGAGTAAACTCGGGTTCAGTGGAATCATACTGCGAAATGTCGTTGTCGGGTGTCAGCAGTCCCAATTCTGCGCTCCATACTACATCGGTTGAAGCAGCAGAGTAGTTATGCACTTCGACGGCAATAAGGTTTTCGCCTATATGGAAAAGGTTTTTATCCAATGTGAGCGAACCAACGTCAGGATTGTTTGAAGCCAACTGTCCGTAAGTCGAGTAAGAGATGTCGCCGGAAGGCATGTTGTAGCGTCCGGCTTCTACACCATTTACATATACGACAAATCCATCGTCAACAGAATAATTGAGTATAAAATCGGCATCGTCGGGGACGTTGTTAATCTCAAATACCTTGCGGAAATAGTAGGTAGGATATTTTTTGTCAGGGTTGCCTCCGTATGGAATAGTAGTGTTGAGTCCATTCTGATTATACCCTAAAGGTGCTTTGCCCGTGCTCCATCGGGCATCTGAATAATCCGTTGAATACCAGTTTTTGCTATTAAGAGAGCCTTTGGTGTAGTATTTCCATTCGCTGTCGGATGTGAAAATCGGTGTTGTCTTCCATACGCCATTACCTAACCATCCAGCAAAGCGATAGCCTGCAGGAGCCTCAGCCTTCAGTGTAGCAGGTCCGAAGAATACTCCGTCAAAGGTATTAGTAGGAATGGTTATGCCATTGAGTGAAAGTTTTGCATTGTCAATGTTGGTTGATAGGTGGAGAGTCTGCTTCGGAGTCTGTGATAGTTTGAATGCGGAATAGTTTTTAAGAGCATTTGTCATGGTGCCGTTGTAGGAATCGCCAACGGCCTTCAACATACTCTCGGCTGTAGCAGATGGATTTACAAAGCCATTCAAACCTTCGATGTTTGCAACATCATTTACAACATCCTTAAACCTTTCTGCCGTAGCAACAGAACCGCCAAAGACACAAAACGCATCAATGAACCTTTTGCGGAACGAAGCGTTGTCCAACATTCTCAAGAAGTTTGCCACGTGGGGAATTTCTTCAGTCACCTGCTTTCGTTGTCCGGTAATAGGATCATACTTATTGTAAGATGCACTCTTGCGACCTGCAAACCATCCGAAAGGATCGTTTGTCGAGAGTGCTGAGTCGAGATCAAAAAGGACAAAGTGGAACTTGCCATCCTTCTTGCGGAAGTACTTGCAGTTGTTCTGTGGCCAATCGTTGCAACCAAAGTATAGTTCTACGCACAGGTAGTTGATATATTCATCAATATCTACAAGCTCGCAAATCTCGTCATACGACGACTGCTTTGTGGCAGACTTCGACAGTTCTGTCCAGCGGTTAAGTGCGTCGAAGTTACCTTCCATGCATATCAATCCTGAATCAGGGCTGAGGTCAAACTGGTCAATGTCATCGCTGCTTATTCCATAGTTGGCATAGGCGAAGTGCCTGTTGCTTGGTTCACGCATGTTCAGAGTGGCATAGTACTTGCCATTCAATATTATATGGGTAGGTTGCCAACATTGCCCATCGACATACCATCCGCCCCGACGTGCTACTTCCTGAATGACGGCATCCCTTATGCGACACTGTGTGTCGTTGCCACCATTGCGCATCTGCAGGGTTTTGTTCTTGTTGAATGGCTTATCCTTAAAGAACGGGTACGACAGGAAGTTCTCGCCATAGTACTGCTTGTCGGCCTTAAGCTTAAATGAATGTGGTGTCCAATTGCGGCTCCATCCACCAGCCATAGAGAAATCTACTTCCTGATTATGTGCCAGAGTATATTGTCCGTTACCATCAGGCGTAAAGTATTCCATGTTGACAGGACGGTCCCAATCGCGGTTCCAGTTACATGGAGTTGTCTCGCCACGCCCTGGTGCACCGTGCGGTCCTCGCTGAAAGAGTCCCAATTCCTTGCTGTTGATAAAATCATCATTGGTGATGACTGAAATTATCGGGAATACGAAATCACGTGTCTTTAATATATAGGAATGCGACACGACCTTACTTGGCAAATAGCCGTCACGATAGAGTCTTAGACGCAACATGGCACTTTCTGAAAATGTGAATTCGCCACTCTCGGATGTCATTCCATTAACATCGGTAGGTGTAGTTCCGTCAAGTGTATAGCGCAATGTCGTACCGTCAGGTATCGCAACGTGAGTAGTCAGCGCTCCAGTAAACAACTGTCCTTCCCTGTCAACGGTAGGTGGGTTCAGTTGTTTGGATGCGAACACGCTGGTAGTGTTTGATGCCCCAGGGGTTGGCATGGCTGTAAATCTCCATTTAGCACCACCATCCTCTGTGCGAGCGTATGATGCTCGGGCAGGAGTCTCGGGGTAAGTAAACTGTGCCAGCACAGTATTGCCGTTGGATATGGTTATTGTGCCACCTTCATACTCAAGCTTGAAATTCACCTGTTGCGGTGCATACTCGTCATAATGGTCAAACCAAATAACTTTGTAGCCCTTTCCGGGAACAGCACCGTGGTTCTGTGTAAATCCATATTTCCTTAAATTCGTCGCATCGTCAGTAATGTACAACCCAGCAAGTGTGACAGCCGTGTCCGTTGGGTTGTACAATTCTATCCATGAACCAAAATTGTACGACATGTCGATGAACATGTCTATATTGGATGGCATGATCTCGTTCATAACAATGTTCTGTCGAGTGCCAGCAACCTTGCGCACCGTCACGTTGCATTCCACTTTACAGCCACTGCCATCAACGGCAATGCCAGTCAGCACAGCAGAACCTTCGCTCATAGCTTTTGCCAGTCCGTCTTCGCTGACAGTGATTACACGTGTATTCCCCGATTGCCATCTTATCAACTTGTTTACGGCATTGTCTGGTTTCACCTCTGGGCGCAACTGCCTCTCCTCGCCAAGAGCCATAAACATCGATGGAGAATCAAACGTTATGCTTTCAACGTGTATGTTGTCAGTCCAATACTCAAGTCGCCAATTAGCAATGCAAGTCCAGTCGCCTCCAACGAACTTGTTTTTGCCTATACCTATTGTTATGTTCTCTTCCTTTGTGAGTTCAAACTCCAACATATTGTTATAATACCCTGCCTCAAACCACTTGTGAGCAGCAACCATGTCATTAGGCAGATACTTGCCTTCGACCTTTGCCGTGCTGCCTCCAAAGCTGCGAGCAACCGCACCCGAACTGCAATGCACAAGTTTTGCAGAGAAAGTGGTGTCTGCACATTTGGCATACATCGTAGCAAGTCGCCAACCATCGCCATCCTCATTAAAACGGGAATAGTCCTTACTGGCATCGCCTGCACGATAGAAGCCTTGCACCAACAAACGGTAGCGTCCTGCTGGCAATTTGAATATCGGCTGGTAAGTGTCGTATGTCTTCTGGAAGTGAGAGGCATTCGACACAGCTCCGTCAAAATTCAGTTCTGTACCAAGCCAAGAATCGTTATTATTGTTAGCGTAAGTGGAGTTCTTGATGTATAGACCTGTCACATCTGCCCATTCCTCATTGGCAAATATGGTGCATGAACACAATACACATATAATAAAAACAATATATCTGAAAGTAATCATTGTAAGGCTATGAGGTATTAAGGTTATTGGTTCTGGGTTTTCAGCCTAAAACCAATAACCAATAATTTAAAATCCTATAGATACACCGAAGTTGAGTACGCGCTGGTTCATGTAGGCATCGCCAGCAGTGTTGGTAGAAATTTCAGGGTCTTGTTGATATTTGTCGTAACTTGTCCATGTGAATAGGTTATAGGCGTTCATATACAATCTCAGACTTTCCATGAATCGTGGCGTAGCTTTGCGAGGGAACGTATAGCTGAGATCGATGGTCTTCAAACGTACGTACCACGCATCAATAAGCCAGAAGTCAGACATGTATGCTTCGGCACTATTGACCGTTGAAGGGTTGGTAGTGAGACGTGGGAAATTAATCATTGCGCCAGAGTTATAGCGGTCAAGCGTCCATGCCTGCTGGTGCAGTGGCTGGAACTGCGACTTGAACGACTCTATACCTGTACCAACGACGGAGAAACTATAATTGAATGATCCCTGGAACAAAACGCTCAATGAAAGACCTTTCCAACTGCCACCAAGCGTAAGTCCTAAAGTGGTATTAGGAAGGTTTGGCTTACCGATGGCCGATTTGTCGTAGTCGTCGATGGTGCCGTCGCCATTGAGGTCGGCATACTTCAGGTCGCCTGCCTGCACGGCGATGTCAGTGTTCGGCACGGCTGGTGCATTTGCGTCACCAGCATTAATCAATGCAATGTCCTCTGGAGTATAATACCCTATCGTATGATAGCCGAATTGCTGACCTATTGACTTGCCTGTAGATGCGAGCCACGGATAAAGCTGTTGTGCCTCGGCTTGATACTCTATCTTGTTTTTAGCGTATGAGAAGACGAAATTTGTGTTAAACTGCCAGTCACCCCACTTGTCATGGTAGCCCAACTGTCCATCGAAACCCTGGTTGCGTGTACGTGCCACATTGATAGGCGACGTTCCAATGCCTAGGATGAGAGGAATGTCAGAGCGATATACAAGCTGGTCATAGCGTTTGTCGTAGAAATAGTCAATGCTGAAAGTTATGCGGTTGAGCAAGTAGAAGTCAAGACCTATATCGAACTTCTTTGCCTTCTCCCACGTCACGTTGTCGTTGCCCAACGCACCTTCTTTGTAACCAATATGCTCAACAGCACGGTCGCCAAAGTAGTAGCTGCTGCCTACCTCATAGACTTGATTGTAGAGATAGCGGTCGCCCATAGCAACGTCAGATCCTACCAAGCCGTACGACGTACGGAGTTTCAGCATATCAACCTTTTCGCCAAAAGTTCTCTTAAACCACGGTTCTTCGCTGATAACCCATCCAAGACCTATTGCTGGGAAGAGACCATAGCGATGTCCTGCTGCAAAGCGGTCAGAACCATTATATGCCATGTTTATATCTGCAAGATAGCGGTTGGCATACTTGTAACTAAGTTTGAGAGTCAATCCAGAAAATTTCTCAGGAATCTTTTGTCCGGAACTCTCCAAAGTTGTTGACTCCCTGTTGTAAAGGAACATTGCGCTGACATCATGTACATCATCAAACACACGTGCATACTGTAGGGCTGCCTGCAAGTTAAGGTCTTTTCTGGCGGTGTTAGTGCCTGCGGTAACAGCGTATGTTCCTTTCGTGAACACGTTGTCAGGATTGATGTTATAGGCATAAATAGGATTTCCGTTTTCGTCTGTGCCAGCTTGAGTGGCATGATACGTAGGGAAACTACCCCTCCAAACAGAACGATAATTCTCATCGATCGTGGAATAGGCTATACGCACATTGCTCGAAAGACCTTCAGTGATGGAGTTCATATCCCAGTTAACATTATAGAGCAAGTTGTTGTCAACTCGCCTTGTACGCTTGTAACCAGAGTTTGCCAAACGTGCATTCAGCGTAGGTCGTTTCAGGTTGGTGTCATAGAGGTAGGCATCCGTTCCGTTTGGATTGACTACAGGTGCAGAATATGGGTGCATTTCATCCCATGAATAGATTGTGCCAGTAGCATTCAATCCATAGGGTTCGTTGATGTTCATGAAACGTGATGTGATGTCGAGTCTCATGGAGAGGTTCTTTGTCACTTGGAAGTCGAGGTTCGAACGGTAATTAAACCTGCGATAGAAATAGTTTGAGTTTACATCGTCGTTCTTTACGCCAAAGTCGCGCACAAGTCCGTTCTGCGTAAAGTAGCCTACAGACACGAAGTATTTCAACCGCTCGGTACCTCCAGAAATATCAACGTTCGCATTGCTCTGCTGCGCTGTTTTCTTAAATATCTCGTCATACCAGTTAACGTCTGGATATGCATACGGGTCATCTCCGAGACGATAATGCTCAAGAGCGACATCAGACACTTTCTCTGGATATCCAGTTGCCACGCCATTGGCATCATAGTTTACAAGTCCGTCGTTCTCGTATGCTTGTCGAACCAATTGGGCAGTCTCGTATGAACCAAGGAATTTAGGAGTGCGAACAGGCATCTGCAAGCCGCTTTCTACTCGTACGTTAATGCGAGGGCGTCCATTCTCGCCGCGTCTTGTCTTTACGACGAGAACGCCATTGGCACCTTTGATACCATAAATGGCTGTTGTGGATGCATCCTTAAGGATTGAGATGGACTCTATTTCATTAACGTTAATTTGCGCTAACTGTTCGTAGCTGTATTCCACATCATCAACGATGATGAGAGGTTGGTTTCCTGCCGAGTTAAGCGACGATACGCCGCGGATAAAGAAGTCGGATGCGTCCTTACCTGGCTGTCCCGAACGCTGCTGCGAGAAAAAGCCAGGCAACTTGCCAACCAAAGCGTTCTGCACATTGCTCACAGGAACCTTCTGCACCTCAGTACCATTGATAGCACTTACGGCACCAGTCATCGTGATGCGTTTCGCTTGACCATATCCTACAACTACCACTTCATTAATGGCATTTGATTCAGGGTTCATGACAATCCTCAGATTCTCACCAGTAGCTGTTACTTCCTTGTTATTATATCCAATATACGAGAACAAGAGCGTCTTACCCTTTGTCGTATTGATAGAGAAATGTCCGTTAATATCAGTTACAGTGGCTGTGGAAGTGTTTTTAACCTTTACAGTCACTCCTATCATAGGCTCGTTGTCATCAGCCGAGATAACAACGCCAGTAATCACATTCTGCGCGTATGTGCCAAGAGCAACGCAGATACATATTGTTAATATCGCAAATAATCTTTTCATAACCATTTCAGGTTTCGTTTTCGTTATCGTCATCGTTATCGTTTTCGTTACCTTACCTCCCAATAAGGGTTTTGAACCATCTGGTCGTTTTTATTAACTTCAGTATATGGTATCGGGTACAGATACATCTTATTAGTCCAGTTAACCTTAAGCACATCGACAACCGAATATACTGTTGTGTTAGAGCCCTTTATGATGTTCATGCCTTTCAGAGGCTCCGCAAATATCTTTTCAGCTTCGCGCCATCGGCGAATGTCATAATAGCGCTGCTCTTCAAATGCCATCTCAATGCGTCGTTCGTTATGTATCAATTCGCGCATCTCATCCTTTGTCATGTTGACATCTATTCCGTACTTCTTGTCCGAACCAGCTTCAATTCCGGCACGTTTGCGTATGTGGATGATGGCGTTTATCACATCGTCAGTAGGTCCGTTAACCTCATTTTCAGCTTCTGCAAAGTTGAGTAACACCTCGGCATACCTAAAATATACCCATAGGTCCTTATGGTTGCCATATTCCGTCGTTGTCTTATTCTCCCCCATGAACTTACATGTGTAGTAGCTTGTCATGGAATAGCGGCCTGTGCTTGCTGGGTTATTTGCTCCGCCAATACGTGTATCGAGAATGCTGTTGAGCCATTGCGAACCATTATGAAGGATTGTGAAATCGAGTCGTGGGTCACGGTTCTCGTACGGCTTTTGTGGGTCATACTTGTACTTCGTGCTCTCTCCTATTTTCTTTCCATCCTTCATAGGGAATGCGTCAACAAGGTTTTGTGTAGGGTTTGTACGCCCATTACCAAGTTTTGAACCCGTAAAGCCGAGAGGGCCGTTATTTGTTTCCATGCTCTTGCTTTCCTTTCCGTTATTGCGGAAGAATATCGTCTCATAGTTACTTGAACCTTGATGATTTAGGAAAGTGCTTGTAAACGAAGACTTGAGTTGGAAGAACTTCACGTTCGGTGAGGTTGATGTGCCAGTCTTGCCACGTTTCTCAATGAACTCGCGTGCAGCATCAGCGGCGAGTTTCCAGCGATTCGGATCATAATCCACATAGCCTACGTATGGGTTGCCTTTCTCTAACGTCTGACCATTGAACAGTGGTGAAGCGGCATAAAGCAGCACCCTTATCTTCAGTGCCTCACATGCTACAGTGGTTGCCGCATGCACATAATTAGGGTCAGAAGTAGATGTCTCGCGCAAGTCGTTCTTTATCGAGTCAAGTTCACTGACGATATAGTCAACGCTCTCCGCAAACGTATTGCGAGGCAGTTCCATGTCGTCATTCAAATCATAAACCTTATCGCCGAGCAAAGGTATGCCTCCATAACGCTCAAGCAGTTGGAAATAGAAGAATGCGCGAAGAAATCGTGCCTCTGCCTTCTTTGTATAGTTTATAGGTTTCACCTCACCGAGGGCATTGGTGTAAGTCTCACGATATGGCACCACATCAATGTTATTGATAAAATAGTTACACTTCCTGATGGCTTTATACCATGTTCCCCATGTCATATCGTCTGCCACAAGATTGCTTGCCGTATAGCGTCCCATCTGCAGACGAGCCACACCTGGTTCGCTGTCAAAATAGAGCGAGATGGCATCGTCGGTTGCAGCATCAAGGAAATCCTTGTCAACACGGTTATACCCGTTTGGCAGTGCACCATAGATAGCGTTCAGGAAATATGAAGCCTGTTCACCGATGGAATCGGTTGTAGAAAACACGTACTCCTGGGTAAATTGATCCACAGGCAGTTCCTCATAACTGTCAGTACATGATATTATTGACAATGTAATAGTCAGTAATACGCCTGATAATATTCTTTTATTCATTGTTTTATCCTTTTGTTTAGTACTTAATGTTAATGCCAAATGCTATGGTGCGCTGGAGTGGCGACGAGGTAAATGTGACCTCTGGATCTACAATGCTCGTCTTGGCAAATGTCAGCAGGTTTTGTGCCTCAATAAAGATTTTAGGATGTATGCCTCCTAACTTACTCTTGCAGAAATCCGAAGGCAAAGTATATGCGAGATATAGATTCTTGAGACGCACGAAACTGCCGTCTTCAACCCAAAGCGACGAGTTGTAGAAACCTCCATAGTTATATGTATTGCCACCCACTGTGAGGCGAGGATATGTTGCCGTTTCAGCAGTTTCGGGTGTCCATCGTGCAAGGAGGTTCTGATATGCCTGTCCGTACGAGTTGCCTATTGGTTGAAATCCTTCTACCAGTGTGCGGTTGTTTACATAGAGGTCACGTCCTGTCACTCCTTGCCACAACATACTGAATTCAATCCCCTTGTACTCTATGCCATATTCAAAACCGAATATATGTTCTGGTTTGTCGCCTCCTATTACGGTGCGGTCCCATTCATTTATTACTCCGTCGTTGTTCAAGTCGGCATACTTGACGTCGCCAGGCTGCACATCGTATCCATCCATCTTAGGATAGCCAGCAGCAATGTCGTCGGCCGAGAGGAAGCCTATTGCCTGCAGACCAAAGATTACGCCTTCTGGTCGTCCAGTCTGACGCAGATAGTTATAAGGTGTCCTCTGCTCATCCATAAAGAGTAGTTTTGTCTTGGCTATGCTCCAGTTGCCTGTTACGAAGTAGCCGAACCCTCCTTTTTTGTCCTGCCAAGTGAGCGATATGTCAGCGCCTGTACGACGCGATTTCCCAATGTTCTCCGTTGGATATTCTATTCCTATCATCTCTATGCTCTTACCCCTTTCCTGCAGCAGGTCGAAATACTTGTCGTTATAGTAATTCACCGTTGCCTGCAGTCGGTTGCCGAATGCCGACATATCTACACCCACGTTTAGTTTATGGGCTTTCTCGTATGTGATATATGGATTGGCAAGTGGTGTAGTTTCATAAGTCCAATAGCCATTAGTAAAATCTGTGCCAAGAGGATAGAGCGACACCATGTTGTTCTCGAATGCCTGACGGTATATGAAATATCCTGCATTGTCAATGCCGTTGCCCGTAAGTCCATACACGCCTCGAACCTTCAGTTGGTTAAGCCATGAGGTGGATGATAGGAACTGTTCGCGGCTGATGTCCCATCCTAAACCAACGGCATAGAAATTGCCCCAACGGTTGCCCTTAGCATAACGGTTGAAATAGCTTTGTGTCAACACTCCTTCTACATAATACTTCTTATCATAGTTATAGACTATGCTTTCCTTTATATTAGACGGAACAATAGGCAGGTCATAATCGTCAATCTCTTCATGAGTGTCGCCCACTACTTTACCCATGAAACTGTGCAAGCCTATCTGCTTGCCATACTCTATCGACAACTGACCGTATAGGTTCTGGTAATTGGTAACTGCCGTAAAGTCATTGCTCTGCGACTGTGGCGAACCATACATATTATAGAATGGCTTGCCATTGTCGTCGTAGTTCAACTCATACACAGGATTACGTTTCACTCGGGTAATCGTCGTTCTTGTCTGATTGGCTACACTGCCTATGAACTGCATAGCAAGTCCTTTCAGGCTGCCCGCGAACTCATAGCGCAACTTGGCTGATGCCATAATGTCGCGGGTATTGTCTGATATGTATCCACTCTCCATAGTCTGCGAGTAAAGGTTGTTCTGGAAGGCATAGTTGCCGCCAAACGATCCATTTTCGTTCCTTATAGGGTAAGCATTGTTCGGCGTGGTGAATATAGCATCGAGCAAATCGCTGTAGCCAGTTCCCGAGCCGCCAGGCTGGTTTCCTTCTATTACGCGACCATACGCCGTGAGCGATGCCGTCAGTCCTTCAAGCACGTTGATGTTTACCTTCGAGGAAATGCTGTATCTGTTGTACGTGAGGTTTGTGTTGTAGTTGTTGGCAGAACTCTGACGAAACAGTCCTTCCTCGTTCATATAGCCGATGGAGACAAAGTACTGCGCCACGTTGCTGCCGCCCGACACGTTGAGGTTATACGACTGCGTTATCGCATTATCCCTCATCAGGGCATCTTCCCAGTTGATGTCCGGATGGGTGTAAGGACTGTTTCCGTTGAGATAAGCCTGAAAGTCATTGTAATTATAGATAGCCGACTTGCCACCGTTCTGCATTGCCTCATTGAGCAAATATGCGTATTGTGCCGACGACAATGGCTTAATGCTGCGCACGCTGCTGTGTACGCCGAGCTTACCTGTCAGAGAGAGACGCATCTTGCCTTTTGTAGGGTTCTTGGTGGTGATGATCAGAGCACCTCGTGAACTTCTCATTCCCAAGAATTGTGACGAAAGGGCATCCTGCTGCAACGACACAGACTCAATGGCTTCTGGGTCGATATCGAAAATGTCACGTTCTATACCGTCAACGATTACTACTGGCGCATTGCCACGTGCCTTGAGGTTGAAACGCGTATTGTCACTGTAAGAACCATGTCCAAACTCTGTAGGTATTGAACCTATGAGTGCAGACTGTACGTTGTTGTTTGTATGTGGGAGGAAGAAACCGCGATATTGCGACACGTTAAACCCCGCCATACGTCCCTGCAATCCTGTGAGGATGTCTGTGGAAAGATATTTCTCCAAGTCGGTACCCTTCACTGTGCTAACAGCTCCAAGACTTGCATTTATAGCAGTCTTCTCTCCGTAAGGCCCGATAATAGTGTCGTTCTGCGCCAAAGCGTGAGAGGCATGGGCAATCAGGAGGGCTGCTATAAGCTTTGAAAATTTATTTGTATTCATAATCTGTCAATTCTTTTAGTAGGTTCTTGCTCTGTTTATTGGCATTCAAACACGAACGTGAATGGTTGTTTTGCTTCTGGCATCGGGATGCCTTGCATAGCAAAGTCATCATCGGTCTGTGTAATGGTTACAGAACCGTCTGCATTGCTGAACATGTATTCGATACGCTCAATATGCTCATTGAGTGGAACATTGAACAGTTTCATTGACCATATTGTGATGCTGTATGTACCGTCGTATTCACTTGCACGTTTCATAAGTGTGCGTGGGCTCTTCTCGGTGAGAAGGTATTTGTTTCCTTCAGCGGTATAGGCTGCGCCTTGGATATATACGTTTTCGGCATCCTTGAGAGCGTTGTCGGCTGCATCTCCATTAAAATAGAATGTGATGTAGTCATCCTGCAAGGCTGACATAGGCGATACCTTATTATAGTGGTTCTGGCAAAAGTCGAGTGTCATGCCACTGCCGCCTTTAACCTCGAAACAATCGGTGGAGAATACGCACTTCTTATGGTCTGTTCCTCCACTGAAACCATCGTCGGTATGGTTCACGAATGCGCCCAAATGGCATTTGAGGTTTTTGTCGCCGACTGTTGTCTTAAGGTAAATCGTATAGTTTGGTGCCTGATTGTTGATGATATTATACTTGTCATCGGTCTGGTAAACCACCCATTCCATATCGTCAAGCACGTTTGTTCCTACTCCGTATTCCTGTGTGAGACATTCTACCCACGTACGTCCATCGCCATTCTTTGGCAATGATGATGCAGGGATAATCGACATCGAGTATAGTTGGTCATGGTCTTCAGCCAAGGTGCACTTATAGGTGACCTTGCCATTGACTGCCACATTCCAGCACTTCGGAACGAGAAACGCAGCTATAAACTGTACTCCGCTATGCTCTTCATGACATTCGATGTGTCCATCGATTACAAAAGTGGCTTCAGTTCCGGCGTATGCATACAACACGCCATCGGGATGCTCCTCGCTGTATTGGCGTACGTCAAAGGAGTTGATATAGACACAACTGGCAATTGTTACCATTGTCATAGCTGCAACAATTGCAATATACGTGCCTTTTATTCTTAGTATTTTTGATAATTTCATTGTTGTTGTACTCCTATTATTTATCGGTTATACGTTTCAGTTGGTACGTATATGTATTGCTATAACATCCTGGCGATAGCTTGATGGTAAGAGAACGTGAACCATTGACTGTAGGATAGTTCAACTCAACATTAACAGGTTCGCTCTTCGACGTTTCCTTGAACGATATAAGGAAAGGCATTGTAGGATTATCGGTGCTCCAGATGCCATTTTCTTTTACCACGAAAGGCAAATAATTGTCCATAGTGTATGTGCCATCGCTATTCAGGTTGAGGGCAAACTGGCTGAAATCCATTGACTCTGTAATGTCAATACCATTGCGGGAAACCGATTGCAGTTTCCACACACCGCTGATATCCTTCACTGATTCCTCTATGTCATAGACATCATTTGTCCTGCACGACATCACCGTGAATATCATCAACAGTATTAATGTATATTTAATTTGTATCTTCATAGCAATTCTTATTTGAAGGGTCACAGCGACCCGTTTGTCATTTCATAATATGGGTTCTGTTGCAATTCTGGCATACGCATAGTTTCATTATATGGTATCGGCCAAAAATACATTGACTTGCGGAATACATGCTTTCGCACATCGACAATGCGCCAAGTGTAGCCCGTTGTCATGTCCTTGCCTGTGTGCGTCAGCTCTAATCCGTGCATCATCTTGTTATCAGTCTCCTCTGCTATCATCCATCGGCGTACGTCGAAGAAGCGGAAACCTTCGAGGCATAGTTCAAGTCTGCGTTCAAGGCGAATTGCTTCACGCATCTCATCTTGGGTCATATTTGCCTTCAATCCAAACATTCCGTCTTCACCCGCCTCTATACCTGCACGGCTGCGAATCTTCTTCAATGCCGTGTAAGGACTTATAGTCTCTGCTGCAGATACATAATCCTCATGGTTAGGACCATAGTATTCATTTACTGCCTCAGCATAGTTGAGCAATATCTCTGCAAAGCGAATAAGTCCGCGCGACATTGGTGGTGCTACGAAGTAATTGCCTGCACAGTTACGGTTGATGAATTTCTTTATATACACTCCTGTTGGTGTTCCGCTATAAATAGCGTCCTCTGTTGCTCCGTCGCCAAGGCAAGTGAACACCCAGTGGGTTTTATCGCCTGCCGACATCTGCTGCATTGCGTTGACGGTTACGACGTTGCCAAAGCGTGGATCGCGGTTAACCTTTGGAAATACAGGGTTGTACTTGCTATAGTATTTGCCTGAAGGGTCGTCGATTGCCTTGCCGTCTGCCATTGGGAACGCCTCGCAAAGGTCCCAGTAGATGAAACCGCCGAGACGGTCGCCGCCGCATGATGGCGGACAATATATGTCGCAAAGGCGAATGCCTTCCGGTTCTTTGTATTGGAACAGCATTTCCTGATATGCTCCGTATGGATACTTCACGTCTCCGTATGACGTTACGTCCATGAAGT
>JAKSIZ010000003.1 GCA_024398515.1 Bacteroidaceae bacterium | reverse complement strand
ATTTGATTTTTAGTTTGATTATTAGTTAGATTTTGAGCGTAGCGACCATAATAAAGCCTCCATTTATTTTTTGTTGTATTTTTAATTCGGATTTTAGTTAGTAATTATCATCGACTTCAGTCGCTTCGCCAGTCGAAGAAATCTAATGGAAAATCGGAATTAAATAATGGGGGCGATTTGTTTGGGGGCGGCGCTTTGCGCCTTAAAATCTTTTGGAAAATCATTATAAAAATCAAAAGGTGAGCGATAGGCTCTACAGTAGCCTCTGGTGGGGGTGGAAAAAAGTTGTACAACTTTCGCGCGAAAGTTGTACAACATTCAAGTGAAAGTTGTACAACTTTTTTCCGAGTTAAACGCTCGACTTGAACGACGCATTCGGATGAGTTAAGCAATTATAACTTTTTTTACGAAAAACGATTGCCGTAATTGCGGAGAATTATGTAATTTTGCAGTCAGAACTGAAACATTGATGTGATGAAAAGATTAATCATAGTGCTCGTTGCGGCACTTGGCTTTGTGGTTGGGTATTCGCAGGAGAAGGATCATAACTTCGAGGTGATAAAGAACCTCGACATATTCAACAACGTATATAAGAGCCTTGACGTGATGTTTGTCGATACGCTCAACCCTGAGCAGGTCATCGGCACTGCTATCAAGGGTATGCTCTCGCAGATGGACCCTTACACGGAGTTCTACCCTAACGAGAACGAGTACAAGAAGGGTTTGCAGGGCACGTATGCCGGCATAGGTGCGACGATTCACTATAGTTTCACGCAGAAGAACGTGGTGGTTGACGAGCCTTTCGATGGTTCTCCGGCGGCAAAGGCTGGGCTCAGGAAGGGCGACATCATCCTCGAAATAGACAAGGAGGGGATGGAGGGAAAGGCGACTTCATACGTCAGTTCGCATCTGCGTGGCGAGGCTGGAACCACGTTTGTGCTGAAGATTAAGCGCAAGGACAAGGTGATGAAGCTTAAGATTACGCGCGAACAGATAAAGACTACGGCACTCATACCTTACTATGGGCTGAAGGGCGACATAGGATACGTCAGTCTTTCATCGTTTGTCAACGAGGGTGCAAGCAAGGAAGTGCGCCGCGCTTTCATTGACTTGAAGAACAAAGGTGCGAAGAAGATAGTGATTGATCTACGCGGAAACGGTGGCGGATTGATTACTGAGGCGGTTGACATGGTGAATATGTTCGTGCCGAAAGGGCTTGATATTGTCTCGACAAAGGGCAAACTCGACCGTGCAAACTCGACATATACGACTACGGTAGAGCCTATCGACACGGTGATTCCGCTTGTTGTGCTGGTAGATAAGAACTCGGCAAGTGCCAGCGAGATATTCGCCGGTTCGCTTCAAGACCTTGACCGCGCCGTAATCATAGGGCAGCGTACGTATGGCAAAGGGCTTGTGCAGAGGGCACTTGAACTGCCGTTTGGGGCAAACCTGAAGCTCACCGTAGGCAAGTATTACATACCAAGTGGGCGTTGCATACAGGCGTTGCAGTACAACAGAAGCGACAAGGGCAAGTACGAAAAGGACGATATACCCGACTCGTTGACCACGGCTTTCAAGACAAAGAACGGTCGCGAGGTGCGCGATGGGCGTGGCATAAAGCCAGACATAGAGGTGAAACTCGACACAATGTCGAACATTGCGTTCTATCTTTCCGAAATAGTAGATTCCACTGACACGTATTTTGACTGGGTAAGCAACTATTGTCAGAGCCACGAAAGCATAGCACAGCCGTCGGAATTTGAGATAACCGATGAGGATTATGCCGACTTCCGCCAGAAGGTAATCGATAATAAATTCAAATACGACCGCGTGAGTTCGGAATATCTTAAGCGCCTCACCGAGGCTGCAAAGAGTGAAGGCTACTACGACGATGCGAAGGATGAGTTCGCTGCACTTGAGGCAAAACTGAATCATAACATAGGCAGCGACCTCGACAAGAACAAGGAAGAGATAAAGACAATGATAGCGTCGGACATCATGACGTATTATTATTTCCGTCGGGGAATGGCGGAATACCTCTTGAAACACGACAAGATATTCGACAAAGCCGTTGAAATACTCGGAAATGAAGAGGAGTACAGAAAAATTCTTGCACAGTAAATAACCAAAAATAACACTAATATGAGAAAAACAATCGTTGGGTTTCTGACAGTTCTTTGCCTTGCTACGACAGCTACGGCACAAGAAAAGGATGATTACTTCAAGGCAGTTGCGCATCAGCCAAAGGATGAAGTGCATTATACCGGCACAACAATAGCCACTCCGGCACGCCACGACGGAGGGCTGAAACCAGTTGTCGGAGTGCATAACATACAAGTCATGCGTGGTGCAAAGCCGTGGACTTACAACCATCAGCCGTTCCTTGCCTATTGGAACGACAGGTTCTGGATGCATTATTTAACCAATCCCCGCAGCGAACATGAGGCGCCTGGACGCACTATGATAATGTCGAGCAAGGATGGTTACACGTGGTCGCAGCCCGAAGTACTGTTCCCAGAATACAATGTTCCCGATGGAATTTCGAAACCAGGACACCCAGAAATAGTGTCGAAAGGCGTGAAGGCAGTGATGCATCAGCGTGTAGGATTCTACGTAAGCAAGAGCAACCGGCTCATTGCAACTGGTAACTACGGGATTGTGCTGTTTCCAAAAGACGATCCAAACGACGGAAACGGCATAGGCCGAGTGGTGCGCGAGATAAAAAATAACGGTGAATTCGGCGAAATTTACTTCATTTACTATAATCACGGATTCAATGAATCGAACACCGATTACCCTTATTACAAGAAATCAAACGACAAGGATTTCGTTGCGGCAGTCGATGAAATGATAGCCGATCCAATGCAAAGGATGCAATGGGTAGAGGAGGCTGACAGGAACGACAAGCTTCTTCCGCTGGCAGCACCATATAAGGCTTTCTGCGGTTATACGCTCCCCGATGGGCGCAAGGTGGCTCTGTGGAAACATGCAGTGACGAGTATCAGCAGCGACGGAGGCAACACTTGGCAGTATCCATGCGAAAGGGCTTACGGTTTTGTCAATAGCAATGCAAAGATTTGGGGGCAGAGACTGAGCGACGGAATGTATGCAACTGTGTATAATCCAGCAGAGTATCGTTGGCCTTTGGCTATTTCGTTGAGCAAAGACGGACTGGAATATACGACGTTGAGCCTTGTGCATGGCGACGTTACACCCGAACGTCATGGAGGAAATTACAAGAATTATGGTCCGCAATATACGCGTGGAATACAAGAAGGAAACGGCATTCCTGACGACGGAAACCTATGGGTTACGTACTCACACAACAAGGAAGATATATGGGTAAGCCGCATACAAGTGCCGGTGAAACTGGATGCTACGGAACATGCCAATACTTGTTTCTGCAACTTTACAGCGTTGGAGAACATGACTGATTGGAACATTTATTCGCCTCTTTGGGCACCAGTCACGCTCGACGGAGATTGGCTGAAGCTGTCAGATAAAGACCCTTACGACTACGCAAAGGTTGAAAAGGTGATACCAGAGACGAAGGAATTGCAGGTAGAATTTGACCTTAAGGCAGAACAGTCAAATCATGGCGTGCTGCATATAGAGTTCCTCGATGCAAAAGGAAACGTCGCATCACGGATTATTGTCGATTCCATCGGCAATTTTGTGGCAAAAGGTGGTGCGAGAACAGGCGGCATTTTGAAGAATTACGAGGCAGGAAAGACCTATCACATCAAGGCAATTCTTTCAACGAAACTGCATCGAGCATATTTTTATGTCGATGGAAAGTTCCGCAACAAGCGCCAGTTTGACACACCGGTAGAGGGTTTCTGCCGTGTGCAGTTCCGTACTGGTGACCTGTTTGACAAGCCAGACATAGAAACTCCTGCCGACCAATATACTGATATGCCGCGTGCTGACGAGCAGGATGAGATGGCAACTTTTGCGATTGCAAACTTCAAGACAGCCTCGTTGGATGCTGATGCTACGGCGGCTGTGCTGAATTTTGACGATTTCTCGCACTACGTTTCCTATTTTAATAATATGGAAGATGAGAATGTTGTAAGTTATATTCCTAACTCGGAAGCAGCGGAGTGGATGCGAGCAAACATTCCTCTGTTCGATTGTCCGCAAGAGAATATGCGCGAGATGTACTACTATCGTTGGTGGTCGTTCCGTAAACACATTGAAAACACACCGCAGGGTTACGGCATTACAGAGTTCCTCGTGAAGCGAAGTTATGCTGATCGCTACAATCTCATAGCTTGTGCCATAGGACATCACGTGATGGAAGCCCGTTGGTTGCACAATCCTGAATACATTCAGCAGGACTTAAACTTGTGGTACAAAGGCAACGATGGCAAGCCTTTGCCTAAAATGGAGAAGTTCTCATCATGGAATCCTGCAGCAATCTTTGAGGCGTGGAAGGTCATGGACAACACACAATTCGTTGACAGTATGCTTTCATCCTTGGATGCAGAATACGCCAAGTGGAAGGAGACACATAGTCTTGAGAACGGACTCTTCTGGCAGTTCGACGTGCGTGACGGCATGGAAGAGAGCATCAGTGGCGCAAGAAAGAAGCAAAATGCACGTCCAACAATAAATAGTTATATGTTCGGCAATGCGAAGGCTTTGGCTTCCTTATATAATATTAAAGGTGAAAAGAAGAAAGCCAAGGCGTATGAGAAGGAGGCGAAACGCGTGAAGTCGCTTGTTGAGAGCAAACTCTGGAACGAAAATCATGGTTTCTTCGAGACGCTTACAGCAGACAGCTCGTCGAATGTGCGCGAAGCAATCGGCTTTATCCCTTGGTATTTCAACCTTCCGGAAGCAGGCAAATGCGACGGAGCATGGCTGCAATGTCTCGATGAAAAGGGCTTTTCTGCCCCATACGGACTTACTACTGCCGAGCGACGACACCCTAACTTCCGCACTCATGGCGTAGGAACTTGCGAATGGGACGGGGCTATCTGGCCGTTTGCAACGTCGCAGACACTTACCGCAATGGCTAATTACCTCAACGATTACCCTTCGCCGGTGATAAATGATTCGTTGTATTTCCGTCAGATGGAGCTTTATGTTGAGAGTCAGCACCATCGTGGTCGTCCGTATATAGGCGAATATCTTGACGAAAAGAATGGTGCCTGGCTAATGGGCGACCGTGAACGCAGCCGCTATTATAACCATTCGACCTTTGCCGATCTCGTTATAACTGGTCTTGTAGGACTGCGTCCACAGCAGGGAAATGAGGTCGTAGTCAATCCGCTTGTGCCTAAGGACAAGTGGGATTACTTCTGTCTTGATGCCGTGAACTACAAGGGACACGTGCTGACAATCATTTGGGACAAGTACGGAACGCGCTATCATCACGGCAAGGGACTCACTCTCTTAGTCGATGGTAAGTATGCAACCAGCCGCAATGACTTAGGGAAAATCACGTATAAACTAACGAAAACTATATAAAACTATGAAAAAAAATATCCTTTTTGTATTGATGATGACGTTTGCCGGAGGAATGATGGGGCAAACATACGAGGATGGATTCACTCGGTCGTTGAGCGATGTGATGCGCGATGTTGAGAAAAAGTTCGATATCCGACTGAAATACGACATGGACACGACAGGTCTGAAGGTAAAATTTGCCGATTTCCGCATACGACCTTATTCGGTTGAAGAGACGCTGACGAACATTCTCGCACCCTTAGATTTCAAGCCTGTCTATCAGAATAAGAACGTCTGGAAGGTGAAAATCTACGAATATCCTCGCCGTCAACCTGCCGATGGAGAGAAACTGACAGCCTATCTCACGTCACTTTGCAACAATAAAAGTGACTGGGATTCACGCCGTGCAATGCTCAAAAAGGAGGTAAGAGAACGCTTAGGCATCGACCCTCTTTTGGCAAAATGCTCGAACGAAACGCCAAAAACGACAAAGATTCGTAAGCACGACGGCTATACTGTTCAGAACTTTTGCCTCAAGACATTCGACAACTACACCATTCGCGGTTCGATTTATACCCCTTCAGGTAAAGGAAAACATCCGCTTATCATCTGTCCGATAGGGCATTTCAATGGTGGACGATATAACAAGGATTTGCAAAAACGCTATGGCACATTGGCACGAATGGGCGCAATCTGCGTCAGTTACGACCTTTGGGGATGGGGCGAATCAGAGGATGAAGTTGGCTCGAAGGCGCATCGCACATCGTTTGCCCACCAGATGCAGATAGTAAACGGACTGAAAATACTCGACTGGATGATACAACGCAAGGACGTTGACCGCACTCGTGTTGGCGTAAATGGTGGCTCTGGCGGCGGCACTCAAACCGTTCTGCTCTCCGTACTCGACGACCGTTTCACCGCCTCATGCCCTGTTGTGAGTATGTCGTCATGGTTTGATGGCGGCTGTCCGTGCGAAAGCGGAATGCCAATCCAACTCTCTGGTGGAGGCACATGCAACGCAGAACTTGCTGCAACATTCGCACCAAAACCGATGATGATAATCAGCGATGGCGGCGACTGGACATCAACCACTCCGACGGTTGAGTTTCCATTTGTGCAAAGGGTGTATGGATTCTACGATGCCAAGGACAATGTGCAGAACATACATCTGCCAAACGAGAAGCACGACTTCGGTCCGAACAAGCGAAGTGGCGTATATAAGTTCTTTGCCGAAACGTTCCAACTTGACGCAACGAAGATTGACGAAGACAAAGTTACAATAGAAGACGAGGCAACACTTCGTTTTTCAGCCAAAAAGTTTGCAATGTAAATATAAATAACTATCTTTGTAATCGCAAAGATTTATTTCAACTAAAGTATCATATTATGAAGACAAGATTGTTATCATTACTTGCTGCTGCAGTGCTTTGTTGCTCAGTAGCCAACGCACAAACACCAGTGCTCAACATCGAAGGTGGACAAGTTCAGGGAGTAACAACCGACATTGATGGTGTCATAGTATATCGCGGCATTCCATACGCAGCACCTCCTATCAGAGAATTACGTTGGAAAGCTCCGCAGCCAGTAGTGCCTTGGAAGGGAGTGAAACTTTGTAGTCGCTTTGAACATCCGAGCTATCAGGCTATACAATACCCTGGCGGATACTATTCCGAATGGGGATATGGCGACGAAGCTCCGTTCAGCGAGGACTGCCTCTACCTTAACGTGTGGACAAAAGCATCTGGTCAGACTGCAAAGAAACTGCCAGTAGCAGTGTGGATTCACGGTGGTGGCTATCGCGAAGGCTGGGGGTCCGAGCCAGAATTTGATGGTCAGGAATGGGCAAACAAGGATGTTGTGCTCGTGACAATAAACTATCGTCTCGGAGTTTTTGGCTTCATGACGCATCCTGCACTCGCTGCAGAGAACCCTCAGCACGTGTCGGGTAACTATGGAATACTCGACCAGATAGAGTCGTTGAAGTGGGTGAAGAAGAACATTGAGCAGTTTGGAGGCGATCCAAACAATGTCATGATATTCGGTCAGAGCGCAGGTGGTGGCAGTGTCCGCACGTTGTGTGAGTCGCCTCTTGCACGTGGTTTGTTCCACAAAGCCGTTATCATGAGTGCCGGAGGACTGTCAACTGCAACCGAATCATCGAGACCGGCACGTTATGCACCCGTTTCTCCAGAGCAGGCTGGTGCTACAAACAAGAAGATGTTTGACTGGGCTGGGCTTACTGATTTGGATAAAATGCGTGCTGCATCAACCGAAGCAATCCATGCAATGCCGCAACTGTATGCCTCAGCTACGGGCGATAGAACCTGGGCACCAATGTTCCCAATTGCCGACGGCTACGTTTCGAAGGAGGATTTCGACGCTGCTGCACTCGACGGGACACTTGCTGACGTACCTTACATGATAGGTTACACTATGAACGACATGGGTAATATGGGCGAAGGAATAGCATCGTTCTGCCTCAACAGAGAGAAGATTGGCAACAAGGCATGGGCATACGAGTTCGCAAGACCATTGCCTGACGACGGCTCACACCCACACGTAACGGCACGATTGAAGGGTGCTTTCCACTCATCCGACCTTTGGTTTGTGTTCAAATCATTGAAACATTGCTGGCGTCCTTGGGTTAAGGGCGACTGGGATCTGGCTGAAAAAATGCTCACAGCATGGACTAATTTCGCAAAATACAGCGACCCTAACGGTCCAAAGGGAGGCAAATGGAAGCCTTGCACAAGCAAGAACACAGGCTTCATGGTGTTTAAACTCAACGAAAAAGAAGCCGAAGCATCGGAATTTGGAAAGACAATAAAATAAGAATATATGCATTGTAAAAGTGTAATAATTGCTTTGTTTTTGTCCTGTGCATTTGCTGTTGAAGCACGTGCACAGGCATTTGTTTCATCAATTCAAAGCGAAAACTTCGACACAATAATATGTGGAAAGAAGGTCGGACTCTACACAATCCGGCGTGGAGAACTCGTTGCGCAAGTGACAAATTACGGCGGTTTCATCGTGGGATTGTATTCTCCCGACAAGGATGGAACGTATGCAAACCTTGTCACGTCCTATCCTACCATCCATCAGTACATGAACTACAACATAGGAGCTGTGGGTCCTGCGGTCGGTCGCTACGCTAATCGTATAGCCCACGGACGCTTCACTTTGGACGGAAAAGAGTATGAGATAACGAAGAACAGCGGTGAACACACCCTGCATGGAGGCTTGAAAGGCTTTGACCGAACGGTGTGGGACGTGGTTGAAAGCGATGAAAGCAAGTTGGTATTGAAGTGTATTCTTCCCGATGAAACCGATGGTTTCCCTGGAACACTGACTACATACCTCACTTATTCCGTCACCGATGACAATGGTCTGAAGATTGATTACGAAGCAACAACAGACAAGCCGACGGTGGTAAGCACTACCACTCACTCATACTTCAACCTTAATGGCGCAGGAAACGGCGATATAATGGGGCATATCCTCACTGTCAATGCCGACAGGATTACCGAAACCGACCGCGCAGGAATACCATCGGGCAAACTCACGAAGGTGAAGGGAACGCCATACGACTTTAATCAACCTACGAGGATTGCCGACCGGCAGATGGAGATGAAAGGATTCCGTTTCGGACAGAAATTTGAGATTCCTGAGGGCAAAGTGATGCTTTTCGACAACAACTTCTGCGTAAACCACAAGAAGAAAAACAAGATCGAAAAGGTTGCAACGGTTTATTCTCCTGAATCGGGAAGGCTGATGGAAGTCTGGAACAATCATCCAGGCTTGCAGGTTTATACTGGTGCCCGCAGGGCGATAGCCTTGGAGTCGCAGATGTACCCAGATTCGCCAAACCATCCGGAGTTTCCTTCGACGGTGTTGAGACCAGGCGAAAAGTACCAACACACGTGTATTTACAAGCTTTCAGTCAAACCTTAAAACCTGACGACCGTTTAACATCACAATAACGACCCTAATACTCGCGATAAAACTGTAGCAGTTTTCACTTCAAAACTGTAGCAGTTTTCGATCGAAAACTGCTACAGTTTTTTTTAACCCATAAAACAGAAAGAATATGAAAAAGATTGTAATGTCATTGTTTTTAATGTGTGGATTGTGTTCAGCAACGTGTTGGGCACAGCAACCTAATGCCCCGTCGCTCGAATACGCGTTCCAGTTGAAGGTCGCTCTTGGCGAAGCATTCAGCGTGGGAAAGACGTCGCATGGCGAGAGATTTGTAATCCCTATCACTGGCGGAACCTTTGAAGGCGAAGGACTCAAGGGTACGATATTGCCTGGCGGTGCCGACTATCAGCTTGGCGACAAGGCAAACAACCGCACGGAACTTGAGGCAATCTATTGCATCCGTACCGACGACGGAGTGAGCATTCACGTGAGGAACAAGGGACTTATCTGCACAAACAAGGATGGTTTTTACTTCCGTGCAGCCCCTGTGTTCGAGGCTCCTAACGACAGCAAGTATGCGTGGATGAATAATTCTCTCTTTGTTTGCGCCCCTGATTTCTCAGGCGAACAGGGAACAATAACGCTGAACATCTGGAAAGTTAAATAAATAATCAATATGAAAAGACGTGTCCTAACTTTGTTTCTTGCGTTGAGCGCAGTTGGTTTATGCTCGGCGCAGACTTATCTTAATCCTAATGCTCCGATAGAAGAGCGAGTAAAAGATGCACTCTCACGCATGACAGTGCACGAGAAGATACAAATACTCCATGCCACAGGAAAGTTCACTTCGCTTGGCGTACCGCGCCTTGGCATCAAGGAATTGCATCATAGCGACGGACCTCATGGGGTGCGTGCCGAGGTGGATTGGAACACGTGGGGCACTGCAAACTGGAACAATGACTCGATAGTTGCGTTTCCTTCGCTGACTTGTCTGGCTGCAACGTGGAACCGTGACATTAGTGCCAAGTACGGAAAAGCGATAGGCGAGGAGTTTGCATTCCGCGATAAACACCTTTTGCTCGGTCCTGGCACCACGATTGCACGCGTGCCTCTCAACGGACGAAGCTTCGAATACATGGGCGAAGACCCTTATCTCGCCGGAGAAATGGTGGTGCCTTACATTGAGAATGTGCAGAAACTTGGCGTCGCTTGCTGTCTGAAACACTTCTTCTTAAACAATCAGGAGGCGTTTAGGAACAGTGTAAACGTCAACGTGAGCGAACGTGCGGTGAACGAAATATATTTGCCTGCATTCAAGAAAGCCGTGCAGAAAGCACATGTGTGGACTCTTATGGGATCATACAACAAGTGGCTCAACACATATTGTTGCCAGAACGACTCGCTGCTCAACGGTATAGTTAAGCGCGGATGGGGCTTCGACGGAGCAATCGTAAGCGACTGGGGCGGTGCCACAGACTATTGGCAGGCAGCAACAGGAGGGCTCGACCTTGAGATGGGAACCTTTACAAATGGCAAGACTGAAGACCATAGCATGGGATGGAACACGTACTGTCTTGCCGATCCATTCGAACGGCTTATCAACGAAGGAAAGGTGCCGATGAGCACTCTTGACGACAAAGCATCGAGGGTGTTGCGTCTAATCTTCCGCACAGCAATGAATCCTAAGCGTGCCAATGGCTTCCTATGCAACGAGGAACACTATAACACTTGCCGTGAGATAGGTGAGGAAGGTATTGTTTTGCTGAAGAACGACAAGAGTATTCTGCCTATAGATGCCAGCAAATACAATCATATTCTCGTAGTTGGCGACAATGCTACGCGCGATCTTTCGGAAGGCGGAGGCTCGTCGGAGCTTAAAGCAAAGATAACCATATCGCCACTTGCAGCATTGAAAAAGGTCTTCGGCGACAAGATAGACTATGCCCAAGGCTACTACACAGGCAAGCCTCTCTATGCATATCAGGAGAAACTCGACCCCGAAAAGCAAGAACAGCTCAAGGCTGAGGCGATAGAAAAGGCAAAACATGCAGACCTTATTATATATATAGGTGGTCTGAACAAGAACGGATTCCAAGATTGTGAGGGAGCAGATCGCAAGGAATATCAACTTTCTTTCGGTCAGCCAGAGTTGATTGAGGCGTTGGCACAGGTGCAGAAGAACATCGTCGTTGTAACAAATGGCGGTAATCCTTTCGAAACTTCATGGCTGAAGAGCGTTCCGGCATTCGTTCATTGCTGGTATCTTGGCAGCATGGGTGGCGAAGTTATAGCAAATGTGCTGACCGGAAAAGTCAATCCAAGTGGTAAACTTCCTGTGACATGGGGAGCAAGACTTGAGGACTATTCTTATTACCAATACGGCAAAGAGGGCTATCCTGGCGTTGACAATCAGGTATATTATAAGGAAGGAATCTATGTCGGATACCGTCATTTCGATACTCATAAGGTAAAGCCTGCCTTCCCATTTGGCTTTGGTTTGTCATATACAACCTTTGCATACGGCAAGGCTACGGCTACAACGTTGGCTGATGGAAAGGTCAAAATCACTTGCACAGTAAAAAATACCGGCAATCGTGAGGGTAAGGAAACAGTGCAACTTTACGTTGGGAAGAAGAACAGCAGCATTGACCGTCCTGTAAAGGAACTGAAGGATTTCGCAAAAGTTTCGCTCGGAAGTGGCGAAAGCACACAAGTAAGCTTCATTGTTAACGCTGAAGATTTGAAATATTTTGACGAGAACATTCACGACTGGAAGCTTGAAAGTGGAAAATATATCGGTTTCATCGGCACATCTGAAACAGATATCCGTAGTAAAATAGAATTTGAAATGTAACATGAAAAGACTAACAATCATCGCGGTTCTGCTCATTTCTTTGCAGATGCAAGCGCAAAACGTCATCATCCACGACCCTGTAATGGCGGTGGAGAATGGCAAGTATTATCTTTTTGCAACGGGTATGGGCGTGCAGATTCTCTCTTCTACCGACATGAAAGACTGGCAGAAGGAGGGAAGTGTATTCGGCAAAGCACCCGAATGGGCAGTAAATAGTGTGCCTGGTTACCGCGGACATACGTGGGCACCAGACATTCAGAAGGTCGGCGACATGTGGTGGCTCTTCTATAGTTGCTCGTCGTTTGGTAAGAATACTTCGGCAATCGGACTTGCCGTGAACAAAACTCTCGACAAAAACAACCCCTCATACCAGTGGATTGATAAGGGCGTTGTGGTCAGAAGCAACGGAAAAAGCACCAACTGGAACGCAATCGATCCTAATCTGATAATAGATAAGAAAGGTAAGAAGTGGCTTTGCTGGGGCTCATTTTGGGATGGAATTCAGCTCGCGCAACTGAATATAAAGAAGAATCTTGATGCCCTTCCTTTCGACAAGGAGAAGATAAAGGGCACGCCGAAGACCATTGCCCGACGTCATGCGACAAATAAAAACTTGTCGAAAGAGGATTTGGCCTTGGCTGACGAGGCGCCTGATGCTGGTCCGAATGCCATTGAAGCACCGTTCATCGTCTATCGTGATGGTTATTATTATCTGTTTGCATCGTGGGATTACTGCTGTAAAGGTCCTCGAAGCACATACAAGACCGTCGTTGGTCGAAGCAAGGATATTCATGGCCCATACGTTGACCGCAGTGGAAAAGACATGGCAAATGGCGGTGGCGACATCATTATGCAAGCTGATTCTCTCTATTATGGCATCGGACATTGCGGTGTGTATGAGGTAAATGACCAGTGGTATATCATTGCGCACGGCTATGATCGCTCCGATTTCGGCGCATCAAAGCTCGTCATTCGCCGCTTGAGTTTCGACGACCAAGGCTGGGTTTCGGTTGAATAAAATAGTTAAACAATACAAAAAGTAATAGGCATCAACCAATACCAATTATCGCACTATGCAAATGGCATACAGAACCCTCGTCCAGAACAAAGACAACGCATTGTTGATGGCATTCACAGCATAGGAAACAAACTTTTATCAATCGTATAAAACTATCAAATCATTATTTTTTGTCATGACACAAGACCATAAAGAGAAGGCTCGAAGCCTGTTCATTCAGGGATATAACTGTTCGCAGGCGGTGTTCTGCGCGTTTGCCGACGAGTACGGAATACCACAGGAGACGGCTCTCAAACTGTCGGCTTCGTTCGGAGGAGGCATCGGCCGTATGCGCGAGACGTGTGGTGCATTCTGTGGTGCGGCTATGGTTCTCGGTTTGGAAACAGGTCAGACAGACGCTGCCAAACCTGAACAGAAGCAACAAAACTACCACACCGTGCAGAAGGCAGCCGAGATGTTTCGCGAGAAGAACGGCAGCACTAAGTGTGCTGAACTGTTGCAGTTGCGCAAGGATGCCGTGATAACCGACCAACCCGACCCACGCACAGCCGAATACTACCGCCAACGCCCATGCCTGAGAATGGTAGAATCAGCCGTCGAAATCGTGGAAAGCATTTTGGGAAAGTAATCGGAGTATTCTTAGCCAACGAATGTCAAACTAAAACTATATATAATATGGATATAAGTTATTACATAGAACTTCTTGAAGAGAACCGCAACATAGTTCTCACTGGCGCACCAGGCACCGGCAAGACATGGCTTGCAAAAGAAATTGCAAATAAAATGAATGCTGAATGGACTTTCGTTCAGTTCCATCCGTCATACGACTACACAGATTTTGTTGAGGGGCTCCGACCTATACAAGATAATAGGAACGGTATTGTCTTTGAACGTAAAGATGGAGTTTTCAAAGCCTTTTGCAAAAAGGCAATAGAGACTTCCAAAACGGAAAAGCCCAATGTACATACGAGTTCCCTCTATAAATGCAAAGACACTTCTTTTGAGAGCATTTATAGAAGTGTTGTTGATGACATAAAAAACGAACGAATAACTGGATTCCAAAGCACAAGAAAATGGAAGGTATTAACAATAAAAGGTGATACAATTATTTTCGATGGGCGTTCTGAAAAGAAAGAAAATTTTCAAAATTTCTATAATTATTTTATAGAGAATAAGATATTTGACATCAAGAATTATGATAAAAATAAATTAAATGATACTATTTCCAGTCTAACAAATGGCAACACAAACACTTTGGACTATAAAGAATATAAATGGTTACTTGGCGAGATGTTAAATCGAGCTAAGAAGATAATGGAGAATAATAAATTAGAAGTTTCAGATTTACCTGTCACGGATTTAGAGGATATCAGAGCCAATATCTCGCACGACAATACTGAACAAACCTACGGCAACGCGAAGTTTGTCTTCATCATTGATGAGATAAACCGTGGAGAATTGTCGAAGATATTTGGCGAATTGTTCTATGCTATTGACCCAGGGTATCGCGGCAAGGATGGCTTGGTCAAGACGCAATATCAGAATCTTGTAGGCAAAGACGATGCGTTTGCTGATGGCTTCTATGTGCCAGAGAACGTTTACATCATAGCAACCATGAACGATATTGACCGCAGTGTTGAGTCAATGGACTTTGCCATGCGCAGAAGATTCATGTGGATAGAAGTAACTCCAGACGATAGAAGTGAGATGTTGTATGATTTGAAGGATGACAACATCTGCCGTGAAGCCATTGCAAGAATGCACAGCCTAAACGAAGTTATTGCTGAGACCGACGGTTTGGGCAAGTCATTCCAGATAGGTCCTGCTTATTTCCTAAAGTCAGAAAAGCTGGGATTTAACCTCCTTTGGAGACTACGCCTTGAGCCTTTGCTCCGCGAATATTTACGCGGATTCCGCAATGCAGAGGAAAAACTCCTCGAATTTGAAGCAGCATACAAAAGCCATGCGACGGATAATGACTCGTCCAACGACGTACAACCATAATTACCAATATGGTTACGCTCTACGATAACGGTAGTCAAGACGTGTTAAAAGACGAGATATCTCGCCTTCTTCCTTTTGCAAATAAGGAGATAAAACATCTTGTTAACGAGCACGAGAACCTGCTCGTATTCCCGTATTGTCTGCAAGACGCGCCCGACAACATAGGCCATGAAAAGATTTTTGAGTATTCAAACTTGCGCACTACTGAAAATGTAAATGTGAAAACGGGCAATATCATTGGTTTCATTGGCAAGGATGGACAGACGTTGCGAATTAAATCACGCTTTGATAAAGACCGAAACGACTACCTGATTCATTATATGTTGCTACGTGTGTTTGCGTCAAACATATTCAACCTTCCACATTCTATTGACAATGAAGAGGTGTTCGACTTCCTGATGTTCCTTTTCCCAACCATGCTGAGGTCTGCCTTGAACCAAGGATTTTACCGCGAATATCGGCGGTTTTCTTACAATGACGCAAATGTGAAAGGCAGTATTGACGTTGCACGGCACATTCGTGAGAACATTCCTTTTGCCGGAAACATAGCATATACCATGCGTGAACATACGAGCGACAACAGCATGATGCAGCTGATTCGCCATACAATCGAGTTCATGCTAACACGAAAACTTGGCCATGCCATTCTCTCAATGAGCCGTGATATAGCGGATGATGTCAATCTAATAAGGCAAATAACGCCTACATATAACCAAGGAGAAAGGATGACTATAGTGAACAAAAACTTACGCCCAAACCGTCATCCTTATTATACTGCCTATTATCCTTTGCAAAAACTATGTATCCAAATCCTGCGAATGGAGGAAATAAAGTATGGATTCGACGAAAAGGATGTGCATGGCATTCTGTTTGACGCGGCTTGGTTGTGGGAAGAATATGTAAATACCATTGTGCAGCAAGCTGGTTTCCGCCATCCACAGAATCGCGAAAACAAGGGTAGCATCTACTTGTTTGCCAATAAGACTGGCAGGCGATTTCCTGATTTTATCAAGCCAGGGATCATTCTTGATGCCAAGTATAAGCATCTGTTGATTCATGGACAAAGCAATATTACGGGCTTTGACCGCAATGACATTCATCAAATCATTGCATATATGTATGTAGAACGTGCCTTGCATGGCGGATTTGTGTTCCCATTCGAAGGTAAAGACGAGGCTTTTGCCTCCTCTGAACTGCGTGGATATGGTGGGGAAATTGGTGCTTACGGCATTCCGGTGAGCAAGGAGAAATCATCGTTTGAACGCTTTGGCTACGAGATGGAGTCGGCTGAAAAAGCCATTATCAAACGCCTAAATACATTAACTTGAACCAAAACATATAATAATTCAAGCACAATAGCGTTGTGTAGTAAATGGAGTAATTGCTATGAGAAAGGTTGTTGTTTGCATTTGTCTTGCGGTGTGCATGTCGGTGTGGGCGCAAAAACGCGACAGGTTTGAGTTTCAACGCAACTTGCCTGTTTATGCTGATTCGCTGATTGCAGACCTTACATTCCCTTTGGCTTGGGGTAATAGCGAGATAAAAGACTTCAATGAGTGGCGTAAGGTGGCACGGCAAAAGGTGTTCGACTGCATGTTGACTCCTCCGCCTCCTGCTGCCGAGATGGGCATGACAATCGTTGCCGAGGAGCAGCGCGACGGCTACAAGGCACGAAAGATTGAGATAAAATTGTCGAAATACTACACTGTACCTGCCCTTGTGCTCATTCCTGATGGCAAGGGACCTTTCCCTGCCGTGAACGCATTGCACGACCACGGCGCACATCTTTTCATTGGTAAGGAGAAGATGATACGCCCTTTTGCCGAGGATTCGACGGTGATAAACGATGCCGACGAGTGGGTGGCAAGCTTGTATGAAGGGCAATATCTCGGCGACTTCTTGGCAAAGAACGGTTATGTGGTCTTTTCTGCCGACGCTCCAATGTGGGGTGAACGTGGTCAGAAGGAGGGTGCCCTGCGCGACAAATACGACATGATTGCCGGCAATATGATGATGTACGGCATCGACTTGAGCGCATATATGACCTACGACGACATTAGCGGAACGGAGTTTCTTGCTACGATGCCCGAGGTCGATGCCAGTCGCATCGGTTGCGTCGGATGCTCAATGGGTGCATACCGTGCGTGGATGCTGTCGGCTTTGAGCGATAGGATTAAGGTGGGCGCAGCGGTGTGCTGGATGGTGACAACCGACGAGCAGATGTCGTTCAAGTATAAACGCACCGAGAATGGTGGCTTTGCCAACTGCTTCCCAGGGCTGAGACGATGGCTGGACTATCCTCATGTGGCGAGTCTGGCTTGTCCGAAGCCTATGCTTTTCATCAATGGAAGCCAGGACAAGCTGTTTCCGGTTGCTGGCGTTGAAAAGGCATTTGCCACGATGCACAACACGTGGAAGAGTCAGAATGCCGACCAAAATCTCGACACCGAGATATGGGACATACCTCATAGTTGCGGCCTCCGTGCCCAGCAGAAGGTATTGGAGTTCTTCAAAAAGCATCTGTGAGCCCCACGACATATTGCCGTTGAAGGCAAATTGAGGGGATGAATGGCAAGAGAGATTTGCTTGTTCGTAAGGCATCGAACGCTTGCCTTTTCAATGACGACCTTTATACCCGAACTAAAACTGCTACAGTTTTCAACCCGAAACTGCTACAGTTTTCGATCCAAAACTGCTACAGTTTTTATACGGGTATAAGGCTCTTCCGATAAAAAGCATCCGTTCGCATCAGGAAAAACTCATTGCCGACTTCGCAAACACTAATGCTCACCGTGAGAAACGATTTGCATCATGCAGCCCACAAAATACATTCAATTTAATTGATACAAAACAACAATTTGTAAATAAATTAAAAATAATTTGATAAAAATTTGCAATATTGAGAGAAATATATTACTTTTGTCAATGAAAACCATTAAAATTGTAACAATATGTTAGTAAAGATTGTTTTAGTAGTAATTTTCTTCGCGATTATGATTGGTGTGGGCACATACTCTAAGAAGATGTCCACGAGTGTTGACGGATTTGTGCTTGGCGGTCGCTCCGTAGGTCCTTGGCTTACGGCTTTCGCATTCGGTACTTCCTATTTCTCGGCAGTGGTTTTCGTTGGCTACGCCGGTCAGTTCGGTTGGAAATACGGCCTTTCGTCAACATGGATAGGTATCGGTAATGCCATCATAGGCAGTACGTTAGCATGGATGATGCTCGGTCGTCGCACACGTCAGATGACGCATTGGCTCAACTCGCGCACAATGCCCGACTTCTTTGAAAGCCGCTACATGAGCAAGAGTCTGAAGATTGCCGCCTCGATTATCATTTTCATCTTCCTGATACCATACACAGCTTCTATATATAATGGTATAGGCCGACTGTTCGAGATGGGCTTCGGCATATCGTTTAAGTACTGTATCGTGCTCATGGCACTGTTCACAGCCATCTACGTGGTGCTTGGCGGATACATGGCAACAGCGTTGAACGACTTCATCCAAGGCATGGTGATGCTCGTCGGTATCGTTCTGATCATCTATTTTGTACTCGATCAGAAGGGCGGTTTGACGCAGGCAAACCTGCAAATGATGCTGTTGGAGGACGATAAAGGAAACGTCGGTACGCTTGCCACACTGCTTGGTCCCGACCCGTTGAACCTGTTGGGAGTGGTGATTCTTACCTCTTTAGGCACGTGGGGATTGCCTCAGATGATAGGCAAGTTCTACTCAATCAAGGACGAAAAAGCCATTGAACGCGGCACTATCATATCAACAGTTTTCGCAGTTGTAATATCATGTGGGTGTTATTTCCTTGGCGGTTTCGGCAGGTTGTTCGACAATCCTACGCTGCACAACGGCGAGAAAATACTCTACGATGCAGTCGTGCCATACATGCTTTCAGGTCTGCCTGACATACTTATTGGCTTGGTTATCCTCCTGGTACTGTCCGCTTCAATGTCAACTTTGGCTTCTCTTGTGCTTACATCAAGCTCGACAATGACACTCGACCTTATCAAAGGCAACATCATTAAGGATATGAGCGAGAAGAAACAACTCGTAATAATGCGCGGTTTAATCGTGGTATTTATCATTATTTCCGTTATTATAGCCCTCGATCCACCGACGTTTATTGCTCAGCTTATGGGTATTTCATGGGGCGCTTTGGCTGGATCGTTCCTCGCACCGTTCTTGTATGGACTCTACTTTAAGAGCATCACGAAGGCTTCAGTATGGGTAAGTTTCGTTGTTGGAGCAGGATTTACGGTTGTGAACATGTTTGCTCATATCATCGAATCGCCTATCAATGCCGGTGCAGCAGCGATGTTGGCAGGACTTGTAGTGGTGCCAATCGTAAGTCTTGTGACTAAAAAACCTAACCGAGAAAAGGTGAACGAGATATTCCAGTGCTACGAAAAGGAATAAGGCACTGATAGTTTTATGGTTTCATTCGTGACGGGATGAACAAATTCAAGGGACTGTGCATGAAGGCATAGTCCTTTTTCTTTGCGCCCATACAGCTCGTCGCCGACGATAGGACAGCCCAATCCGTGCTTGCTGGCGCAGTGAATGCGCAGCTGATGAGTGCGGCCCGTGTGTGGGAAAAGCCTTACTAATGTGCGTCCTTGCCTTCGTTCCACCACTTCATAATCGGTGATTGCAGTCTTCCCATGCTCGAAATCAACGCGTTGACAAGGTCGGTTCAGGTAGTCTGACGAGAGTGGCAGGGAGATTCTTCCGCTGTCCGACGGCAATATTCCGTCAAGCAGAGCCACATATTGCTTCTTGACTTGGCGGTTTTCAAACATGCGCCGGACCTCTTTTTGCGTTTCAAGTCCCTTGACAAGTATCTGAAGTCCGGAAGTAAACATGTCCAAACGGTGCACAGGAAAGAAGTCCATCGACGAGTATTCCTCACGTTTTCGGAGAACATCAGCGACGCATGGGGCTTTTATTTTGCCTGGAACCGACAACATTCCCGAAGGTTTGTTGACGATTAACATCCAGTCGTCCTCATATACAACCTTCAATTTTTTGCCCATTTCATCGGGATATTCTTCCATTGGATTGGGGTCAACAGCCATTCCTTCGAGCATCCACGAGAGTATGGGCTTGCATCTTCCTTGGCATGAAGGGTAATAGACGAGGTGATGACGTATCTCGTCGCTTGGGCTGTTGCCATACCAGAACTCTGCCATGCACACGGGTTGCATGTTGTTGGCGAAGGCATACTGCAAAAGTTTCGGTGCACAACAGTCACCACTGCCCGAAGGAGGATACTTCAGAGGCGTGTCGGAGAAGATTTCAAGCAGGTCGCGCGACTCGCCTTTTGCATTGAGCATACGGTATTGAGAGAAGATAAAGTCCTGCAATTGGCGTGATTCTTCGGCGTTTGTTGGGATGGAATGTTCGGGGAGAGTGTAGATTTGCGGCACAAAATCCGTGCGAAGAATGGCGTTTTTCTCGATGATTTCACGACTTATATTGCCCGAGTATGCCATAAGAAAACCTAACTTTTCCTCGCTCTTTACTACGAGTACACCAAACATTTTGCCTGTACCTATGCGTCGAAAAACGTCGATTTCATCGAGTAATCCTATCAAATGCTGCGATGCAATGACTGCCAACGGGTGAGGTTCATAGCAGAAAGGATAGGTAAACCTTGTCGGCAATTCAACTTGTGGCGGAGGATTGAAGGTGTGGAAAAGCATAATTCATTCAGGTCACACCTATAATATTAACGTTTGATGTTGATGCCAAGTTCTTTTGCAAGGAAGTTCCGATGCTCTTGGCATGTGCGAATTTCTTCCATCAACGCCTTCATCTTGGCAAAATCTTTGCCGCATTGCTTCAATTCGAGTTGCAGTTGCTTGAGATGCTGCTGGTAGAAATTCAATTTGAAATCCATCATAAGATGCAGGACTTGCTTTTGTATGTCGGCTTCATCTTCGTGATATTCGAGACTTCGACTGAGATGATATTTGTTGACAGACAGTGAAGTTGCCAAACGACTTATGTTGATGTCGGGGTGTTGAGTGAAGAATTGCTCCGAATTGAAGCTTGGTTTCACCGATTCATTGACCGCCATTGCAAGGATGTCATTGTAGATTGGAGTGGAGAACTGCATTCCATCTGCCTGAAGGTCGAAGTTGATGAACTCGGCAACATTCATCGATCCTTTCGTTCCATCGTCAAAAGTCACGTCGTTATACATTACGGAGTTGCCATGACGAATGATGACTTGCATCAACATATCCTCGGCAGTAGTGTGAGAATCAACGTGAGTCGCCCGTTGCACTGGAGCGGTTGGAGCATTTGGGATGTCTGGAGCTTCCGTAGATTGCATCTCATTGTTGCTTTCGCGTTCCTTCCTTTTCTCGCGTTCTTCCATTTCGGCATGGATGTAATTGTTCATGGTGCGAATAAGAGTACGCTCAGCCATGCCTGTACGCTGCGAACATTCGCGTATATAAGTGTCGCGTTTTATCGGGTCGCGAATTACAGATATGCTCTTTACTATGCTGCTTATAGCCTCAGAACGCTGCACGGGGTCGGTCACTCCTTCGAGCATCAACTGAATCTTGAACACGATGAAATCGACTTTATTCGCTTCGATGTACTGTTTGTATTCCTCGACCGTGTGTGAACGAGCGAAGCTGTCAGGGTCGTCAGGCTCTGGCAGCAGCACAATCTTTATGTTCATCCCCTCGGCAAGAAGCATATCAGTACCGCGAACAGCCGCTTTCTTGCCCGCTGCATCACCATCGTACAACAATATAATATTGGAAGTAAAACGATGAAGCAATCGTATTTGCTGTGTGGTCAATGCCGTACCAGAGTTAGCTACGACGTTCTCAATACCGCATTGATGCATGGAAATCACGTCAGTATAGCCTTCGACCATATAAACAAGGTCCTCGCGGACAATGGCTTTCTTGGCTTGGAAGATGCCATAAAGTTCGTTGCTCTTGTGATATATTTCCGATTCAGGCGAGTTCACATACTTCTGACTGACGCCTTTTGTGCGTGAATCGAGCAGTCGTCCACCGAAGGCACAAACCTTGCCACTCATTGAAAGCCACGGAAAAATTACGCGACCGTAGTATCTGTCGTGCAAGATTCCGTTGTCTGTCTTGTAGCAAAGACCAGTGTCAACAAGGTATTTTTCCTTGAATCCTGCCTTTGTTGCCGCCTGTGCAAATGCGTCACGCCCAGGCAGGGAATAGCCCAACTGGAACTTCTTTATTATATCATCGCGGAATCCACGAGTGCGGAAATACTGCATTCCAACAGCCTGACCATCCACATTATTATATAATATGTCCTGAAAATGTTTCATTGCCCACTCGTTGACAATGAACATACTTTCCCTGTCAGTCGCTTCCTGCTTCTCCTCGTCGCTGAGTTCCTTTTCTACAATTTCAATGTTATACTTCTTTGCCAGCCATCGCAGAGCCTCTGGATAAGTCATCTGCTCATGTTCCATAAGGAAATTTATGGAGTTGCCACCCTTTCCGCAACCAAAACAATGGCAAACGCCCTTGGCTGGCGACACTACAAACGATGGTGTCTTCTCGTTGTGGAATGGGCATAGACCTTTATAGTTGACGCCTGCTTTCTTGAGCGTTACAAACTCGCCTACAACATCAACAATGTTGGTGGCGTCCATAATCCGGTCTATGGTATGGCGGTCTATCATGCGTGGAGCAAGTTCATGAACTCATTTCTTGTTGTCGGGTTCTTGAATACTCCGCTAATTTCGCTGGTAGTAGTAATCGAACCGACCTTCTCCACGCCTCTCATCTGCATACAGAGATGCTGTGCCTCAACGACAACCATCACGCCAAGAGGTTTCAAAGTCTCGTCAATGCACTCTTTTATTTGCAGTGTCAGACGCTCCTGAACCTGCAAACGATGCGAATAAATGTCAACTACACGGGCTATTTTGCTGAGTCCGGTAATGTAACCGTTGGGAATATAAGCCACGTGAACCTTGCCGAAGAAAGGCACGATATGGTGTTCGCAAAGGCTGAAGAAAGGAATGTCCTTCACTATCACCATCTGCGAATAATCCTCCTTGAACAATGCGTCGCGCAATACCTGGTGCGGATCCATCGTATAGCCGCATGTCATTGTCTGCATTGCTTTCGCCACTCGCATAGGAGTCTTAAGCAGACCTTCGCGTTCGGTGTCCTCGCCTATGAGCTTCAACATCTCCTTGCAATGCACGGCAAGTTCGTTGAGCCCCTCACGGAAATTAGTTTCTGGGTATATCATTTCTTCACACTTATCATTCCCCTTACTATGCAGGCGTCTTTTATTCCGGCACTTTTAGCCTTGCGGAGTGCTGCCTGCGCATCAAGGATATCCTCAAAGTTTCCCATTCTACAAACCCAACGAGGCGAATAGAAGTGCGTGTAGATAGGCTGATTAGGGAACAATGTCTTTGCCCGTCTGCCTATGGCTTCGGCTTTCTGGCGGTCGGCGCGTGTGTTTCCACCTGCAAACAACTGCACGCGATAGCCTTCGACCTTCTTCGAGTTGGTCATAATCTTCTTTGCTCCGCCCATAAGATAAGTTGAATCCGACCTTGAAATCATCTTTCTCCTTATCGGGAAGTCGGGCATCGTTGGCTTTGTCTTGAGTGTGTCGTACCTCAATCGCCTTGTCTTCGGTGCCTCAACCTTTACTTCGGTGATGCTTGGAAGCGTATCGACAACTATTTCAGGCTCGCGATTGTCGATAAGAAAGTCAAGCGACTTGTCTTGCTTTATGACTATGGAACCCTTGCCTGGCTCGTATTTTTTCAGATGCCACAGGAAACTTTGTGCCGACATTGACATTGTCTGTGCCAATACTGCAAGTACGACTATTACTCTTTTCATATTATGGGAATTTAATTTTGTCTTCCAGAAGTTTAGATATTTAGGTACCTGAACATGCCAGGTACCTAAACAAATTATCGTTTTTATTTCTTCCAAGCGTCGATGATGCCCTTGAAATCGGCTGCCTTCAACGATGCTCCACCGATGAGACCACCGTCGATGTCAGGTTTTGCGAACAGTTCAGGAGCATTGCTTGCCTTGCAGCTACCACCATATAATATTGTAGTGTTGTCTGCAACCTCATTTCCATACTTCTCAGCTATCACGCTGCGGATGTATGCATGTATCTCTTCAGCCTGTTCAGCAGTAGCAGTTTTGCCTGTACCTATTGCCCAGATTGGCTCGTAAGCAATGACAATCTTACCGAAGTCCTCTGCTGAAAGATTGAAAACGCTGCCTTCGAGTTCTGCTTTTACAACCTCATTCTGCTTGTTTGCCTCACGTTCTTCAAGGCTTTCACCTATGCAGAAGATGACTTTAAGACCGTTCTTCTGTGCGAGGAGCACCTTTTCCTTAAGGATTTCCGGCGTTTCCTTGTAGTATTCACGACGCTCTGAGTGGCCGAGGATGACGTATTGTGCGCCTGTGCTCTTTACCATTTCTGCGCTGACTTCGCCCGTGAAAGCACCCTTTTCCTTGTCTGCACAGTTCTCTGCACCAAGGCCGATGATGTCCTGATTGAGGAATTGTGCGATGCTTGCCAAGTGGATGAATGGTGTACAGATAACCACACCACAGTTAGGCTTGTCGGCTGCCAATGTCTCGTTCAACTCTTTTGCCAATGCAATACCATCTTGCAGGTTCATGTTCATTTTCCAGTTTCCTGCTACAATTTTCTTTCTCATTTTTCTCTTTTTTGTGTTTTTGTTGTTTGTTTTATCTATTCTATAGATTATAGATGTCCTATTTCAGTGGTAGGGAATGATGATTCCACTTGCCTGTTACCACGCCTTTCTCCATGCGGATGATGCCTGGATTGCTGCGGATCATGGTTTTTAGCATGATGTCGTCAGCGTGATAGATGGCGTATTCGGCACCTGTCTCTTGTCGCCATCGGGCTATTTCTTCCTCGCTGCTTGCGGTAAGACAGTAGAAATCCTTGCCTTCCGATGCGCGATACAGGCGGTTGTATTCCGTCGAATCGCCCTTTGCGGCGTTCTGCAGGAACGGTGCAACGAGCAGGATTGCCTCTTTGCTGTCGAGTATTTCGTCGGTCACATCCTCTCCTTCGAGCGTTTCAATGCAGAAATCCAATATCTCTGGCATCGTTCCGTCAGCGGGAAACTCCATCTTTTCCCTTATATCCGAGCCCACGCTGAACGGCATGAAATCGACTACAGGAAGCCAATAGATGCAATGACCAATCAGTGCCGCTATGCCGATTGGGCTTAGAAGTGCCAGCAACCGACGTATGCGGAGCGGCGAAAACACCTTGTCGGGCAGCAAGATTACGGCTATTGCCAAGGCGAGAAGCACCACATTCTTCGCGAAAGTTTGCCAATTAGTGAGCAAAATCGCGTCGCCAAAGCATCCGCAGTCAGCCACTTCGTTGGTCACGGCAAGCCATAGCGTGATGGGAGTCATCACTATCATAAACGCCAGTGCACCCACTGAAGCCCACTTCCTGAGCACTCCGAGCACTAAGAATGCGCCTATTGTGAACTCAACTACAATGAGCAGGATAGCCAGAATGAGTGCCTGTGTGTCGCCAATGCTCACGTTCCATGCCGTGAAATAGTCGGTTATCTTATACTGAGTGCCCAATGGATCTATCGCCTTCACCAAGCCAGAGAAGGCAAACACTGCGCCAAGCAGAAGCCTCAGAACCGTTCCGACAATCCTCAACATCGTTATTCGTTTGCTGCTTCGTCGAGTTTAATCACTCCGAACGTCGCATAGTTTATCATGTCCATATAGTTTGCATCGATGCCCTCCGACACAAGCGTCTCGCCTTTCAGGTCTTCTATTTCCTTCGTGCGTTGCAGTTTGGTCAGTATGAAGTCCGTGTAGCTGCTCACCCTCATGCCTCGCCATGCCTCGTTGTAGTCGTGGTTCTTGCGTTTCATGAGTTCAAGCGTGGTCTTGGCGTGGCGGTCGTAGAGTGCAAGTGCTTCGTCGTTGGTTACGTCAACCTTGTCAACAAATCCCTTCTCCAACTGTATCAGTCCTACGATGCCATAGTTGATGATGCCGATGAACTCCGGTCTGATTCCTTCATCTACCATGCCTTTGCCACCCGATATTTCGAGTGTGCGTATGCGCTTTGCCTTTATGAATATCTGATCTGTCAGCGACTCTGGCCGCAGTATTCGCCACGATGCGCTGTAGTCGTGCAGTTTCTTTGCGAAGAGCGTGCGGCATTCCGCCAGCACTGCCTCAAATTGCTCGTTTGTGTTCATATCAGTGCATTTATCGATGCAAAAGTACAAAAAATAACTGATATAGTGTAATACTTTTGCCTAAATTTGCTTAAAATCCGCCAAGCAAGCGTAATATTTTCCCAAGTCGAGCGAAATCATTCGGGAACTCGAGTATTCGAGATTTCGAAGTTGAACGCTTAACTCCGAAAAACATTGCAGCAATGTTGGTCCGAACATTGGAGCAATGTTGAGTCGAACATTGCAGCAATGTTTGAACCACTTTAACGCTCGACCTTCGTAACGCTATCGCACGACCGCACAAAAACAAGCGTTCGAATGGTACAGTTGAAAATTTCAGCGGAAATTACTTATAGAGTGAACTGACATAAAGTAACACGAAAGGATAAAAATACTTTGTTATTGTCTTCTTGTATAGGTCTGCACTTATAGTGCATCCCTGGCATCTATGAGCGTCAGTTCATCTGCATACCTCATGGCTATGCAGATGAACAGCCACTCACAGCTGCCGAAGACAATAACAAAGACAAAATACCTTACGGTAAAAAATGTGGCCTTTGGCCATAAAAAATAAAGCCCCCTCCTTCATTTTTTACGAACGAAGTGAAGTATTTTTTATGCGTTAGCATATTTTTTATATGATGTATGGATGGCCACGTTAGTGGTGTCGGTGTGATGTGTATCGGTGCTGAGAACTTGTTCATCAGCACCGATACACATCACACCGACATGGGCTTCAGTATGAAGCACACCATACATCATATCATTTTTATCCTTTATGATAATACAATCTTTTGCAAGTGAACTTCAAATCTTACACATAAAAAACTGCTACTGCGCTGTTCGAATACTTAAAAACACTTAAATAATTTCTTTTGCAAACAATAATTGGTTAACTTTGCAACATAATTAACCAAAGCACTAATTAAAAACAAAAACAATGAAGAAAAGTTTATTATTTATGTTATGCTGTGTTGCCGGACTTCAAGCTGCGCACGCACAGTACCCTCAACTAACCGAAGAAGCAAAGGCTCAGGAGGCTCAGGTAGCAATGATTCGCACGGCACATTCCGACTCGGCATGGGCTGTGGCTGAGAAAATCGTGGCTCAGGAAGCAAAGGAAGGTCGCCCATACATACCTTGGGCATCGCGTCCTTACGACCTGCCACAAGCATCGATACCGGCATTCCCAGGCGCTGAAGGCGGCGGTATGTACACTTTCGGAGGCCGTGGAGGAAAGGTGTTGACAGTGACTAACCTTAACGACGACGGCCCTGGTTCGTTCCGTTGGGCTTGCGAACAAGGCGGAGCACGCATCGTAGTGTTCAACGTCTCGGGCATCATTCGCCTTAAAACTCCTATCTCAGTACGCGCACCTTATATAACTATAGCAGGTCAGACAGCACCTGGCGACGGTGTCTGCATCGCAGGAGAATCGTTCTGGGTTGACACACACGACGTCATTGTGCGCCACATGCGCTTCCGTCGTGGCGAGACCAACGTGATACGTCGCGATGATAGTTTCGGCGGAAACCCTATCGGTAACATTATGATTGACCATTGCTCATGCGAATGGGGACTCGACGAAAACATCAGTTTCTATCGTCACATGTATGATCCAGGCGATGGAAGCAAGGCACGCAAGCTCCCTACAGTGAACGTGACGATACAGAACACCATTTCTGCCAAGGCACTCGACACGTGGAATCACTCATTCGGAAGCACGCTCGGAGGCGAGAATTGCTCGTTCATGCGCAACCTTTGGGCTGATAATACAGGCCGAAATCCGTCGGTTGGATGGAATGGTATATTCAATTTCGCAAACAATGTGGTCTATAACTGGGTACATCGCTCGGCAGATGGCGGCGATTATACGGCTATGTTCAACATGATAAACAACTATTACAAGCCAGGACCACTCACAAGTAAGGACTCTCCAATAGGCCATCGCATACTCAAACCCGAAGCAGGTCGCAGCAAATTGCCTTATAAGCAGTACGGAAGAGTGTATGCCGCAGGTAATATAGTCGAAGGAAATGATGCAGTAACAAAGGACAACTGGAACGGAGGAATACAGGTTGAGACCAGTCCTAACTGTGGTGAATACGAACCATTCATGCGTTCCGACAAACCTTTTGAGATGCCTTACATCAAGTTGATGCCTGCACAGGTGGCTTACGACTACGTGCTCGACCATGCCGGAGCAACGCTTCCGATGCGCGACATCATTGACCAGCGGGTAATCAATGAGGTAAGGACAGGCGAAGTATATTACGAAAAGAAACTTCCTAAGACTGATCCTTACGGAGACATGACGGGATTGTCGAAGAAATCAATGAACGAGGAAGGCCTCTTCAAGTATCGCCGTTTGCCAAAAGACTCGTACAAGCAGGGTATCATCACGCATCCTTCACAGATGGGAGGCTACCCAGAATACAAGGGCGAACCATACGTTGACAGCGACAATGACGGTATGCCAGACGAATGGGAAAAGGCAAATGGACTGAATCCTAACGATGCTTCCGACGCAAACAAGGACTGCACTGGCGACGGATATACCAACATTGAGAAGTATATCAACGGCATCAGCACAAACGTGAAGGTTGACTGGAGCGATTTGAAGAACAACTTCGACACTCTCATCAAGCCGTTGCATTAAGACATTACCTCTCATCCAAGTCATCCTTATCGGTTGATTTGGATGGTGAAGGCATTGATTATCGTTGCTGACGATAGCAACAATCGGAAAAAAATACGAAAAAAAAGCGATGCTTTTACGAATACTGCTTACCTTTGCAGTCGTAAAACATCGCTTTTGTTATAATAGGTTTTAGTTAGTTTTTTGAAGGTAAAAAGATGTGGCATGTGAATGTCGGAACTTTTTCAACCGCCGGATTTCTCTCCGGCGGCTTTTGTTTTGCCTTTCCCAAGCATTCACTTATGGTGATCTGAAACTTGCCTGTAACCTGTTATGAAGGTGAATTGAAGGCAAGCATCTGGTCGATGTTGTTGCGATGATTGCTCAGTCGCGGTATCTTGTGCTGTCCTCCAAGCTTGCCTTTGCTCTTGAGCCAGTCGTTGAACAAGCCAGTTCGAGCCTTTACAATCTCAAGAGGCTGAAGGGTTATGTCCTTGTATCGCTTGGCTTCATAGTCGGAATTTATCTCTTGCAGCTTGCGATCGAGTATGTCGGCAAACTCATTTATGTCCGCAGGTTCCTTGCTGAACTCAATCAACCATTGATGTCGGCACTTGGCATTGCCGTCCATGAAGACAGGTGCAGCAGAGTATTCGAGCACTTCGGCACCCGTCTGGCGGCAAGCAAAGTCGAGACCTTTCTCGGCATTATCCTGTATCAGTTCCTCGCCAAAGGCATTGATGAAGTATTTTGTGCGGCCGGAGATGAAGAATTTATAAGGGTTGATTGACGTGAAAGTCACTGTATCGCCTATCATGTAACGCCAAAGTCCGCAACTTGTAGTGATGACCATGGCATAGTTCCTGCCTGTCTCCACACCCCAGATTGGTACGATTGTAGGGTTTTCAGTGCCCAGTTCGTCCATCGGAATGAACTCGTAGAAGCAATCATAGTCGAGCATCAGCAGCATTGAAGAGTCCGACGGATCGTTCTGCAAGCCGAAGAAACCTTCGCTGGCATTGTATGTTTCCATGTAGTGCATGTCTGGCGAAGTGATGAGCTGGCGGTATTGTTCGCGATAAGGAGTGAACGCTACGCCTCCGTGGAAGAATACTTCGAGGTTAGGCCACACTTCTTCCAAGTGGCTTTTGCCCGTAATTTCCATCACTCTTGTCAGTACGCTGAGCATCCATGAAGGCACACCGCTGAGATTTGTGACGTTCTTGGTGCAAGTCTCTTGCGCTATTCTTTCGCGTTTTATCTCAAAGTCGGAGAGCAATGCAGTTGACTTTTTCGGCACTCTGATAAGATTAACCAGAGGGTTTATGTTCTCGATGAGAATAGAACTAAGGTCGCCGACAAGGCTGTTTTTCAGATTATAGTTAGGCGAATGACTGCCACCGAGGATGAGACTACGTCCATCGAAGAGGCGGCTCTTCGGATTGTTTTGCAGATACATCGCCACGGCATCAGTGCCTCCAGCGTAGTGCAGATGCTTCAAACCGCGTGGACTTACGGGAATAAACTTGCTCTTGTCGTTGGTTGTACCCGACGACTTGGCATACCATTTCACCGTTCCAGGCCAGAGAATATCGCTCTCGCCATGACGCATACGGTCAATGTCGCCCTTCAATTCCTCGTAAGTGTTGACAGGGACATGCTTCACGAAGTCGTCGTAATTGGCAATGGCATCGAAATTATGCTTTCGCCCAAACTCTGTATTGCGTGCAGTTCTTACGAGTCGCTGCAACACTTGTTGCTGCAACATAGCACCTTGTGCGTTGTGTTTCTCCAGAGCTTTCATGCGAGGAGCGAACACCATTCGTGCGACATTAGTTAAAGTCATGGTCGTTATTATTTGGTTTTGCAGATTTTATCTTATAGATGCCTATATATATAAGGTGTATAGATACATTCTCTTTTAACTGAAAATTGGTATTCCTACTACTGGGTCTTCGTCTAACTTTGTGCGTTCCGACTTGGCTGAGAAGATGGAATCCATGAATGCATGGTCGCTTTTGAGTTTTGTCAGCGCAAGTTTTGACACTTTCTGCTGGCTCTCTTTCTTGGTGTAACCAGTGGCTTGGCCGCAGACTATGCCTTCAAGCATCACTTGATATTCAAACATCGGGTTGAATTTTTCGTCGCGTGTCTCGTCAAGAAGCTTATATTCCAGCATGACACGGTTCTTCTGTGTCCACTCGATAAGTTTGCTTTTGAAGTTCACTTCCTTATATGCCACCTTATCTATATTGATAAGTTTGTCGATGATGCGCTTCTTGATGAAACGTTCACAGTATGGATAACCCCTGTCAATATATATCGCGCCAATGAGAGCTTCAAGTGCATTTCCACCCATGAAACTGTTGTGGCTATGGCTATGGTTTGAGTTTTTTATCAAGTTGATAAGACCTATTTCGCTTGCAAGTTTGCCGAGGCTATCGCGTTTTACTATCTTGCTGCGTGCTTCGGTGAGAAATCCTTCCTTCTTGTTTGGGAAATGATGATAGACGACATCGGCAACGATAGCTCCTACAATGGCGTCGCCGAGAAACTCTAAACGCTCATTGTTGATGCCGTTTGACCTGTTCATGTTCAAACTGCGATGAATCAGCGCAGTTCTATATGGCTGCAAATCCTTTGGATAGAAGCCTAAAATGGAGTATAAAGACGAAAAAAGCTCCCGTTCCTTACGAAATGGGAGCCTTAATTTATCTATGAAATTATACATATTTCTTGAAAACAATACATGCGTTGTGACCACCAAATCCAAAAGTATTGCTCATGGCAGCACGTACTTCACGCTTTTGTGCTTCGTTGAAAGTGAAATTCAACTTGTAGTCAATCTCTTCGTCTTCGTCGCCGTCTTCGTGGTTGATGGTTGGTGGAACGATGTTGTCGCGTATTGAAAGCACTGTAAACATAGCTTCAATTGCGCCGGCACCACCGAGAAGATGGCCTGTCATAGACTTCGTAGAACTGATGTTCAACTTGTAAGCATCCTCGCCAAATACATCGAGAATGGCTTTCACCTCAGCAATATCACCAAGACCTGTGCTTGTTCCATGCACATTGATATAGTCAATGTCCGAAGGTTTCAATCCTGCATCGGCAAGGGCAGAACGCATCACGAGCTTTGCTCCGCGTCCCTCTGGGTGAGGTGCTGTGATGTGATGTGCGTCGGCACTCATTCCTACACCAACCAATTCGGCATAAATCTTCGCACCGCGAGCCTTTGCATGCTCAAGTTCTTCCAATACTAATATGGCACCGCCTTCACCGAGAACGAAACCATCGCGACTCTTTGAGAAAGGTCGTGAGGCATGAAGTGGGTCGTCGTTACGCGTGGATAATGCGTGCATAGAGTTGAAACCGCCGACACTACAGTCGATTATTGCGCACTCCGAACCTCCGCTAAGCATCACGTCGGCTTTGCCAAGGCGAATCATATTGAAAGCATCGGAGATTGCGTGTGAAGCTGAAGCACATGCTGATGTCGTTGTATAGTTTGGACCTTGGAGGTCGTACCTGATACTGACTTCACCAGGCGACATGCTCGTAATGACTTTAGTGATGAAGAAAGGACTGTATCTCGGTCCCATCTCAATGTTGCGCTGATACTCCATCACGTCTGTCTGGAATGAAGTAACGCCACCGATGCCTGTACCGAGGATTACGCCAATGCGGGTCTTGTCTTCTTTCTCCAAGTCCAAACCACAATCTTCCATTGCCTGTTTTGCAGCAATCACTGCATACTGGCAATGAATATCCATCTTCCGGGCTTCCTTACGGTCAAGGTATTGGGTTACATCCAAGTCCTTCAGCTCGCAAGCAAATTGCGTCTTGAACTTCGATGCGTCGAATTTGGTAATAGGACCTGCTCCACTTTTGCCTGCAATGATGTTCTTCCAAGAGGTTTCTACGTCATTGCCTAATGGAGTAAGTGCACCAAGCCCCGTTACGACAACTCTTCTGCACATAAAAAAATATTACTGTTTGTTGTCTTCAATAAACTTGATAGCGTCGCCTACAGTAGAAATCTTTTCTGCCTGGTCGTCTGGAATGGAAACACCAAATTCCTTTTCGAACTCCATGATCATTTCTACTGTATCAAGTGAATCAGCACCAAGGTCGTTAGTGAAGCTTGCTTCTGCCTTAACTTCTGATTCATCTACACCAAGTTTCTCTACGATAATTGCTTTTACTTTCTGTTCAATTTCAGACATAATAAATATTCTTTTAATGTGTTAATAATTTCCTTTATATTTGTTGGCTTTTATGCACAACAAAACAAAATCGAGTGCAAAGGAACAATATTTTTCGCAAATATACAAATTTTTTTGCAAAAAATGACTTTTTTGTTGCACATTACTATGTTTTTTGTGCAAAAATGTAATCACTTACTTTATTGCTTTTGCCACTTGTTCGGCAAATGACTTCATTCCTTTTATCGATGGATGACCGCCTTGCTTGTCAATGTCCTTGAGTTCAATCAGCGGAACATTGTAGTGAGCGCAGATGGTTCGGCAGCTTTCATTTATGCTTTCCTTGAGTTCGGAATTGAGGATGAAGTATATCTCTACGTTTGGATAGTGGTTTATCAGTCCTTCAAGCATATAAGCCATTGCAGGGCGGAACAAGTAAAGGTCTTCTTTTGTCCAGTCACTGTACTTGTATTCGCCTATTGGAGCACCAGCCCAACTGTCGTTTGTTCCACCGCAGACAAGTATAATGTCAGGGTTGCCGAGATTGTCAAGGCGTGTGGCGAAAGAACGGTCAGAGTAATCTTGATGCTTTCCGGTCTTTTTGTCAACGTATCCCGTGTTGCAGATTGTCGAACCAGAGAATGAATTGTTTACGCAAAGCTTGTAACCATTGTTCTTAATCAGTTGGTGCCACCACGTTTCTGTCACCTTATGAACATCGTTGCGCCACTTGCCTGGCTGGCTTTCATACCAGACGAAGTTTGTGTCAGGCTGCAAGTAACCTGCGTAAGTTGAATACGAATCGCCAAAGATTGAGATGCTTTTTGTGTACTTTGCTTCTGCTTGGCAACAGATTGCAAACATTGCGACGAGTGCAATAAATAATGATTTTTTCATACGTTATACTTTAAGATTTTTCTTTTTTTTCGTGATTACGAGATATCGAGATCTCGATATTTGGGTGTCACTTTGTTTTTCCTCTTGTTATTTCCTTCCGAAGTCTGCGGGAATTTCGCCTTGTTCCCGTGTATTCCATTTCTCTATTTTGGGTAGGTCAGGGTTGTTCTGCAGCCATAACTCAGCGCGTCGGACAAGTTCTAAGGCTTGTGCCGTCTTGTCTGAAAGTTGTAGTTGTGTCTTACTCTTTTTGTTTCTTACCCATGCAAGAGCACTCACACTGTCACTATATATTATGGTGTCCTTGATGCCTTGTTGCTTCATCAGTGCCGCTGCATGGACTATCGCAAGGAACTCACCTATGTTGTTTGTCCCTTGTATTGGACCAAAATGGAATATCTGTCGCCTTGTTGCGAGGTCAACACATCGGTATTCCATCGGTCCTGGATTGCCACTGCATGCGGCATCAACGCACCACGCCTCCATTACATTCTCTCAGGAACTTCGATGCCGAGGAGCGACATGCCGGTTTTTATTATCTTCGCCACGTTCTTTGCTATGACAAGTCGAACGAGTTTCTTCTCCTCGCTCTCTGCCTGAAGTATGCTACAATCGTGGTAGAACTGGTTGAAGTTCTTCGTCAACTCGTAGCAATAGTTGGCTATGCTGCTCGGATTATAGTCGTTTGCAGCCTGTTCTATTGCGTTAGGGAAACTGTTCATCTGCTGGATGAGTGCTATTTCCTTTTCGTTCAAATCACCACTGATGGCACTTGCATTGATTGAAATCTTCTGCTCTTCTGCCTTACGCATGATGCTTCGTATGCGTGCGTATGTATATTGAATGAACGGTCCCGTGTTTCCGTTGAAGTCTATGCTTTCGGCAGGATTGAACAGCATATTCTTTCTGGCATCCACTTTCAATATAAAATACTTCAGTGCACCAAGCCCTACGATACGTGCCACCTCTTGTTTTTCGCCTTCCTCCATATCTACGAACTTTCCGGCTTCGTCGCTTGTGTGGCGTGCATCGGCTATCATTGTCTCTATTAAGTCGTCTGCATCTACCACTGTTCCTTCCCTCGACTTCATCTTTCCGTTAGGCAGTTCCACCATTCCATACGAGAAGTGTACGAGGTCTTTGCCCCAACTGAAGCCGAGTTTGTCTAATAGAAGCGACAAAACCTGGAAGTGATAGTTCTGCTCATTACCAACAACGTATATCATCTTGTCGATAGGGAAGTCTTGGAATCGCAATGTTGCGGTGCCAATATCCTGCGTCATATATACCGAGGTGCCGTCGCTGCGGAGCAAGAGTTTCTGGTCAAGTCCGTCGGCAGTAAGGTCTGCCCACACGCTATTGTCGTCCTTGCGGAAGAAAATCCCACTTTCAAGTCCACCTTCAACCTTCTTCTTTCCTACGAGATAGGTATCTGATTCGTAGTAAATCTTATCGAATCCTACGCCGAGAGCTTTGTATGTCTCGCCGAAGCCGTCATAAACCCATGAGTTCATCTTTTGCCAGAGTGCTCGCACTTCAGGGTCGTTTGCTTCCCATTTCACAAGCATTTCGCGTGCCTCCTTCATCAATGGAGTCTCTTCTCCTTCGGCAAGACCAGCGGCCTGCTCCTTATTCTTCTTGTCGAACAGCACGTAATAATCGCCAATCAGATGGTCTCCCTTCTTGCCCGACGACTCTGGTGTCTCACCATTTCCCCACTTCAACCATGCCAGCATCGACTTGCAGATGTGTATGCCACGGTCGTTGACAATGTTCGTCTTAACCACCTTGTTGCCGTTTGCTGCCATTATCTGCGACAATGCCCAGCCAAGCAAATTGTTGCGCACATGCCCAAGATGCAGTGGTTTGTTGGTATTCGGCGACGAATACTCTATCATTACCAACGGAGATTCGTCGGTCACTGGCTTCTTGCCAAAATCATCATCGGCGTCAATCTTCTGCAGCAGTTCAATCAGCGACGAGTCAGAGATGCTGAGGTTGAGGAATCCCTTTATCACGTTGAACTTCGCAACGTTCCCATCGTTCTTCACCAAGTACTCGCCTATCTCCTGTGCCGTAGCCTCAGGCGACTTGCGCGACACCCTCAACAATGCAAAGACAACAAGCGTAAGGTTGCCTTCAAATTCCTTCTTCGTCTTTTGCAGTGTCACCATTTGCGGTGCAATCTCCTGCCCATATAACTCCTTTACTGCTGCCATCACCGAGGCAGTCAACTGTTCTTCTATTTTCATACTGCTTTATGTTATGCTTTTTCTATCGGGATGCAAAATTACGACAATTCACCGAAAAATGCAAACTTTTCACAGCCTTTTTATGTTGATGTGCAGGCTGTATTGGTTTTCGGTTAGGGCGTATTTCTTTAATACGCCTGGACCGCAACTGCTGTTGCCTATGCCCATTATGGCTGCATTGAGGTTGAGGAAGGTCTTTCCTTCGTCTTTCAGGTCGCAGTCGTGTGCCGTAGTTGTTAATTGTTCGTCGGAATAAGGCAGGGCAGAGAACACAAACGGTGCGTCGATTGCTGTAATCTTGTAGCCATGTCCGCGCTTGTCGGTTATCTTGAGTTCGTAAGTGTCGCTATGGTTGCCGCCATCTTGTGGGCGTGCATAATGGAAATACTGCTCATCAACGGTTGACTTCCAACGTCCTATCGACGTTGCCGATTGGCGGTCAGGGTAGTCTTCAATGAGTCCACGACCATACCATGAAAGCTGTTGCAGTGCTGGGTCAAGTGTAAGAGTGATGCCGTAGCAAGGCAGAGGTATCGTGCCAGGACGTGGTGTGAACGTCACTTTGAGGTCAATACTTCCGTCGCGACATTCGCTGTATTCGTATTTTACGTCAACCGAATCAGCCACTGTCATCTTGCTCCATTCCTTTGCTATCCAGTTGCCGAAGCCCTTATCGTTGTCCAATGGTGCACGCAGCAACCTTTCACTCACCTCTCCCAAGAGTGGTAGATTTGCTTTCTTGCCTTGAGTAATGGTTGTGCTGAGGCTCTTTGCTCCATTACTTTTTGGTAAGGCTGGGGAGATGTTGAACTGTTTCTCAAACACGACATGCCCTTTGTCTGCCCAAAGAGTAGGCTGTTTCAGCACAGCTTTCACGTTAAGATACTCGTCGCCAAACTCGCCTTTCACTCGTTTTTCTACGACCTGATACTGCGAAATATCGTCGGTTTCATCGAGAGATTTCAGTTGTGCCTTGCCATCTACGAGCTTAAAATCAACGGGCGAATACACTTGTTTCACCTCATAATATTTAGGTGTAGTCTGTTGGTCGCCTGTTATAACGCCTTTGACACAGAATGCTTTTAGGTTAGGATTATCGCCAAAGTCGCCGCCGTAGGCTATCATTTTCCCATTCTTATCCACTTTTGCATACTCTCCACTATGCTTCGAAGCCATGATTCCGCCGTCTGCCCATTCCCAGATAAAGCCTCCGAGCATACGCTGGTGAGAGTAAATCTCATCCCAATACTCCTTCATGTTGCCCAGCGCATTGCCCATTGCATGGGCATATTCTGATGTAAGCACAGGCCGATTGTCGGTTGTCTTGCGGGCGATTGACAGCAATCTTTCCCATCGGGCATTCTCCGGACGCTCCATATCGCCGTCCTTCACGCCTGGATTCAGGTATTCATCCTGCGTGCGAGGATAGAAACGACTGATTACATCGACGCTTTTTGGGTCTATGTTATCATCGCCTTGTGCACCCTCATAATGCACAAACCTTGTTGGGTCGTACTCATGAATCCATGCTGCCGTTGCTGCAAAGTTTGGTCCCCAACCCGATTCGTTGCCCAAACTCCACATTATTACCGACGGATGATTGCGGTCGCGTACCACCATTCGTTGCGTTCGGTCCATGAAAGCATTGAGCCAGGATGCGTCGCTTGCTAATTGTCCGCGCAGTCCATGTTCCTCTATGTCGGCTTCATCGAGCACATAAAGTCCGATACTGTCGCACAATTCATACCATCGTTCATTGTCAGGATAGTGACAGGTGCGCACTGCATTGACGTTGGCTTGCTTCATTAGTTGTATGTCGCGAAGCATACGCTCTTCGCTCATGACGTGTCCGGTGCGTGGATCCATCTCGTGACGATTCACTCCGCGAAGCCTTATCTGCTTGCCATTGACGAGCATACGGCCGTCGATTATCTCTATTTTTCTGAATCCTACTTTCGTTGTTTGCTCCTCGATGACCGTGTTTCCGTCGTTGAGTCTCAGCTTGAGCGTATATAAATAAGGTGTATTTGCTGTCCAGAGGTGCGGATGAATGACCTTCGACGACAGCCATCCCCACTTGGCATAACCGCGTTGAGGGTTGCGATCGTTCATTATCTTTGCCTTATGGTTGAGGTTAAGTATGTCGGATACACCATGCTCCATCACAGAATCAAGCACCATCTTGCCTTCGGCATCGAAAAGTTCTGCCGTAATCGTGCAGTTGTCTAAGTCAACTTTAGCGTCATCGGCAAGCGAAAGCTCAGGATGAATCACCAGTTCTGCATTGTTGTAATCGTTGTCGAGAATGGTTCTGATGCCGAAATCCCTTATATGAATCTTTGGCGTAGAGTATAGATATACGTCGCGATGAATGCCTGCGATGCGCCACATGTCCTGATCTTCGAGATAACTTCCGTCGCTGTATTTCATTACTTGAAGCGCTACGACGTTCTCCGGCTCAATATATTTCGTGATGTTGAACTCTGCAGGCTCCATGCTTCCTTGCGAATAGCCTACGAACTTGCCGTTCAAATACAAAGAAAATGCCGATGAAACCGCACAAAATCGAATATAAACCTCGCGGCCGTTCCATGCTTCTGGCACCTTGAATGTGCGTCGGTATGAGGCAGTAGGATTGCGTTCGATGAATGCCGTATATTTCTCTTTTGGCGTACCCATCACGTATGGTGGGTTTATCTTGAACGTATATCCGCTGCTCGAATATATTGGCGTGCCGTAACCATTCATTTCCCAATCGCCTGGCACAGGGAACAAAGTCCAGCCCTCATCGTTGAAGCCTTTACTGTAAAAACCTTTTGGCTGCTCGTCGGGAGTCTTTGTCCAAAGGAATTTCCACATTCCGTTGAGCGAGAGAGTCCCCTCTTGGTGGTATGAGCATCGTGGTGCCTCACGGCTTATTTGCAGTAAGTTCTGGTCCTCCCACGCATTATGTTCCGCCACTGCTGCAACAGAAGCACTCACGGCAATGCACGCTGATGTCAGTGTTCTAATAAATGTATGTTTCATAGAGCGTATGAAGTGTTTTAATTGTTCGGCATACAAAATTAAGAATTTTATTTTGTTTTTGCCACATTTGTGCTATGTTTTTTTCGTGTGAGACGTATGTTTTTTTTCAGTCGAACGCTTTACTCGTTTGCACATTCTTAGAATGTTCACGTGAACATTCTAAGAATGTTACGCCGAACATTCTAAGAATGTTCCAACACCCCCAACAGAGATACCTACAAGGCATACCGTTTTCAGGGCAAAAAAATGCCGCAGAAATCACATCATTTGCAAAGCGCTGTATTGTCAATAAGATCAAAATACATTTCATTATGTGTGTCTGCCTTGGCAGCCATGATGTGGTGGTTACGTCTGTGCCTATATGAACAAGTTCATAACGCACAGTCGCAACCACCACATCGCTCTTCGTTCCGAAGAGCCACACATAATGAAATGAAAAAATACCTTACGGTAAAAAATGTGGCCGTTGGCCATAAAAAATGATAATGGTTATAGGTTGTTGGTTATCGGTTATTGGTTTTGGGTAACCCACAACTTACAACCTTCAACCTATAACCATCCATATTTTTTACGAACGAAGTGAGATATTTTTTATGCGGAGCATATTTTTTATATGGTGTATGGATGGCCACGTTAGTGGTGTATTTTGGTGGTGTGGCAGCGCAAGAACTTGTTCTTAAGCGCTGCCACACCACCAAAATACATGGGCTTCAGTATGAAGCACACCATACATCATATTATTTTTCTCTATTATAAATACACAGGCTTTAATGAGTGAATGCAGAAATCCGCCTTCTCTTTCGCGCGTATGCGCGTGCGCATATATTATAATGTGAGTTGAAAAGCCGCGATGCGTTACAATTCGGCAGCAAGTTTGCGGCCAGCATCAAGGCGTAGGAAGATGAACAGCAACAACGTGAAGCCCCACAACGACGAACCTCCATAACTGAAGAATGGCAAAGGGATGCCTATCACTGGCGTCATGCCGAGTACCATGCCTATGTTTATGAAGATGTGGAACGTGAAGATACTCGCGACGCAATACCCATAGACTCGGGCAAACCGCGTGGCTTGTTGCTCGGACAGATAGATAATTCGCACTATCAGTACGAGGAACAGCAGCAACACGGCGAGACAACCGAGGAAACCTTCCTCTTCGCCAATGGTGCAGAAGATGAAGTCGGTGTCTTGCTCAGGCACGTATTTCAGCTTTGTCTGCGTGCCATTTAGGAAACCTTTGCCTGCAAATCCGCCTGAACCGATGGCTATCTCGCTTTGGTGTACGTTGTAACCGATGCCCGTAATGTCCTTCTCCAACCCGAGAAGAACGTTGATTCGCGCACGCTGATAGGGTTTCATCACGTCGTTCAACACGTAGTCTGCCGATACGAAAAAGCCTATCGAACCTATTGCAAACACTGCAATATAGACGTAATGCATGAAACTATTCTTGAAACCTTTGAACAAAAACCACACGATGAGCGCACCGCTGAGTATGCCCATAACGATGTTTACGTTGAAAGGAATGACGAATTTCGAGAAAAGAACGAAGAAAAGCGTCGTGCCTAAAGCCACGGCTGAGAGCGTGTAAAGCTCCTTTTTGTTGCGTTCATACACGTATGCCATGCCAATGGAAAAGACGATAACGCCAAGCAGAACGAGGAATGTGCCTAAAGAAGTGGGCGTACCGAGCATGTTTATATCGGCATATTTCAGTCCTACAGTGAAGTAATACACCATCGCAACGCCTACAAACAGCACACTTCCCGAGAGGCCTTCGCGATAGAACATGAGGAAAAATGCGAGATAGACCAGTGCCGAACCGGTTTCCTTTTGCAGGATGATGAACAGCATAGGCACCAATACCATGCCGATGGCGAGTGCCCAATGGCGAAGACGGTTGTGGTTGAAGTCGTAGGAATTCATCAATTTCGCCACCGCAAGTGCCGTAGCGAACTTTGCAAACTCGGCAGGTTGAATCCTTATAGGGCCCATTACAATCCATGAACGCGAACCATGTATCTGCTTCGGATTGAAGATTGTAAGGAACAAAACGATGATAAACACCCCATAGACAATATAGGCAAAGGCGTCGAACATGTTGTAGTCGAGCAGCATTATGACCAATGCAAGCGCAAGAGCCGTGCAAATCCATACTATCTGCATGCCGGAACGCGACGAAAGGTCGAAGAGTTCTGCGTCGCCATACGTATAACTTGCGCCACAGATACTGAACCATCCGAACACGAGCATGAACAAATATATGCCTACAACCCACCAATCTATGGTGCGAAATATGCTCGGACGACTGTTGTTTATTATCTTGTTGTTGACCATTACTTGTTGTTATTAAAAAATCCTTGGAACATCTGAGCCGCTATTGGCACTGCACTCGACGCACCAAAACCACCATTCTCGACATATACAGCGATGGCAATCTTAGGATTACGCATTGGTGCAAAGCCCATAAATACTGAATGGTCGGAACCACGGTTCTGTACCGTACCAGTCTTTCCGCATACTGAAAGCCCAGGAATGTTTGCTGCCGTACACGTTCCGCCCGTGACTGCCTGACGCATACCGCGGATAACATAGTCGTAATACCTTGGTTTGACCATGGTATGATGCTGTTCGGTGTAGATTGTATCCAATGGCAAACCCTGTACTTCCTTTACTACATGAGGGATGTAATAGTAGCCGCGGTTTGCGATTGTGGCTGCCTGATTGGCTATCTGCAGTGGAGTAAGGAGCACTTCACCTTGTCCGATGCTGATGCTTATGACGGTCAAACCACTCCAAAAACCAGAATATGCCTTGTTGTAAAACTCGGCGTTAGGTATCAATCCGCGCTTTTCGCCAGGCAAATCCACGCCAAGTTTATAGCCAAAGCCCATGCTGACCATGTAGTCACGCCACTTGTTCATGGCTTCGTCTATTGTTTTGTACTTGGTTCTGTTGGACATCATATAATATAGTCCCCAGCAGAAGAAGCCGTTGCAACTTGTGGCAAGGGCTGGTTCCATGGTGAGCGGCGACGGATGATAGTGGCATCCAACTTTCAATCCCTTGTGAAGGAAGCCTCCATGACAAGGGTAGGCAGTGCCTGCATTCGTTATTCCTTCGTTGAGAAAAACAAGTCCTTGTGCTGGTTTGAACGTAGAACCAGGAGGGTAAAGTCCTGTTATGGCACGGTTGAGCAGAGGGCGGTTCTCGTCTTCTTGCATCTTCAGATGGTTCTTTCCCCTGTTTCTGCCGACAAGAAGCCGAGGATCATACGATGGAGCAGACACCATGCAAAGAATCTCTCCCGTGGATGGCTCGATGGCAACAATACTTCCCTTGCGGCCTTTCATGAGAGTTTCGCCAAGCTTTTGCAACTCTATGTCCAAGCCAAGCGTAAGGTTGCGCCCTGGTCGTGGCTTCTTGTCAAGGGCGCCATTCTTGTAACTGCCCTGTATTCTGCCTCGTGCATCGCGCAGCATAATGTGGACTCCCTTTTCGCCACGCAGGTATTCCTCGTACGAACGTTCCACTCCAATCTTGCCTATGTAGTCGCCCGATTGATAGTAATCGTCTTCTTCAATGTCCATTGGCGATACTTGTGCCACCTCTCCAAGCACGTGTGCTGCGTATGGATAGTGGTATTGTCGAATGGATCGCTTCTGGACATGGAAGCCTGGAAAGCGGAACATCTTCTCGTGAAGTACGTTGAATTCGCGCATTGTAAGCTGTGGAAGGAACAGTTGTTGCGAGAAACGCGAGTAGTTTGGATTCTTGCTGACGTCCTTTATATTGTCCATGCGCTCAATAAATTCCTGCTTTGTTATGCCTATACATCGGCAGAAGTCAATCGTATCCATGCCTGGTTTGATCTCATTCACCACTACCATCAAGTCGTATGTGAGCTGGTTATAAACCATCAGATGGTTGTTTCTGTCCTTTATAACTCCTCGCGACGGGAATTCATTTTTATAAAGGAGAGCATTGCTGTCGGCGTATTTCTTGTAGTCGCTGCTGAAAACCTGCAATCCTAAAAGGCGGATTACATAAATCAACACGATGACAACAACCACACCGATGATGACATACTTCCTGTTTCCGAGTTCAAAATCAGTCATGCTTATTGAATTTCTCGACTATAAGAACGAAGATAAGTGTGATTATCGTGCTGCAAACCACTCGAAGCAACCAGTCGCCGAAACTGAAAAGATTGAATGTTTCGAATGTGTAGAACAGTATCGAGAACAGCAGAACAACGGTCAGTGCATACTTGAAGAATACTTCAAAGCCCAATGATTTCATTGATGGTAGCATTGTTGCGTAGTCGTCTTTTGGTATGAATAGTTGCAGGAGATACGGTTGCACGAAACTCATTATCGTCAACGAAGCCGCAGTAACACCAGGGATGTTGGTGAAAATGTCGATGATAAGTCCCATGAAGAAGCCCCACAACAGCAGTGCCCAACGTTCATAACCGATTGGGAACTTCATTATAAAGTATATGAACAGCAATGGTGTGGCGTAGTGGAACACGTGTACATGGTTCAGCACAAGCACTTGCACCAAGCACAACACCACAAACCATATTATTCTTCTAACGAGTAATTCCATTTACAACATTGTAAGCGAGTCCTTTGCCGCCTGTTCTATTTTTATTCTTTCTTTGAATGACGAGTTGTTTATAACCCTCACATCGCGCAGATGGCTGAAGTCTGTCGCAAGGCTTACCTTTAATTTATACGACAATCCATCGGCTGAGTTGTATGATGCGATGATTTTTCCTACCGAGATTCCACGTGGAAATACCGACGAATAGCCGCTTGTGGTCACGTAGTCGCCTATTTTGAAGTGTGCATGTCGCGGTATGTCATTAACGTAAGCTACGTCTGGTTCGTTTCCTTCCCACAGTAGATAGCCGAAATATCCGCGGTCGCGAATGACGCAACTGATGTTTGAATGTGAGTTCAGCACCGAAATGACCACGCTGTAATGCTTTGCAACAAGATAGACTATACCCACAACACCGTTGCCATCGACCACTCCCATGTCTTTCCTTACGCCGTCGGCACTGCCCTTGTTTATGGTTATCAGGTTGTTTACCTCGTTCAAAGTGTTGCTTACCACCTTTGCTGGAATGTATTGGTAAGTGATTTTGTCTTTCGTATCGACTTTCTGCCGTGTCTTTGCCAGAGCTTCACGCAGTCGGTCGTTTTCGGCTTGAAGGTCGAGATTGGTCTGTGTGAGTTTGTCGTTTATTGCTGCTTGCGAGAAGAAATTGTCGAAATTGGAGTCCCATTCGAGCATTGTGCCAGCCATGGAATTGGCTGACGAAAACCATACACTGCCCTGATAGCCGTTATAGCTAAAGAGCAGTGTCAGACTTATTATCTCCAAGAAGAGGAACAAAATCCAGTGATTGAACCTCTGGATGAACTCTATCAGATTTCGCATCTTTACCTCATCAGGAACTGGAAGCGGTCAACATTCTTCAATGCTATGCCTACTCCCTTGGCTACACTATGCAATGGATCCTCTGCTATGTGGAATGGAATCTTGATTTTCTCCGACAATCGTTTGTCGAGGCCACGCAGCAAGGCACCTCCACCGGTGAGATAGATGCCGTTCTTTATTATGTCGGCATAGAGTTCCGGAGGCGTATTTTCGAGTGCATTGAGCACTGCCACTTCGAGTTTTGCCACTGATCGGTCGAGACAGTGGGCTATTTCCTGATAGCAGATAGGCACATGTACAGGGAGCGACGTGATGCGGTTTGGTCCGTTCACGAGGTAATCCTCTGGTGCATTGTCGCCAAGGTCGGTGATTGCTGCGCCTACGTGTATCTTGATTCGTTCTGCCATTCTCTCGGAAACCTTCACGTTGTGCTGGCGGCTCATGTAGTCGCGTATGTCGGCAGTAAAGTCATCACCAGCCACACGGATGGAATTGTTCGATACGATTCCGCCTAATGATATCACGGCAATCTCGGTTGTACCGCCGCCGATGTCAACAACCATGTTTCCTTCTGGCGCTTCAACATCGACGCCTATACCGATAGCGGCTGCCATAGGCTCGAATATGAGATAGACGTCACGGCCGTTTGCATGTTCGGCAGCGTCGCGTACGGCACGCAGCTCGACTTCTGTGCTGCCCGAAGGCACGCCAATGACCATTCTCAATGATGGCGAGAAGAACTTGCTGCCCGTGTGAGCCATCTTGATAAGTCCGCGCATCATCTGCTCGCAAGCTGAGAAGTCGCTAATCACTCCGTTGTAGAGAGGGCGTATGGTACGGATGTTGTCGTGTGTCTTCTCGTACATCATCTTTGCTTTCTCGCCAACAGCAATCATCTTGTCGGAATGTCTATCTACAGCCACTACACTCGGTTCGTCAACGACAATCTTGTCGTTGCTGATGATAATCGTGTTGGCTGTTCCAAGGTCCATTGCAATCTCCTGGACAAATGAAAAGATTCCCATATATTTCTTTATTTAATTTTTCCCTAATTATCGGTCGAAAAAGGCATTTTGCCATTACTGCTGCAAAATTACTAAATATTAGTTATTTTTCAAAGAAAAAAGTTCATAATTTTCAAATATTTTTCTTTCAGTCGCCTATTAGGCTTTGTGAAAGCGGCAAGCCGATTGCTTTTGTTTACTCCAGTCGCCCTTTTGGCATTGGAGGGTTGAGCGCTAAAGTCGGAAAAACATTGCTCCAATGTTGACCCCAACATTGCTGCAATGTTCGACTCAACATTGCTGCAATGTTTTTTGGAGTTAAGCGTTCAATTTCGAGGATTCGAGAGTTCGAGTTCTCGAATTATATCGTTCGTTTTGGGTTGTTCAACGCTTGAACATCCAGTCGAGTGCCTCGTTGGTGTATGCCTTCAGACAGGCTTGCTGATGGTTCATACCAGGGAGGATGATGTATTTCATGCGGCAGTTCTTCTTGGTCAGGGTGTCAATGTAGGGTGCCATTACCGCTGGGCCGTATATCTGGTCGCGTTCGCCTACGACGATGCATAGCGGTGTTTTTGCTGCCTTGCCCAACTTTACGAAGCGCTGCAGGCGGTCGAGCTTCGGACTGCAAACGGCTGGCATAGCTGCGGCAAAGTATCCTGGATAGTCGCTCACGAGCCGCCAGACGCCACTGCCGCCAAACGATTCGCCGAGTACGAAGATGCGGCTCTTGTCGATGTTGTGGCTGTTGGCATAGTCGTCGATGAAGTCATAGACCACGTCGCTGAAGTATTTGCCCACCGGAGAACTGTATTCGTTCCAGTGCCGAGCCTCTTCGCACTGTGGCGCAAGCAGTACAGCCTTCATGCCGATGCTGTCGAGATAGTGGTCTATGGCTTTGTAGCCAGGCGTCTTGGTCTGTGTCTCGTTCTTATGTCCACGTGCACTTCGCGGATGCAGATATACCACGAGCATACTCTTTCCTGCAGCCGAAGGGTTGTATGCCTTCTCGCGGTAGTGCAGTTTGAGCATCCCCTTGTTGAATGCGAACTCTTGTGCCGCTCCCTCTAACGCCACGGCACTACATAATATAAAGAGAAAAAATAGTCTTTTCATTGTTCGGCTGAATGTTTTAATATGATTTTGTCGCCTGTATCGTCAACCTCAAAGAACGCAGGTTTGCGGATGGTTCTGCCGTTTACTTTCTTATGCGAATGGCAACAGAGTAGCAGTCGCCCGTCGAAAGTACGGAACATCATGCCGTGCCCATAGTTTGGCGGAGTGATAGGCTTTGCCTCCTGCACCCACGGACCATCGAGTGTGCCACTCTCAGAATACGCCACTCCCTGCGTATAGTCACCGAATACCCAACTGGTCCAGAGCATCCCTAAACGCCCTGTTTGCGTGCGAAACACGAAAGGACCATCGGTGACTTTGTTTGCCGTAATCGTTCCGTCGGCCTGTTTCTCACGGCTCCACGGCGAATCAAAAGCACGGAAAAGCAACTTCCTTGTGCCCTCTACGGTGCCGCTAAGGTCAGGTTTCAACTGAATCTTCTCGACAGTTCCGTTCCAGTTTTGCAACCATTCGTGGCAGAAAACCATGTAAGGCAAGCCATCATTATCGAGCCAGAACGTGGCGTCGAGCGTAGGTTGGGTGGCTGGTAAGTATTCTTTGTCAGCCATCGGACGGTAAGGTCCTTCGGCTTTATCTGCCACGAGCACATGGCTTGCACGGCGTTCTATAGCGTTTTCGCGGACGGTATCGATGAATACTTCGCGGTTGGTGAACGTAGCAAAGTAATAGTATTTGCCGTTGTACTGGTGAAACTCTGCCGCCCAAATCATCGGTCGTCGTCCCATCCACGATGTTGGATCGGTCTCAGCAATGCGGTACGGGCCGTTCCAAAGCTTCAAGTCCTTGCTTTTCCACATCATTCCACCCGTTCCAGTCATGTAGTAAGTCATCGTTGCACGGTCTGCGAGCACAAACGGATCAGACATAAAAATGCTGTCTGTAGGCACGTTTTCCCTCGCCGTCAACCTCATCTGAGCAAAGCATGACGAAGTCCATACAGCCCCCAAAGCAACAATGGTTAAAATCCTTGTTAAGATTCTCATAATATCCTTGAGTTGAGTAAGTTTATTTTATCACACATTCGCTTCAATCATAGTGCAGCCCAATAGCATTTGTGTTAGTAATCTCGGCAGCTTAATCATGTTGAAGCAGAGATAATTTTACTTTGCAAATATATGAATAAAATCTCAAATACACACAAAAACACCCCTAAAATACTATCATTTTTATGAAAATTTATAACTTGTAACTCGCATATTCCTATTAATTTTACTGATATAATATGTGGAACCGTCGGAGTATAAGCATGCGGTGCTGAGCCTTATCTTTCTGAAACACCAGTTGAAAGAACTCTTTGAGAAGTTAGGATATAACCTCTAAAACCTTTGATTTCAGCACAGGCGGCTATCAGTCTATTCATCGTCGTGTTTTCGAGGACGTGATGAAGCATGCCGGAGAATTCCGTAAATACGACATTACAAAAAAGGAATGGGTGCTTGAAGGTGATAGCATAATTTTTCACCTGTGCCGTGAATGTTAAAAAAAGCATAGTATTTGAAAAATAATACCAGAAAAGTGAAACTTTCGAGTGTTAAAGATTTGATTATTTGTATGCGCGCACGCACACGCGCGCGTTTATTAATAAGGTGTAGGATGAGGTTATGAGGTTTTAAGGTTATACGGTTGTTTCAACAAACGATCTGCGAACAGACATCTTTGACTGCGTCGTTATCGGCTTGCCGCTTGCACAAAGGGCTTGCCCGACTGCAAGAACTTAGGCTAGATAGGCTGCATCTCAACAATAAAAGCAAAAAACTTTGTTTTTTCTTTGTATTGTCTTCGATTTGCACTAACTTTGTAACGCATAAAACTTCAAGAAACGATGAAAAGATATAATTGCTTTTTTATTGCCTTGTGTTTGCTCATGGTGAGTGTGGGCGCAGGGGCTAAGGAATATGTGGTAGCACCGAGTAATGCTTTTGCCATTGAGGCTGCGTTGCAACAGGGGCGTATGGATAAGATTCATGGCGACTCGTCGCAAACCGTGATACGCTTGCTGCAAGGCGAACACCGCTTGGTGCAGAGCATAATTCTCCGTCCAGAGGATAGTGGCGTTCACATCATTGGCGAGCAAGGAGCTACGATAAGTGGCGGAGTAAGAGTGACAGGATGGAAACGCCAGGGGAAGATGTATGTGGCTGATCAACCTATGTTCAATGGTCGTCCGCTTTGTTTCCGGCAGATGTGGATTGACGGACGGAAGGCTCAGAGAGCACGCGACGTCGATGACTTCGAGAAGATGCATCGCATACTTTCGATGGATAAAAAGAAGGAGTGCCTCTATGTTCCGGCTGAAGCAGTGAAGAGATTGAAGAACATTGAAGGTGTGGAGATGGTGTTACATGAGATGTGGTGCATAGCAAACCTGCGCATCAAGACGATAGAGATGATGGGCGACAGTGCTGCCGTATATTTCCATAACCCTGAAAGTCATGTACACTTCATGCATCCGTGGCCATCGCCAATGGTTACTACCGATGGGCATAATTCTGCTTTCTATCTGACAAACTCAAAGGATTTGCTTGACAGTGAAGGCGAGTGGTATCTTGATGAACGCATAAGAAAGATATTCTATTTGCCGAGGAAGGGCGAGAACCCTAATGAGATGGATGTAGAAGTGCCTGCCGTTGAGACTTTATTAAAGACAGAAGGCACTGCCGATAACCGTGTCAATAGCGTGTTGATAGAAGGCGTAGGCTTTGAATATGCCACATGGATGCGACCGACGTACGAGGGTCATGCACCTTTGCAGGCAGGCATGTATATGACAGAAGCCTATAAGTTGAAGCCAAAGATGGAGCGTAAGGACAATCATAAACTCGACAATCAAGGATGGGTAGGCCGACCAGCGGCTGCGGTAAGCATAAACCATGCCGATAAGATGGCGTTTCGCAATTGCCAGTTTACTCACTTTGCCTCTACGGCATTGGACTTTCATCTATATATAAAAGGTGGCGAAGTATCGGGATGTAAGTTCACCGACATTGGTGGAAGTGGCATCCTTGCCGGTACATTCGGTCCGGAAGGTCACGAACAGCACATAGCATACGCTCCTACAGACGAAAGAGAAGTGTGCGACGGGCTGGTGATAGCAGATAATATGATAAGCGATGCAGCCAACGAAGACTGGGGATGCATAGGCATTGGTGCAGGATGGGTGAAAAACATCAGCATCGAGCACAACGACATAAGTGATGTCTCATATACGGGAATATCGTTGGGATGGGGATGGAACAGACAGGTTTGCTGTATGAAAAACAATCTTGTGTGCGGCAATCTCATCACGCATTATGCCAAGCACATGTATGATACTGCAGGTATCTATACTCTCGGAGCACAACCTGGGACGAAGATTTTGGAGAATGTAGTGAGCGATATCTGTACTCCTTCGTATGTTCATGACCCGAATCATTGGTTCTATCTATATACGGATGAGGGCAGTTCGTACATCACGGTAAAGGATAATTGGACTCCATCAGAGAAATATCTGCAAAATGCAAATGGTCCTTGCAATGTCTGGGAGAACAATGGTCCGCAAGTATCAGCCACGATAAAAGCCGCAGCAGGCATCAGGAAGAAACAATGAAAAAGATATTATTTGTTTGCCACGGCAACATCTGTCGCAGTCCTATGGCTGAGTTTATATTCAAGGCGATGGTCAAGGAGCGTGGTGTTGACGGAGAATTCTATATAGAATCAGCCGCAGTCTCAGATGAGGAATACGGCAATCCTATCTATCCGCCAGCACGCCGATGCCTTAACGGTCACGGTATTCCATTCGACAAGTCGAAGACAGCACGCAAGATGACAGCAGCCGACTACGACTACTATGACTTGATAATAGTGATGGATCGCAGCAATCTGCGGTGGATGAAATGGATTATCGGCGACGACGTACAAGGGAAAGTGCATACGATGATGTCATACGCCCATGAAGATCGCGACGTTGCCGACCCATGGTACACTGGAGATTTCGAGAAAACTTACCGCGATGTCGTTGCTGGATGTGAAGGATTATTGGAAAACCTCCTCACCCATTAGTGTGGCACTGGTAGAAGACGTGACCTTGCACATCACCAAATCACCAATGTGATGTGTGCCTTTGTCGAAGACTATAACCTTGTTTTGACTTGTGCGACCGAATAATTGAGTGCGGGAACGCTTGCTGAAACCTTCTACCAATACCTCGTATGTCTTGCCTATGCACTCTGCATTGCGCTTTGCCGACATTTGTGTTTGCATCTCAATGAGTTCAGAAAGACGACGGAGTTTTGTTTCTTCTGTCACGTTGTCAGGCAGATGCTTGGCTGCATAAGTATTTGGTCGCTCGGAATACTTGAACATGAATGCCGAGTCAAAGCCTACTTCTTGCATCAGGCTAATAGTGTTCTGGAAATCTTCTTCCGTCTCATCATGATAGCCAACGAAGACATCGGTGCTAAGTCCACAGTCAGGGATAATGCGGCGAATGGCTGCCACACGGTCAAGATACCATTCGCGAGTGTATTTGCGGTTCATGAGTTTCAGAATCTTGTTGCTTCCACTCTGGAATGGCAAGTGTATGGAATGGCAAATGTTTGGCTCTTCAGCAATGACATGGAGTGTCTCGTCGCTCATGTCTTTAGGATGCGATGTTGTGAAACGAATGCGCATCGTCGGTTGGCTTTGTGCCACGGTGCGGAGAAGTTCTGGGAATCCAACACGAGTCCCATCATCGCCAATGAAGCAATAACTATTCACGTTCTGTCCAAGTAGCGTTACTTCCTTGTAACCCTTTTCTTTCAGGTCGGCAACTTCACGCAGTATGCTTGTCACGTCGCGGCTACGTTCACGACCACGAGTGTAAGGTACGATGCAGTAATGGCAGAAATTATTGCAGCCACGGGTGATGCTCACGAATCCACCGATGCTTCCTGTGCAAAGACGTTCAGGCACAACATCGTGGTAGGTTTCGTCTAATGATAGTTCCACGTTTATAGCATCGTTGCCAGCTTCAGCCTGTGCAATAAGTTCTGGCAGTGAAAGATACGAATCAGGACCAGCAACAAGGTTGGCATAATGATTGGCAATGAGTTGCTCTTTTACCCTTTGTGCCATGCACCCCAACACTCCAAGTAGCGGACGCTTACACAGTTCTCCACGTCGTGTATGCTGCAAGTTGTGGAGAGCTTCAAGTCGATTAAGGATCTTCTGTTCTGCATTATCTCGTACAGAACAAGTGTTCAGGAATATAGCATCTGCTTCGTTTATGTCCTCGCATATCTCATAGTCGGCCATGCGCATAATCGAAGCGACGACCTCACTGTCTGCCACGTTCATCTGGCAACCGTATGTTTCAATAAAAAGTTTTTTCATATCGGCTGCAAAGTTACTAAATAAATTGCACAACTAAAAAAAACTATGCTGTTTTTTGTCGAGTATGAAGGTCGTTTTTTGACGTTGCAAACGATAGAAAGGCTAATCGCCACGCTGGCCACCGCCATTGCCACCACGCTGACCACCACCATAGCCACCACGCTGACCACCACCATTGCCGCCACGCTGGCCACCACCTTGGTTGCCACGACCGTACTTGCCTCCGAAATTCCTGAGTTGGTAAATCACGTGAAGCATTGCATACGAGTTGATTGAATTGTTCCACGAGTCACTGCGGGAGTTTTCGTTTATCTGACGCGAGAAGTTGCTCTGCTTATGCAGGATGTCGTAGAACTGAAGCGTGACAACGAGCTTCCTCTTTGGCAGCAGTTCCTGCGAAATCTGTCCGTTCCATATAAACTCATTCGTGTTGAACGACGCATCGGCATAGCCTCGGCGTGACTGTTGGTTTACGTTTGTGTCGAGAATCATTCCCCACGGCAGTTTCACATTGAACGAACAACCATAGGAATACAACCACGTATTGCTGTTGCCCGTTGACTGCAGTGCGTTCTTCACATTTGAATAGCTGCAGCGACCGTTCACTTCCACCTCAAGCCAAGTGTTACGGAATGAACCCGACAAACGCTCGCCCAGGTTGGTTGATTTCGTGTAGTTCTTCTCCACGTCAACCGACTTGTTGAGGTTTACGTATGCCACGTGGTTGTTATATCTCACATCGGTTGAAGTGGTGAAGTTCCAGTTTGCAGCCTTGTCGAGTGCCGAAGTAAACTGGAAGTAACCGCCGATGTTCCAGTTGCCGTTGATATTCTCAGGGCGTGTAGTTCTCGCACCTGACACATCATCGTATGTCGTAGCGTTTGAAATGCTGTTCGACGTTGTCTGATAGCTCACATTTGCCGCAACCGACTGTCTGCGCTCCATGATGTAAAGGTTATAGCGCAGGTTGAAGTTGTTGGTGTATGATGGTTTCAGATTCGGATTACCGAGCGAGATGTTCTGCGGGTTGGAATCATCCTTGATGTCGAGGAGCTGGGTGATGCCTGGCTGCGAAGTATTGCCGTGGTAGTCCATATTGAGGGTATGCTGCCCCGAGAATCTGTAGCGGAACGTGAACGTCGGACTTATGTTGTAAGTCGTTCGCGTCACGTCAATATCCTTGTTCAGATAGTCGCGCATGAAATGCTGCGTCTGAGGAGTCCATCGCCCTCCGACAGAAAGATTAAACCTGTCCCTCACAATACGCAGACCAAGGTCGAGTGTATGTATGTAGTTTGTCTGCTTGGAATAGCTCGACAGCGAGTCGTCAAGATACTTCTGATAGTTGTCTGTCAGATATTCATCCCACGAACGGTATGCCGGTTCCACATCTTTTCCGAAGTTTCCACCCAGATCACGGAAGTCGTACGTGTCACGGTTATTGTTGTTGTATCTGTAGGCAAACGTATATGAGAACTGCAGGAAAGTGTTGGTCATTATCGGTTCACTATAGGAAACCTGCGCTGTGAAGTTCCTGTTGTCCGAAGGCGATTCGTTGTATCTGTTTGTGTATCTCACCGAGTCGTTGCCATCGATGCCACGCAGTTTATAATAATGTGTAGTGTTTTTGGAGATACTATTGCCCTCGTTTCTGCCGTACGACCCGTCAAGGCGGACGGTAAGGTTTCTGCCCTTGTCTCCAAACTTACGGTTCACCTGCATTGACATTCCCACATTTTTCGACTCCGAATAGTTGATGCCCAAGTTGTCTCCGCTGTTTACCCGGATTGAGTCCTTGTCATCTAACGTCGCCATCTGGTTCAGCGGGTCGCTCATATATTTGTATGGGTCGGCATTGAACGAACCGTTCCACGAGCGTTGCAGGTTGTCGGAAGTTGATATGCTTGCCGTCGGGCGGAACTGGATGTTCCAGTCCTCAGTCGGTTTCCATTCTATTCGCCACTCAGTGTTCCAGCCGTTTGAGCGTCCGTTGTTGAGCGATTCACGGTTGGAGAAGGCACCGTTTTTCCTTACGAAACTCTCCGATGACGACCTGCTGTGCGACTCATTGTCGTTGTGATTCCATCGGAGGTTACCGTCAATGCGCAGTTTCTTCTTGTCGTCGAAGTTGAGGTTTGTACCGAAATTCTTGCGCACCCTCTCGCCACCTCCACCACCGCGGGCTCCACGTCCTGGGGTGGAACGTCCGTTGGCATTGTTGGCATTGCCAAAGACCGACAGTTTCATATTGTCGCGGAAGAAATTGGCATTGAGTCGCTCGGCATAGCGATGCTCGGTACCATACGAAAGGTCGGCATTCACATTGTAGCCGATGTTCATTCCCTTCTTTATCTTCACGTCAATCACCGCCTGCTCCTGACCATCGTCAATGCCTGTCACCTTGGCCATATCCGACTTCTCGTCGTAGTGTTTTATCTTGTCGATAATCGTAGTAGGAATGTTCTTGAGTGCCGTCTCCATATCGCCGACAAAGAACTCCTTGCCATCGAGCAGGATCTTCTTCACCTCACGTCCGTTGATGGTCACCTTTCCGTCTTCCACCTCAGCACCCGGGATGCGCTCGATAAGTTCTTCGAGCACGGAACCGTCAGGCAAGCGGAAGGCATCGGAGTTATAGACCAGCGTGTCCTCAACTGCCTGCACCTTAGGCAGATTGCCAGTAACCTCGACGTTAGCAAGCATTTTCGCGTCCTCGCTCAGTCGGATTGACTCCACCTTGGTTGTCTTTCCCATCACACGCACGCTCTTGCATATAGTGAGGAATCCCACCATCGACGCCTTGATGATATACGTGTTTTTCTTCTTCGGAACGTTGAACGAATACTGACCATTATCGTTGGTCAGGGTATTCGTCACCAGCGTGGAATCTTCGTTCAGTAGTCTCACAGTGACGCTTTGCAAAGGAGAATAATCCTGCAAGTCGAGTATTTGACCGGTAATCCTATAGGTTGAATTGTCTGCCTTTTGGGCAAAAGAAGAATTGACTGACAGCAACGAAAGCAATGCTATCAGTAAGGCATAATAAATGTTTCGGTTCGTGTACATACATGAGTTAGACGACAGCAAACGACAAAGGTTTAAAACCGATTCTAAAAAAAATGCCAAGTTCTTATATAGACAAAGCGTTAGTCACTCTACATTAAGCTATATCTCAACAATAAAAATAAAAATCTTCGGCTTTTATTTTGTATTGTCTTCGATTTGCATTATCTTTGCAATATGAAACGATTCGTAACATTTATATTGGCATTGTTGGCCATGCAAGTTATGTGGGCTGACAATATAGGTTTGCGACTTTTGAACCATTGGGATAACCTCGACGGAACTATCGAACGTGGGTATGCTGGAAGGTCTATCTTTTTCAGCAAAGGTAAGGTTGACTTTAATCCGACAACCATTGTGCAGTATGCCAAGACAAACCAAAAGGCGGGCATCAATGGTACTGTGCTGAACAATGTAAACGCAAGTCCGAAGATGATGACACGTGAAATCCTCGAAGGCGTGAAAGAAATTGCCGATATTTTGCGTGTATATAATATTAAGGTGTATTTGTCGGTGAACTTCGCTTCGCCTAAGGCTTTGGGTGAACTCGATACTGCCGACCCTCTCGACGAAGGAGTGAGGAAGTGGTGGAAGGACAAGGCTGCGGAGATTTATTCGCTTATTCCTGACTTCGGAGGCTTTTTGGTCAAGGCAAACAGCGAGGGACAACCAGGTCCAATGGACTTTGGACGCACTCATGCCGATGGTGCCAACATGCTTGCCGATGCTTTGAAACCATACGGAGGGTTAGTGATGTGGAGGGCTTTTGTGTATGCTGCCAACAGTCCCGACCGTGCATGTCAGGCATATAATGAGTTTGTTCCACTCGATGGACAGTTCCATGACAACGTAATACTTCAGATAAAGAATGGTCCTATTGACTTCCAACCACGCGAACCAGTCAGCGCATTGTTCTTTGCAATGAAGAAAACCAGGCTGATGCCTGAGTTTCAATTGACGCAGGAATACCTTGGCGAAAGCATTCATACGGTGTTCATGCCAACATTATGGCGTGAGTTCTTCGACACCCTGAAGCCTTTCGGCATACATTTTGACGCTGTGGCAGGAGTCTCAAATGTAGGTGATTGTCCTACGATGTGCGGCAATCGCTTTGCTGTCTTTAACTGGATTGCGTTTGGAAAGTTCATGTCAGACACCGATGCAAAGGAAAATCAGCCAGAACAGTTAGCACATGAAATGCTGCAAACTATGTCGAACGACAAAAAGTTTGTGAAGTCCGTGACTAAAATTATGCTTGAAAGTTGGGAAGCATGTGTGGATTACATGATGCCACTTGGCTTGCATCACATCTTTGCCGGCGGCCATCACTATGGTCCTGAGCCTTGGTATTATGTGAAAGGGTTGCGTGAGGATTGGCTTCCACGCTATTACCACAAGGCAGATGATTGGGGAATGGGCTTTGACAGAACAAAAAATGGCAGTGGCTACACGGCGCAATATCCAGAACCTTTGCAGACAATGTATGACGACATAAACACCTGTCCTGAGAACTTGTTGCTTTTCTTTCACCATGTTTCATGGGATTATAAGATGAAAAACGGCAAGACTCTATGGCAGAATCTGTGCCTGCGTTACGATGAAGGAGTGAAAAAAGCAGAGAGTTTCGTAAAGACTTGGAAGAAGATGAAGCCATACGTTGGGGCTGAAATATATGAGGAACAACTGGCAAAGTTCGAACGTCAGGCTAAAGATGCATGGTGGTGGCGCGATGCATGCTTGCTGTACTTCCAGCAATTCTCAAAAAAACAACTGCCAAAAGGCTGCCCTGCACCTCGTCATAAACTTGAGGACTTGATGAATTTCCAACTGATGATGGACAATTTCACAGCTGCAGATCCAGCAGTTTTACCATAAAAAGAAATAATAATTACGATAAAATAAAATAAAAAAGAATGGAAAAGAACAGATTTATTGCGGTTCAGTATGAACTTTATTCCGTAGATGAAAGCGGAAAACACCTTCGTGAGAAAACAGAGTTGACAAATACATTCACGTTTATCAGCGGTTTTGGCTATACGCTTGAAGAGTTTGAAAAACAAATCGTGCCACTTGCAGCAGGCGAGAATTTCTGCTTTCAGCTTAAACCAGAACAGGCTTACGGCGAAATAGAAAAGGAAAGAATACTCACTCTCGACCGAAGTATATTCCAGATTAATGGCCATTTCGACAATGACCACATATATGAAGGTGCTGACGTTCCTATGCAGAACGAAGACGGAATGCGCCTTGACGGACATGTGCTCAAGGTCACTGACGAGCATGTTATAATGGACTTCAACCATCCACTCGCAGGCGAAACACTTGAATATAAGGGAACTGTTGTCGTCAACCGCGATGCTACTGATGCAGAAATAAGGGGATTCATCAGTATGCTTGCACCAAACGATGAATGTGATGAAGAGTGTGACCACGAACATTGCGGCGGAGGTTGCGGACAACATCATCACTGCGGTTGCGGACATTGCCATTAAGAGAGGAGCCCCTCCAACTTCCCCAAAGGGGAGAGATAAATCAGCAAATCAGAAAATAAGACAAAAGATGAATACATTTGGAAACGTACTTACACTGACTACATTTGGTGAAAGTCATGGCGTTGCTGTTGGTGGAGTCATTGATGGCTTCCCTTCAGGAATAGATATTGACTTGAATTTTATACAAAACGAAGTAAATCGTCGTCGTCCTGGCGATATACTTGGAGCAACAACAAGGCGCGAGGACGACCAGGTCCAAATCCTTTCTGGCGTATTTGAAGGCAAAAGCCTCGGTACACCTATTGCCTTTATCATTGAGAACAAGGACCATCGTTCGGCAGATTACGAACTTTTCCGCGATGTCTTTCGCCCAGGACATGCCGACTACACTTATCAGGTGAAGTATGGCATCCGCGACTATCGTGGCGGCGGACGTGCTTCGGCACGTGAAACAGTGTGTCGAGTCGTTGCAGGTGCCTTTGCAAAACTGGTGCTGAAGGACCTCAACATTGAAATCCATGCCGAAGTCGAGGACGAGGAGCAACTGATGCAGCGGATACGTGAAGCCATTGCCGACATCGATACGTGCGGTGGCGTTGTGAAATGTGTCATCAAAGGTTGCCCTGTAGGATTGGGCGAACCTGTCTATGGAAAACTTCACGCAGCACTTGGCGAGGCTATGCTGTCGATAAATGCTGTGAAGGGATTTGAATATGGTGAAGGTTTTGCAGCAGCAGACATGCGTGGATCAGAGCATAATGCAGCACGCAGCGGCGGCATTCTTGGCGGCATAAGCAATGGCGAAGACATAAACTTCCGCGTGGCATTCAAGCCAATCCCATCGTTGGGACGCGAGATGAAATGCCGTCACGACGTATGCGCTGCCCCACGAGCAGTGCCAATAGTCGAAGCAATGGCTGCAATAGTCATTCTCGATTACTATCTCCTGAACAATCGTGAAATATAATATGCCTTTAGTTTTTTGGTTGTAGGTTATCGTTTGCAGGTTGATAAACAATAACCAATAACCATTCAACCATATAGTATTATTAGCCCTTTGAAAGCAATCCGCTTTCAAAGGGCTTTTTTTTTGCCCATTGGCTATCGGCGGGTGGGCGTTTGACTTTTCATGGACGACGCTTATAGTTGAAGAAAAACTGCTACAGTTTTCAAGTGAAAACTGTAGCAGTATTCGATCGAAAACTGTAGCAGTTTTTTGTCGGGTATTAGGCTCGTTCCATAAAAGCTATGCGTTCGCTCCATGTCGGAATAAATGAGGGTCGCGGGGACAGGTTTCTGCGACCCTAAGAAGTTAAGACGTTAGCCCTGACGACCAATCAACCAAACAAACAACCAAGTACAACGATTGTCTTATCTTCTTAACTCCTTGAGTTTCGAGAGTTTGAAGAACTTGCGAAAGTTGGAGAATATTATAATATAGTGCTGCAGAATTAAGGTATAAAAACATTGTTTATCAAAATTATATCTTCTGACTTTTGATAAAACAAAAAAACATCGCCAAAAGTTTGGCAAAAAGCAAAAATATCATTACTTTTGCAACCGATTGGTTAGCCCAAATGGGCTGGCGGGTCGAATTTTATGGAAAAAGCGGCTGATCCCACATAGGGTGAAGTCGATGAAAAGTCGTTTCGACGTTGTCTTCTGCTTGCAAATCTGGAAAATTTGAGTATAAATGAAGATGATGCATGAAGCGTTCACGGGAAGGTTATATACGACAGTATGTAACCTGTCGCGTGGGCTAACCGAATGCTATTCCTTTTATACGGGTATTCCAGAACCTGCGAGCGGGATGAGCAAGTACGAGTCACCCACGCTCTTTTCATATATAGACGAACTTATAAACATCTCGGCAAAGGGTGATAGCCGGGAAGATGAGAGCATTGTATCTATTTTTTTAACTACATAATATAATTAATCATTTAAACATTGTACCATTATGAGAAAATTTAGTGTTGCGATTTTTGTATCGCGTTGTTCATTAGTTCACAATTTATCTACTCAAATTTTATCTTTTAGTCGTAACAATCAACATTTATCATGCAAATTTGTACTTGCTGTTGCTATATTGAGCATGTTTACAATACAAAGTTCGTTTGCACAGAAACATATTGAATACTCTGTTTATGGCGGTTTGGGAATACTTAATATAGGTGGAGACCAACATGACGAAAAGATTGAAGATGGATATGATTTCAGTGCAAAGCCAATTATTACATTAGGCGGTGAAGTGAAGTTCTCACTATCTAAAGAAATTAACACATTTTTTGTCAAGCCAGCACTTGAGTTCAATAGGTATAAGTATTCTTATGAAAAATCATCCAGCAAAATGTCTGAAGAAACAGGAAGCTACCTTAATGGTAGAAAACTTGTGAAATACGAAACAACTCGTTATTCAAGTAGCTACGATAATAGAAAGACAGAAGGCTACAATGTTACAATTCCTGTTACTCTCGGATATCAATTCGCATTCGGAGCAAAGACTCAATATCGAATGTCTGTAGGTGCACTTGGGCTTGTGGGTCTCCCTATACATACAAAAGCAACTATTGAAGATGGATGGACAATATCATATTCGCCATTCTACGAAAATGGTGGTAAGAAGGTTTTCCATAAGGTTACAGATAAAGATAACTCAGTGACAAAAACCAATGATGATATTGATTTTGATAATTGTACTTATGGATTCGGAGGACAAGTTTCATTCTATTATTGGAAACTCAATGCGCAGTATTCATTTAGATACGAAAAGGCATTCTCAGGAGATTCAAATGCTTACAATATGTCCCACATATTTACTATTGGATACGTGTTCTAACAAATACTAATATGGACAGAATAAAATTTATAATTTCAGCAAAGCTATTTCTTGCTTCTTTTGTATTGACATCGTGCAGTATGAGCAGTTTGTCGGCTTGGTCTGATGCATTGGGTGTTGCAAATAGTGTTTTTAGTCCTTCAAATACTCCCGCATCATCTACTACTCAGTTTACTACTTCCACGGTTCCAAATACAAATACATCAATAAGTGGTGCACAATTTGAGGTTAACGGTATTTCTAATGAAAGTACATCTTCTAAAAATAGCGGAAACTATGAAATAATGTATCGAAATTGGGAGTCAAGAGTAGAAAGTTGTTATAATAGTCTGATGTCAGCATCTTCTACTGCCAGCACTTATACAAGTCAGAAACGCAGTTTTAATGAAGCACAACGAAAAATGAAGAGTATAAGAGCCGAAGCTGCGCGACAAGGAGTGATAATATCCCCATCAAGTTGGGAAACTGCAACGGTAAGTGTTGCAGGGGGAGAAGGATTAAACGTCCATAAAATAGGAACTCGAAAGAAAAACGTCAGTAAAAAAGGAACTCGGAAGAAATGAGTTGCACTCTGTTGGTATTAATCTATCCCCTTGCCACAATTCACAATTGTTTGACCTACAAGGTGGAATGTTCAAAATTGCCTTTCTACCCGAGACAGTTTTTTCGTGCTGTTTTGAGTGTTTTGATGCGTTTTGCAACATACAAATCTACTCAAAAACATTCCAAAAATCATCTTGATAAAATTTATAGAACCTACGTTTATTTTGTTTATCAATATTTATAATTCAGTTATTATGAAAAAGTTTTTTATTTTGACAGCCATGATGATTATGGCTTTTGTATGTGCCAAGGCACAGGACATCCAGTTAGTAACAGTTCAGCACGGCAGTGAGATGCAGGCATTCTATGGTCCCGATGGCTTCAAGAATGCAATGGCAGCAGCTCAGAAGGGTGACGTAATCTCGCTCTCTGGTGGCAACTTCAACTCTGCCACCATCGACAAGGCTGTAACCATTCAGGGAGCAGGCTATGTTCAAGACGTGAAGAACAACCGCTATAAAACACTTTTCATCGGGGATGTGAATATCAATCTGCCAGAAGGTGAAAGCGGGCTGTACATTGAAGGCATCTGCACGTATAACAATTTCAACATACAAGGCAATGTGGCCAGCATGTCTATCGTACGTTGCCTGATGACAAATAATGTAGAAGTAAAGAGCGAAAGCAATAACCTGACATTCCTGCATTGCCGTATCAATAATTTGAAACTGACGGGTGTTTCTCATTCTGCACTTGTCAGAAATTGTGCAATTGAAAATTTCGGTGGTTCAAAATCAAATGCAGAGGATGGGGTAGCGGAGAATTGTGTCTTCTGTAATAGTTTCGATTACGACAATGTTATCCATTTTACGTTCAAGAATTGTTTTATATTATGTTATTTGGATAATCTCAAATCGGCAAGTAATTCATTTTATTACAATATAGGTAGTTATGACTATACTTTTAACTGGAATACATTGCAAGAAGGGAACACTTTTGAACGTAGAAGTAATATTAATGCCAAGTATTTTGGTGACAACAATGCAAACTATCAAAGCGCATTAACCCTTACAGAAGAAGGCAAGAAAATAAAAGGGCAGGATGGTACCGAAGTCGGTATCCATGGTGGCAGTATGCCATTCACAGATGTACCTTCCACTCCGCAGATTACCCAAAAGACGGTGGCTCCACAGTCGGATGCCAACGGAAAACTCGCGGTCAAGTTTGTTATTGAAGCACAAAAGTAGGCTGGCTGACTTATGAAACGACAGATTCTTGCATTTCTGATGCTATGCCTTGGACTTACAGCCATGGCGCAGCAGATTACGAAATACGAGTATTGGTTGGACACGAGTCATGCAGAAAGGACGATACGTTCGGCGGAAACTGGAAATTTGGAGTTTACCGTAGAGGTGGGCAATCTCTGCCATGGATTACATGCACTGAACTTCCGAGCCCAGGACAGTGATGGCAAATGGAGTTCGCCATCATCGTCGTATTTCTACTGCATCGACAAGGAATCAACCTCTCAGGGTGTTTCGCAATATGAATACTGGTTAGACCAGAATGCTGCGGAAAGAGTTACTGCCAATGGTCAAGGCTCGACAATAAACCTTGATGTAGATATAAGCACACTCCTTACAGGACTGCATACATTCACTTTCCGCTACAAGGATGACATGGAACATTGGTCTGCCCCGCAGACAAGTTACTTCCTTGTGCCTATACGCCAAAACGGTTCTGACATTCAGAACACCTACGAATACTGGATAGACAACAAGCAGGGCGAGAAAGTTCAGGTCAAGGGCTACAACGGCGTCATCGACCTCTCGTTGGATGTGAATACACTCCCTACAGGACTTCATTCACTCTCATTCCGCGCAACAGACCAGAACGGCATTTGGTCTGCGCCGCAGACAAGCTACTTCCTTGTGCCTATACGCCAAAACGGTTCTGACATCCAGAATACCTACGAGTACTGGATAGACAACAAGCAGGGCGAGAAAGTTCAAGTCAAAGGCTACAATGGTGTCATAGAGCTCTCGTTGGATGTGAATACACTCCCTACAGGACTTCATTCACTCTCATTCCGCGCAACAGACCAGAACGGCATTTGGTCAGCACCTCAGACGAGTTATTTCTATATTCCAGTAGATATGAATGTTAATCAGAACATCAAGGCATACTGCTACTGGTTCAATGATGCATTTGAAAACCGCATTACCGAGACTGTTTCTCCTGCTGTAATACCGTTTACACTTGATGCAAAACTCATGGCATCAGATGTGGTAACCGACATTACCCCAGAAAACATCACAATGGCTGATGACGGAGAGGGACACATGAAGCTTGCAACCAAGAACATCCTCCATACACAATTCTGCACGGAGGACGGAAGATGGACTGGTTTTTCTGTTGATACCTTTGCCGTTGTCGTCAATGCTCCAGAGGTTGACCTTACAGGTTTCATCAAGAATCCTGACGCTTCAAGCAAATGGAACGGATGGACGACCGAGGGAAGTACCACAGGCATCCTGAATACTCAGACATGGCAGGATGGAGGCAACTACTTCCGACTTGGCAACACTTCAAAGAATGAATGGAACTCTTCTATGCAACAGACCATCACGGGACTACCTGCTGGTACGTACATCCTTTCAGCCAAAGGAAGAGCTGCTGAAGGCGTAGAGATGGAATTATCCGTAAACGGTTTCACAGACACATTCCCAGCAACAGGAACAGTGGGTGGTGAACTGACAAACGGATGGACGGAGCGTAGCCTGATATTCACTACCGATGGACAGCCATTCGTCATTAAGGTCAGCGGCTCAGCCAACTCATCGGGCAAGTGGATGGACATTGCTGATTTCCGCCTTACATACAGCAACGTCAGCAATGCATCACTTACGGTCAATATGCCAGAAACTGCTGATATGACAATCTACCAGAACCTTAAACTCTGGCTGACCTCGGTAAGTTCAAAACTCTCCGTTACAACCTCAAATGCCCATAATTATAACTTCCAAGGATTGACGGCTGGAGTGGCATACAACCTCATGCTTACCAATCGTTATGGGCAAACCATAGCCCAGAAAGATAGCATAATGATAGCAGAGGGCGAAAATAGCATCACACTGTCCAACCTGATGCAGCTATGCAATGTAGAGGCTGCCGTAACAGACCTGGCGAATAACAATCTGACAAGCAAGGTACGTATTGCCTGGTTCATGCATGATGGTACACCTGTTTCGGATGACAGTTCAATAAAAGGACTGGCAAGCGGAACAAAACTATTGTGCAATGTGACACTCGGAGATTCGCTTGGTTGTATATACCGTGAAGTGAAGGAACAGGAATACATGCTGACAGAAGGTGACAACGATATCAACATCAACCTTGTTCCTATTGAAAAAGCATCGGTAATAGGCAAAGTGCTTGCCGAGGATGGTAATACAAACCCATATGCAACCATATCCGTCACGGAATGGCTTAATGGCAGATACAGCAAGACCCTGTCAGTCCGTACAGACTCTAAGGGAGCATTTACTTTAGACTGTCATCAAGATAGTCTGCATATCACAATAGCTTCGGATGGATATCTTGATTGTATCGTAGATACCATATGTGCATCCACCGCGATAGATTTAGGGCAACTGTACCTGAAAGAAATCACAGGAATCGTTATCACCCCAAGACTGAACTATAGGAATGCAACGGAAGAGGGCGAGACGGAGGATACCATTTTCTACAGCAATGCTGACAATGTGGACTACTTCGTGACGAACCTTTCGACAGGTAGTGCAGTTAATGATATCAAGGTGCAGTCGGGAACGATTATCGCCAAGAGTGGTGTCAATGTCGGTGATAAACTTTCAGTACGCATCCACAGCCGCAAGGGTGATTTCGAGGATGTCACGGGTGAAACTGTTGTTGCTGAGGATGAAACGGCAGAAGTCGTGTTCAATGTCGTGGAAAAGGGTGGCCTGAAAGCCTCATACGAATTCAGTGGCAACAACGAGGACATAGCTATGCTCTATAATGCAGATGGCGCACTCGTCAGCCGTGAATTCTATAATGGAAATAGTTGTACTTTCTCACATCTTTCCGATGGACATTACACTTTGCTTTCAATGGGTAAGATGCTGATGATGGATGCTATTCTAAACCTATCTGACCTTAGTGCTATCGGTCTGACAGAAGGGACGGATTATGTTCTTTCAAATGTAGAAATCAAGGCAGGGAAGATTACCATTATAAACAATGAGAATATTCCGCAGATTGACGAAACACTATTCTATTACACAGGTACGAATACATCATTCTCTGCGAACAAGAGCAGTGTGGTTGTCGGCAATTACATTACTCTTACTGGACGCCTTGACTTCAAGGAAGAGTATGCTGACGATGTAGATGACCTGTCGCTTGTTGTTGACTTGCCAGAAGGTATGGAATATGTACAGGGATCGGCTATTATTGGAACCACGTTGGCCCCATGCAGCGTAGATGGCAAACGTCTGACCATTTCCTTGAACAGGAACAACTATCAGGAGCGAATCCGTTTCTGTGTGGTTCCGACAAAGGGCGGTACGATGATGCCGTCGGCATACGTGGCATTCTCCTTGGATGATGAGATAGTGCAACCGATAGGTTCGGCTACTGTAACGGCAAAGGATATGAGTATTTCTGTACCAAACACAGTTGCCAAACCAGAGGTTACCGTTAGTGGTGTTGCTGTGCCATACAGCCATGTGACCGTCTATGACGGAACGACTCTCATAGGACAAGTTGCAGCCAAGGCAGATGGAAACTGGATGGTAAAGGGTGAGTTTATTGAGCCATATAATCTATCGACACACTCTGTCTATGCAAATGTAGTTACTCCACAGGAAATATCCATGAATACGGAAGTTGTCAACGTGCTTTATGACAAGAATGCCATCGAAGTAAAAACTGTGACAATGATTAACACGGCTCACCCAGCCGGCAACCTGAATTTGTGTGAATATAAGACGGTATTCGACTTCCAGAATCCTTCACAGGAATCACCAGTCTATTGGTACTGGCCAAGCTATCCTGACTTTACATTTGTCATTGACTTTACAAATAATGATGTAAATAAAATTGATGATGTTATTTTAAGAGTTCATACTTCTAATGGAACCGTAAAAGTCCTGAATGCCAACTATTCATCACAAAAGCAAAAATGGACAGCCAGCGGACAGTTTTCATCGAATGCTCTTCCTGTAAATGTGTCCGTTGCATATACAGCAGACGTTACCGTTAATGGTGATTATATTGTATCAACATTTGTCAATGACTTATTGGAAAAGTATCCATCTATACCCAACTCAGTAGAAATAGATTCTATTTCAGATAATATAACCACAGTACATTTTGTTGAAGATGGTTGTGCCTATACTTTAGAAACACATATAGAATCTATGCCTGTCATACCAAAAGATAATGACTATTATCAAATAGTGTCAGGTGATACTTTGTATGCTCTTTATAAAGTAAGTGATATGGATTATAAAACAGAAATATATATTTGTAAACCATTAATAGAAGGTCTGAAAAATATAGCCGCAGCCAAAGAATACTACGAGAACATCAGACAATTATTGAGTGCAAATCAGTGCGTATATATCTCATTCTCATTTTCTGAAGTAGAACGTGCAACGAACAGAATGCAACGATTAAGCGGTTCTAAATCTGGAATAGCATTATTTAAAATGCTAAAGGGTGAAGAAAAAATTTATAAACAGCGTAAACAATCTGAAATGATGAAACGTAGAATACAACGCATTAGAGAAGCAGGTTGCGAAGATGGTGGCCTTTTGGACAGTTATGAGAAATCTATTGATCGCAATTTGGGAATATACGCAGAAGTAACCAATGTGTCATCTTTAGGAAGTGCTGTCGGAGGTTCAATAAAAGATCCAGTTGCTTCAGCAGGTATAGGTCTTGGGGCAAAAAGTACACAGTTTGGGGCTGATATGGGTAGTGTTTTAAACTTGGCATCGATGGTACCAAATTTGAAAACCATCGAAATCTCGTGTGGTTTATCCAAATATAATGACGAAGAATACAAGTCTTCAAACAATGAGTCATCAAATAATGATGGATATATGCAATCAAACAATCCAGATGCCCAATTCGTTCTTGATCCTTCTGGTTATGTTTATGAAGCTGTAACTTCCAATCGCCTTGAAGGTGTGACTGCTACCATATATCAGAAAGTGACGACTGAAGATATGTATGGTGACAAGCATGAAAGCATCGTCAAGTGGGATGCTGAATCATATTCACAGCGAAATCCTGTAAAGACAGATGTCAATGGTTTGTATTCCTGGGACGTGCCTGACGGACTTTGGCAGGTGAAGTTTGAAAAGGATGGATACGAGACAGTCTATAGCGACTGGTTGCCTGTTCCTCCTCCACAACTCGACATCAATGTGCCGATGTACCAGAGCGTCCAGCCAGAAGTGACTGGTGCACGAGGATTTGAAAGTGGCGTTGACTTCACATTCAGCAAGTATATGCGACCAGCAACGTTTGCTGAAGGAAGCGTGACATTAAGCCATGACGGCAAACCTGTTAGCGGACAGCTGAAGATGCTCAATATCGAGAAGGAACCTTTAGATGGAGTGGAATATGTTTCGCACATCAAGTTTGTTCCTGATAAATCGTTGAACGTAGGTGACGAAGTTACACTGACTATATCTCGCGAAGTGAAAAGTTATTGTGGCGTGACTATGGAGAAAGACTATACGGCAACATTGGTGATTCAGCCTGAAATCAACGAGATAGCAGTTGACTCCGTTGTCAATGTCGGTTATGGAAGCAATTCTGTAATTGAAGTGTCGGTACTGCCTGCTGATGCTGCAAAAGGCAAAATGCTCAGACTACAGAATAATACTCCTTCTATCCTTGTCACTGATGTAACGGACTTTACACTTGATGACGACGGTAAAACAAAAATCCCAGTTACAGGGGCTTTGCCTGGCACAGGGGCTTTGCAACTATCGGTTGATGGTAGCGACATTTCAGTGGAAGTCAAGGTGAATGTAATCACTTTCTCTACAAAAGTTGCTGCGCCTGAATCATCAATACCATCAGGTAGTACGGTGGAGAAAGGCTCTCTTATCATACTCTCATGTACAACAGAAGGTGCAACCATCTACTACACTTTGGATGGTTCATGCCCTTGTAATGAAGCTACTCGTTTAGTCTATAAAGAACCTATCATTATAAATGAAACTGTGACAATCAAGGCTATGTCTGTTGCTCCAGACATGACAGAAAGCGATGTTGTTGAATTTACATACATTGTAGATGTTGTTGACAGTATTAATGATGTAACTATAGATGAGGTCATCAAAGTCTATCCTCTTCCTGCTCGTGACAAACTGAACATCACGGTTGGTGGAAAGATTATTAAGAGTGTAACTCTTGCTAACATTAATGGCTCAACTGTTATGTCTGCATTAAAACCTGTTTCGCATGTAACTTTTGATGTAACTTCACTGATTTCTGGAATCTACATTATTAACATAGTAACAGAAGATAAGACCTATAGTCGCAAGATAATGAAAGTTGAATAGCAAGTTTTTGTTTTTGTACCATAAAAATAGGCGCATCATTCACGATGGATGGTGCGTCTATTTTATTAGCCAGCATGAAGACGTTCTGTGATGTGCATCATGGATAGTATTTACGGCTTGGTGAAGAGTATATCTTTGTTTTATGTTGATAACCCATAACCTTCAACCGATCGGTAGCAGCCCAACAATAAAAAATCATAAAACTTTGATTTTTATTTTGTATTGTCTTCGATTTCTTGTAACTTTGCGCTGCATTATTGTGTCAATAAGGAAACAGAGAAGTTATATGGCTTGTATTTTACATATTGAAACGAGTACAAATGTATGCAGCGTAGCTGTGAGCCTTGACGGAGAGTGCATCTTCCACAAAGAGGACTTCAGCGGACCGAATCATGCCGCTACGCTTGGTGGATACGTGCGTGAGGCTGTATCGTTTACCGACAGTCATGCCATTCCTTTCGATGCTGTGGCTGTAAGTTGCGGTCCTGGGTCATATACTGGGCTGAGGATTGGCGTGTCGCTTGCGAAGGGCATGTGCTACGGTCGTGCACTCCGGCTCATCTCCGTGCCTACGCTCGACCTGATGTGTGTGCCTCTCTTGCTTGGCGAGAAGGTTGAGGAAGGCGCATTGCTTTGCCCGATGCTCGATGCACGACGCATGGAAGTGTATGCCGAAGTGGTTGACCGTGGTCTGAGAAAGGTGCAGGAGACGAAGGCACAAGTGGTAGATGCCGACACTTATAAGGAGTTTTTGGACAAGGGAAAAGTATATTTCTTCGGCAACGGAAGCGACAAGTGCCGAGATATTATCAGTCATGAGAACGCGGTATTTGTGCCCGACGTGCATCCATTAGCGAAGAATATGATGCCCCTTGCCGAACAAAGATACATGAGAGAGGAGTTTGAGGACGTGGCTTATTTTGAGCCTTTCTACCTGAAAGACTTCGTTGCCATCAAACCAAAGAAGATGATTTAGGAAATAACAACAATAAAAAAGCAAAATGAATATAAAAGGTTTGGATTACAATACAGAACGCGAGAAACTGGTTATGCCTGAATATGGGCGAGAGATTCAGATGATGATAGATTATTGTAAGGCTCTCGACAACCGACGTGAACGTCAGGTTTGCGCCGAAACAATAGTGAAAACCATGAAGGTGATGCATCCACAGGCAACAAACACTGCAAACCTTGAGCAGAAACTATGGAATCATCTCGCAATAATGAGCAATTTCGAACTCGACATTGACTATCCGTTTGAGGTGACACGGAAAGAGGAATTCCTCAAGCGTCCGCAACCATTGAAGTACCCAATGCAGCAGATTAATAAGCGTCATTATGGTTATTTGATGGAATCCTTGTTTGAAAAACTCAAGGAAATGCCCGAAGGTGCCGACCGCGAAGAGCTTATCCGACTCACGGCAAACCAAATGAAGCGCTCGCTTTTTGTATGGAATCGCGGCACTGCAGACGAGGAAAAGATAGCATCAGACCTTGCACAGTTCACCGACGGACGGGTGCAACTCGACCTGGATGAGTTCCGTTTCGAGAAAATTGACAGCAGAGATGGCGAACCTATAAGAAACAAAAAGAAGAAAAGATAACGAGATATGTCATCATTTGTCATAAAAGGCGGATACCCGTTAAAGGGAGAAATAACCCCGCAAGGCGCAAAGAATGAAGCATTGCAAGTGATAAGTGCAACGCTTCTAACGCCTGAAAAGGTCACGATAAAGAATGTTCCCGACATAAACGACGTGAATAACCTCATCAAACTGATGGGGAAAATTGGCGTGAAAGTGGAATGCGTGACGCCGCACGAATACACATTCCAAGCCGATGAAATAGACCTTGAGTATCTTCAGAGCTATGATTTTACGCAAGCATGTGCCAATCTCAGAGGCAGTGTATTGCTCATCGGTCCATTGCTCACGCGTTTCCACAAGGCAATAGTAGCCAAGCCTGGCGGCGACAAAATAGGCAGACGCCGACTCGACACGCATCTTCTCGGCTTTCAAAAGCTCGGAGCACGACTGGCAAGAAACGATGACAAAGGTGTGCTGACGCTTGGATGTACGCAACTTGTGGGCAGCAATATGCTCTTGGATGAGGCTTCCGTCACTGGTACAGCCAATATTATCATGGCAGCAGTGCTGGCAAAAGGCACAACAACAATATACAATGCTGCGTGCGAACCGTATGTCCAGCAGCTTTGCAAGATGCTGAATCGCATGGGAGCAAAGATTTCGGGCGTGGCTTCAAACCTTCTGACCATCGAAGGTGTAGAGTCGTTGCACGGCACGGAACATACTCTTTTGCCTGACATGATTGAAGTGGGATCGTTCATCGGCATGGCAGCGATGGTGGGCGAAGGCATCACGATAAAGGGTGTCTCGTTTGAAAATCTCGGAATCATACCTGATACTTTCGAGCGACTTGGCATCAAGATAGAACGCAAAGGCGATGATATTTACATTCCTCATCAGCAACATTACCAGATTGACACGTTTGTCGATGGTTCGATAATGACTTTCGCCGACGCACCATGGCCAGGACTTACGCCCGACTTGCTGTCTGTCCTACTCGTTGTTGCCACTCAGGCAAGGGGTAGTGTACTGATTCATCAGAAGATGTTCGAGAGTCGTCTCTTCTTTGTTGACAAGCTGATTGACATGGGGGCACAGATCATTCTTTGCGATCCACACAGAGCTGTAGTCATAGGTCACGACAATAAAATGCGACTTCGTGCGGGCAGAATGTCGAGTCCAGACATTCGTGCCGGCATTGCCCTGCTCATAGCGGCACTCAGTGCAAACGGTACAAGCACGATAAACAACATAGAACAAATAGACCGAGGATATGAAGATATCGAAGCACGACTGCGTGCCCTCGGTGCAAACATCACACGAAACGACTGATGATTCGCGACGAAGAAGTATATAAAATAGGTGTAATCGGCAAGACTCACGGCGTGAAAGGCGAACTTAACTTCACCTTTTCCGACGATGTGTTCGACCGTGTCAACGCCGACTATATAATATTAAGGATAGACGGAATACTCGTTCCGTTCTTCATCGACGAATATCGTTTCCGTTCCGACGACCGAGTTTTGATAACTCTTCACGACATTGACACTGCCGAGAAAGCACAAAATCTCGTTGGAATCGAAGTTTTTTTCCCTTTTGCACTGTCAGACAAGTCGAGGGAAGACGTGATTTGCTTCAACGACTTGATTGGTTTTACCGTAGAAGGACTGGGAACGGTGACTGGAATAGACGATTATACCGATAACATTCTGCTTGAAGTCAGGACAGATGAAGGGAAACAAATACTTATTCCAGCGGTTGAGGAGTTTGTCGAGAACGTTGATTACGATAAAAAGATAATAAAAGTCCAACTGCCAGAAGGGCTTTTGGAGTTAAATTGAAGTAAGGTTATGGCTTATAGGTTATGGCTTATGGCAAAACATAAAAACATGGAAAAGAAACAAATTGCAATTCTTGGCAGCACGGGTTCAATAGGAACTCAGGCATTGGAAGTGATAGAGGAGCATAGCGACTTGTATGAAGTCTATTGTCTCACAGCCAACAACAAGGTGGATTTACTTGCCGAACAGGCTCGGAAGTTCAATCCTGCTGCTGTGGTCATAGCAAATGAATCGCACTACGAAAGGCTGAAATCACTGCTTGCCGACCTTCCTATCAAGGTCTTTGCAGGCAAGGATGCGCTGTGCCAAATAGTCGAAGCCGATCCTATCGACATGGTTCTCACCGCAATGGTAGGCTTTGCTGGGCTGCCTCCAACGATTAGTGCAATAAAGGCGAGGAAAAAGATTTGTCTTGCCAACAAGGAAACCCTCGTCGTTGCAGGCGAGTTAATCTGTAAATTGGCAACTGAAAACCGTTGCCCTATACTTCCTGTTGACAGCGAACATTCGGCAATCTTCCAAAGCATAGCCGGTGAAGAATACAATCCAATAGACAAGATACTGCTCACGGCATCGGGCGGTCCGTTCCGCCTGATGAGTAAGGAACAGATAGCAAAGGTGACAAAAGCCGCCGCACTGAAGCATCCTACGTGGGACATGGGCGCAAAGATTACCATCGATTCAGCCACGATGATGAACAAAGGCTTTGAAGTAATCGAGGCAAAATGGCTTTTTGGTGTGCAGCCTGAGCAGATACAAGTGCTTGTACATCCACAATCAATCGTTCATAGTGCCGTACAATTTGCCGACGGTGCAGTGAAAGCACAGCTTGGAGTGCCCGATATGCGACTGCCGATACAGTATGCTTTCTCCTTCCCTCAGCGTTTAAGTCTGTCGGGCGAGAGGCTCGACTTGTTCAAGCATCCACTTGAATTCTTCGAACCAGACCTCGAAAAGTTCCGTTGCCTGGCGCTTGCCTTCGAGGCTCTGAAGCGTAAGGGCAACATGCCTTGTATCGTCAATGCTGCAAACGAGATAGTAAACCGTGCATTCCTTGAGGACAGGATTGCCTATCCGCAAATAGCCGAAATCATTGAGGCAACGATGAACAAAGCCACTTTCGACGCTTCGCCTGACTACGAAGTATATCTCGCAACCGATGCCGAAGCACGAAGAATTGCCGATGAAATGGTAAGAAATCACGAAAAGTAAACCGTAAAAACATAAAATACAACAATGGAAGAAATTTTAATCAAGACGCTACAATTCCTTATTTCAATCTCTCTCTTAGTCCTTTTGCACGAAGGAGGCCACTTCTTCTTCTCAAAACTCTTCAAGGTGAGAGTGGAAAAGTTCTATCTCTTCTTCGACTGGAAGTTCCATCTCTTCGAGTTCAAACCAAAGAATAGTGATACTGCATACGGCATAGGATGGATTCCACTTGGCGGATACTGCAAGATTGCCGGCATGATAGATGAGTCGTTCGACACCGAACAGATGCAACAACCTGCCCAACCTTGGGAGTATCGTTCCAAGCCAGCATGGCAACGCTTCCTTATTATAATAGGTGGAGTGCTCGTCAACTTCCTTTTAGGTCTGTTCATCTATTCGATGGTGATGTTCCACTGGGGCGAAAGTTACGTTGCAGTTCGCGACATGACTCTCGGCATGGAATACAATCAGAGTGCAAAGGAGATAGGTTTCGTTGACGGCGACCTGCCTATAAAGGCCGACGGAAAAGAGTTTGTGAAGTTCGACGTTGACGTTTATCGTGCCATAGCCGACGCAAAAGTTGTCACCGTTCTACGCCGTGGAAAGGAAGTAAACATCAATATGCCTGGCGATATGAGCCTGTTGACTATGCTGAAAGAAGAGCCGCAGTTCCTTCGCGTGACAGTTCCTTCGGTCATCGACAGCATATTGCCTAACACTCCTGCAGCAAAGACAACGATGAAAAAGGGCGATATGATTACCGCCATCAACGGCAAGAAGGTTGCGACATGGAACCAAGTGCTCGACATCTTCAGCCGTCTGTCAGACAAGATGACGTCTGCAACTACCGCAAAGGATTCGCTCGCATGCCGCAGGATATTGCTCACCTACGCATCAGGCAACGACACGACAACCATCCCATTTGTGCTCACAAAGGAAATGCAATTAGGCGTGGGACGTCCACACTACGCACAATACTATAAGCCGACGCAGATAAATTATGGTTTCTTCGAGAGTATTCCTGCCGGCATTCGCTATGGTTGCAATGTGCTGAAAGGCTATGTCACCGACATGAAGTATGTATTCTCGGGCGAAGGCGTCAAGTCGCTTGGCGGATTTGGAACAATAGGAAATATGTTCCCTGCCACTTGGGATTGGTACACATTCTGGATGATGACGGCACTTCTCAGCATCATCCTCGCATTCATGAACATTCTCCCTATACCTGCCCTCGACGGTGGACACGCGTTCTTCCTCATTTACGAGATGATAACAGGACGCAAGCCGTCGGACAATTTCATGGTCAAAGCCGAGTATGTAGGCTTTACTATTCTAATCCTATTGCTCGTAGTTGCCAACCTCAACGACGTGTTGCGCTGGTTGGGTTTCATGTAATAACTTGCACACTCTTGCGCTTGTCCTTTTCGGAACGAACGCTTAACTCAAAAAAAAGTTGTACAACTTTCAACTGAAAGTTGTACAACTTTCGCGCGAAAGTTGTACAACTTTTTTTCACCCCATCCGAACATACCTCAGAGGCATAAAGTTCGTTCCCTATTTTTCAACGTGAGAGTGGCTTGAATCCTTCATCCCACCTTGGGGGGACAGAGGGGGGCTGTTTATGGGATTAGCCTTACAATCTCTGCCAGAGGAACCGTGACAAAGTCGCGTTCTTCCATTCTTGGATGCGGAATTTGCAGGTCCGTGTCGTTGACTTGCAGGTTGTCGTAGAGCAAGATGTCAATGTCGATGATGCGGTCCTTGTAGTCGAATGTCAAGGTTTCTTTGTTGAACGACGATTTGTGTGTGCGTCCCATCTCGCGTTCTATTCCTTGTGTCATGCCCAGGACCTCGTGAGGAGTAAGTGAAGTGCGGCAAAGGACTACCGCATTCACAAAGTCGTTGACAGACTCAAACCCCATTGGCTTTGAGTAGTAGAAGCTTGAACGAGCAATGATTTTCCCAACTTGCCTGTCGATTTTCTCAATTGCCGTGTCGATGTTAGCCTCTTTCTCGCCGAGGTTTGAGCCTATGCCGAGATAAACTTTATGTGTTTCCTTTGCACTTTCCATGCTGCAAAGTTAGTGCAAATCGAAGACAATACATAATAAAAGTCGAAGAATTTTATTATTATTGTTGAGATGCAGCCTAATTTCGACGAAGTCAAAGTTAGTGAAAAATCGTAAACTTCAGTCCTTTTTCAGCACTTAAATTTGTCGATTTCATCGAGAAATGTGCGTGCAACGATGTAATATCTGTCGAAAACCGCCTTTTGTCCGTCGTATTTCATAAAGTCCCATTCGGCAAAAGGTTTCGCAAAAACACCATAATATATACGCGAGATGTCGTTGGCATCAAGCTTCAGTCGCAGTGATTCTTCGTCAGGAAACAGCCGACGTATGTATTCGCCGAACATACCGAAAGCCTTGTCGCGCACGATTCCTTCGTCAACAAGTATGCGAAAGATACCGAGCCATTGGCGGTTTCGAGTCATCAAATATCGCCCATCTTGCTTTAGATTTATCACCGTCAATATGCAATTTCTTACGGTTTCATCGCGATATTCTTCGTCGATGTGCGGTTCCTCGCGCTTCATTTGACTTATCTTTTCGTCAAGGAATTGGGAGATTAGTATGTAGGTCATTATTGTATAGAGCTCCTGTGTGCCTAATGCCTCGTATGCAATACGCTTTATGTAGGTCTTCATGTCGGCATTATACAGGTTATCGAACGCATCGTTGAGCCAATCGTCAACCTTGTCCTTCAAAGAAATTGCCCATTCCATCGGTATATTTTGCTCTTTGTGCAAGTAGCGACTAAGCAATCTGTCGAACATTCCACCCCTTCTTTCAGCCGACTTTCTAAGTCGTGAAAGCTGCTCGTAAAAGATTGTCACCACGTTGTCACCCGATGTCATTCGTCGGTTTTTCGTGTCAAGTGCCTCAAGGATATCGTTGATCTGCATAGCCTCAAGCCCACTTGCACCGAGGAGCGATGCCCTTAGTTTCGCGACTACACGCTTATAGTCCCTTTCATGATCGCCGCTTATGCTGTGACCGTATGCTTTCAGATACTGACGAGAATAGTCGATTATCTCAAATCTATCGATGGAATCGAGCAAAATGTCGGTTATCATCTCAAGACTTGTGTCTTCTTTGTTCGACTTTATAACGAGGCTTTCGTCGATTATTCCCTTTGGCAGAGCCGACTTCGTGTGCCAGTCCGAACTGCTCGAAGCACTGTCGGAGTAGCAGTTTTCTATATCAAGCATGCAAGTTGTAGCCCCAACCATAGCCACACGACCTCTGACTTTGCCGTATCTCTCTACAAGTCGCATCATCTCCTCGCGGTGGATTCGCCTCACATGTCCCATCATGTTAGTGAAATCATTCTTATAGAACACTGATATCGAGTAGTTTCCATCGACAATGCAATCCCTGTCCTTGACCATAGTTACCCTGTCGCCTGCCTTAATCTTGTCCATGAAATGAGGATCGACAAGCAGCATGTTGTGTGTTATCCCAACACATTCAACCATGCATCTGCGCTCTGAAGTTTCAGTCTTAAAGCTAATCATTTTAATTTCCTTTCGTAATAATTCATTAAATTTCAATCAATTTATTTGGTGTTTTCAACAATTATTCCTAACTTTGCATTGTAGTTGATGCAAAAGTAATGCTTTTGTTTGAGTCTTGCAAATAATTTAACATAAAATATAGAACAAATATTATGGGAATAACAGTGAAAGAACGGCTGAAGATGCTCGTTCATAATTTCGGAGGGACACAAGAGAAATTTGCCGAACTCCTCGGCATTCCAGTGGCAACAATACGCAGCTGGGCGCAGCGCGATGCCTTCTCTGGCAATGCTATCGTCAGCATTGCAGACTGCTGTGAAGGCATATCAAAGGTGTGGCTCAGCAGTGGTGAAGGCGAAATGTTTGTAAAGAAGATGGGGAATTACTACGACGATTTGCCAGTGAGTGCAGGTCAGTTGATGTGGGCAGAAACAAGTCGCGAGAACCCAACAGACCACATCTACTTCCCTGGTTGCAAAGCCGACTTCTTCTTTCCTGTGCGAGGCATAAGCATGGAACCGATGATACTCGACGGCGATGTGATAGGAGTGCGCAAGATTGACAATGCAAGCGACATTGCTCCAAACACCATTTACCTCATTGTGGGGCGTGATGGATTACGAGCCATAAAGTATATCAGCGTAGAAGAAGGCATGATGCGCTGCATGAGTGCCAATCCGGAAGTCCGCGATTTCCTCATTCCGCTTGAGAACATACTGCATATATATAAGGTAATCTTCTCAGCACGGTTGTATTAAGTACAATGGTAGTCTGAGGCTTTATCGAAGGAGTTTAATGGCAAAGTCTATCATGGTGTCGTGACCACGCTGGAAATCTTCGTCGGTGATTGATACGTAATAGTCTGGTTCGATGCCAAACTCTATATCGTTCTTGTCCTTGTCGTACATCGGACATGCTGAGAAACGTACACTCCATCCGTTTGGCAATTCATTGTTGAATGGCATACCTCCGCCTCCACCAGTCTTGTCGCCAACAATTTTAACGTTAGGGCAACATTTCATTCGGTTTACAAATTCGTTTGCGGCAGAGAAGACACCGCGGTTTGTCAGCACAACAACAGGTTTCTTCCATCGTACGCCGTCGAATGGTTCAAGGTATTGCGGTTCGTAGTCGGAGAAATCATTGTGGCCACTTCCAGTCTTGTGGCGCATGTAGCCAGTGAGGATTTTCTTTTCGGTAAAGCGTGCTGCCAGCCTTTCAGACAGCGTAAGTTGCCCGCCTCCATTGCTCCGAAGGTCGATGATAAGACCTTTTGCTGGGCTGAGAAGGTAGAGGATGTAGGTCAGGTTATTGTCGCTGAACGAAGTGGCGAAACTTTGACATGTCAGGTAAGCAATGCTGTCGGGCATGAAAACAACATATTTCAAGCCGCCAACCATACCGTAGTTTGTGCTGAGATAAAGGCGTTGCAGCGTGTCGCTGAAGTTTGTCGGGTAGTCCTCATGCCACTTCCAATAGCGTGAGGTATCGAAGTATGAGGTGAGGTTTACGTGTCCGTCGCGCAACTCTGAAAGCATGTCTGAGCATATTTGAAACAATTGATACTGATTCAGAGTGTCTGAAATCAACGGACGATATTTGTTATAGACCTTGTTCCAATCAAGGCCGTAAGCCTTTTCCTTATAGTCGAAGAAGCAATACTTCTGGTCGATGATGCTCCATAGAGCCTCGAAGTTGCCCACGTTATTGTCCTCGCGTTCCTCAACGTCAATGCAGGAAACAGTCATGCTGCACGCAAGAATCATTGCTGCAAAAAGTATCTTTTTCATCTTATTTTCGAAAGTTTGAAGCGTTTAACAATGCCGAGCATGATGCCGTTTGACCAGATATGCGACTTTATTCCGTTTACTTTTGCCTGCTGGAAGTCGCCGAAATAACCTATGCGGAAGGTTGCCGTGCGTATTGGGAAGTCAAGAGTAAGCATTTGTCGCATGGAAGGTGCACAACCAATAGTGGTGACTACGAGGTTATGATCGTAATTGCTGCGGGTGAAAATCTCGTAGTACGACTGTCCGTAATTAGGCGAAAACATCAATCCGATGAGTGGCACGTCAATGGAATAGCGTGCGGTGAAGGGGCGATTCCATAGCGTGAAGTCGTAGTTTACGGCTGCCGATGGGGCGATATTAAGGTAAGCCCGCATCTGTCCGGAGTTGTTTCCGTTGCGTGTGTTCATTATTCCACCGAAGTTTGCATCGGCCATTCCACCTGCCTGAAGGCGTAGTTTGTTGCCGAGGAAATGCCAGTTGTAGTACCATGCAAGCGAATAGTTGATCATTCCGACAAGGTTGTTTCCCGTTTCGGAATTGTTCTTTGGGATAGATGCAGACACTTGCAGCAGTCGCTGGAACGTGATGTCTTTCGCAGGATTAAACTTCTCGGTCATTGAGACAAAGCGCAGTTCAGGACCACGGAACTTCTCGTTTGACAGGTAATCATCAAGCACATTGGTATGCCCGATGCCTATCATATTGGCTGTTGTAGTAATCTTTTGACTGCTGATAGTATCGCGTTGTGCAAACAACAAGCCAGCATCTATCATCAGCAAAAGAATGATTGCTGTACGTTTCATAAAGATATTTCAGCTTATATACAATATTATATTAGAACAAATCGAGTTCAACTGGGAATTTGATAACGTCAGGAGTGCTGTCGGAAGCGTTGTCGTCGTTGTCTGAATCCGTTTGAGTTTCTTCTGTCTCAGCAGGAATTTCCGGCAAAATTTCGACTACTCTTTCGATGGCAAACAGCGTCACACGCTTACCTTTTGCCTTGAATCCCTTGACGGCAATGAACTGTTCTACGTCGATGAGCATAGGCTCGCGCATTTCATCACCACCCTCGAAGTGAATCTCAACGCTCGGTGAAGGTTGGTCGGAGAGAAGGATAAGCTTGTTCTTAGGGTTGTCGCCGAGGAAGTTTTGCTTCTTCGACGTTGCTTCCATGAGGAATCGCTTGAGATATGGGCAGTTCTTTTGCGATGCGTCATAGAGCATTGCACTCCACACCTTGTCTGGATTGAACTTCTCAATACGCAGGATGTTGTCCTCGAAATGGTTGTTGACGTCGATAGTGGTGCAATAGAACTCGCCGTTATCAAGCACAACGAGGATGCGGTCATCTGTGCCAAACTCACCGAGGAAGCGTCCGTGGTCGTCGTAGTTAAGGCGTTTCACGTCCTCGTCGAACCAAACTTTTCGTCCACCAAGCGTACTTACTCCATGACTTTTTAGCCCAATGCGCTGCACAGGAAGCTTTGTCAGCAGGTTTCCTCTGCTTGCACGGCCCTTAATCATAACCTCGGAGAAGTCCTTGTCCATAGTCAGTTTCTTCAACTTCAGTGCAGAACTGAACTGAACCTTTATTACTTCTGCCTCACCATTAGGGTTTGCCGTGAAGTAGAGCACGCGTGAACCAGCAGTTCCTGCAGTGAGGTCATACTCCTTGTCCTTGGTGATGCTCGTCACGTTGAAGCGTTTGATGTAGCATGGACCTTGCTTGCCGTCGCGATAGACAACGTTGTAAATAGTGCGGGTATCGTTCTTCTTGAACACGTCAACATGGAGAATGTTCTTGCCGACAAATATCTTATCAGCCACTCGGATAATCTTGTATTTGCCATCCTTGAAGAAGACAATGACGTCGTCAATGTCGGAACAGTTGCATACAAACTCGTCTTTCTTGAGTCCTGTGCCAATGAATCCATCCTCGCGATTGATATAAAGTTTCTGGTTTGCCTCGGCAACCTTGCTTGCTACGATAGTCTCGAAGTTGCGAATTTCGGTAAGTCTTTCCTGGCCTTTGCCGTATTTCTCCTTGAGATGTTCGAACCACCGACACGTCACGATCTTCATTCTTCCGAGATCTTTGTTGATGGCTTTCACCTCATCCTGCATCTTGCGCATAGCCTCTTCGGCTTTATCCTTGTTGAATTTCAGTATGCGCTGCATCTTTATTTCAAGAAGTCGGAGAATGTCGTCCTTCGTCACCTCACGAATCATATCTGGGTAGAACGGAGTAAGACGCTCGTCGATGTATTCGCAAGCCTCGTCGTTCGACTTTGCTTCCTCAAACGGGCGACCTTTATAGATGCGTTCTTCGATGAATATCTTTTCCAAAGAAGCGAAGTGAAGTTGTTCAAGCAACTCGGCTTTTCGGATTTCAAGTTCACGCTTTAATAATAATAAGGTGTTGTCGGTCGAAGCACGAAGCACGTCGCTTATGGTCAGGAACTGCGGTTTCTTGTCCTTTATCACGCAACAGTTAGGGCTGATTGAGAATTCGCAATCAGTAAAGGCATACAGTGCATCAATGGTCTTGTCGGGCGAAACACCAGGCGTCAAGTGAATAAGTATCTCAACATTTGCCGCAGTGTTATCGTCAACCTTGCGTGCCTTTATCTTTCCTTTCTCCACAGCCTTTAGTATGGAGTCGATGAGTGTAGTGGTAGTGCGGCCAAAAGGAATCTCACGAATGGCGAGAGTCTTTTGGTCAACTTTTTCGATTTTTGCACGCACCTTTACCACTCCGCCACGTTGCCCGTCGTTGTAGTGGCTCACGTCGATGCTGCCTCCGGTCTGGAAATCTGGGTAGAGATGGAACTCTTCGCCCATCAAGTATGCTATTGCTGCATCACAAAGTTCGATGAAGTTGTGAGGAAGGATCTTTGATGACAGTCCGACAGCAATTCCTTCTGCACCCTGTGCAAGCAACAAAGGATACTTCACAGGCAGAGTTATCGGCTCCTTGTTACGGCCATCGTAACTCAGTTGCCACTCTGTTGTCTTATGGTTGAATGCTACTTCAAGGGCAAACTTAGACAATCGTGCCTCGATATAACGCCCTGCTGCAGCCTCATCACCCGTAAGAATGTTGCCCCAGTTACCCTGACATTCAATAAGAAGATTCTTCTGCCCGAGTTGTACAAGCGCATCTTTTATCGAAGCATCACCGTGAGGATGATACTGCATAGTGTGTCCTACAAGGTTTGCCACCTTATTGAAACGTCCATCGTCCTTCTCCTTCATTGAGTGAAGAATGCGTCGCTGCACTGGTTTCAAACCGTCTTCAATGTGCGGCACAGCACGTTCAAGGATTACGTATGAAGCATAATCCAAGAACCAATTTTGGTACATTCCATCAAGATGATGCACTATCGAAGCATCAAATCTGTTAGATGGAGCATAACTCGAATGGTCGTTTTCCGTAACCTGAATATTATCTATTTCCTCTGCCATAAATTCAAAATTCCGTGCAAAGATAATAAAAAAATGTAAATTATAGCCTACTAATTGTCTTATTTTTATTACCTTTGTGCCCAGATTGAATTAAAATAACAATATTATGGCACAAGAAGATGTTTTCAAAAAGATTGTTTCCCATTGCAAAGAATATGGGTTTGTCTTTCCAAGTAGTGATATTTATGACGGTTTAGCAGCCGTTTACGACTATGGACAGAATGGTGTAGAACTGAAAAATAACATAAAGGAATACTGGTGGAAGAGTATGGTATTGCTGCACGACAACATTGTCGGCATCGACTCTGCCATCTTTATGCACCCTACTATTTGGAAGGCTTCGGGTCACGTTGACGCTTTCAACGACCCTCTTATCGACAACCGCGACTCAAAGAAACGCTATCGTGCAGATGTTCTCATCGAAGACCAGATGGCAAAATACGATGAAAAGATTGAGAAGGAAGTGGCTAAGGCACGCAAACGCTTCGGCGAAAGTTTCAACGAAGAGCAGTATCTCGCTACTTCTCCACGCGTAAAGGAGATAGTTGACAAGCGCAATGCTCTCCATGAACGCTATTCTGACGCGATGAACAAGATGGACCTTGAGGCTCTGCGCCAGATTATAATCGACGAAGAAATAGTTTGTCCTATCAGCGGAACACGCAACTGGACAGAGGTGCGTCAGTTCAACCTTATGTTCTCAACAGAGTTCGGATCTACTGCCGAAGGTTCAAGCAAAGTGTATCTTCGCCCTGAAACGGCACAAGGTATATTCGTAAACTACCTCAATGTGCAGAAGACTGGTCGCATGAAACTGCCTTTCGGCATTGCACAGATAGGTAAAGCTTTCCGTAATGAAATCGTTGCACGTCAGTTCATCTTCCGTATGCGCGAGTTTGAACAGATGGAAATGCAGTTCTTCGTAAAGCCTGGAACTGAAATGGAATGGTTTGCTAAATGGAAGGAAACACGTATGAAGTGGCATCAGGCACTCGGCTTTGGTGCTGAAAACTATCGTTTCCACGACCACGACAAACTGGCTCACTACGCCAACGCAGCCACCGACATCGAGTTCAAGATGCCTTTCGGATTCAAGGAAGTTGAGGGTATTCACTCACGTACAAACTTTGACCTCTCGCAACACGAGAAGTTCTCTGGCCGTGGCATAAAGTATTTCGACCCTGTGACAAACGAAAGTTACACTCCATACGACATCGAAACATCCATTGGTGTTGACCGTATGTTCCTTTCAATCATGTGCCACTCTTATCAGGAAGAGCAACTTGAGAACGGCGAAACACGTGTTGTACTCCGTCTGCCAGCAGCTTTGGCTCCTGTAAAACTTGCTGTCCTGCCACTTGTAAAGAAGGATGGTCTGCCAGAAAAGGCACAGGAAATCATCAACAACCTCAAGTTCCATTTCAACTGCAAGTATGATGAAAAGGATACAGTGGGCAAACGCTATCGCCGTCAGGACGCAATAGGTACTCCATATTGTGTTACTGTTGACTACGACTCATTGAAGGACGACTGCGTGACTCTCCGTTTCCGCGACACTATGGAACAGGAGCGTGTGAAGATTTCCGAGCTTCAGAGCATCATCGAAGACAAGGTTTCTATCGCATCACTTCTTAAGAAGATTCAGTAGTTATTAGGTCTAAGGTCAAAGGTCTAAGGTCAAAGGTTCTAAAACTTTCGACTTTTGACTTTCGACTTTCGACCTTAGACCAAAGAAAATTGTAAATAATAAATGATTATGGTTAACAACCTACAACCCAAAAACCACAACCAAAAACCGAAACTTGCCATCATCCATTTGCTTCTTGCGGTGGTATGTTTGCTGTGCAGTTGCTCGGAAAACGATGCAACAGAAGAAGAATTTCCTGATTGGCAGAATACCAACGAGGCATATTTCAATACCATAGCAAAGACGGCACGCACGGCAATGGCTACTGGCGACAAGACGTGGAAAGGTTTCCTAACCTTTACGAAACCCGAAGGTGCAGTGGCAACAATCGTTGACTCCATCTTTGTCAAGGTTGTCAGTGAGGGTAAAGGACCAGGATGCCCACTCTCAAACGACTCTGTAAAGGTTCACTATTGCGGCCGTCTCATCCCGTCGAAGTCGTACCCTGAAGGCAAAGTTTTCGACAAGACCTTCGAAGGAAACGTGTTCGATGTCACCATAAGCAACCCATACAAAAGCGTTGTCGGCAGTAACATCACGGGTTTTGCAACGGCACTCATGCACATGCATATAGGCGATCATTGGATTGTCTATATCCCACAACAGTTGGCATACGGCTCAGCCGACAATGGCGGCATACCACCATTCTCAATGCTCATGTTTGAAATTCAACTCGATTCCTACTCACGTGTAGGCACACCATTGAGATAAAAAACAATAAAAAAGGCGAAATTCTAATCAACATAATTTCGCCTTTTTTTGTGTATCATTTCTCCATTCAGCCCTTATATTGGTTGAGCATATCGATGACTTCGTTGCGAAGGTATGGTACTTCGATGACGTATGGGTGTTCAAAACGTGGGTGGAACACTGCGAGCCGTGCCTTTTCCACGTTGATGCCATAGTTCTTTTCGAGCAGATAGCGGTAGGTGCTAAGCTGCAGGACGTAGTGCCAATACGTTGTGTCGTCGATATTAGCAAATGGTCCGATGCCCTTTATTCCGAAGTGATTGTCCTTCTCAACTTCACCTCTCCATATAAGTTTCTCACTGCGTTTCCAGTCGTAAAGCGTAAATACTCCGTCCTTCAGTTCAAGGAAGTCGAGCGTACCAGCCACGCCGAAGCCCTCGTCATATATAGGCCATTCGGTGCGATATGGTTCAAGTTGGTATTGTGCAGCGAAATGACTGAAGAGTGGGCGCACATCTTCAGGCACATCCAAGATAGAACCACCCTTATAGTAGTTCTCAATCATGGCATGCATCTCTGTTCCCTTGCAGCGTGCTCTCTTCGATTTTTCTGCCCATTCGGCTTTGATAACGTCGGGCGTAACGCCACGTTCATCTGCTTTTTTCTTTGCCCAAAAATCAGTATCAAACTCCTTGAAGAACTTTGTTATAAGTGTTGTGACTGAAATTAGTTCTTTACCATGTACGGTATATATATGTTCTTCTTCGTTGAATGTTATCGCCTCGTCACGAGGATGCGCATTCAGTTCATTATAATTAGCCATATTTTTTACATTATATATTATACGTCTTTCTTGATTTGCGGCTAACCGTATAACTGCAAAACCGTAAAACCGCAAAACCGTTTATTACAACTTTGCTAACGCAAGCGTGTCTTTTGCTATCACGAGTTCTTCATCTGTAGGAATACAAACTACAGTAACCTTTGAGTCAGGGGTAGAAAGCACAGCTTCATCGCCATGAATTTGGCTGTTCTTCTCCTTGTCTAACTTGATACCAAGGTATTCCATGCCTTCGCAAACGGCTTCACGCATCGAAGCTTGGTTCTCGCCTACGCCTGCAGTGAATACAACGATGTCAACTCCTCCCATTGCTGCAGCGTATGCACCAATGTATTTCTTTATGCGGTAAGAGTACATCTGCAGTGCAAGCTGTGCTCGTTTGTCGCCATTCTTTGCTGCATTGTCAATGTCGCGCATGTCTGATGAGATGCCAGTGATGCCAAGAACACCACTCTTCTTGTTGAGAAGATTGGAAAGTCCTGCACTGTCAAGACCGAGTTTGTCCTGAATAAATGTCAAAGCTCCGCCATCAACATCGCCGCTTCGAGTGCCCATAACCAAACCTTCGAGTGGTGTGAGGCCCATTGATGTGTCAACACATTTGCCATTCAGCACGGCTGCCAATGAACCGCCATTGCCAATGTGGCACGTGATTACCTTCTTCTGTGATGCGTCAACACCGAGGAACTCGCATGCACGAGCCGATACATAACGGTGAGATGTGCCGTGGAAACCATAGCGACGAACTGCATACTTCTCATAGAGTTCGTATGGCAATGCGTACATATAAGCATAGTCTGGCATTGTCTGATGGAATGCAGTGTCGAAAACGCCTACTTGTGGAAGGCCAGGCATCAATTCCGTTACGGCAGCAACACCCTTGAGGTTTGCTGGGTTGTGCAGTGGTGCAAGGTCGTTGCAAGCTTCCATCTGCTTGATAACCTCGTCGGTAATGAGCACACTCTTGTTAAACTTTTCGCCGCCATGAACCAGTCGATGACCAACGGCAGTGATTTCGCCGAGGTCTTTTATTGCTCCAATCTCTGGGTCGGTAAGGCATTCGAAGATAAACTTAACGCCTGCTGTATGCTCAGGTATGTCGCGCATCAGCTTCTTCTTTTCGCCATTCGGGAGTTTTACGAGGTTAAACGATTCTGGCATTCCTACTCTTTCTATACCGCCTGCTGCCATTACAGACTGGTCGTCCATATTATAGAGTTTATATTTTATAGATGAACTTCCGCAGTTCAGAACCAATATCTTCATATATATTTTACTTTTTTCCTATTGATTATTCCATTAATTTACTTTGCATCCATTGCCTGACACGCTGTGATTGCCACCAATTTATATATGTCATCAACCGAACAACCGCGTGAAAGGTCGTTTACAGGCTTTGCTATTCCCTGAAGGATTGGGCCGATAGCAACGGCATCGCCGAGTCGCTGGACCATCTTGTATCCAATGTTTCCCACTTCAAGATTAGGGAATACAAGCACATTTGCCTTGCCGGCAATGTCTGAACCTGGTGCTTTGCTTGCGCCAACACTTGGAACAAGAGCCGCATCTGCCTGCAACTCTCCGTCAATCTTCAGCTCTGGATCAAGCTCTTTTGCAAGTTTTGTAGCCTCGACAACCTTGTCAACCACCTCATGTTTTGCGCTTCCCTTAGTTGAGAAACTGAGCATTGCCACGCGTGGTTCGCCGAAACCTGCCACGCTCTTTGCTGTCTGTGCAGTGCAAACGGCAATCTGTGCCAACTGATTTGCATCTGGCATTGGCGTTACTGCTACGTCGCCAACAACAAGAACACCATTTTCGCCATACTGTGGTTGCTTTGTTATCAGCAGCATTGCACCGCTGACACAACTGATGCCAGGGGCTGTCTTGATGATTTGAAGTGCTGGGCGCAGGGTGTCGCCTGTAGTGCTGAGAGCGCCTGAAATCTGTCCGTCGGCATCACCATTCTTTATAATCATGCATCCGAGATAGAGCGGATTTTTCACCAACTTGCGTGCCTCGTCTATTGTCATGCCCTTTTTCTTGCGCAGTTCTGCAAGCATCTGGGCATATTCTTCTGATTTGTCGAAGTTCTCTGGGTCGATAAGTGTTGCCTTTCCGATGTTCTTCAAGCCGCACTTTTCTGCCAGAGCGTTTACTTTTTCTGGGTTGCCTATGAGGATAAGTTTTGCCAATCCATCGGCAAGGACCATGTCGGCAGCCCTAAGTGTGCGTTCCTCTTCTGCTTCAGGAAGCACGATACGTTGCAAATTCCCCTTTGCACGATCAATGATTTTTTGTACTAAATCCATAATGTTTGTCTGTTTATACTAATAATTTATCTTTATTTTCCCAATTCTTCTACGAGTATTTTTTCCAATTCGGCGGCTGTGAGGTTCAGTCTAAACTCCCCGCCTGTGCATGTTGATATGCTTCCGGTTTCCTCAGAAACGATGATTGAGACTGCATCGCTCAGTTCGGATATGCCTTTTGCTGCACGGTGACGAAGCCCGAGATACCGCGGAATATCATTGTCCGACGATACAGGCAAGATACATCCGGCGGCTTTCAGGCGGTGATTGCTGATGATTACTGCGCCATCGTGGAGCGGAGAGTTCTTAAAGAACAGGTTTTCTATCAGCCTTTGGTTGATGTCGGCATCGATTGTGTCGCCGCTTTCTACTATCTTGTCGAGGTGGACATCGCGCTCAATTACTATAAGTGCGCCCGTTTTCTTGCGGCTCATGCTCATTGATGCAGCCACGAGTGCCTCTATGCGTTTGCTGTCGATAGCGTTTTGCTTGTTGTTTTTTACGAAGAAACGCATCAGTCCTGTGCGTTGCGACGAGCCGAGATTATAGAAGAAATTGCGCACTTCGTCCTGAAAAATCACTATCAACGCTATGATTCCTGCGCTGGCAAGCTTGTCGAGAATGGTGCCGAGAAGCCTCATCTGGAGTATGCGCGACACTATGAGCCACACTATTGCAAAGATTATGATGCCGACGAAGATGTTCAGCGAACGCGAATTCTTCATCAACCGGTAGCAATAGTATATGACCAAAGCCACGCAGACAATGTCTATTATGTCGATTATTCCAAACGAGAATGGCATGTTTCGAGTCTTTTCTTCAGTTCTATTATCTCTTTTGCTTCCTTCACATCATGCACACGGAGTATGCTTGCGCCCTTTTCCAACGCCACGGTATTGAGCATTGTCGTGCCGTTTTGTGCTTCGTCGGGGCTTATACTGAGCGTACGATATACCATCGACTTGCGTGAAACTCCTACGAGTAGAGGCAATTCCATGCACAGAAGCTTGTCAAGTTCTGCCAGCATCGCGAAGTTTTCGTCGGTGTTTTTGCCGAATCCGATGCCTGGATCGAGCACTATGTCCTTCTGCCCCAAGTCGCGAAGTTGCTGCACTTTAGCGGAAAACGCCATCAGTGTGTCGTGTAGGTTTCGTTGGTTCGAGGTCAACACGTATGGCACTCCAGCCTTTGCCACCACTGCGAACATCGCTTTGTCTGAGCCCTCCGACACGTCGTTGATCATGTCAACGCCGTATGCGTCGATGCAACGATGGGCTATCTCGGCGCGAAACGTGTCGATGGATACGACTGCTTCGGGGCATTCGCTGCGTATTACGCCCAATGCCGTGTCGAGTCGTTGCCATTCTTCTTCCTCGCTGACAGGTTCAGAACCTGGGCGAGTGGAACATGCGCCGACGTCGATTATGTCGCCCCCTTGGGCTATGATTTCCTTTGCGCGGGCGAGTATATCCCTTTCGGTCTGCACCCTTGAAGCTACGAAAAACGAGTCAGGAGTGACGTTGAGAATCCCCATCACGCGTTGATTCTCAAGGCTCATCAGTTGCCCTTTTATGTTTAGAGTATAGCGCATCGTTTGCAAAGTTACAAAATTTTGCGCAAATAATCAAACATCATAGATGATTTTTTTAATTGTTTTTGTCTAAGTGAGCGTTGACGTTTCTCGGAACGAACGCTTGAGTCGGAAAAAAACTGTAGCAGTTTCGCATCGAAAACTGTAGCAGTTTTCACTTCAAAACTGTAGCAGTTTTATTCGAAGTATAAGCGTCGTTCCTGAAAGGCTTAACGCACGACTGCAGAAACGCATACGTTGGTCGTGTGTCAGGAGACAAAACGGTTGACGGTTTCGACCACACGACTTGCCTCGTCAACAGTGATTGCCGGACCTATCGGAAGGCTCAACTCCTGCCGCGCAATCTCCTCGGTTATCGGGAACGAAAGTCCGTTCCATGCGGCATAACACTGCTGCTTGTGAGGCGGAATAGGATAGTGAATCAAACTACCTATGCCGTTCTCCTTGAGATAAGCCTGCAAGGCATCGCGTTCCTTATATAATATAGGAAAGAGATGATAGACGTTCTGCCTGTCGTCGCACCTCGCCGGCAACAAATCCGACGGAAGGTTACGGTAATAGTAGTCGGCAATCATGCGGCGATGGTCGTTGTCGGCATCAAGGTATTTCAGTTTCACCGATAGCACAGCGGCTTGAATTTCGTCGAGACGACTGTTGCGCCCACGATAGTCGAACACATACTTGCGCGAAGAACCATAGTTGGCAAGCGTTCTCACAACCTCGGCAAGGGCATCGTCGTCGGTCGTCACGGCACCTCCATCGCCTAATGCGCCGAGGTTCTTGCCTGGGTAGAACGAATGTCCGGCGGCGTCGCCAATAGCCCCAGTGCGTCGGTCGGCTGTGGCAAATGCCCCATGCGCCTGTGCGTTATCCTCGATCAGCTTAAGGTTATGCTGCTTGCACAGCTCGCCGATGCGGTCGGTATAGGCGTTGCGACCGTAGAGATGAACAATGCAAACGGCACGAGTGCGGTCGCTGATAAGGCGTTCCACCTGGTTTTCATCAATCTCAAGAGTCGATTTATTCGGTTCTGCCAGCACGGGAACAAGCCCGTTTTCCGTGATGGCAAGTATCGTGGCAATGTACGTATTGGCAGGAACAATCACCTCATCACCCTCATTCATCGCCCCCATTTCCCTGTACGCACGGAAGATAAGCGTCAAGGCATCCAATCCATTCGCACATCCAATGGCATGACGAGTGCCGATGAAGTCGGCGTAACGGCTCTCGAACCCCTTCACTTCCGCTCCAAGCAGATACCAACCACTGTCAACAACTCGCTCCACAGCTGCGTGTATCTCGCTGCCATGCAGTCGTGTAACGTCACTTAAAGAAAGAAATTCTATCATATTAAAGTAACGTAATATTGACAAAAGTATTATATTTTCGAGTGTTTTGCAAATGTTAAAAAAGCAATAAACGTGTTAATTGGGTTGTTTTTTCGGAAAAAAATGCTTATCTTTGCATCGCTAAAACCTAATAATGTAGCGGAAAACGTCTTGTTATAGCGTAGATGCAATATATTTTCTTGCGTTCCGTTATATAAATGTTAGGCATGTTTAATTTGAAAAAAGTAGAAATGAATTTAAAGTTAATCAGAACAATATCTCTCGGAATACTCTTGACATTGGGATGTACAGCTGCCTCGGCACAGGACCTTTTGGCACGTCAGGCTCCGGTAGATAGGAAAATGAATACTGTAGATCCACTCGAACTTCAGAAGATAATGCTGCTGGAAGAGTATTTCTCACCGGCAACAAACCTATATTCAGACTGGAATAATAAGTTTGCACACGCTTACGGCGAGTTGCCGGATACGTTTAAGATTGACCTTCGAGGCTTCTGTATGCCAACCGCAAGCAGGAAAATCACTTCAAACTACGGTCCACGTTGGGGACGTATGCACAAGGGACTTGACGTGAAAGTATATATCGGCGACACTATCCGTGCTGCATTCTCAGGTAGGGTAAGGGTTGTCCGCAACGAACCTCGCGGCTATGGCAACTTCATAGTAATCCGTCATGACAATGGTCTTGAGACTGTCTATGGTCACTTGTCAAAGCATCTCTGCCGCGAAAACCAAGAGGTCCGCGCCGGTGATGTTATCGGTCTTGGCGGTAACTCAGGTCGAAGCACTGGATCACACCTTCACTTCGAGACTCGTCTTTGCGGCGTTGCACTGAACCCAGCCGTTCTGTTCGACTTCTACAATCAGGATGTCACGGGCGATTTCTACGTGTATAACAAGAGGACTTACGACCGTGATGCACGTGCAGCATCGAGCCGTACACTGGCAACTATTAACAAAGGAAGCGTAGATTCCAACTCTACACCAGGACATGGCGACATAGCAATGACGTCGAGAAGGACTGCCATTCAGACTACAAGCTTTGCTCAAAACACTTCGTCAAGCAGAAACATAGCTTCTTCGCAAGAGCAGGGAAAGGCTCCGGAGGTTGTAAGCATACCAGAGATGAGCAGGAAACCGGAAGTGGCAAGTGTCTCAACAGGCTTCCACAAGGTGGCAGAAGGCGAAACTCTATACAGCATTGCTAAGCGGCGTGGCACAAGTGTTGACGAACTTTGCAAGTTGAATCACATAGGCAAGAACTTCAAAGTCGTGCCAGGACAGATTTTAAGATACTAACAATATAAGACCTCTTCAACCGAAGAGGTTTTTATTTATATAATATTATAAGGTGTAAGACATGGTAAAAATAACTTACGTCACGATAACATATAACGCAGGAGAGACGTTGCCATTCACCGTCAATAGCGTGTTGTGCCAAGACTATAGGCATATTGAACACATCATCGTTGATGGAGCATCGAAAGACAACACCGTAAAAATAGCCGAAGAATATAAAAAGAAATCGGATGCGGCAGGCAATGGACACGATGTAATCATAGTCAGTGAACGCGACAATGGGATATACGATGCGATGAATAAAGGACTTACAATGGCTACTGGCGACTATGTTTGCTTCCTGAATGCTGGCGATTCACTGCCAAACTCAAGCGTCGTAAGGCAAATGATACCAAACTTAGAACCGTTGCCGGCAGTGTTGTATGGCGACACTGACATTGTGGATAACGAACGCCATAACCTTGGTAAACGCAGACTTTCGCCACCCGAAACGCTCACCTGGCGTTCTTTCAGGCATGGAATGCTCGTGTGTCATCAATCGTTTTATGCCTTGACAAGCATTGCCCAACAATTCAAATACGATCTTTCTTACCGCCATTCAGCCGATTTTGACTGGTGCATAAGGGTGATGAAGTATGCCGAAGAGCATCGTCTTGCCTTGTACAATACGCGGATGACTCTTGCAAACTATCTGAAAGAAGGCGACACAACCCGTCATCACAAGGAATCGCTCATGGAAAGATACAACATCATGTGCGGCTATTACGGCAAGTTGTCAACGTTGTTTATGCACATTTGGTTTGTTGTACGCAATTTGACAAAATGAAACTTTTTGCGCCCTTTTGTTTCCTTTTTATTATATGTGCACGATAACAAGTGATAAATTAACGCAAAAAACACCTTGATAAATATCAATAAAAAGTTAGATTATTGCATAAAAATCTACAAAATGTTTGGATAAAAAAGAAAACATTGTACCTTTGCATTGTCAAAAGGTTAATAGATTGTTTTAGGTTAGTAGTAATTTTGTTAATAGGTTAGTTTTAGTTAGGTATAAAATTTTTGAATTGTTTAAAACAGGGTAACACGGTGATTGTGAAATTATCGTTTTAACTTTCCCGAAAGCCAAAAGGCTTCGGGAACTGGAGGAGGAAAGACCGATTCCAGTTTTAGACTGAAATTAGTTAATTGTAAATAGGTTTGGTACGTTGGTGCTTGATAGAAAGTATCAACGTATTTTTTTTGTGTTTTCCTCATGGTTTTGGGAAAAAGATATAAAAAACAATCCCTCAAAGCACTCGACTCTGAGGGATTTTTTGATATTCAAATACGGTGAAATTACTTCTTCTGTGCTCTACCGTAACGGCTCAAGAACTTATCAACACGACCTGCTGTATCGACAAGCTTGCTCTTACCAGTGTAGAATGGGTGTGAACTACTTGAAATTTCAACCTTGATGAGAGGGTAAGTCTCACCTTCGAACTCGATTGTCTCCTTGCTGTTGCAAGTAGATTTTGTAAGGAACATATCGCCATTACTCATGTCCTTGAACACTACTGGACGATAGTTTTCTGGATGCAATCCTTTTTTCATTTTGACGTCTTTTTTAATTCTTACTTAGGGTAATACCAAGTTATATAATGATTTCTAATTTTTCAATCGGGATGCAAAGTTACAACTTTTCTATGAAATACCAAACTTTTTCGCACTTTTTTATTTCATCTTATTGATGTTTCGTGTCAAACCGGTGTATTTTGCACGTTTTACGGCACTTCCCTTGAAGAGTTCTTGGTATTGTTCTTCGGTCAGATTGTGCCAGTCTTCCTTTGTCATTAGCAGCAGTTTTGGCGTTGGTTGCAATTCGGGTATTGTTGTTGGAGTGGCGTTTTTGTTGTATGGACAAGCATCTATGCAGCGGTCACAGCCGTAGAAGCAGTCTGCCATCATTGCCGAAACTTCCGAAGGAATATCTCCACGATTTTCTATTGTTTGGTAGGAAAGGCACTTCGAAGCGTCGAAGATGGCGGTTTCATTTATTGCTTTCAATGGGCAAGCGCGCAGACATGCACCGCAATTCATACAGACTTCACGTGGTTTATTCGCTTGTGAGAGCCCCCTCCTCGCTCCCCCAAGGGGGAGTGATTGGTAACTTTTCTCCCCTCCTTGGAGGGGCTGGGGGAGGCTTTCCGTTGTGATTATCTCTCCTAAAAACACCCGACTTCCCACGCCTGGCACAATGAGTTGATGGTTCTTGCCAATCCATCCGATGCCTGCTTTCGCTGCCCAATAGCGTTCAAGTATTGGGGCAGTATCGCAGAAAACGCGGAAATTTTGCAGTTCAAGTCGTGCTGCCAACAGATAAAGTCGCTGCTTCATCACGTCGTGATAGTCGCGACCGTATGCGTATGTGGCTATCTGATATTGGTCTTGTGGTATGCGTTGTGCAGGTGTATAGTTGAGTGCGACCGAAATAATCGCTTTGGCACCAGGCATGAGTAGCGTAGGATCAAGGCGCTTGTCAACATTCTTCGCCATATAATCCATTCCAGCAAAGCCGCCATTTGCAAGGGTTTGCAAGAATATCTCAGCGTCTTCTTGCGCAACAGGCTCTGCCCTTGACACTCCACAATCATAAAAGCCGAGCTTCATTGCCTCGGCTTTTATCTTACTTAAATATCTTGAACTCATAACCTTCCTGTTTCAGCCACTCAATACTTTCGGGCAATGCAGTGTGTAGTTTCTCAATGCTGCGCTTTGAATCATGGAAAGTTATTATGCTTCCATTGCGAGTGTAACGCTTTACAATGTTGACCACGTCGGCTGCATTCGTACGCTTGCTATAGTCACGAGTGACAACGTCCCACATTACAATCTTGAAATGGTTAGTCACCCACAGTCGTTGTTCGGGTTTCATCCATCCGTATGGTGGGCGGAAAAGGTGCGATCCAATCAACTCATTTGCACGTTTCACATTATTAATATAGCTGATTGTGCCGTGCTTATACCCACTCCAGTGGTTGAACGTATGGTTGCCGACCAGATGTCCTTCAGCCTTTATCTGCTCAAAGAGTTCAGGATATTTCCTCACGTTATCGCCAACCATGAAGAAAGTTGCCTTGATGCCATAGTTTCTCAGCGTGTCGAGAATGAAAGGCGTAGCTTGAGGAATAGGACCATCATCGAAGGTCAGATATACTGCCTTCTCGCCATGATCCATTCTCCAAGTTGCAGTAGGCGAAAGCCAACGCAACCACATTGCTGGTTGTTCTATAAACATTGTTTTGTTTTTTGAGGGCTCGAGATTTCTTTCAGTCGCCTTTCAGGCTTTGTGAAAGCGGCAAGCCGATTACAAGTTCTCGAGAATTCGAGTTCTCGAACCACGAAGCATCGAGAACTCGAAGTTGTGACCTCAGTTTTTACATTGTTCCACCACGTTGCTGATAGACCATATTGTACCCATTGAACTTTTCTTCCATGCTCTTTGCATACGCTTGGTCAGCCTTTTCTGCTATCATCAGGGCTTGATGGAATATATAGATGTGCATCCAACAATCACGCATACTGCCTTCAAATTGCTTCTGGTCGAGGCTAAGATACCAACGCAGATACTGGTCAGAATTGTTAATCAAAGCCTTTGCAATGTGCATTGCTTCCTTGCTCATTCCAAGTTCTGAATAGGCATTTGCCATGTCGAGCGAACCACTGTGGAAGCTGATTGGCAGGTTATATTCAGGAATATGCTTGTCAACATACTGCAAAACCTCTGCTGCTTCCTTGCGGCGATTGTCTTTTATGAGGTTGAGAGCAAGCTCTGCATAGAGGCGACGGTGTGTCCAACACATACGAGTCACCGTTTCGTCAAGGTAAAGACCTTCCTTTTCAAGTCCGCCAAACTTATACTTATGCATCAAGTTGTCATACATTCTGTCAATGTCGAAGTCCTTTACGTCAGGGTTCTTCGTGGTAAACGGACTGATGCGGCTTGCGAGTCCTTCCTTAATAATATTGTCACCAAGGTTGAGATAGTTCTCGCTTCCTACGGTCACAGCTACGTAAATAGGACGTGTCCAGTTGCTGTTTGCAAGCATTTCCAGTATCATGAGGTCGCCCTTATAAAGCGCACGCTTGCCTGCAAGGGAGATTGTCATCTTGTCAGGTATCGAGTCTGATGCCATGAGCATACCGCTCTTCTTCACAGCCTCCTTGTCTATCGCAAGGTAAATCGTGTCTGTAGGAATGAAGTGATAGTTCTCATCCTTGCTGCGAACCCAGTATTTCAGTATGTTCTTCAACTCAAACGGCTCGTCGCCAAATGCCTTCTTTGCTGCTTCAGGGTTTTGTTCGTAGTATGAAAGTATCGTTGCCTTTGCATCCGGACGAACCTCTACATACTCGTTTGTGCCCGCACAATACTCCAATCTCTCCCATGATATTGGCAGTGAAGGAGAGTCGTAAGCAGGGCGAAGCATCTGGTCAATATACCAATCTGTCTGCAAATAACTGAGGTTACAAACCCTTGCATCGGTGCGGAAGCCCTCTGTATCCTGGTTATACCAAAGCGGGAAAGTATCGTTGTCGCCGTTGGTAAATATGATAGGATTGCTTCCTTCTTGCAGAGTGCTAAGGTAATTCTGACCGAAGTCGCGGCAGCAATAGCGTCCGCTGCGGTCGTGATCGTCCCATGTTTGTGAAGCCATCTGCACTGGAACGATGATTCCAATGATTGAAACTACCGCTGCTGCAGCAAGTGGATTAACCTTAAACTTCTTCAACCAGTCGAATAAAGCAGCCACACCCATGCCGCACCAGATGGCGAAAGCATAGAATGAACCGGCATAAGCATAGTCACGTTCACGTGGTTGCTGTGGTGTCTGGTTGAGGTAAACGACGATTGCAAGGCCTGTCATGAAGAACAGGAAGCATACAACCCAGAACTGACGGATGCCTCGTTTGCCCTTATAAGCCTGCCAGAACAAGCCGAAAAGTCCGAGCAACAGAGGCAAACAGTAGAATACATTGTGCCCCTTGTTGTTCTTCAAATCGTCTGGTAACAGCTCCTGATTACCCAAACGGGCATTGTCGATGAACGGAATACCTGTTATCCAGTTGCCATGTTCCAGTTCGCCATTACCCTGCAAATCGTTCTGACGACCTGCAAAGTTCCACATGAAATAACGCCAATACATGAAGTTGCATTGGTAAGAGAGGAAGAACCTGATGTTCTCAATCTGCGTAGGCACCTTTACCATTACGTTCTCTCCACAACGGTCGTAAGGCACTTGCACGCCTTCAACGCCTCCCATCCAGCTTTCGTATGCCTCGGTATGACCTGAATCGTGCATTCGAGGGAACAGCATATTCTGTGCATACACATAGTTGCTCTTGTGACGGACAACGAAATAACTATCCTTTTCGTCGGCACTTGCCTTCTCCTTGCGCTGATAAACAGGGGCGCCTTCAGTCATTACAGGCTTGCAGATGTTGCCTTCCGCTTCGAGTTTCACCTGTGATGTATATGCCTGACCATAGAACAAAGGACGGTCGCCGTACTGTTCACGGCCGAGATATTCGCCTAATGTGAAGATGTCCTCAGGGCTATTCTGGTCCATAGGAGGGTTTGCCGATGAGCGGATTACTATTACTGCATACGATGAATAGCCTATCATAATCATCAGCATAGCCAAAAGTGCGGTGCTCTTTATGCGTGATGAAACGACTTTCTGACCGCTTTTCTTCATGCGGACTACCAATGCGAGCAGTGCGATTATCACTATGCCTATGACGATTGAAGCCACTCCGTGACCGTAGAACGGGATACCAAGCATGGCTATCGACGCTACGAACGATATGTTTTCACGCTTTTGGCTCTTCTGGGTGTAGCATTCGTATATCGCCCAGATTACGCAAGCCACGAGCAGAATAAGGTAAACGATGACTCCAGAGTTGAACTTCATGCCGAGAGTATTCACAAAGAACAGCTCAAACCATCCGCCAACCTTTACGATACCAGGCACTATACCATAGAGAACTGCGGCTATGAGTACCACTGAAACAGCCAATGCCACGAGGCTACCCTTCGCATTTGCATTAGGGTAACGCTTGTAATACCATACCAATACAATGGCTGGAATGCAAAGCAGGTTCAATAGATGGACGCCGATTGACAGTCCTGTGAGGTAGGCAATAAGCACTAACCAGCGGTCACTGTGCGGTTCGTCGGCATGGTTTTCCCATTTCAGTATCAGCCAGAACACTACTGCCGTGAATGCAGAAGAGTAAGCATACACCTCACCCTCGACTGCCGAGAACCAGAATGTGTCGCTGAATGTGTAGATCAATGCGCCTGCAACGCCACTGCCCATCACTGCAATCGTCTGCGACAACGACATCTGCTTGCCCTCGCCTTCGAAGAGCTTGCGTGTAAGGTGCGTAATGGTCCAGAACAGGAACATGATACACGACGCACTGAGCAGGGCACTCATCGTGTTCACCATGCGTGCAACCTGTGTCGGGTCGCTTACAAACTGTGAGAAAAGATTGGCTGTGAGCATGAAGAACGGTGCGCCAGGTGGGTGACCTACTTCAAGCTTGTAGCCTGTTGTGATAAACTCTGGGCAGTCCCAGAAACTTGCTGTCGGTTCGATGGTAGAACAATACACGAAGGCTGCGATGCCAAAGCATACCCAACCAAGAATGTTGTTCACCAGATTGTACTGTTTCATACTTCTATTATTATAATATGTTATACCTCGTTTTTGAAGCGTTTGCAAAATTACTATATTTTGTTGATAATGCAAAGAAATTAAACATTATTTATAGAAACGACGCTTTGTTTTCTGCAACTCGTGCGTTATGCTTTCTCAGAACGACCTTTATACTTCGCCAAACATTGCAGCAATGTTGACTCCAACATTGGAGCAATGTTCGGACCAACATTGCTGCAATGTTTTTCCGACTTAAGCGTTCGTCCCGCGAAAGCATAGCGTTCGGCCTGAGCAACGATTAACGTCAACCTGCAAGAAAAATTCAAATAAATGACAAATTGGAAGTGGTGGATACCAAATTTTTTACTATCTTTGCACCCTGAATAATTGTTTTTCGTATGAGAGAGTTTTTCAAGCTTATGGGCGGATACATTCGCCCTTACCGGATGAACGTGGTGTGGACGTTCGTTATGAACATACTCAGTGCGGTGCTCAACATCTTTTCATTTGCACTGCTGTTGCCGATACTCAACATACTTTTCAAGGTTGACCAGACGAAATACTCGCTTATTCCGTGGGATGCCGAGGGCATGGACTTCAAGGAGATAGCCATCAACAACGGCTACTACTACTCGCAGCAGCTCATCGACCTGTATTCGCCTGCAACAGCCATGCTGCTCTTCGGCGCAATCCTGGCGTTTCTTACACTGCTCAAGACAGCGGCATACTTCGGCGGCAGTGCTACGCTCATTCCTATCACTACGGGTATCGTGCGCGACATCCGCAACAAGATTTACAAGAAGATATTGAAGCTTCCGCTCTCGTTCTTCACCGAAGAGAAGAAGGGCGACATACTGACTCGCGTCACTTCCGACGTGAACGAGGTGAACTCATCGATAGGAAACTCGATAGATGCACTGATAAAGAACCCAATTCTGATTATCGTCTATATCGGAACAATGTTTTATATCAGTTGGGAACTTACGTTGTTCACGCTGTTTGTAGTGCCTCTTTTAGCGTTTGGCATCGGTGCCATAGGCAAGAAACTTAAGTCGAAGTCGCTCTACGTACAGCAGAAGTTGAGCGAGGGAATAAGTCAAATCGAGGAAACACTTGGGGGACTTCGCATCATCAAGGCGTTTGTGGCTGAGAAGAAAATGCGCGACCGTTACCTTGCAGTAAACAATGAATACCGCCGTGCAGATATGCTTGTGAGCATCCGACAGTCAGCTGCTCACCCAGTAAGCGAGTTCCTCGGCACGTGTATGATAGTCGTTGTGCTATGGTTTGGCGGTATGCTCATCTTCTCCGGACAGTCGCCTATCGACGCCAGCACGTTCATTTATTACCTCGTGATACTATATTCCACCCTGCAACCACTGAAAGATATATCGAAAGCAGGCTACAGTATTCAGAAAGGTATGGCTTCAATGGAGCGAATTAACAAGATACTCAACGCAACGAATAAAATCACTGAGAAAGAAAATGCCGATGAAATCGATGATTTTGAGCATTCAATCGAGTTCAGCAACGTTGATTTCAGCTACAACGAACAGAAGCAAATCCTGCATGGTATTAACCTCGTTATTCCAAAGGGAAAGACTATTGCGCTGGTAGGACAGTCGGGGTCTGGCAAGTCAACACTGGTCGATCTCATCCCTCGTTTCCATGATATTCAGCAGGGAAGTATATCGATCGACGGCGTTGATATAAGGGATTTGACGATAAATTCGCTTCGAAGTCTGATAGGAAACGTGAATCAGGAAGCAATTCTGTTCAACGATACGGTATATAACAACATAGCTTTTGGCGTTGACAATGCCACGAAGGAACAAGTCGTTGAGGCTGCCAAGATAGCCAATGCGCATGAATTTATCATGGAAATGGAGCAGGGTTACGACACTAATATAGGCGATCGGGGCTGCCGTTTGTCTGGTGGACAGCGACAAAGAGTGAGCATCGCACGTGCGATATTGAAGAATCCGCCTATCCTGATACTCGACGAAGCCACTTCAGCACTCGACACTGAGAGCGAACGACTGGTGCAGGATGCACTCGAACGCCTTATGAAGTCGCGCACAACAATAGCAATCGCCCACCGTCTATCGACCATTCGCAATGCCGATGAGATATGTGTCTTGCACGAAGGGCAGATAGTTGAGCGTGGCACACACGAGGAACTCATAGCACGAAACGGATATTACAAGAAACTAAACGACATGCAAAGTCTGTAATTATTTGTAAATTGTATGGCGTAAATTGTATGTTTATGGTATGTTTGGCGTTGAGGTAATCATAAATATACAATGTAAAATGTGAAAATTACAAAATATAATGTATCGGGAACTGTGTTTTGACGACTTGGAGATAACGCTGCGTGAGGTGTATGAATCAATGCAGTATGGCGAAAGTTTGCCTGATCGGCAGACGGCAGAAGAGATAGATTTGCTGTTGAGAGACATCCGTTCGCTGCTCCGTCCGCGTCTTATATATATAATAAGGTGTGGAACTTTGGACGGCGAAACGCTCAAAGTCGGTGACGATACCGTTTTCGACATTGGAAAGATAATAGCGCATCAACTGAAAAATAGCGATGAATTCGGCTTTTTTATATGTACTGCCGGCATAGAATTCATGGAATATCAAGAGAAACTAAAGGCAGAAGGCGACATTTTCAAGACGTTTGCCGTCGATTCCATAGGCAGTGTCATAGCAGAGAAATGTGCCGATGAAATGGAGGTTTTTCTTGAAGACGAACTGAAACTGCGTGGACTTTTCCACACCAATCGCTTCAGTCCAGGCTATTGTGGGTGGCATGTCAGTCAACAACAACGTTTATTCCCATTGTTTGAAGGCGAGACTTGTGGCGTTTCTCTCACTCCTTCGAGCCTGATGATACCTATAAAATCGGTAAGCGGAGTGATAGGAATAGGCGAGAATGTGCGTAAACTCGACTACTCTTGCCGCCTTTGCACAATGGAAAAATGCTTCCGCCGCCGCAACAAGAAGTAAGAATTATTGCAGTCATTTCGCATTGTGCAAGCGTCTATACGACGGATTTTTGTCTGTTTCGCGCTTCTATTTAAAAGAATCCAACGAATGATGACTTGTAATTTTCAATTGCACTCTTCAGTTCTGGTATGACGTCGTAGTTGTTGTCTTCGGTCGTGTTGTCGAATTTCCATTGAAAATCGCCCTTGCCCATTCTTCCGGCACCATACCATCCAGTGACGATGTAAGGCACTTGCAAGGTCTCGTCGGGGTTGTATTCGTAAAACAGTTCGGGATTTGTATCGAAATTATTGTATGGCGTACCGCCAACCTTGCAAACCACAGAGGCAGGAACTTGCTCCGTTTCCGAGTTAACCTCGTAACAGTCAAAGTTGTCGGCATAGCCAGGAGTGAGCTGTGTGTAGTTGCAGAAGTTCTTTGAGCGTTCGGCAAAGACGTTGCGGAAACTCTTTATCATGCCTCCATCCTCGCCAGAGAATGTGCCGCTGCCCTCGGCATCACGGCCTTGTTGAGAGATAAGCATCGGCGAATTGCAGTTGCGGAAATAGTTGTGGTCAACATACACGGAGCTTCCCATCGTTGCTCCTACGCCATACTTGCTCACGCCATCGAAGTAGTTGTTCCAGATATGAACACTCATTGTGCGTACCCTTGCATGTCGTGAGTCGGAATGATCAAACCAGTTGTGGTCGTAGTCAATGTAGTTCGGACCGCTTTCGCTCGTCATTCCGCATAGCGAAGTCTTGCCGCAATCCCAGAAATGACAGGCAGAGACGGTGATTTGCTTTGAGTTTCCCTTGATGTCAACCGTTCCGTCGCCCTTTGCTTGGTCGCCGTCAGAGCCAGGCTTGCCGTAGAAAAAGTCCATGTTGTGTATCCATACAAACGAGTTGTTAGTGTCGATCGACACGCAGTCGTCCATGCAATTCATGTTTGCAAAGTTGCGTAATTCCACTCCACCAACGCCACGGAGGAGAAATCCAAAGCCGCTTGTGGTGGCATCATCGCCTATTCCTTCGATTGTAATGTTGAGGAACTTGGTGCCGAAACTTGGTTTGTTGTCCTTCACTTGCAGTCCTTCACTGGAACTTGAAATCTTGTCGAGGTCGCTTTTTTCAATGCATCCGATGATGCGGAAGTCTATTGGCGTGGAGTCGTAACCCTTCATGTAGAGGTCGAGAATGGTTTGTATTCCCACTCCTTGCGTCTTTGCGCCCTTGCTGCTTGTGATGACATCGGTGGTTATGGTCTTTGCCGTCTGGCTTGTGACGTAAAAGACTTTGGCACCATCTTTGAGCGTTCCGTCAATGTTGTATGCCCCTACACCTGTGTTGTTAAGGTTGAAATGGGCAAAGTTTGTGCGCAAGTAATTACGCACTTCAAGGTCTTTCGCCTCGTTTGCAGCATCAGCGAGTTCCTTTCCATCGGCTACCGGAACAACTTTCATGGCGTAAGTTCCTGCTCGCAACCCTACCATGTCGGCACGTCCATAGGTGCCATAGTTGCGCACAAGCTCATGGTCAATCTTAGTGTATTCGTCGTATTCGCCACCTATTATATATATATTATATGAAGAAGCGCCTTCAAGAAGGTTGAACTTAACGTATGCACTTTCCAACCAACCGCGTGCCTCGGTGATTTCAACTTGTCCTGGTGAGGATTCAAATGTGCCGGAAGGAGTGCCTTCGCCCTTTCGGAACGTAATGTTATTGGCTCCTGTCAGCAGGTCGAAACCATCAATATCCTTTGGAGTAATGCGCACCGTATCGTGCATGAGGTTTATAGATGCGATGTTTTCAGTGTCGTAATAGCGCATGTCATGGTTGCCGAGAGTAATTGCAATCTGATTCTTTGAGGCATCTATTGCTTGGTTGTAATAGGTTGTAACGCTTTTGTCGTTGTCGTTTTCCCCTGGAGCCTTGCACGATAATGAGTAGAAATAAAGTGCACCATCGTTGGCAGCAAGCACTACATTGCCGTCAGCCACTACGCTACATGTTGCGGTAACCTCATTCCCTTTTGTTATTCCGGTGTTGAGAGTGCCTGAGATGACTAAGAGGTTTGTGCCGTAAAGTCCACGCGAACCGTCGCCCGAGTTGGCGTAAGTCACTTCAACTATGTCGCCAGCCTTGGCGTTGGGAATGGTTATGGTAGTCTTGCCGTTGATCCACATGCGGTTTACGCCATTGTTTATTCTCACGCCTTTTGCCACGGCAGTGAACACCAGCCCTTTTGCATACTCCAATTCTTCACCTTCAGCAATGAGAGGTGCATTGACAATGGCGTTGATATTGTCGTAGTATTTACTTCCCTCGTTCCAGTTTGCAGCGTCGGCAGCAACTAAAGAAAGGTCCGATGACGATGTCTTCCTAAAGTTCCATGTCGTAGCTGTTGCAATGACTGAATACAGCAATAGTGTTACAAAAATAAATGTATGTTTCATCTTTCTATAATAAAATGTCGGTACAAAAATAAGAAAAATAAGTGAACAATCAAACAAAATCGGTGGAACAATCTCACAAAAAGGAACAATTTATCAAATTTGATGCAACAAATCAGCAATTATTGCGTGAAGTTATTGCATTTTCCAAATATGATGATTATCTTTGCATCGGCAACATTGAAGAAACGCTGCATATATAAATAAGGTGTAAAAACAACATAAAGTATTGAATCAACCGTTAACATTAAAAAATAAAAGATTATGACAAACAAGAAAAACTATTTTTTCGTAGCCGTTGTAGCCTTAGTGGTTGGCTATGTTGTTGGGGATCTCGTAAGATTTCCAAGTGTGGATGAAAACAAAGTAAGTGGCGACATCAGCAAAGTTGACCTTTACAGCAACCAGATGGAAGACCCAGAACTGGCTCTTGCAGTAGAGCAGTTGCAGAACGACACAGCGTTTATGAACCAGACAAAGCTTTGCATAGCAGCACTCAAAGAGCGTACAAGCATACTGTCTGACCTGACGAACCGCACTGTTGAGATGTGCGACGAAGTGCCTGACTTGCAGGAAGCAATGAAGGGAATACGTTCACTTCAGGCAAAGTCGTACAACAGTACACTTGCTCTCGACCAGACAATAAAGAGCCTTGAGAAGATAGAAAAGGGCGAGAAGGCACCAGAGTTTGAGCAAGTATCAAACAACAGTTATGCAACCTTCATGCGCATAGAGAACAGCCTCGACGTAGCAAAGCAGTTTGTTGACGCATCGGTTGCATTCCTTAAGGACAAGCAAGGCGAAGAGTTCGACGAGATGGCAAACCTCGTAGCAGAGTGGTCTTCATATTGTGTAGAGGATGCCGTGCTTAATAATTCCGAAGAGAAACTCACCGCATGGCTCGACAAAATTGGCAGTATGCAGTCATCAAGTTTGTCTGATAATGCCATGATCAGGGAATTGCATAAATGGCGCAAAGAGTTGGGGTCAGAATCAATGGGTGGTAGTGAGACTGCTGATCCAATGAAAATGACAGTGTCGCCATTAGTTTTAAAGAATAACATGTTTTTCTCATCACAGCCAATAATTAGTCAGTATATAAACTCTTATGGTGCGCAATTAAGAAAATTAAATTTGCCTATAATAGTAATAAGTATTATTCCGTCCCTGTTATATGACAAACAAACAGGGAAATATACACCATCAATAAAGAATTAGTAAATTCAAAAACTCCTTTGTTGTTATTGCAACATGGTGCAGGCGAAGGGTGAATAGAAACAAATTCACATTAAGTTTGCCGTGCAATCCTGAGAAAAATGGGGATGCACGGCATTTTTTGTGCCAAAAAAATCCCTTTTTAAGGTCAATATGTTAAAAAATCGGAATGCGTGTGGCGTATGTTAAAAAAAAAGACTACCTTTGCGCAAAACCTTAAATAATAACTTTTATGAAACGATTTTTACTCATTACACTATCAACTTTTATTGCTCTTATTACGTGGGCAGGTATCATAGGCGACGCTAACAACGACGGGAATGTTGATGTCGCCGACATTACAACTATCGCATCACAAATCCTTGGGAACACTCCAGAGACATTTAATTTCGACAATGCCGACGTTGATGGCGACAACGCAATAACCGTTTCCGACATCACCGGAACTGCTGCAATCATACTCGGCGAACCACAAATCGACGACAATACAGTGCTCGTGAACTACAACGAGACCACTGCAACTGTGCAGGTTGCCAATAATATCAAGGACAAGATTACGTTCACGGTGACTGGCGCAGACGTTAGCATCTTCGCAGACGCTTCGTTGGATAAGGAAGTAAACTACATTCTCAGCGGTACTACGACCGATGGAATGTTCCAGATGGACGGTGATTACAAGTGCACGATAACGCTCAACGGAGTGAACATAACCAATAACGACAACGCAGCCGTGCAGATTGATTGCGGGAAACGTATTGCCATCGTCGTTGCCGACGGCACAAAGAATGAGTTTATCGACGGCAAGGGCAATCAGAAAGCATGTTTCTTCGTTGATGGACACGCCGAATTTGAAGGCGCAGGCACAATAATTCTTACTGGTAATTCAAAGCACGCATACTGCTCAAACGAATATACACAGCTCAAAAAGAAGTTTACAGGTAAGTTTGGTATTCAGCCTTCAGTTGGCGACGGAATACACGTAAAGCAGTATTTCCAAATGAATAATGGCGATATGATAATCGGACAATTGGCTGGCGACTGCATTCAGGTTGAAGGCGAAGAAGCCTCTGACGAGAAGGATAATGGCAATTTCATCATGAAGGGCGGCAGTATCGTCATGGATACCAACGGCACGGCATGCGACGGAATAAAAGCCGACAGCCTCGTAATCATCACTGACGCATCATTGATTATATATAATGAAGGCGGTGCAGAATGGGACGAAGAGAAGCAGAAGGTAAGTGGCTCAGCCGGTATCAGCGGCACAGCTTTCGAAATAACAAACTCTACACTCGAAATCTTCGCATACGGCGCAGGCGGCAAGGGCATTAGTGTTGACAGGGATGCAACGTTCAACTCAAGCAAGGTACACGTTGAAACCTACGGCGAAGTATATGAAGAAAACGGCGACGATACGAAACCGCAGTGCATAAAGGCCGATTCAAGCATCTATGTCAACGGTGGAAACGATACGAGAATTGAGTGCTTCTCAGTCTATGGCAAGGGTTTCAGCTTTGACGACGAAGGCACAGGCAAGTTCGAGGTAAACGGCAACGTAGTAGCCGTAGGCGAGAAGAAGAGCGAACCTACAGGCGGAACAGCATCAGCATTTACCTACACAAAGCAGAAGATTGAGGGCGGAAAGGAATACGAATACAATGGTCTCTCCTTTACAGCTCCAAGCAAATATAATCATTCAAGCGCAAAAGTGCTTATAACTGTGGTGGAATAATCCATCCTTGACTTCATGTACTTTTGACGGCGGGCGTAGTCTCATCATAAACTTTATTTTTCATCCCACGAGACTACGCCTTTTTTTCTTACCCGTTTCAGCGACCTTTTTTGAGGCTTTTTTCGGTATGCCTTACAGGTATCTCTGTTGGGGGTGTTGGAACATTCTTAGAATGTTCGGCGTAACATTCTTAGAATGTTCACGTGAACATTCTAAGAATGTGCAAACGACAAAACCGTTCACCCCATAAAAACAGACCAATGAAGAGATGCAAGGAGACTATGCTTGTTCATAAGTTTTAATTTTATAAAACATGGGGGCAACGTTTTGTTATATCAAATATATTTTGTAATTTTGCAACGTGTTTCGGCTAAACTAAACGCATATATTATATAAGGTATAGGCACGATGACGTTCAACGAAGTAATAGGACAGGAAGAAATCAAGGCGCGACTTGACAAGATGATAGTCGAGAACCGCATTCCTCACGCCATACTTTTGTGTGGTCCGCGAGGAATAGGCAAGTTGGCATTGGCAATGGCCTTTGCCGAAAAGTTGTGCCCATCGGCTCTCGACCGCCATTACTCATACCCAGTCATACGCACTCCAAACATGACATCCGACCACAAGGCTATAAGTGCTGACTTTGCCGACGAGTGGCGCGAGCAGTTGAAAGGCGGTGCATACTTCTCGATAAACGATTGGTTGGAGACGATGAAAGCCACAAGTCAGCAGGCGATAATCACCGTCGGCGAGAGCGACGAGCTTATCCGCAAGCTCAGCCTGCGCCCAAGTCAGGGCAACTATAAGGTCTCAATCATCTGGCTGCCCGAACGAATGAACACCGACTGTGCCAACAAATTGCTGAAACTACTCGAAGAACCGCCGACGGATACCGTGTTCCTGCTCGTCAGCGAAGAGCCGGAGATGCTGCTTGAAACCATCCGCAGCCGTACTCAACGCATTGATGTGAGGAAAATAAAAACCGAAAGCATACGCGAAGCACTCATTGCCCAACGAGGCTTGGACGAAGAAAATGCCAACCTCATAGCACGTATAGCCAATGGAAACTGGCTGAAAGCACTCGAAATGCTCGATGCTGAAAACGAAAATGCACAGTTCCTTCAGATATTCATAGCACTGATGCGACTCTGCTATAAGCGTGATGTACGCGAACTTAAGAAGTGGGCTGACAATGCCGGAAGCATGGGAAGAGAACGGCAATTGCGTCTGCTGAACTATACCCAGCGCATGATCCGCGAAAACTTTATGTACAATTTCCACAATCCTGAACTTAACTACATGACGATTGACGAGATGAATTTCGCAAAGAACTTCGCCCGTTTCATCAACGAAGCCAATGTTGTGGAGATAAATAATCTGTTGGATCGCTGTCAGCGTGACATTGCCCAGAACGCAAATGCAAAGATAGTCTTCTACGACTTTACGTTGAAACTGATAATACTATTGATAAAGAAATAAAAAATGGAACAGCCCCCCTCAGTCCCCCCAAAGGGGGATGAAAGGGAGTTTTTAAGTTAGAATTACTAAAATGGAAAAGTTCAAAATAACAGAAGAAACTGACAGAGGACTTGCCGCATGTGGTGTAGGTCGTCAGGACAAACAGTTGAACACCTACGACTGGCTTGCTGATGTGCCTGGAAACATTGAGGAAACCGACCTCGTTGAAGTGCAGTTCAAGAACACCAGAAAGGGTTATTACCATAATGTCAACAATCTTCCATTGAAGAAAGGCGACATAGTTGCTGTCGAGGCAAGCCCTGGACACGACATAGGTGTGGTTACACTTACGGGCAGACTTGTGAAGATGCAACTGAAAAAAGCTAATCTAAAGTCCGAAGAAGACATAAAGCGCATCTACCGAATAGCCAAGGATACCGACATCCAGAAGTATGAGGAGTCGAAAGCCAAGGAGCATTCTACGATGATTCGTAGCCGCGAAATAGCCAAGATGCTCGGTCTCGACATGAAAATAGGCGACGTAGAATATCAAGGTGATGGCAACAAGGCGATATTCTATTACATTGCCGACGGACGTGTTGACTTCCGCCAACTGATAAAAGACCTTGCCGCAGCATTCCATGTGAGGATTGAAATGAAGCAAATCGGTGCCCGTCAGGAGGCAGGACGAATAGGCGGAACAGGTCCTTGTGGGCGTGAACTGTGTTGTGCCACATGGATGAGAAGCTTCAGTTCAGTAAGCACCAACGCCGCAAGATTTCAAGATGTGTCGCTAAATCCACAGAAGCTTGCAGGACAATGTGCCAAGTTGAAATGCTGCCTGAACTATGAAGTTGACACATACATGGAGGCAAGTCGGAAACTTCCACCGCGTGATGCCGTGCTGCAGACCGCTGATGCCGACTATTTCTTCTTCAAGAGCGACATCCTCACAGGCATCATAACCTATTCCACAGACAAGAAAGTTGCCGCAAACCTTGAGGATATCACGGCAGAACGTGCGAAGGAAATCATTGCAATGAACAAGCAAGGCGAGAAACCTGTGTCGTTGCAGCACGACGGAATGAAGATAGAAAAGGACGGACCACGCGACCTTCTTGAAGGAGCCGACCTCAGTCGTTTCGACAAATCAAAGAAGAGAAAGCATAAGCACAAGCCAAGAAATGCGAAACCAAAAGCCCCAACAGAGTAAACTTTTTGCTCTTCTACGGGAAAGGACATGCTGCGTGTTAGCAATTTTGTCCCTTTTGTTTTTGTCGGGTTGCACTGGAAACGTTGCATATAATAAATATGAAGGCATCCCGACAAGGGGTTGGTTGCGTGCCGACACAATGAAGTTTGAGGCTGAAATACGCGACTCGGCAACCTACGAAAGCTATATTGCCATGCGCATTGACAATTCGTTTCCATACGTTGGACTCTCTGTCATAGTCGAACAGTCCATTCTCCACGGCAAGGACAAACCGAAAATACTCCGCGACACAGTGAATTGCGAACTCATCGACAAGCATGGAAACATCAAAGGCAGTGGCTTGAGCCGGTTCCAGTATGAGTTTCCTGTGACCGACATGGCCCTTTCGCCCGACGATAAAGTCACGACAAAAATCTATCATATAATGAACAAAGACACCATCCCATCCGTTACTGAGGTGGGGTATGTGTTGCGAAAAGTCTCAAACCTTCCCCTTGCCCTTCCTAATGAGGGGTGATAGGTTAGAGTTATAACCACAAACTATATAACCGAACAAACGCAAAATCGTATAACCGCAAAACCGCAAATCAATTATGAAATCAATTACATTTGGCTTAAACGACTGGGGAATACTCATTGGTTACTTCGTAATCCTTATTATTATAGGCCTTTGGGCAAGTTCAAAGAAGAAGAAAGAGGAGAACCTTTTCCTCGCTAACCACTCGTTGAAATGGTATCAAATCGGCTTCTCCATGTGGGGAACCAACGTCGGACCTTCGATGCTCATAGCCTCGGCAAGCGCAGGATTTGCCACAGGCATCGTGTCAGGCAACTATGCTTGGTACGCTTTCATCTTCATAGGCTTGCTTGCATTCGTGTTTGCCCCACGCTATTTGGGCGAGAAGATATCCACTCTGCCTGAGTTTATGGGCAAACGATTCGGTCAATCCACACGAAATATGCTGGCATGGTACACCATAGTCACCATCCTCATATCATGGCTCGCACTCACGCTCTTTGCTGGAGGAATACTCATCCGACAGGTCTTCGGCATCCCTATGTGGGCTTCCGCACTGATACTCCTTGGTATCTCGGCATTCTTTACGATGCTTGGCGGACTGAAAGCAGTGGCTTACACCAACGTATATCAGATGATACTTCTCATCGTTGTATCAGCCACGTTGACCGTTGTGGGCATTTATTATCTTGGAAACAACAGTTTCTTTGGTGGCATAAGAACACTTGCCGACCCTGACGTGGTGCCAAGCAGTTACTGGAACCTATGGTTGCCTAACGACCATCCAGACTATCCGTGGCTGCCAATCTTGCTTGGTTATGTGGTTTCCGGACTATGGTTTTGGTGTACAGACCAGAGCATGGTGCAGCCAGTTCTTGCTGCAAAGAACCTGAAGGAAGGGCAGAAAGGTGCCAACTTCACGGGTTGGCTAAAGATACTCGACGTTGCTATCTACATCATTCCAGGTATCGTATGCTTTGCATTGGCAAAGACAGGCTTCTTTGGTGCAATGGAGGTGAAGCAGGATGATGCGTACATGACGCTCGTCACCAACCTCTTCCCGACAGGAATGGTTGGTTTGGTAATGGCAGTTCTTGTGGCTTCACTCGTCAGCACCATCGGCAGTGCGCTCAATGCCCTCAGTACAGTTTTCACGATGGACATATACGTGAAGAAGTTCAAGCCCGAAGCTTCTACGCGCGAGATTATTAAGGTAGGGCAGATTGTTACGGTCATCGGAGCATTGGTGTCGATTATCATCACCATCGCTGTAGATAACATCAAGGGCATGGACCTGTTCAACGTGTTCCAGTCGGTACTCAGTTTCATTGCGCCACCTATGGCAGCCGTCTTCCTCATGGGCGTATTCTGGAAGCGATGCACCACAACCGCCGCCAACATTGTCCTTACAGCCGGCACGATATTCAGCATCGGCACGGGCATCATCTACCTTTGGGTTGTCAATGGCAACCAGTACATGCACTTCGGTATGCTGTCGTTCCTTATCTTCTGTGTGCTTATAGCAGTGATGGTGATAGCAAGTCTTATCGATAAGGATGAGCAGCACGATGCCATGCAAAAGGTTGAAGGAAAGACATCCATCGGTACCATCGTGGCATGGGTGCTCCTGTCGGCAGTGATGATAAGCTTCTACGTCTTCTTCAATAACAATTAAGAAGACAAACTCATTCGCATATATTTTTGTGAGGCGAGCGTAGAATTTTCTGGGTTCGAACGATAAGCTTTATAAAAACGAGCCTTATACTCGGAAAAACATTGCTGCAATGTTGACTCTAACATTGTAGCAATGTTGGTCCGAACATTGCAGCAATGTTTGGCGTAGTTAAGCGTTCAACTTGAGCAATGCAAGCGAACAAGTCGAGAAAATCATGCCAAAACCTGCCGCCCTACGAAGCAAAAGATTAAAAAATATCTCCCTTAAAAGTATGGTATGTTTGAGGTTTAAATGCACTTAAAAATAATTTTCTTGGAGTTCATGAAGTCCGTCTAATTTAGATGGACTTTACATAAATTGTTGATAAACAAACGAATGAAAATCATGAATGCCATTTATAATAGTATGGATTTAGTTTGAGCAAAATTTGAAACTTTTTATAACGAAAAAACTTACCTTTGCAACAAATAAATAAAAATCTAAAACGACAACGCCTTATGCAAGCAAGACATTTTTTGATAACGGAAGCGTTCAATGTCTATTCTTCGGCATTACATCACTACATCTGCAATCGCATCAACGACAAAGAAGAAGCGTCGGACATATTGCAGGACACCTTTGTTCGTCTGTTGGATTGCGACGTGATTTGCAAGGAATCGTTGAAGAGTCTGCTGTTCACAATTGCAAACAATCTGGTAATCGACCACATTCGTCGTCATTACAAGCGTCAGGAGATCTATTCCTATATGTACGACGCGATGAAGGAAAAACATGCCTTGACACCCGAACAAGTGGCATGTGCAAAGGACATAGCCGAGAAGGAACATCAGGCAATGTTCCGCCTTTCGCCTGCAGCCATGCGCGTATATAAGATGACGCGTGAAGAAGGAATGACTATTGACGAAATAGCTGCCGAACTTGGCATAAGCCGTCGCACGGTGGAATGCCATCAATTGAGAGGAAGAAAAATAGTAAGAGAAAGTTTAAGAAAGATAGTATAATAGTTTTTTCATAAGTTTTTATTTGGTTAGTATTGATATCCATGGATACGATAGCAGACGATTCTTTGTCGTGAGACAACGGAATCTCTGCTGTATCTAAATGGAAAAGGACAATTAAACAAAACAAAAGAACAAGAAAGAAATGAGACAATTAGGAATTATTATTTTATTGTTTGTTGCGAACCTTAGTGCGCAAGGGTTTGTTCATCCTGGTTTGTTGAATACAAAGGAGTCAATAGATAGGATGAAAGGCTACATCGCAAGTAATACAGAACCAGCCATCACGGCATTCAAGTCGTTGCAGGCGTCGAGGCTTGCTAAAGATGATTACAAGTTGGCAGGTCCATACGAGACGGTTGCACGCGATGGGAAGTTTGCACGTACGAAGGGCGGAAGCGAGAACGACATGTCGGCGGCATATTTCAATGCATTGATGTACCGTCTGACAGGGAACAGGGGCAATGCAGATAAGGCTGTGCAGATAATTAATGCGTATGCAGCAACATTGAATAGCCTTGACGGTCACGATGCTCCGCTGTGTTGTCTGCAAGGTTACATGCTTGTCAATGCCTGCGAACTGATGCGCGAGGAGATTGACAACAATGCTGTAAAGGAAATGCTATACCGTTCGTTTGTTCCGGTGATAGACAAGTTCGAGGCAAACAGTCCATACGCAAATGGCAACTGGGGAGCGATAGTCAATAAGATGAGGATGGCAATAGCTATCTATACAGACAATCGTGATATGTATGATGCAGCGAAAAGTTATTACTTGGGAGGCATGGCATACGGCAATAAAGGTTTCCAAGGTGCGTCGGACAATGGAATGTTACCTTATTATATAAGCGAGACCGGACAATGTCAGGAGACAGGTCGCGACCAGGGACATGCACAACTTGGCGTTGGAACACTCGCCGAGACGTGTGAGATGGCATGGAGTCAAGGCGACGATCTATGGGGGGCACTTGACAATCGACTGTTGAAGGGATATGAGTACATGGCGAAATATAACCTTGGCTATGACGTTCCTTTCACGCAGTGGACTGACTGCACAGGTCTCTACAACGACTGGAAGGAGCCAGGACAGATGTCGCGAGGCAAGTTCTCAACCATCTACGAGATAGCATACAATCATTACGTCGGTCGCAAAGGCCTTACGATGCCTTACACCTCAATGGTGCTTGGCAAGGCTGGAGGTTTAAGGGACATACATACCATAGGCAGCGTTGACCGTGTCGGTGCAGGGGCATTACTGTATTATCAGGGTACGGAGGTTGATATGAAAACCAAGGCACCGGGCGGAAAGGAATCACCGAAGATGCACAAGACATTCACGTATGCCGCACCTGCAGGGGCACCGCTGAAGCACGACTATGATGTCTATATCCAGCCGCGTGGCGAAAAGGAGTGGACAAAGATTGACACATACATGGCAAGAGTCAATGCTGCGCCAAAGCATAAGGTTTCGGAAATATCATACGCATATTTCGATTTCGTAGGCGATGTATATATTAAGGTGGTGTGCAAGAACAAGAAGTTCAAGACGGCACGTGTGCGCCCTGACTATCGCGGAGTAATCTGCAACATCAAGAACGACTCAACTGTGCAGTTTCTTCTCTTCCAACCTGAGAATGTCAGCGTAGAGTTTGACGAAGACTATACCGACAACCTTTTGATTTTCACATCTCATCCAACGATAGACATGAAGCAGGCAAAGGTAGAAGCCAAGGCAGCAAAGCGCAAGTTCATATACTACGCACCAGGATTATATGAGGATAAGAAGATAAAGGTGCCGTCGAATACAACGCTGTATCTCGCTCCAGGTTCATATTTCACTGGCACATTCTGCATAGAGGATGCCGAGAATGTCTCCATTCTTGGTCGTGGCATTGCTCGTCCTGCTGATGGATATGAAGGCTGCCATGTGCATAGAAGCAAGAACGTACTGATTGACGGAATGATACTGAATACGTGCCCGATAGGCGATAGTGATGGCGTTACGCTTCACGATGTACGTTCCATCTCACATCCAGGTTGGGGCGATGGGCTGAATGTCTTTGCAAGCAGTAATGTGACTTACGACCGCGTGTTCTGCCGCAACTCAGATGATTGCACCACTGCATACGCCACTCATCCAAAAGGTTTCAAAGGCAATGTGTATAATGTAACAATGAAGAACTCGACTCTTTGGGCTGATGTTGCTCATGCCATAATGATCGGTATTCATGGAGCTGGCAGCAGAAGCGAGAAGTGCGATACGATAGCAAACCTCAAATACGAAAACATAGACATAATCTGCCACAGTGAACCTCAGATTGACTATCAGGGATGCATCGGCATAAACTGTGGTGATAACAATGTGGTCAAGGATGTTGTGTTCGATAATATTCGCATTGAGGATATACTGCAGGGAAGCATCTGCCATGTAAAGACTGTGTATAACAGCAAGTATTGCAGTGCTCCTGGCAAAAGCGTTGAGGACATCCTCTTCCGCAACATACGCTATTACGGCAAGCAGCCGGATATGTCTATCATCTCAGGTTACGACGAGGCACACAAGGTAAAGAATGTCATATTCGAAAATCTTCGCATCAACGGCCGTAAGATTTTCGATAAGATGGAGGGAAAGAAAGGATGGTTCAAGACCTCCGATATGGCAGGCTTCTATGTCAACGAACATGTTGAAAATATCATATTTAAGTAATATAACAAAAAACAAGACAACAATGGGAACATTTAGAAAACTAATTGTATTTGCCATCCTTTTGGTATGTATCACATGCAAAGTGTCAGCAAGGGATTTTGTGCATCCTGGCACAATCTTCAATCAGTCCGACCTTGACCGCATGAAGGCAATGGTGGCTGCTAAGAAAGAACCTTTCTATTCCGAGTATCAGCGCATGAAGGGTGACGCATACACCAGCCGTGGAGCGCGCGACATGTTAACACAAATTAAAGAAAGTCAATTCAATGGTACTGTTGGTACCGACGGACGTGCAGCACTTCAGCAAGCTCTCGTCTGGAAGATTGAGGGCATCAAGAGTTATGCCGACCGTGCTGTTGCCATACTCAATGCTTACCGGAACCTGAAGAACTGCAGCAGCCGTGGCACAGGACCTCTTGATAATGGAAAGGTCTTTGCACTTATTGATGCTGCTGAACTTATGCGTGATTATGAAGGATGGTCACAGGAAGACCAGCAGGCTTTCAAGGATATGCTTGTCTATCCAGGCTATAGCAATACTGAGAACTATTATGAAAAGTATGCTTCAGGCGATGATAGCAAAAACGGCATCACTTTCTATTGGAACATTTTCAATGGCGACAGCGGTCGTCATGGCAATCAGGGTATCTGCGCAATGCGCGGGCTGCTCTCCATGGCAATCTTTCTCGACAATGAAACTATGTATGAGCGAGCAATACGTAAACTCAAGAGTATGCCGCATCCAGAGGGCGATTTGCCTTTCCCTTCAGGACCGCGCACCTCTACGTCTTCCGGCAAGGTTTCATCTAACGGCAACTACATAGAGTGGCAGCCAAGTGAACTCACCTCAGGTGGCGTAGAAGATTATGGCTTCGATGACGAGATAAAATATTACATATATGAAAACGGTCAGAATCAAGAGCAGTGCCGTGACCAGGGACACGTCATGGCTGGCTTGATGATGCTCAGTGTGATTACACGTGTTGCATGGAATCAGGGTGAAGACCTCTTCCACCTCGACTTCGGACTTGGCGTAGAGAATCGTTTCCTCAAAGGCATGGAATACGAATCCCGTTACAACCTTTCATACCTTAATAAACAAAATAATTACGCTTATTGGTCGAGTGATAGTAAGCAGGCAGAAGTCTTCGAGCCAACGCCAGTCGAAGATACTGGTTATAACACCATCACAGATCAAAACAAATTTATCCAGCGCCGTATGCGTTGCGGACGTTGGTTGGGCTTACGTTCAAGTACTGATGGACGTGGAGCATATATCGGACAGGGTATAAACGACATTTACAATATGTTCAAGGTGCAGCTCGGCATCCCAGAAGACGAGATGCTCTGGACTTCACGTATGCGTCAGGTCAACTTTGCCGACAATGGTGGATATGAGGCACAATACGCCTCAGGTCACCATTACGAGAACCTCGGATGGGGTGGTCTCACTGGCGAGCGCACACCGTGGATGGCAGGCGACGGCGGTCAGTGGGTTGACGGCAAATTTGTTCCTGGCTTGCCACAACTCCCTGGCACAATTATTGCATCCGACTACGACCACTATGTCGGAGCATCACTCGCAGGACAGAAAGACGGGGCTAACGGACACACATACTTCAATGACGGCACAACTTCGTGGAAGAATTATACCGTAGCCGTCAAGTCTGGAGGCGGATATCGTATCAGCCTATACGTCAAGGCGTCCAAGGGTGGAGCTAAAGTTACCGTGCAGACCGACGATGCCAATGGCAAAGTCTCATTGTCGATACCTGCAACCGACGGTTACGAGAAGTTATCCCTCGGACAGCTTACGATGACAAACGGTGCAAAGGTGCTTCGTGTAACCATTGAAGGTGACATTGATGATGTTGACATAAAGAGTATTGCTGTTGAGAAGACAAAGTTCCGCGTGCTCACAATGAAGGTTGAAGAAGGAGCGAAATACTCCACATTCGTTGCACCTTTCGACGTGAAAATGCCTGCTGGCGTTACGGCATATAAAGTAAACTGCGACGGACAAACCCTCACTCTTACTCCAGAGGCAAAGGAGAACGAGACCCTCAAGGCCGACCATCCTGTGCTAATCTACAGTGAAAAGGCATTCAGCAAATCTCTTTCCGGCACAGGCAGCGACAGCAACGACGATGTCTTCTTTGGCAGTCTTGTAGGAAAATACCAAGATCAAAAAGACGTACTTGACGACCTTATCTATGTCTTCAACGAGGACAGCACTACTCCAGCAGGATTCTACAAGAGCAATAAAGACCTCGTTACGATGTACCATGCTTACCTTAAACTGCCTGCAACGTCATCTGCAGACAAGTTCCTGATTAATGATCCTACAGGCATCAACGACCTCAACCAAGACTTCCTTTCATCCCCACTTGTGGGGAACGAGGGGAGCCTCGAGGGAGTAAGTCCTACAGGCATAAAGGTTGGCAAAGGCTATAAGGGCATCGTTATCAACCGTGGAAAGAAGTATATTGCGAGATAAAATATTGTATTAACTTTAAAATTTATTTATTATGAGAAAATTAACAAAATCTATTCTTTCTCTATGCCTAATGTTCGTAGGCATAGGCAGTGTGATGGCTGAAACCGAGACAATGGTTATCAAGCCATCTGATGATGTACGACTGAGAAAAGACTACGGCAAAGCTTATCCTGCCAATACTGGTGACTATGAATTTGGCTCAGGAAGTACAGGTTGTAACTATGGTTTTTGTGCTTTGCAGAAGTACAATATTTCTGAACTCAGGGCAAAGTTGGCAAGTGGCTATGCCATTGAAAGTGTAGTTCTTCAGTTGACAAACTCCAGCAATGTGAACGAGAATGTTTATCTTTATAAATGTGACTACGCATGGAGCGAGTCTAAATGTCCAAAATGGGAAGATGTCTCATTGGAGAACTATGTCACTGAATCAAATGAATTGGGATATGTTACTCTTAAGAATGGTGGCAACAAACCTTTCGCACTTGCAAATCGTGAGGCTGTTTATCCTTACGACCTGACAAAATTCCAGAGTACAGGAACCAGTGAGGCCTTGACGGATTATGTCAAGAACACAAACTCTAATAGCCTTGGCTTCGTCCTCGCATTGAATCATGCGAGAACAAGCAACCTTGCTGGTGCATTTTCAAAGGACGCTGATGCTACAGGTTACGGCACAAGCACAATTGAAGAATATCAGTGGAAAGGTTCTGCATGGGAAAAAACGGGAGCCACAGTAACACGTTACCAGCAGATGCTCACTAATTTCAACATGACAGAGGCAGAGTTCAAAGAAGCTGTTGCACCAAAGCTCATCGTTACACTGCTGAAGAAAGAAAGCGGACTGATTATTCCGACATCTATCCCTAAGGCTGTTGATCTTTCAACAAGTGCCCCGCAGGTATTTCTAACCAATGAAAATAATCAGACAGGTCCTACGACATTTGTGGATAATAAGGGCAATTCTTCTAATCAATATTATTGTACGACAGAAAATGCCGGAATTTTTTATCTTGGTAGATATAATCCAAAAGACATCGTCTCAATGAAAGTGAATGCATCTTTTTCTGGTGGTAAAGCAGGACAGCATAGAACTATTAACATTGTGACTATGGATGCTACGGATTCTGACGTGGATAAGGATTATCTTACCGCTAACGGTAGTACTATTAGGGGTAATAAAAATTACATTGCAGCATTGAGAGGTACACAATATATCAATGGCACGATTGACGGCGTTTGGAACTCAGGTATCCTTGGAAGTAAAAACTTCCTCGTAGGTACTGACTACATTCTTGATTTCTCTTCAATCAGTGTTACTGCCGATACTCAGGGCTTTATCGACTATTGGACAGGCGTAGCTGGAGTTACGTCGGTTGATGCAACAGGCACTTACTCTTATACAGACGGATCTGGAAATCCACAAGTAGCGGTTACAGAAGTTGGCAGTAGGTTCAGTACCATCGTGAATTCAGGCAAGACACAGGACTTCTTTATCTGGGGGTATAGCGGTCGTTTAGGAGTTTCATCCATTATATTCAATTTGGTTGACAAGTCAACACAGTTGCCAGTATTGACAATGAACGGTCAGGAAGTAGGCAGATCTCTTGGTGTTGAGACTATCCTTGCAAGTACAGGTACGGCAGGCGATGCTATTACAGAAGTTGAGTTGGGAGAAATCTCTACGAAGGAACAGTGGGAGGCTATCTCGCAGTTGAAGTCTAAGGGCATTGCTGTTAGATACACAACAGGAAGCTTCAACCTCGACGTAACAGAACTCGGTTGGGCATCTATGTATCTTGATTGTGCAGTGGCAGTACCAACAGGCGCTACTGCTTACTATGCAAACAGCGCTTCTGCTTCTTCGATTGCGTTGACAGCTATTGAGGCTGGAAATGTAATCCCTGCCAACACTGGCGTCATCGTCAAGGCTGCCAAGGGCGAACATATATTCGCTATCTCTGCTGAGACTCCAGCAGCAGTAACTGACTTGTTCGCAGGAGTGACATTCGCAACTCCTTGTGAGGCAAACGTTGCATACGTCCTCTCAGGTGAATCAACAACAGAAAAACCAATCTTCGGACTCTACACAGGTACAACTCTTGGCGCTTACAAGGCTTACTTGCCATTAGACAAAGTCCCTACATCAGCAAAGGAAACTATTGAGTTTACATTTGAAGGCACTCCAACAGGAATAGAAGAGGTTGAAAGTTCAATGTTCAAAACTCAAGGCTCTGCTTACAATCTCAATGGTGTTCGTGTAAACGACAACTACAAGGGCGTTGTAATCAAGAATGGTAAGGCATATATTAACAAATAATAGGAAAGAAATATGAAAAAGACTTATATTCAGCCTAAGGCTATAGAGGTTGCTGTAAAATCAGAGTGTTTGATGGAAGTGTCTGCAGGCTTTGGTAACGAAACCGAAACTCAGTTTTCAAAAGAGCAAGGTTCATATTTAGACAATGACGATTACTTCGGTTGGTAAACCGTGTGACTATGCATAAGGAAGGCAGGCTTCGGCTTGCCTTTTTTTGCTTTTATACTCGAGCGGGATAAGGGGACTAAGGTTTATGGTTTATTTCTCTTTTCTTTCAGTTGCCCTTCTGGCTTTGTGAAAGCGGCTGACCGATTTCTTTCAATCGTCTTTTCGGACTTTGTGAAGGCGGAAAATCCAGTTACTGCCACCCATACCGGGCTTTTCAGTACCTTAGATTTGCTATTGGCCGCGAAGTTCCATCATGAACTCATCGTAGATGTAGGTGTCGCTCATTGTTTGGAGTCCATAGCGTGAATCAACGAGCATTTCATATACTTCGCTATTGTAGAAAAGGTCTAAAGCCCGTTCGCTACTTATATGCAAGCCGTCAGCAATCATGATGATTATTCTGGCTATTTTGCGCCATAGTACGTTATCTCTCATAGTGCGATGTTTTATTGTTTTACGGCTTCTGCTTTTGTGAAGTGCAGATATTTGTCAATAACCTCTTGATTACGGAAACAGATCTGGTTGTTTGGCTTCTTGTATTTCAGCTGATCAAGAGCCTGTTTTGCCGTGATGCGTCCGTTCTCGTAATCCTCTACGGTGTCAATTACTTGATCGTTTGCCACTCCACCTTCTACGATGTCATAGTTCGTATAATCCTCACCATGACGACAAGCTACAACAAATTCAAGCCATTCCATGTCATATTTGGTGAAGTTTTTATACATATAACCAGCCGACATCATTTCACTTTCGTTACACTCAAAAATACTTACAATGCTCTGTGGGTTCTTTTTTTTGCGGCTTGCCACAAGATTAGCCCATTTCTGTGCTTGACTCTTGAGACGTGTAGTGTAAAACCCTTTGCCGAAATCGAGGTTTCTGCGTCCGGCGAGTGCTAATGGTTGTTCCACTGCAATGTTTGATCCGTGATATAGTTCCATTTTCGATTTTTTATTAGTCTTCACTTTCCCAGTTAATAAGTGTCTCAGCTATATCATCAGCCACATATTCGAGGCTTTGTGTGTGCAGTAGTTCGTATTGACCAATCAGTCGGCGGCGAATAAGATCTTGCTTTTGTAGTCGTTGTTCCATTTCGCGTCCGCTGATGTTTAGCTTTGCAGCACCGCTCTCAATAGCCATTACGGCAAAGTGTATCTTGCGGTAGGTCGGTGTATCTGTTGTTTTTTGCATAATTGAATGTTCGTTTCTCAAGTTTCGCGTCATTTACGATGCAAATATAAACATTTTTCCGAAAAAAACAGTAAAAATGAGCAAAGAAAATGCATTTTGTTTATGGTTTATGGTTTATGGTTTATGGCTTATGGTTTATGGCTTATGGTTGAGGGTTTATGGTTGAGGGTTTATGGTTAGAAGTTTACTAAAACCGACAACCAACAACCCAGAACCAACAACCAATAGTTTCTGGTTTCTTGTTTCTGGTTTCTGAAAGGAACTATGTATGGGCTTTGCAGGGGATGCCAGTTGGCAGTTGGCAGCAGTAAGAAAAAAAGTAAGTAGTTTTTGCGTGTGATTCGTATTACATTAAAAGAGAATTTATTCCTATATTTTTTTAACGTTAAAAACAATTTTTACATTATGAGAAACTTTACTAAATCAATTCTTTCACTATTCCTCATGTTCGTAGGCATAGGCAGTGTGATGGCAGAAAGTGAGACGATGGTAATCAAGCCATCTGATGATGTACGACTGAGAAAAGACTACGGCAAAGCTTATCCTGCCAATACTGGTGACTATGAATTTGGCTCAGGAAGTACAGGTTGTAACTATGGTTTTTGTGCTTTGCAGAAGTACAATATTTCTGAACTCAGGGCAAAGTTGGCAAGTGGCTATGCCATTGAAAGTGTAGTTCTTCAGTTGACAAACTCCAGCAATGTGAACGAGAATGTTTATCTTTATAAATGTGACTACGCATGGAGCGAGTCTAAATGTCCAAAATGGGAAGATGTCTCATTGGAGAACTATGTCACTGAATCAAATGAATTGGGATATGTTACTCTTAAGAATGGTGGCAACAAACCTTTCGCACTTGCAAATCGTGAGGCTGTTTATCCTTACGACCTGACAAAATTCCAGAGTACAGGAACCAGTGAGGCCTTGACGGATTATGTCAAGAACACAAACTCTAATAGCCTTGGCTTCGTCCTCGCATTGAATCATGCGAGAACAAGCAACCTTGCTGGTGCATTTTCAAAGGACGCTGATGCTACAGGTTACGGTACAAGCACTATTGATGGGTATAAGTGGGACGGTTCTGCATGGGTAGCAACAGGAGAAAAGACAACACGTTACCAGCAGATGCTTACTAACTTCAACATGACAGAGGAAGACTTCAAAGAAGCCGTTGCACCTAAACTCATCATTAAATTGCAGAAGAAAGAGACAGGACTGATTATTCCAACATCACTACCTAAGGCTGTTGATCTCTCATCAAGTTCAACTCTGGCACATACTGGGAATGCTGGAACAACTATTTTCGTTGACAACAAGGGCAATTCATCTACTCAGTATTATTATACAATTAAGAACGATGGTATATTTTATATTGGTAGGTATAACCCAGCAGACATCGTCTCAATTAAAATCAATGCATCTTTTGCTGGAGGTGTAACAGGTAGCCATAGAACTATTCGCATTGCATCAATGGATGCAACGGATTCTGACTTGGATGTTACTTATCTTAACAGTAACAGTGGTACTATTAGGGACAACAAGCATGATATTGCCTTATTGAGAGGTACACAATATATCAATGGCAAGGTTGACGGCGTTTGGAACTCAGGTATCCTCGGAAGTAAAAACTTCCTCGTAGGTACTGACTACATTCTTGATTTCTCTTCAATCAGTGTTACTGCCGACACTAAGGGCTTTATCGACTATTGGACAGGCGTAGCTGGAGTTACGTCGGCTAATGCAACAGACACATACGCTTATACAGACGGGTCTGGAAATCCAAAAGAAGCTGTTACAGAAGTTGGCAGTAGGTTCAGCACTATCATGAATTCAGGTAAGACTCAGGACTTCTTCTTCTGTGGTTTTAGCGGTCGTTTAGGAGTTTCATCAGTAACATTCAATTTAGTTGACAAGTCAACACAGTTGCCAGTATTGACAATGAATGGTGAGGAAGTAGGCAGATCTCTTGGAGTTGAGACTATCCTTGCAAGTAGTATGGCTGGCGAACCTATTACAGAAGTTGAGTTAGGCGAAGTAACTACTACGGAACAAATGGAAGCAATCGAGTACTTGAAGTCTAAGGGCATTACTGTTAAATTCACAACAGCCATAGAAGAGGTTCAGGGTTCAAAGTTCAATGCTCAAGGTGCTGTTTACAACCTCAATGGTGTTCGTGTAAATGAAAACTATCAGGGTGTTGTTATTATCAATGGCAAGAAGTATATGAAATAAGGGTTTAAGGATTGCCCCAAAAAACAAATCAGCCTCCGCATTGGCATCATCGCTATGCGGAGGCTTTTTGGGTATTTTTAGAGTGAAATCGGTCTTTCGGATACACGAGTTCGTAATTTACTTAGAATCCTAATGACCATTTGGTTTTAAGTTTTTAGTCGTTTAGGTCACAAAAAAGCAACCTAACAACTAAACAACCAAGCCCATGCATGAAGTTGTTCCAAGCGCAGCAGCTGCCGCGGTGAGGATTGAAGCAATCAGGTTAATGATGAACTTCCACGTTTCTTTCTTGTTCATAATTTTAGTGTTTAAGGTTTGAGGTTGTTGGTTATAGGTTGTTGGTTATAGGTTTTGGGGCCTTATAACCTTACAACCTAATAACCTAATAACCTTACAACATTGATTAGTCGTAATCGCCAGGATTATCGCCACCGCCTCCACCGCCAGGGTTCTCATCGGCTACGAACTGTGCCGTAAGGGTGAGATTCTGAGTCACGGTAATGTTGCGGTTTGGTGTGGTGACACCATCACTCCACTTCTCGAACTGATTACCAATCTTTGGCGATGCGCTGATCTGGATGACTGATCCTTCGCTGAACGTACCACCTCCTGTTACCGTTCCCATCTCGGTGTCAGCAGAGAGTACCGTGATGGTAAACTGGCGATTCTGATTACCACCCTCATTGTCGCCACCGCTTCCTGAACCGCCTCCAGGGTTGTCGTCGCCACCACCTTCGTTGTCCGGATCCTCGATGTCGCCATCATCGCTTGAGGTTACGCGCTTTACAAGGTTGCCGTTGCGGTCGTAGCAGGTGATGCTTACGGAAGTCTCGGCGAGTTCACGCTTGATGTCCACGTTTGGCGTGAAGATAACGCGGCGGCTGGTAATGAGGTTGGAACTCACATCGTTCACGTTCTGTACGCTTGTTGAGCGAAGTCCGAAACGCATTGAGCCAAGTCCCGGAATGGCTACGCTGTGACCTTCGGTTGCCCATGCCTTGATTACTTCGCCGATGGCATCCCATGCGGCATTGATAGCGCCCTTGCTGATGCCCGAACGGAGGGCTGCTTCCTGAATTACCTTAGTGTCGGAAAGTCTGCTGTAAAGATCTGCCTGGAGCACATAAGCGAACTTCTCCACACCTTCCTGAAACGAGACGTTACGCTCGATTGCTTTAACTTTTATTGCCATAATTCTTGCGAATTTTTTACTTTCTCGTGACGCGGCAATTGTTACGTCGCGAGGGAACAAAATATGTGTGATTTGAATCACGATGCAAAGGTACAACATTTGCAAAAACTATACAATACTTTTCCCACAGGTTGTGATGAAGGTTTATGGTGTATGGTTTATGGTGTATGGTGTATGGTTTTGGGTTGTCGTTTTTGTGGTATAGGTTTATATCCTATTCCAACCAATAACCTACAACCAACAACCATCAACCAACAACCATCAACCAACAACCATCAACCCTCAACCAAAACAAGCGTGTCATTAAGGTCATTGGTCATTAAGGTCAAAAAGGATTTCGCGCTCTCTTTCCGGCTCACTATATAAATATAATTTTTAATTATATTATTATAGTGGCACAGAAATCGCATCCCCAAAACGAAAATGACCTTAATGACTTTGACCATAATGACCACGATGACCACGTTTAATTAAATGGTGTAATTCAAGCCTACCACAAATTCCGATTTTGTTAAATTTAGCGTTAAAATCTCAATAATCTACGATTATTTGAGAAATTCTTATTAACTTTGCATATTAATATGGATAAATCCATCCATAAGGAAGCAACGGACATTAAATTATGCAAAATACAAAAGCGAAAGATACGCTCCACGAGTATGCCAAGAGAAATGAGGTGGTCTTTCAGGCTTTCGGACGGAATGATAATTTAGTAAGATTATAGTAACAAAATGAACCCACTCCTTTACATAGCAGTAACATTCGTAGTCATCATTCTCGTGGTGTTTGGCATACGTTATGGGGCGAATAAAAGGGAGGAACAGAAGGTTGCAAAGGCGAATGAGGAAGCAGAACTAAAGGAGAAGATAGAGGAAATCATATGTGTTATAGGTGAGATGCTACCTGATAGGATGACTTACCTCACAAGTGCTTTGTTGCATGCTGACCATTTCTTCACAGATTCAGAATGCAAGAAGTTTGAGAAGGATACGAAAGAACTGTATGAGCATTTGGATTTCCTCAGATGCAATGGCGCTCTGCAACAACTCGGCGAGGATGCGACAAAATTCTACGTGCAGAGAAAGAATCTTGAATTAACTCGCAAAAAACATAACGAGGAGTTTGTCACAAAAGAACTTGAACAGCAGAAGGACTTCTTTGATTCTGTTCTAGAATACCCTTTGGATAATCAGCAACGTGATTCTATCGTAAAACTAGAAGACAACTGCCTTGTGATAAGTAGTGCAGGTAGCGGTAAGACCTCTACTATGATTGGCAAGTTACTCTATTTGGTTCATCAACGAAAGATACAACCTTCAAGGATATTGACCATCACATACACTCACAAGGCTTCGGATGAACTTACCCAAAGATTGACGGGAACTGGTCTTTCGTGCATGACGTTCCATAAACTAGCTATGAATATTGTAAGCAAAGTAGAAGGTCGGATGCCCTCGATTGCTGACAATGGGTTATTCGTGAAGGTATTCTACGACCAACTGAACAAACCTGAATTCAAGAACGCAATACTCAACTACCTGACTGATTACAAATCATTGGTAAGGGATGAACATGCCTACTATAACTCGATTGAATACTACAAAGACAGACGGAAATATGGAGTCATTGCACTATACACAGATAAGGATGACCGACTGATATCTACCAAGAGCGAAGAAGAGAAGAAAATTTGTAGTTATTTGACGGAGCTTGGTGTATCGTTCAAGTATGAAGAGCCATACGAATACGAAACGCTTACCGAGGAATATCGTCAGTACAAGCCAGATTTCACTATTTACTACAAGGACAAGGAAGGCATGGAGCGTAAGCTTTATCTTGAACATTACGCCATCAATTCATCTGGTCAGGTGCCTCGCTGGTTCGGAAACGGAATGCCTGACGGATGGAATGCTGCTAATCAACGCTATCACGAGGGCATCGAATGGAAAAAGAATGTACATCGTGAGCATGGAACGAAACTCATTTTCACAACGAGTGCCGATTTCCACAACAAAAGCATTCGTCCACATCTCCGTAATTTATTGATAGAAGCCGGCGTTCCAATTAATGAAGCGACAACTGACGAACTCATCGAAAAAATAATGTCTCGCAACAAGAGCATGGAGAACGCTTTGATGCAGATGACCCAGAGTTTTGTTAACCTTGTAAAGGCTAACGGCAAAACGATTGAAGACATCCGTAATATTGCAGAAGCAAGGCATTCCATTCGAGATATTTACGTTATAGACAACATCATGAAACCCCTTTGGGATGACTACCAAAAAGAACTCTCAGAGCGTGAGGAAATGGACTTTACTGATGTTATCGTCAAGGCTACAAACTATTGCAACGAGGGCAAATGGGGACAGAAGTACGAGTTTATCTTGATAGACGAATTCCAGGATATCTCAGTTGACAGATACCGTTTCCTGCAATCTTTGCGTACCAATTTACCAAAGACGAAACTCTACTGCGTAGGCGATGACTGGCAGTCTATCTACCGCTTCACTGGTAGTGACTTGTCTCTGTTCTCTGAATTCTCTAAATACTTTGGTTATACGGAGGAATGCAAGATTGAGACAACCTATCGTTTTGGCAATCCCCTCATTGACAAATCTTCACGTTTTGTACAGCATAATCCTTTGCAGAAGAAAAAGAAAGTGCATCCAAGAGCAGTAAACCCACCAGAGACGAATATTAGTTTCATGGCATACAAGTCGAATCAGGATCTGCAGTCGCTTATGGAGAAAATGGTAGCTCGTGTACCTACAGATAAAACGGCTTATATCATTTCTCGCTATTCGTATGATGTGCGTGTCCTTGCATCGCCAAGTATTAAGATGGAATACGACCCAAACAGCGACAATGTAACATTACAAATAGCTGGACGCAAAGTAAAGTTCATGACAATTCATGCTTCAAAGGGTCTTGAAGCAGATTATGTATTCGTACTAAATTGCAATAGCGGACTTTACGGATTTCCGTCACTTTTATCCGATGATCCCGTGCTTGATTATGTGCTGAGCGATAAAGAGCATTACGAGTATGCTGAAGAAAGACGTGTATATTATGTAGCAATCACCCGTGCAAAGGTACATACGGTGGTAATGTATAATGAAAATACGCCATCGCCTTTCGTGACAGAAATGAATGCAGACATGGCCATAAATCCAAATCCGTGTCCGTGGTGTGGTGTAGGTCATCGCATCGTTAAATACGAGGGATGGACGAAACAGAAAACACCATACAAGGTTTGGGGATGCGACAACAAAGAAGCAAACTGCCAATACTTTGAACGAGAGTTTTATAATGGGCGACATATGAATTTATCAGGCAGGAAGTATATTCCTGCACATAGGGTAAAAAGATAATAAATTGATTAAGAAAAAAAACTATGAGCACCTTCCTTCTTCGCCATCAAGTTGACTGGTCATTGCTGACAAATGGATTCCACATTCCTACGGAATTCCATCCGTTGGTATATGCTATGCCTGGAGGCGAGCTGCATCATGGGGACAAGCGAGGGGTGAAGATCATGATTGATGGGGAGGTGTTTGATGCTCGTATGAACAACATCGGCTTTGACCAAACACGTTATCCTGGGCATCCCGATTTGTTGCAGATACGCTATTCGCCTGGTTCATCGATAGCAAGGAAACTTCAGAACTTGTTTGCTGACGAATTTGAGTACCTGAAACTTGCACGTGAGAATGCAGCTCCACGTACACAGGTGCAGTTGCCGGAGGAATACGCTTCCGAGATTGTATTCTATGCTACGATGCAAGCTGACACATTCATCATTGAGTGCAATCACACGGCAGACAAGCAGGTGGACAGGCAAG
>JAKSIZ010000029.1 GCA_024398515.1 Bacteroidaceae bacterium | reverse complement strand
CGAAGGCATGCTCTCCAATACTCGTGACACCGCTTGGAATGGTTATTGAAGTCAAAGCAGAACAGCCATAGAATGCATGTTCTCCAATGCTCGTGACACCGTTTGGAATGGTTATTGAAGTCAAGCAGGAACAACCATAGAATGCATATTCTCCAATACTCGTGACACCGTTTGGAATGGCTATTGATGTCAAGCCGGAACAGCCTTGGAATGCTCTCTCTCCAATACTCGTGACACCGCTTGGAATGGTTATTGAAGTCAAGCCAGAACAACCTTAGAATGCATAACCTATAATTCTTGTAACCGAATAGACCTGATTGTTATAAGTGACTGTAGATGGTATGTTGATTGAACCAGTATATTCAGACTCTTCTTTAAAAGTAGCACCAGTATAAGTGACTGTAGCCGTCTTGTCTGTATTGTAAAGGAAGTAATAGATATTGTCAATCTTTATTCCATTGGCAAATCCGCTCATGCAGCACAGGGCTGCGAAAAATGTAAAAATCAGTTTTTTCATAATTTCTATTTTTATATTGCTTAATGTTCTGTTGTCCGTCAATCTGGTGCAAAGCAACCATGCATTATGTCAGCCAAAAACGTATTATAAGGAAATGTGATAACCTATATTATACTCGGCAACCGCATACGATACGTATGGTCTCTTGACTACCATCATTAATCGGGCACAAAGTTATAAAAAAGTTTCTAAAAGTGAAACTTTTGAGTGTAAAAGTTTTGATTATTTGTATGCGCGCGCCCGCACGCGCGTTTATTAATAAGGTGTAGTTTGCGGTTATACGGTTATTTCAACAAAAACATCAATCAACCCTTGAAGAGTTTGGGGTGCTTGTCAGCACCTGACGAAAAAGCGCGATAACTTCCCGACGAGCAAGTTCATCTGAAAGCTATCGCGCTCATTTCATAACCTTCATACTGAAGGCTGACATGTCATTACTCCCACTCTATTGTTGCAGGTGGTTTCTTTGAGATGTCATAGACAACGCGGTTAACGCCTTGTACCTTGGTGATGATGTCGTAGGATACTCGCTCAAGGAACTCGTAAGGCAGACGTACACAGTCGGCAGTCATGGCATTTACGGAGTGAACTGCACGCAGAACAACGGCATTGTCGTATGTGCGTTCGTCGTTGCAAACGCCTACGCTCTTTACTGGAAGCAGTATTGCTCCTGCCTGCCAAACTTTGTCGTAGAGCCCTTCGGCACGAAGTGCGTCGATGAAAATTTTGTCAGCATCCTGAAGAATGCGAACCTTTTCGGCAGTGATGTCGCCAAGTATGCGAACACCAAGACCAGGACCTGGGAATGGATGACGCCATACGTGGTCGTGGTCCATGCCGAGTGCTTCGCCAACCATACGTACTTCGTCCTTGTAAAGCATACGCAGTGGTTCAACGAGTTTGAAGTTCATCTCCTTTGGAAGTCCGCCAACATTGTGATGAGACTTAATAGTCTTTGAGTTTTTGTTTTGTGACTCGATGACATCTGGATAGATTGTACCCTGTCCGAGCCAACGTGCATCTTGAATCTTCTGTGCCTCTTCATTGAAGATTTCAATGTAGTCACGTCCGATAATCTTGCGTTTCTGCTCTGGATCTGATACACCAGCAAGGTCGCTGAGGAACTTGGCTGAAGCGTCAACGCCCTTTACCTGAAGACCATAGTTTTGGTAGTTAACCTGAACATCTTCAAATTCATTCTTGCGGAGAAGGCCTGTGTTTACGAAGATGCAAAAGAGATTCTTGCCGATAGCCTTGTTGAGAAGTACGGCTGTGACGGTAGAATCTACTCCGCCTGAAAGTCCGAGCACTACTTTGTCGTTGCCAACTTGCTCTTTGATTTCAGCAAGAGATTTCTCGACAAACTGCTCAGGAGTCAAATCTGGAAAATTTCTGAATGACATAGTGATTTAATTTACAATTATTTTGTTGTTTAGGAGATTAGTCGTTTAGGTCCACCAAACAACTACTCATGCCTTGTGTAGTTTGGAGTTTCGGATGTAATAGTGATGTCGTGTGGATGGTTTTCAGTAACACCTGCCGATGTAATGCGCACAAACTCTGCCTGACGGAGAGCTGCGAGGTCTTTAGCACCAACATATCCCATACCACTACGAAGTCCACCGATAATCTGATAGATAGTCTCGGAAATGCTTCCCTTATAAGGAACACGACCAACGATGCCTTCTGGCACAAGTTTCTTTGTCTCCGTCTTCTCTTGGAAGTAACGGTCGCTCGAACCAGCCTTCATTGCGTCGAGAGAACCCATACCACGATAAGTCTTAAACTTACGTCCATTATATATTATGGTGTCACCTGGTGCTTCTTCTGTTCCGGCAAACATAGAACCGCACATTACGCAGTCGCCACCGGCAGCAAGTGCCTTAACGATATCGCCCGAATAACGAAGACCACCGTCGGCAATAATAGGGATGTTTGTTCCCTTCACTGCCTCGGAAGCATCCATGATGGCAGTAAGTTGTGGTACACCTACGCCGGCAATGATTCTTGTTGTGCAGATAGAACCAGGACCGATTCCTACCTTTATGCCATCAACGCCAACTTTGACCAAATCGTTAACGGCAGCTGCTGTTGCGACATTGCCTACAACAACATCAAGAGATGGGAAGGCATTCTTTATGCTTTGGAATGCTGTGATAACCCCTTTCGAATGACCATGAGCAGAATCGAGGACAACTGCATCAACACCTTCTGCATAAAGTGCTTCAACACGTTCGAGACAGTTGGCAGTAATGCCGATTCCTGCAGCAACACGGAGACGCCCTTTCGAGTCTTTGTTTGCATTCGGATAATCCTTAATCTTCGTAATATCCTTGTAGGTTACAAGTCCTATGAGCTTGCCCAGTTTATCAACTACAGGGAGTTTCTCTACACGGTTCTTTTGAAGGACTGTAAGAATGTTTTCATGAGAGCAGTCGGTTATGGTAACGAGATTTTCAGAAGTCATCACCTCCGACACCTTGCGCATCATGTTAGTTTCAAAGCGAAGGTCACGATTAGTGACAATACCAACAAGATAGCCGTTCTCGTCAACAACTGGAATACCTCCGATGTGATTCTCACGCATCATCTGCAATGCATCGCCTACCGAGTTGTCACGATGAATGGTTACGGGATTGTCTATCATTCCATTTTCAGAACGCTTTGTCTTCTTAACTTGATCAGCTTGTTGCTTGATAGACATATTTTTGTGAATTACACCAATACCGCCTTCACGCGCCATGGCTATTGCCATTTCCGATTCTGTAACTGTGTCCATTGCAGCCGAAACGATAGGTATGTTCAGGTCGATATTGCGTGAGAAACGGCCATTCACGCTAACCTGTGAAGGAAGAATTTCAGAATATGCTGGCATGAGCAGCACATCGTCAAAAGTAAAAGCTTCTTTAATAATCTTTGCCATGTTTATAATTTTATAAAAAGTAATATTACATTTATCATTTATCGTTATGATACAAAAAAAAGGGCCGTGGACAAGCCATGACCCTATTGTTATTTTCTCAGCATAGTGCACACACAGTTGCACAAAACACCGCACACAATTCTCTCGCCTAATCTGCCTTTACACTTAAGGCGATGGTTAATTGTTGGTGTCTGTATCAGCATAGAAATCTTTTGTATTAACTGAAGTTGTAATTTGAGGAACAAAGGTAATACTTTTTTCCCTTTGCCGCAAACATTTCACGAAAAAATATGTAAAAAATTATCTTTTTCCCATTTTTATTGATGTTCTTTATTCAAAAATGAGGTCTATTTATTAACTTTGCGTAGGAAATTCGATATTACGAGAATTCAATCCGCATAACGCAAACCTTAAATTAATTAAAGGTATGAAAGAAAGAAAAGTTGGCACAGTGTCGCGTGGCATTCGATGCCCGATTATTCGCGAGGGCGATAACCTTGCAAAGATTGTTTCAGAAAGTGTGTTGGAAGCAGCTGAAAGCGATGGCTTCCAGATGAATGACCGTGATGTTATTGGTATCACGGAATCTATTGTTGCTCGCTCACAGGGTAACTATGCTACTATTGATGACATTGCCGCAGACGTAAAAGACAAGTTTGGCGAGAATACTGTTGGAGTCATCTTCCCGATCCTTTCGCGCAACCGCTTTGCTATCTGTCTCAAAGGCATTGCAAAAGGGGCAAAGAAGGTTGTCATCCAACTCTCATACCCTTCAGACGAAGTCGGCAACGAACTTGTTCCGCTCGACTTAATCGAAAAAGCTGGCGTTAATCCTTATTCTGACGTATTGACTGAAGAACAGTTCCGCAAATTATTTGGAGTGATAAAACATCCTTTCACCGGAATGGACTACATACAATACTACGGCGACGTGGTACGCGAAGCTGGAAAAGATGTGAAAATTATTTTTGGCAACCATCCACAAGACATTCTTAAATATACGGATTGTGTATTGAGTTGCGACATACATACTCGTTTCCACACTCGCAAGGTGCTCAAGGAGAATGGAGCCAAAATTGTGTATGGTCTCGATGAGATACTCACTTCTTCAATTTGCGGAAGTGGATACAACGAAAACTATGGTCTGCTTGGCTCGAACAAAGCAACTGAGGACAAGGTAAAACTTTTCCCTCACGACTGTAAGGCAATGCTGCTCGAAATCCAGAACAACATCCTAAAGGCTACGGGAAAGCATGTAGAAGTAATGGTCTATGGCGACGGAGCATTCAAGGACCCTCAGGGAAAGATATGGGAACTTGCAGATCCTATTGTCTCACCGTCACATACAGACGGACTTATCGGAACACCTAACGAACTAAAACTGAAATATCTTGCCGACAACGACTTTGCCAACCTCAATGGCGAAGAACTCAAGCAGGCAATCTCTGAAAAGATAAAGTCGAAGGAATCAAACCTCGTCGGACAGATGGCATCAGAAGGAACGACACCACGACAATTGACTGACCTTCTCGGTTCGTTGATGGACCTTACAAGTGGTTCCGGTGACAAGGGTACTCCTGTAATCCTCGTGCAAGGTTACTTCGATAACTATACGTCATAATACTTACAGTTTAAGCCCCTCCCCTGTTCCCATAAGGAGGGGCATACGACTAATCCAGCAAACAATGAACAGGCTGCTATCCATATTTACTTGTTTTGCATTTTGTTGCTTTGCGACATCAAGGCTTTTGGCAAAAGAATTTGAAAGTTCCTTTGAAACTGTAAAGAACATCACCATCGGTTGGAATCTCGGCAATACGCTCGACAGCAATTCTGGCGATACACTTAACATGTGGCAAGAGCGATGGACCTATCCACTGACTCCTAACAAATATGAAACGATGTGGGAACAGCCGACAACGAAAAGATCGCTTATTACTCTTTTCCGAAAAGCAGGTTTCAACGCCATTCGTGTACCAGTAACTTGGTATCCTCACATGGGAATAAAATGCGTGAATGTCGGAGACAAAGGGTATTGGTATCGTTCACAATGGACAGAAAGCACTGTTGATGCCGCATGGATGAGGCGTGTTCACGAAATAGTGGATTATGTAACGAGCCAAGGAATGTACTGCATTCTCAACGTACATCATGATACAGGTGAGGCAAACACAGCATGGTTGCGTGCCGACGAAGCAACATACAAAAAGGAGAAAAATCGTTTCGCATCACTATGGAAACAGATTGCCGAAGAGTTTAAGGACTACGATGACCATTTGCTTTTCGAAGGTTACAATGAGATGCTCGACCCATTGGGATCGTGGTGTTTCGCTTCGTTTGCTGCAAATGGAAACTACAACGCCACGATAGCAGCATCGGCATATAAGGCTATAAATGGGTATGCGCAGACTTTCGTGGATGCTGTACGCAGCACAGGAGGCAACAATGCTGAAAGAAACTTGATTGTATCTACTTACGGAGCATGCTCTGGTAGCGGAAGCTGGAATTCTCACCTACTCGAACCAATAACGCAGCTAAACGTTCCCGACGACGAGGCCAACAACCATATTATAATAGAAGTACACTCCTATCCGAGCATCAAGAACCTTTCGTCGGCAAAAAGCGAAGTCAGAAATATGTTCAAAGACTTAGACACATACATCATCAAGCAAAAAGGCGTGCCGGTTATTCTCGGCGAATGGGGTTCAAGTGAAACGGATGCATACACAAACTACCGTAGCAACAAAATTGATTTCTGCCAGTATGTTGTCGAACAGGCAAAGGCAAAAAACATTCCTACATTCTACTGGATGGGACTTTCCGACGGCGAAAGTCGTTCCGTTCCACAGTTCAACGAACCCGAACTTGTCGATGCAATCGTCAAGGGATATTACGGATATAACGGATATCTGCCAGACATTGAGCCAGGCGATGCCGACAACGACGGAGTGGTTACTGTGACAGACATCACAACAATTGCGTCGCGCATACTTGGAGGTACTCCCAAACCTTTCAACTTCGACAATGCGGACGTTGATGGAGACAGCCGTATTACTGTTGCCGACATAAAAGCGACAGCCGCTATCATTCTCAAATAAATTACAAGGTTGTGATTTAGGGAATAAACTTACTACGCAAAAAAACTGTAGCAGTATTCAATCGAAAACTGCTACAGTTTTCACATAGAAACTGCAGCAGTTTATTTCCGAATATAAAGGTCGATCTTGAGAAGCATTGCGTTCATAGCCTGAAAGCCAACGCATTGAGCACTTCCTTTCAGTTATTCCTCACGCAAAGAATTAACGAATGTCGTTATCTCCGCCATCTTCTTAGGGATTTGAATTCCCTGTGGACACTTTGGCAGACATTCCTCACAATCAACACATTGGTCGGCCTGTGCTAACTTCGGCACTTGATTGTCATATCCTACAAGGAATGCCTTACGCTTTTCCTCGTAGTCGTCGTCGCGTTTGTTGAGAGGCATCTGCTTATCGTTTATACATTTGTTGTAATGGCTGAACACGAGTGGAATATCTACTCCTGCAGGACAAGGCATACAATATCGACATGCCGTACATGGGACTTGATGGTATTTTAACATCTCGTCGCAAACGGCCTCGAGCATCTGCATTTCCTGATTGTTAAGTGGTTTCAACGGGCAGAACGTCTTGAGATTATCTTCGAGGTGTTCCATGTATGTCATACCACTGAGGGTTGTAAGTACGTTAGGCCATGTGCCGCAAAAACGAAATGCCCATGAAGCAACGCTCTTTTCCGGCTCATGACTCTTGAGTACTTTTGCAATGTCACCAGACACCTTTGCCAGTCTGCCACCAAACAGCGGCTCCATTATGACGACTGATATGTTGCGCTTTGTTAGTTCGTTGTAAAGGTAATCTGCATTTATGTTGGGTCTGTTCTGGCTTTTGGCATTTTTCCAGTCGAGATAGTTCATCTGAATCTGAACGAAGTCCCAATGATATTTCTCGTGAAGACGCATGGTTTCATCAAATGCTTCCTTGCTTCCATGGAACGAAAAGCCGAGATTTCGTACGCGTCCAGCCTTGCGCTCTTCCATAAGATAGTCAAGCATGCCATTGTCAACGAAACGAGCATTAAAGTCGCCAATGTCCCCTACGCTGTGAAGAAGGTAATAGTCGATGTAATCTACCTGAAGATATTTCATGGAGTTATGGTACATTTTCTTTGCTCCTTCGATTGTCTTTCCTTCAGGGCTGAAGTTTGAGAGCTTTGTGGCAACGAAATACTTGTCGCGAGGGTAACGATGAAGTGCGATGCCCGTAGCCTCTTCCGACTTGCCATTGCCATATACGGGTGCTGTATCGTAATAGTTCACTCCATGCTCCATTGCAACATCAACTAAGTGATTTGTCTGCTCTTGGTCAATTGTTCCCCCACCCCAGCCTTGATTGCCTGTGCGTTTACTTGGCAGTCGCATCATGCCATAACCGAGCAGCGAAACCTTGTCGCCAGTTGATGAGTTAGTTCTATACGTCATTTCGCCAAGTTGAAGTTTGTCATCCTCAGCGAACAGATATTTTGGTTTTCCTATTGAAGCCGCAGCAACACCAACAGCTGCGCTACTTATACCAAGTCTCTTCAAAAATTCTCTTCTATCCATGATATATTTCTTTTAAGGTTTTTGGGGTTAGGTTGTACTAGTTTTCGAGTATTCGATTATGGGCAACCTACAACCAACAACCTATAACCTACAACCGTTTTTAAACCTCCTTATGTACTTCGTGACCTTCAACAATAATCGCTTTTACTGGCGATGCCTGGCAATTGAATTCGCATACTCCGCAACCTATGCAGAACTCCTCTTCAACGCTCGGAATCATCTTGCCATCCTTTTCAACAAGAGTGATTGCCCCTGCAGGACAAACAGTTTCACACTTTCCACATCGTCCTGTGGTTGCATTGTTGATGCAATAATCTGGATAAACCACGGCATGACCTATCTGCAAAGCATTCTTCTCTTCAAGTGTGATTGGAGAAATTGCATCTGTAGGACAAACCTGAGAACATTTGTTACAATCTATGTCGCAATATCCATTCGTGTAGTCCATCTCAACTTGCATGAATGTTGAGAGTTCTGTTGATGGTTTCAAGACATTTTGCGGACAATTGTTTACACAAAGTTGACAAGCCGTACAATGCTGATTGAAATTACTGATAGACACAGCACCTGCAGGTTTCACAGGAGTATGACGCTTCGGGGTTGTCTTTCCGCTGGCAGCTTCAACGGCTTCAGCTACATTTGTTGCCTTGGCAAAGAGATAAGAACTTGCAAGTAAACCGATTGTTCCAACGAACGTGCGGCGAGAGCCATCAGGTGTTGCTGATCTTTTCATTCCTCGCAACGAATACGATATTGCACCTTGCTTGCAGTTGTCAACGCAATTGAAACAACCCACGCAACGTTCCATATCAACCTTGTGCTCTTCGGCATTGATGCATGATCCCTTGCAGCGGACTGCACACACACGGCAATTGGTGCATTTATCTGTATCAATATTGAATCGGAACAGTGAATACTTTGAAATCAAACCAAGTATTGTTCCAACCGGACATATATTGTTGCAATATAATCTTCCAAAGAAAATGGCAAAGATACATATAATAATATATGTTACTGCTGCGACGATATTGAACATAGCGCCCATCTTCGTGCCGACTGCTGTCCAGCGTCCGAATATGCTGTAAGGGTCGATAAGTGCAATCAACGATGCTAATCCAAATGCAAAGAATGCAAGGAATGCTATCAGGAAAGCATAGCGCACGATGGGATAACCCTTGCTGTAGTGGAATTTTCTTCCTTTCTTGTGAATAAGGCGACTAATCAAGTCCTGAAAGATTCCAAGCGGGCATATCATGCTACAATATACTCGTCCAAACAATAAAGTAAGGACAAACAATACAGCAATAATAATAAAGTTTAGTGACATCAGTGCTGGCACAAGTTGTACCTCAGCCATCCACTGGAAATAATCGCTGATGCCGAATCGGTTCATAAACAACAGCAACAAACCAAAGAAGAATATTACTGCGATGATTTTTCGAATGTTCTTTAATAACATGGTTATCTCTATTTTTTTAGAAACTCAATACAAATGTAAATTCCCTGTCCTTATAAGGAACCTGATACTGCTTCAATGCCCTTGCATTACGACTCCAAGAATCTACACCACCTACTCCAGTTTGTTCCATATCAATGAAGAGATTAGTGAAGTTTGATTTCTTCAACGACTCAGGATGACGTTGGTCTTTATTCGCGTTCTCGTCAAGTTCCTCAATATCGTAGTGAAGTGCCGACGCCGTGAAAGGTTTCGCAGCCGTTACCTTCATGTCGCCTTGCTTCCACCAACGAATGTCGGTTTTCGTTCCGCTTTCCATAGGGCGAACGTATGGGTAGAACTGTTCGTCTGCCGTCTGCTTATAGATGCCGATATTCTGCGAACTGTTGCGGTCGGAATAGTTTTCTATCGGACCACGACCATAGTATTCGCTCTTGTCCATGTCGTAAGGCAACTGCATCACAACTCCATAGCGGAACATTTCTGCTATCTCTGCTTCCTTATCGCAATCCATCTTCATCGTAACTTTCAAGCCACTTTGCATCACTTCATACTTCATCGTGAGCTTTGCCTTTACGTCAGGCATGTCGTATGTCGCAGTTATTGTGTTATTTTCTGTAGTGAAAGAGGTTAGCATCATCACTGGCTCTTTCCACACTAAATAGTCCCAATATAGATGTGCACCAAGGTCATTATCGGTAACAGCACGCCAGAAGTTTGGCTTTATCGTACCACCTTCGCCAAGGATATTCTTTCCATCAACATTGACAGCCGACAAGAAACCTGTCTCCTTCACGAAATCAAGTTTCACTTCCTTGTTTCCTTGTGGCATTTCTACTTCTGCCACTTCTGGTTTTGCCTGCAGGCATATCTGCTGATGTGCAACTTCAAAACCTGCATCAAGTAACTGCTCAGCCGTCTTCAACTGATAACTGAGATTAATAAAGACTTCCTTTCCACTTGGCAACTCTCCAACTTGTGGCAACGATATAGCCTTTATCGACTGTGGCGCAACGTCAAGTGCAGCCACTTCGCCACTCTTCTTTTCCTCACCGTCAGCAATAACCTTCCATACAAGTTTCACATTTGACAAGTCTTTGAAGAAGTTTTCATTATAGATTTCAATCTTTCCATTCTTCAACGTGCTCCAGATGCTCTGATATTGATAACCTATCTCGTATGCTTGTGGAGTAAGTTTTCTATCTGCACTGATAAATCCGTTACAGTTGAAATTATTGTCTGATGGGTCATACTGATTGAAGTCACCACCGTATGCCAGTGTCTTTATCGTCTTGCCATCGCGTACAAGTGTTGCACGAAGTGCCTGATCAACAAAGTCCCAGATAAAACCTCCCTGATACTTTGGATACTTACGAACCAGATCCCAATACTCCTTGAATCCACCACCTGAGTTGCCCATTGCATGAGAATACTCACATTGAATGAGTGGCTTAGTGTTTTTCGTATTTGATGCATACTGCTCACATGCACCATGAGGGAAATACATTGGGCAGAAGATATCGGTATTCTCGCCTGTTCCTGCACGTTCATACTGTATTGGCCGCATCTTGTCCTGCTCACGAATCCATTTGTATGCAGCCGCAAAATTGTCGCCGTCTTCCGTCTCGTTGCCCAAGCTCCATATTATAACCGATGGATGGTTGTAGTTTATCATCACGTTATGCTGGTTACGCTGAAGTATCTGCTTTGCAAAAAGCGGAGTCTTTGATATGGCATCCTTGCCATAACCAAAGGCATGACTTTCCTGATTTGCCTCTGCCACAAGATATATACCATATTCATCGCAAAGGTCATACCACTGCGGATCATCCTCATAATGCGAAGTACGCACAGCATTGACGTTAAGGCTCTTCATTATCTTTATGTCCTGAATCATCCTTTCGCGCGAGATTACGTAGCCTCCATCAGGATCCAACTCGTGGCGGTCTGTACCCTTTATCAGTATAGGCTTGCCATTGACGAGAAGCTGTGCATTCTTTATCTCCACACTGCGGAAACCTACGCGTTGCTTCACTACGTCGAGAGCCTTGCCGTTTCCTTTTTTCAACGTTGCAACAAGCGTATATAAATAAGGTGTCTCTGCACTCCAAAGTTTCGGATTGTCTATCTTCAATCCAGTTTTTGTTGCAGTTGTGTTACACTTGTTGTCATTCGCATCCAAGAGTTCAAGCATCACGCTACCTTTACCCGTAACTCTCGTCGTAGCTGTAAGGTTGCCATACATATCTGTTGAGATGCGTATGTCGTCAATACGGTCTTTCTTGTCTCTTGCCAACAGATACGAGTCACGTGCAACACCAGTCAGACGCCAGAAGTCTTGGTCTTCACAATACGAGCCATCGCACCAACGGCGAACCTTGAACATAATCTTGTTCTTTCCCGTTTTCACCAGTGCTGTAATGTCAAACTCTGCTGCTACCTTGCTGTCTTCAGCATAGCCGGCAAACTTATCGTTCACGTAGAGAGCCACACATGAAGTCACACTACCAAAGTGTGCCACTACGTGTTTCCCCTTCCAGTTGGCAGGTATTTCTATTTCTTTTTGGTATATACCGAGGTAGTTGTTGTGCTTTGGGACGAAAGGAGGATTATTCTTGTAATGGTCGCGCCATGCAAATCCTATGTTCACATAAATAGGATCATAGCATCCATTGAGTTCCCACATGCCTGGCACTGGCATCTGCTTTACCTTATACTGTGTCGAAGGCAGTTCCGTCTCACCGTCACACAGCGTAAAGTCCCACGTGCCATGCAGCGAGAGTCGTTGTTCCATGTCGCTCTTGAAAGTCGTATGCATAGCATATCGGTTAATGTCGTTCACTTGCATGTCCTGCCATGCGTTTCCTTCCTGTGCCACTGTTGTGCCTACTGATGTTGCTGCCACGATAGCAGCCAATGCAATTTGTCTAATGTTCATTATGTGTTAGTTTTATAGTATTTGCGGTTCTACGGTTTTACATTTAGTCGCGCTTCGCGCTTTATGCAAACGACCAAAGGTCGATAACGTTTGCAAATTTACGAAATGTTTTTGATATACGCACTATTTTCAATAAAAAGTTTTTACATACAGACAACCTTAGTTCTCCAAAACCGTAAACTACACCTTATTAATATTACGCGCGTATGTGAGCGCGCATACAAATAATCAAAACTTTAACATTCGAAAGTTTCACTTTTCTGGAATTATTTTTCAAATACTATGCTTTTTTTAACATTCACGGCACAGGTGAAAAATTATGCTATAAAAACAAAAACTTTAAGGATGCACTAAATTCTGACTACGGGCAAACGGCTCGTACGGAAAGACCAACGAGGCGTTCGAAGTAGTCCCACCCCCAAAAGCCAGAATAGAAATACAGGACGTGCGGGATGCTGTAGTAGCGCGGATCGAGTGAACTCGACCAGTATAGACTGTAAACACCAACATCTCCGAGCCATTCATTTTGACGGTAGCCTGCAGCAGGAAGGAATATCTGACCTCCGTTCTTACCTATCACTGATATGCCGTTCACGCCATCTTGCGTAGTCCACGTTCCGATACAATTGTTCACAAGTTCCATTTGTTGCACATGGCTTGGCATGCGCCATGAACCACCCATGCTGACATGGGCAACGTCGTATTGAGTGCCAGCAATGTCTGTGCCGATGTTTGCCCAATCTCCATCGTCAACAAATCCATTTTCATTTTGATCTCTCCAATAAGCGTATGTTTGCAAATCATACACACTCTTCTCGCTTGTCTCGCCCCAGGCATAATAGCCGCCATAGCCTTCAGGAGTTGTTGCGCCTACGTTGCAGCAGCACCACTTTGTGCCACTCGGCAAACCCATGTCAATGGCATGAGGGTGATGGTCATCGGGACAGAGTGACTTTTTCCCTAGAATTATGCTTGCAACGCCAGTTATGTCGCTCACGTCGATAACACCGTCACCATTTACATCGGCATTCTTTTCATTCCAAGGAGTTGCTTTTCCGTTCAAAATGTAAGTTGCAATAGATGTAATGTCACTTACATCCACACTACCATCATCATTGGCATCACCAAGTAATACTGACTCGAACTCATTTTCATAAATATTCTTGAATGAGTTCCAATAATCCTTCTCTTGATAGATTGCCTTTGTCCCTGTTGGTACATACAAATCGCAGGTTGAATAAGGGAAATCCCAAGAAGTAAGAACTGGTATTCTATCAGCATTATTCCATCCGACATAAACACTTGTCAAGCGTGAAGGGCCTTCAAAAGCATAACTGCCAATCGAAGTCACGGAATTAGGGATTGTCACACTTGTCAAGCCAGAACAGTAGCGAAAAGCAGAACTTCCAATCGAAGTCACGGAATTTCCGATTGTCACACTTGTCAAGCAGAAACAGCCTTCAAAAGCAGAACTTCCAATCTCAGTCACGGAATTTCCGATTGTCACACTTGTCAAGCCTCGACACCAACCAAAAGCATAATCTCCAATCGAAGTCACGGAATTAGGGATTGTAAGACTTGTCAAACCTAAACAATTATAAAAAGCATAATTACCAATCGAATCGACGGAATTTGAAATTGTCACACTTGTCAAGCCGGAACATTCATAAAAAGCACCCTCTCCAATCGAAGTCACTGAATTTCCTATTGTCAAACTTGTCAAGCCTGAACAGCCAGAAAAAGCCCGTTCTCCAATCGAAGTCACGGAATTAGGGATTTCAACACTTGTCAAGCCTTTACAGCCTTCAAAAGCATAATATCCAATCGAAGTCACGGAATTTCCGATTGTCACACTTGTCAAACCTGAACATTGCTCAAAAGCATATTTTCCAATCTCAGTCACGGAATTAGGGATTGTTACACTTGTCAAGTGATCACATATACAAAAAGCAATATCGCCAATCGAAGTCAAATTTCTGTCGAATGTTATTATTCCCTGACCATTTGAGTATTCGTTACTTACGATAGTCGCACTGCCGAATGCATTACTATAGTTAGGATATACAACATTGCCATCCGATGATGTGTAATAAATAGTGTTGTTTGGAATAGCGCTTGCTCCTATGCTTATTAGGCAGAATAAGCAGAGCATAAAGAAAAGATTAATCTTTTTCATAAATTCATATTTTTAGTTATACAATAAATCCATACTCTCAACAATCACCCTTGCGAGAAACCTTTTATGCTTTAAGTTCGTTTGGATATGAAAAGAGCGTGGGTGATACATTGTTTCGCTAATCCCTTTCTCAGGCTCTGGAATACCACTTACAAGGATTTGCACAAAATAGCCCACGCTTCGGATTATATAGTTTGAGTATATAATCTCAGCGCAGACGCATCGCGCATCATCTTCCTGTAAGTTCAAATTTTCCAGATTTGAGAAAAGAAGACAGCGTTGAAAACGTCTTTTCATCGACTTCACCCTACACGAGGGTCGGTCGCTTTACCAATAAGATTTGACCAGCAAGCCCATTGAGCCCAACCAATCATTTGCAAAAGTAATGATTATTTTTCTTTTCGCCAAATGTTTGGTGATGTTTTTTTCTTTTACATTTATGGGCATATCTCATATAATGGCATTGAGTTGTCAATATAAATGCTGGAAGTTGTCTATTTAATTGCTGCAAATTGTCTATTTAATTCGATTGAATTAAGCGCACTTTTCGCGTGCTATTATAATAGATAAAAATACCTTACGGTAAAAAATGTGGCCTTTGGCCATAAAAAATGATATTTGGTTGTGGGTTGTTGGTTATGGATTATCGGTTTTTGGATTGGGGATTAACCTACAACCTAAAACCTTCAACCTTCAACCATCTTCATTTTTTACGAACGGAGTGAGATATTTTTTATGCGTTAGCAATTTTGTTTTTCATTGTCTTCTTGCAGGTGTGGGCAGTTGTTTTGTCTGAGAACTTGTTCTCAAGGAAAACAGATGACCACAACTGCAAAGGATGCACGAAGTGCAGACTTGCAAAGAAGAAGACAATGAAAAGATTTTGATCTATTATATTATTACGCAGGATTGATGGGTGAATTATATGCTTTTGCTCTTACAGAGCGTATGGTTGCGTCGATATACCCAGGGCGCCGCTACGCTCTGCCCTGGGCTGATGGCTTGTTGCTCCTCCGGAGCGCATAATAATGTTTATGCAGGGCTTATCCTTATATATGGTGAAAGATTTTAGCTTGTTAGAGATGTTTAGCGGACACCATTATATAATAATATAATTCTGCGCTGTGCTATGCCTTGGGCTGATAGGGGTAAGCCTTTCAGGCTATTATCTTTTGCTTGAATTTGAAAATCTACAATTATAATATGCGTACGGTTTGTTTTTGAAAAACTACGACCTATGAGCGGAGATTGTTCGCTGTGTTTTTCTACTGGTATGGTTTATGGTTGGGAGAAAACTGTAGCAGTTTCGATGTGAAAACTGTAGCAGTTTTGACTTGAAAACTGCTACAGTTTTTTTCGGAGTATAAGGGTCGTCCTGGACTTTACTTTATGTATTTCTTGCCTCGCTTGACGATGATGCCCTTATATGAAGGTGTGACTTTCATACCCATGATATTGTATGACGGGGATGTGCTGTCGCCTTGACGAAGGGTGACGATACCTGTCGGGTACAGCGGTTCGCCCTGAGTTTCAGCCTTCAGATAGACTGTGAAGGCATCGAAGATGAATGACGTCTCTGCCACCCTGAAGCAAGGAGAGTTGAGTTGCTCGTCGAAGTCGAAGCGATAGATTTTTTCGCCGTTGACGCAATCCTGTTCAAGTGTGGCACAATCTACGTCTTCCAAGGTTCCGTTGACCAAGATGCCGTTGATTGCCACTGGCACATTCTGCCCTTCGCTGTTTGGATCGGTCTGAATGAAGATAAACTGTCCGCTGCTGAGTTCACCGTTAGTGACAAACAGCGACTCTGGCATCTTGTCCTCATCGAGACGGCAAACGACTGGCATGTTTGCCATGACCTCCGTGGAACCGGTAGGCTCTAATTCCAGTTTGCTGTCTTCGTTGAAGTTGATGCTGAACACCTCGACAAAGTCTGGCAGGGAGGCATTTTCGTCAATATAGAGTGTGAACCAGTCGTTGAAGATTTGAGGTCGATGCGGAATACCATTCTTGATGACGAAGGTTTCATCGTCAGGCACAACGAAAGAGCAAGCACCAATTGCCGGCATATCAGGGGAAACAGAGATGAATTCGAATGGTGTACCTTCAGCCAACATCATTTCATTGCCGTAAAGACCTACAGGATGGAGTGCCTTTGGTTCTGCCTCGAAGTCTTGTCCAACAGTCCTTCTGAGGATTTCAAATGGGATGATGCTTCCCACTACTGCGCTGTCTGGCGTATCTAATTCATATAGATCGTCAGGGTAATCAGTCTTTACAGCGACTTTCGGACCTACGCTAATCGTAACCGCTACGTCTCTTTCCGGCATACGGAACCAACATTGATAGTTTGAGTTGACCGTGTCCTTGAGCACTTCTACCCCAACAGTTATCTGCCTGTGAGCGGCGTCTAAGTAGTAGGCATAGATATTGTCGCTGTTGAATGAGGCAACTTGTGAGGTGGCTACAAACGTAACGTAGTCGTTTGCATAAGCCACTCCACTGCGTTTGTCAGAGTTCATTATGTTGTCCTGGCAGTCGCTATGCATTGATACAACCTTTACTTTTAGAGGATATTCTATCTTTATAGTCTTTGCAAGTTGGCTTTCCCACTGGATGTCGATTGACAAAGAGCTGGCATCATGCACATAATATTCAAACGCTTTAACGTCGCGGCCATTGAAATAGCGGCGTGATGCTATCGTTTCATCAATCAATTCACCGTCCGCAGAAGTGATGGTTACGTTAGGACGAAGTGCCGTTGTGGCTGACGTAGCGTTTTCAATGTCGGTATCATTACCTTCAAGATTGGTCAGGATTTTCATCCATTTAGTCTTATATACCTCATATTCTGCTATCGTACCGCCATAGTTTTCGTCGGTTTTATTTACGCCGAAGCATTCTGGATAGTCAGAGTAAAGCTTTTCGTCATCGTCAAGCAGAGCCACGCGAGTCTTGTCAGGCATGTTGCTTTGAACGTTCAGCAGGTTATACTTTGACATGACAAACTCACCATCTAAAGTCACGTGGTCATTAGGCATCAGGAATGTGTAGCTTGTATCGTTGACTTTTTTCAGTTCAACCTTTGTAGTGTCGTTAGCAGGTTTGACTGACAAGTTGACGAGATGAGTGCCCTTCTCCAACTCGATATTAATGGTTACGGTCTGGCCATACAATGCATTGGCAGGACTAAGTTGCAGTCTGCTTGCCGTTGAACCCCTATTGACACTATCCTTGACGGTAAACAACATGTTGTCAACCGTTGCCTTCAGAGTAAGGTCATTGGCAGGCATTGTTGCAATCTCCGTTGGATTCCAGCCAGTGATAACCTTTCCCCGTATCGGTTTCAACTCAGGATAAGTAATTGCTTTGCCATATTTCAAGGTCTTAGCCTTTGTATAGCTGCCGGCATTTGTAAGGTTTGCATAGAACTCATCGGACTTGCACAAGTCGGAATAATCCCACTTGAAGTTATACGACTTGCGCATATATTTATGAACGATGTTTATCACAGGTTCGTTGTCGTAGAATGTGACGACAGTATCCTTTTCGCCTTCAGCCAAGTAATATCTGCCATCATTGAAGTTCAAGTCTTCGATAGGATTATTGTCAAGGTCGCGATATGCAATTGACCTTATCCTCATAGTCTCTCCATGACTTACAGCATAACGCTTGGTTTCGGTTATCACGAGACAGTTCTTGCTTGAGAAGCAATCCTTGTGATAGGCATCTTTGCATTCTGCATCTTCGACGATATGATTGACAAACACTGTGACAGAGTCTTGCCATACAGGATGCAACTCTATATCTTCAAGGGCATCAATATACCAGGTACCATATCCATCGTTTTTATAGATGACAGGATTTGCCTCGTTTGCATCGTCGTTTAATGCAATCTCAAGTTTTCCGTCTTTATTGAACACTTTATTCCCGTACTGGTCAAAGTATCCCATGAAATAGGAATTGCCATTTACTTCGTCAAGTTTTGGGACATCAACATCAGGCACGTAATTGGTCAATCGCATTCCTTGGAAGAATGCTGCAAGATCTTCATAATTACTGTTTCGCTTAACACGGAAATGATTCATTACAGCATTATGTGAAGAAACTATCCCTTCGTACGAGAGGTCGGACAAATTTGTAGAGTGCGACTTTTCGTATGCCTTCATTTGGCGATAGTAGAATCCTTTCGGTGCAGGAGTAAGAAGTGTGTCAAGTTCGATGAACACGTTATTAGTATAGAATAACTGTCCGTTATCGCCTCTACGTCCTGCTGCACCAGCTTTGCCGCCTTTGCCGCCATCCGCATGAGTGCGCTTCTTATAACCTCTTCCTCCGTCATGTCCATTTTTAAGATCACCTTGTCCGCCATTTCCACCATAGCCGAAGAAGAAATCCAAATTTGATTTCCAGTATTCGTCATCTATTCCTCCACTGCCGCCGGCACCACCACCGCCAGCACCTGGAGCACCAGCACCAATGCCATACATGACAGAATAGCACGTACCACCATTGGCACCGCCACCGCCACCAGCAAAAGATTTATAGTTGCATGGCTCTATTACAAGATCACTTCCTCCTTTAGATACATTTTCGGACAGATATTTATCTATAACAGTCTTGTTTGACGAATACGGGTATGATTTGCCACCTATGTAACAAACAATCGAGACACTGCCGAAGACATATAACTTACCCATTGCCTTAGTCGATTCGCCATCACCTCCATTACCACCTTTGTATCTATCCTCGGAGGCTCTGTTCCGACTGACATGCCACTTGTCATCAGCCGTGGCACATGCCTGTGGAGCAACTCCACCTAAGCCTCCAACACCTCCAGGCGTTCCTATGCCATTAGCATTGCCAAAGCTGCCAGCTCCTCCCGCAGCACCCATGCCTGTGTAATATGGCGGTAACGACCATTTATCTCCTACATAAGCATCTTTTCCATCTTTTCCATCTGTCTTTTCCAGTCCATCGCCACCATGAACAAGAAGAATTCCATCACCTTTTATAATAAGCGTACTGGTTTTAGGTATTTCAATTGCAGGACATGCAGGTGCGATGCTCTCTTTATCAGACTTGGCGTTTGAGCCCCATAACTCAAGTGTGGTTTCTTTTGGAATAATCAAGGTTGCGGTGCACCCTTCTTTAACTTTCATGGCAGGTCCACCGTTTTTCGCATTTTCCAAACCATTCACATTGTGTTTTGTTGTATTTTTCACAATATAGGTTTCGTTTCCCATCTCGAATGTGATTGTTCCAGTGTGGAAAACAACTTCCTGCACATCAGCTCTTGCAACAGATGCCATTCCAAAGAACAATGTTGCCAACAATGCGATGCAATAATACTTTTTCATCTCCTTATTAATATTATATTATTATTTAATTCTTATTTTTTTACCATTCACAATGAGTATTCCTTTTGGAAGAGTGCCAGAATAATACTGGCGCAGATTGCCAACTTTCTGTCCCATTAGATTATATACATCCATAGAAGGTTTCATGTCTTCTCTAACGAAATTAACTATTGTAATCTCGCCAATCAAGAACGACAAGTTAACATCTTCGTCAGGCATTATGAAAGTATTGTTGTTTGGTTTCAACACATCCGTATAAGGTTCTCCATTTATTAATACTGCCAGATCCGCGGCTTTAGAATCGCTAATAGGCTCGGACATATAGAACAAACTGAATGTAACTGGATATCCTGCGATACCTGTTGCAGGGGCAACGATGATAATGCTGTCGTTCTCGCAATCTGTTATGATGGAATGTTTGTTGCCATCTATCAGACTCAGTTCCACATCGCTTTCAGGCATACGGAACAAATAAGTTTGTTTGCCTTCTATTTTGTTAACATTCATATATTGAGTGTCAGATCCATCCATATACTCAATCAGGATGTTTGAAGAATCGAATGTAGAATCCTCGCTCTCCACGCTAAACGTGATTAAGTCGTTGGCGTATGCAACACCAGTGCCGCTTATGTCGTATTTACCGGAATACAATTCAGTGAAAGACGCCTTGTCGCTATCGTATGCACTGATATTATATTGTGGTCGAGGTTTGCTCCAAACTATCTGTATTGGCAGGTCGGCTGCTGTCATGTATTTATCTACTGCGACAGCAAAGTAGGTGAACGTTGAGTCGGCATAACCTGTTGAACAAGCCTTCAGTTCCTGCAATATCGTTTCATCATAATACTTCTTTGATACAGACACCTTAGGTTCGCGCGAACCGTCATCGCCTACTATATCTGTGTGTAAGTAAAGACGATCGCCTTCACCATATTTCATATCGTTCACCTTTCCTGCAAATTGCTTGCTATCGAACTTGTAGTAGTCATTGTCATTGGTGAAGTATGTGTTCCAATCCTTCGTAACATAGTATTTTGCGTCATTGCTATTCTTGCTCACTTTAAGTGTAAAGTACGGATGATACTCGAACGATGCACGGACAATCACATTTTCGTCAGGCATCAGGAATGTTGTGAGACTATCATTTGCTGATAGTTCAATCTCTCGTTTAGTATCAACGCCAATCACCTGCAAGCTCTTGCAACGGTAATCAGTGGCGCATGTAATAGCAATGTTGACTTGTGAATGATATGCAATCGCTGTTTGGTCACTTATCACTTCACCATTCTTTAATCTCAATTGTATGCTGCCATCGCCTTCTTTCTCAACAGAAGCATTAAACTTTACATCAACAAAGACTGGTCGAAGAATGAGATCTTCAGTAGGCATCTCGCTTCCGTCAAATGTCCCGTACTTGTTTTCAGCTATCTTACGCTCCCAATGATCAAACTGACTACCTTCAAGTTGGCGCAACTCTGGATAGTTGATAACCATTCCGTGAGGATAGTTGCCAGCCACAGTATATTCGCTGAGGTTTATGCAACGACGGCTCAAAGTTTCTTCGTCAAGTCCTTCCCAGGTGAGGTTATATGTTTTATTATCGTAAAGCATCTCAACTACTACAGTTTGATTGACCTTGTCAAGATTAACCGTAATAGAATCTATGTTCCCTTCCTTATAATTATATAAGTATCGGTCAATGCCATTTTTGCCTGAAGGATATACGGCAACCTTTGCAGAAGACAATGTCTTTGGAACATATATTTGCTCTACAACAACCGAACCAGTAGTATAGTGTTCCTTGGCTGTCTTGTAGCCATTATAATTTGGATTTTCCAAATAACGTACGACGAAGATGCTCTTTACTCCCGACCATGAAGCCGACAGTTTAACAGTATCCAAACTGTTCACATACCAATGGTCTGCTCCGTCAATGGTATTCACGACAAAGTTATAAGATTCAGTGTCCTTGTCCAAAGCCAAATTACCTTGTTCGTCATATACTCTCTTGCCATATTGGTCATAATATCCCATGAAAGAACCTTTCTTTACATCAACAGGAATTACGACCTTTGTCTTTGGCATTTCTTGTCCCACAAAGGTTTCAAGGGTAGTAATGCCGCCAGCCCACTCTGCTCCTACTATAGGACGGACAAGAAGATGACGTGCTTTCTCGGGCACCATCGACAAATCGGTTATTGCCTTTACAGAATTTGCATCATACTTGCAATTTAACATTACGTTGCCTGCAATATAAAGAGAACCATTGCCACCATAGTCTTTACCAGCGTTACCGCCATTACCTTCACTAAAATGATAGTTTCCTATTCCTTCTCCATGCATTCCTGAGATACTATCTACAAGCGAGTTTCCGCCTCTACCTCCAGCACCGGATTTGAATTTTAATTTATCTCTATCTCCAGAAGACATAAAACTACTGCTATTACCACTGCCGCCACCGCCAGAACCAGGTGCGCTACCACCGATGTCGAATAATGGAGCTACGCCGCTTCCACCGTTTCCACCAGCACCGCCATATCCAATACGGAAGTATTTACTGGTTGATCTTGTTTCGGTGAAGTTCAATCCAGTGCCATGTGTGGCATAATTATAGACGAAAGTTCCCTGTTTTCCTGACTGCGCACTTATCTTGACATTACCAAGGACATAGACCTTTCCCATGTTGTTGCCAGGCTTACCGTTCTCACCTTTGTTTGCATTCGTTGTGAGTTCATTGTATTCTTTACCCAATGACACATTGTATGTCAGTAATTCTGTCTGCGCACCTCCCAGTCCGCCTTGGCCGCCAACTGCTCCGATACCAGGGGCAGCACCGCCGCCACCGACACCTCCTGCGCCGCCATATCCAAATGTTATGGTCTTTCCTTCCATGTCAGCATCGCCTCCATGCCCTCCTATTGCGCCGTTGCCTGCATCGCCACCTTTGGCAATTATTTCGCCATCGCCATAGACAACGAGCGTTGCACCTTCAGGGACAAGGATGCCTGGATAGCCTTGACGCCGTTTATCAAGGTCGTATTCATCACGTATTCCATTGGAACCTTTTACTATTATCTTTTGCCCATGACGCAATTCGAGGACTGCAACTGCGCCTACGTTCACGGACAGAGGAGCGACAAATCTCCTGTCGTGCTTGTCAATGACCAGGCTGTCAAACTGAATTGCATAGTGAACACCATCTTCAAGAACCTTGTCATAGTTCGGATGAAGGAACTGTATCCCTGCATTCTGGGCACTTGCAGCAGCCATAAGCGCAATGCCCATGATGATAGAAGTTATTGTCTTTTTCATATCTTCTCCTTAATTTTGTTTCATTTCGAATGGTTCGCGACGGTCTTTACCGCTGCCATATATCTTGTTATAGTCCCAGAATCGACGGTTGTTGTTGATTACAGCCTCAACTACAAGGTCGCCATTCGTAGTTGTTGCTGATGTGCTCTTATAGAAAGGACAGGCGAAATAGTCCATAAGAACTATGCCTAAATATAGTTGCGGATTGCTGTTGACAAAGCGTGCAAACCTATGATTGACCTCTTTCGCTACGTCATATTGGTTTGGCACCACGTCAATATAGGCTGAAAGGAAGTTCATTCCCCACACTGGAGCATTCTGGTTTTGCTGCAGATACTCAGTAAATTTCTCGCATTGCGGTTCGGCGTAATCCTTGTATTTAAGTTCCGGATGATCCTCAAACGTATCAAAATGGTAGTTATTCTGTGCATGGACAGGTGCATCAAACCTCTTTCCATCCTTGTCATAACCTTGGATATAACATATACTGCCTGGCCCATCTCCCCTGCTTGGAATGTAAGGTCCACGCATCATGTCAAGGTCATCGTACTTTTCATTGAACAGCAACAACACGTGACCACGTGCCTCGCCTACGGTTACATCTGGCAGAAGATACATCCATCTCGACTCAGCATTCTCAAATTCCTCTTTGTTATCCCAATAATTATGCACATCATGCTCCTCTTCGAATGAGTGGCGGAAATATGATCGCAAGTGTCGCTTAGCCCTATCGTGCCTAAGCGTTTCATGCTCTATCGTTACTTCTACTATGACAAATTCGGTCGGATTCTCCTTAAGCTTCTTGTAAAGGTCGTTCATGACGCCGCTGAACGTTCTCGACAAATCCATGATTCCATGATACATTCGCAGTATAAAGCCGTTTGTAAAGCCTGTGCGGAAATCAAAATATCGGCAGCCGGCATCGAACAAGTCGTTGATGTTCATGTTCTGGCATGATGTACCGGCGGAGTTTATTGTTCCCGAAGCTGCATCGTGAGCCCCTGGAATACTGACAAGTCGTACAGGGACATCGTCTCTTAGATTACTCATCCATTTTGAATGATCTGGAATGTTGTACTTTTCCTGTGAAAAAGCAAAACCATACGTCGTACCTACGAGCAGCATAATGATTGCTGCAATAGATGATTGTTTCAACAATGATTTCATAATGTGGTATATTAAATTAAGTTATCGCAAAAATAATGTTTCTGATTTCTCATACTAATCCATACACGTTGCAAATATAATAATTTCGCTAAACATACACAAATAAATGCCCATAAAAAATGAGATTATTTGTATGTTTACTGCAAATTCATGCTATGCTTTGCTTTACTCCTCCGAATGACTTTGGAAAGTTGAACGCTTAACTCTGTCAAACATTGCTGCAATGTTGACTCTAACATTGCTCCAATGTTGAGCCGAACATTGCAGCAATGTTTTTTACACTTTAACGTTCAACTTTGAATATTATAACGTGCAACTATCGTCGAAGTAACGTTGCATCTCAATAATTAAAGTAAAAAACTTTATTTTTTCTTTGTATTGTCTTCGATTTACAGTATCTTTGCAGCAAATTTAAGTATTAACAGTAAATATTATGAATCCAGAAGAGACTAAAAAGCCAAAGAACGAGCAGACGGAGAACAGCGAAGACCAGGTTGCAGAGAAGGACTTGAACATCGTTTCAGAAGTAAACGAACCAAAGAAAGACGAGAAGGTTTCGTTCAAGAACGTAACGCGTGGAAAGCTTTGGGAGTATCAGGAGAACGACATTTTCAAGATGCTGAAGAAGGCTGAAAGAGACGCTGATTTCTTTGAGACATACGCTCACTATATGTCGATGATAAAGGGTGCTTTCATGGTCGAGAAGTACGACAGCGACGATAAACCTGCGAAGATGAGCCTTGAGAAACAAGGGTTCAAACTCGGCACAGTGAAGGTTGACGATAAGGTAATAGGAATAGCACTGAAGAAAAAGGCGATAAAGAGAGTCACTGATTTTACTTACGAGAACATACGTCACATCACGGCAGCAAAGATGCTTGAGGTTATAGCAAACAACTTTGGCGGTGGATGGGATAGCATCTCGCAAAGCATCCGCGACATCATTGAGAGTGGTTTCAACATCACTACCACTACCCTACCGACAGACAGACTGCATAAGGAGGGTGGACTTTACGAGAAAAAGATTGCCGATGGCTGTGAAGTGCTGGAAATAGAAAAGGGAACTTGGACCGAGGCTATATTTGCCAAGGTTAGGCCTATCGTTGAAGTGCCGAAACTTGTAATCAACACAAATAGCAAACTTGATGGCGACGAAAGCGAAGAAGACGAGGATGACGACGATATAAAGGACTCATACGCTGACGACATTGACATGAACGACGAGGATGTTGACGATATGACTGAAGAAAATTATCGCACAACATTCGAGATTCCAGAGGAAGACGAAGATGGTGATATGTCGCTTGACGACCTCGATGAAGAGTAAAAATAAAGCCCCTAAAGCCCCCTTCTGTCCCCCAAAAAGGAACATGAGAGGTTCTGAGAAAACTCAAACTCGAGAACTCGTGAACTCGATATTTCGAAAATGGTAAAACAGCAAATTCAATGAACTACGTTTTGAACCTTACGCTTGCCGTGGCTGCAATGCTTTCTACGCAAAGTCTGACAGCAGCCAACGACACGATTTATTCACCCAACAAGCAGACTTTTCTTGTTGAGAAGGCACATACGAAGATTTATCGACGCAGTTTTACGTCGGAGTATTACTTCAATGGCGACACGCAACTCCCTCTATTCAAGGATGGTGTGCAGGAGTGCGTGAAGTTTTCACCCGACGGAAAACGCATTGCTTTCATTCACGACAACAACATCTTTATACGCGACATTGATGGAGATAAGGTTCAACAAGTGACTTTCGACGGCGAGATAAACCATATTCTTAATGGCAAACCTGACTGGGTTTACGAAGAGGAGTTTACACTGAAAAGCACATACGACTTCAGTCCTGACGGCAAAACGATTGTTTGGATACGTTTCGACGAGAGCCGTGTGAAGACTTTTTCGTTCCCGCTGTACCAAGGTTCAAACCCAACAAAAGAGCAATTTGCCCTCTATCCTGGTTCGTACGAGTATAAATATCCGAAGGCTGGCGAGGAAAATTCCACTGTTTCTGTGTGGGCATACAACATAGAAACGCAGCAGACACGGCAGATTGACATTCCTCTTGACGCTGATGGTTACATACCGAGGATAGTCTTTACCGAACATAATGACCGCTTTGCCGTGGTGACATTGAACAGGCACCAGAACAAACTTGGCGTTGTAGTAGGCAACTGTACGACAGGAAAATCGGAACGAATACTCGAATTGCAGGCAAAAGAATACTTCGACGAGAGTTGCTACGGCAGTTTTTCTTTCAAAAACGACTGCTTTACATTGCTCGACGATAGGGACGGTTACAATCACTTATACCTATATAATATTAAAGGACAACTGGTGAAGCAACTGACGCAAGGCAACTTCGACGTAGCAGAATACTTTGGATGTGACGCACGACAGAAATACTTTTTCTATTCCAGTCATGAGGTTTCGCCTCTCGACCTTAATATATATAAGGTAGATAAGAAGGGACGACGCACTTGTCTTACGCCCGAAAAGGGTTGGCACGAGGCAAAATTTGATGCCGACTTTGGGAGATTTACCGATGAGTATTCTACGATTTTGCAAAAGCCAATCGTACGAACAATTGACGCTAACGGCAAAATCATCAAGGTTGAAGGCAAGGTTGAGCCTACAGAAACATCGAACTCTATAAAGATTGAAATGTTTTCGTTTACTACATCAGAGGGCGTGAAGCTTGATGGTTGGATGGTTCGACCAAACGATGACGGGCAACGACACCCAGTCATAATGTATCAGTACTCTGGTCCAGGCTCGCAGGAAGTGAAGAATTCATGGAAAGTCGGTTTCATCAATGGTTTGGAGTGGGAACGTGAATGGGCAAAGAAAGGTTATGTCGTGGCTTGTGTTGATGGTCGCGGCACTGGAAGTCGCGGTGCGGAATTCCTCAAATGCACATACCTTACCCTTGGCGGCAAGGAATCTAAAGACCAGGTCGAGGCAGCGATATGGCTCGGACAGCAACCTTTTGTCGATAAAGACAGGATCGCAATATGGGGGTGGAGCTTTGGAGGATTTAATACTTTGCTGTCGATGAGCGAAGGAAGGCACGTGTTCAGATGCGGTGTTGCCGTTGCTCCAGTCACAAATTGGCGATTCTACGACACGGTATATACCGAACGTTTCATGCGTACTCCACAGGAGAATCCTGATGGTTATGACATCGGCCCACTGAAAAGAACCGACAAACTACATGGCGATTTGCTCATCATGCATGGTCTTGCCGATGATAACGTACACTTCCAGAACACAGCGGAATATGTTGAGAAACTCGTTCAGGCTGGAGTTCAGTTTGAAAGTCAGTTCTATACAAACCGCAATCATAGCATCTATGGAGGCAAAACTCGCAGTCATTTGAAGAAAAGACTTGAGGATTTCATGGACAAGCATCTATTATAATAGGAATAATAAATCGGAATATCGATGCCTCGAAATCGGCTTGCCGTTTGCACAAAGAACGCGAAGCGACTGCAAGAAATATCGAAAACCCGAGTTCTCGATGTCTCGAAAATCTCGTAAACAACACAACCATCATGATAAAAGAAAGCATATTAGAACTAATTGGCAGCACGCCGATGCTTAAAATGAAACGTTTGGCAACGGCTATGAAGATTGATGTTGCGCCTATAGCAAAGCTGGAATATCTCAATCCAGCCGGAAGTATAAAGGACAGAACTGCATTGTTCATGATTGAGGATGCCGAAAAACGTGGTATCTTGATGCCTGGTGCCACGATAATCGAACCTACAAGTGGCAATACTGGTGTCGGACTTTCGCTTATTTGTGCCGTAAAAGGTTACAAACTCATACTCACAATGCCCGACACAATGAGCGTTGAACGTATCAACCTTTTGCGTGCCCATGGTGCAGAAGTTGTGTTAACCGACGGAACAAAAGGCATGAACGGTGCGGTTGCTGAGTCGGAACGACTGAACAAAGAGATAAAAGGTTCTGTCATTCTTGGGCAATTCATCAACAAGTCAAACCCTCTGGCACACTATTCGACAACTGCAAACGAGATTTGGAACGATACAAACGGCAAGGTTGATGCCGTCATTGCAGGCATCGGAACAGCCGGAACGTTGTGTGGCATTGGCAAACGACTCAAGGAACTTAACCCTGAAATAAAGATTATCGGCTTTGAACCTGCGTCTTCTCCACTCATTACCCAAGGCAAGAGCGGTTCGCATAAACTGCAAGGCATAGGTGCAAACTTCATTCCTGACATCTACGATGCCACTGTTGTTGACGAAGTTCGTACGGTGACAAACGAAGATGCCATCGCTACAACACGCCTCATTGCCCAAACTGAAGGCATACTTACAGGCTACACTGGCGGAGCAGCAACGTTCTGTGCAGCAGAAGTCATAAGAGAATATCCAGAATTTCATAACGTAGTTGCCATCCTTCCCGACGGTGGAGAACGCTACCTGACAACAGATTTATATTAATTCTCAGATTTACATATTTACAATTTGAACCGCAAAACCGTATAACCGCATAACAGCATAACCGATAAATATGAATAAATTCTTCAAAGGAACAGCCACCCCACCCTCTTTGCCGGTGATTACAAGTTTCGTAAACGAGATTAGAGCTATCGTATTTCCAGGATTGTTCGAACGCAAAAGCCTTGACCTCAAGTATATCCTTACCCAGCAGATAACCGCGGCATTTCAGTGTGTCGGCAAGGAATTGCCATGTGTCAAGGACATTGTCAGGGAGTTCAAGCACTTCGTTCCAGAGCTTCATACGATGATGGAAAAGGATGTAATTGCCACATACGAAGGTGATCCTGCGGCACAAGACTTCTTTGAAGTCATCTGTTGCTACCCTGCAATTAAGGCAATCATTAACTATCGTATCGCACATAAACTCTATCAACTCGGCGTTCCGTTGCTTCCGAGAATGATAACTGAACTTGCACACAGCGAAACAGGAATAGATATTCACCCTGGTGCAACCATAGGAAACAGCTTCACAATAGACCATGGAACTGGCGTAGTGATAGGTGAAACGTGTATCGTCGGCAATCATGTCAAGTTGTATCAAGGCGTGACACTCGGCGCAAAGAGTTTCCCTCTTGACGAAAACGGCAATCCTATAAAGGGCATTCCACGCCATCCTATCATTGGCGACAAAGTCGTAATCTATAGTAACGCCACTATCCTTGGTCGCATATCAATAGGAAACAATGCCGTCGTAGGTGCTAACGTATGGCTGACACACGATGTTCCTGACGGTGCAACAATCTTGAAAGACTAAAATAAAAACCTATTTAACGCCCTCAAATACCCATTATTTCGTGAAAACCAACGACTGCCAGTTGTGGTTTTCAAGCGGTGGAAGGGCTGGTATAAGGCCTTGCGATGCAAACGATGCGGTTATTGCTTCGCTGTCTTCAGTGTAAAAACCGCTTACTATGAGGTATGAACCCTTGTGCATCATGCCTGCAAACTGCTGCACATCATGCATAAGGATGTTGCGATTGATGTTTGCCACAACGACATCAAACGTTCCTCCTATCTCCGTGCCAAGCAATGAAGCATCGCCAAGGAAGAATTTGCAACCATCAATTGAGTTCAATTGGGCATTGTGATTGCTGTTTTCTACGCTCCATTCGTCAATATCATAGCCCACGACCTCCGTTGCTCCCATCTTCGATGCTGCGATAGAAAGTATGCCAGTGCCACATCCACAATCGAGCAACCGCAATGTTTTTTCTGACTCCCCTACGCCCTCGTCAAGCAAAGTCTTTATAACACTTCGCATATTTCTCAGCATCATCTGCGTTGTCTCGTGGGTTCCGGTGCCGAAAGCCAGACGTGCATCTATTACAATATTATATATATAAGGTGTAACATCTATCGGATGCACGCAGTCGTGGATAATCATGTCGTCGATGACTATCGGCTCAAACCCTTCGCGTTCCCACTCTTCATTCCAGTCTTTATACTCTGCATCGCAGACGGAATATACTATTTCATCTCCATCGGGCAATGCCATGACAGCCTCTGCCAACGCATCTGCATCAAACAATTGTCGCTGCACGTAGGCAAGCAATCCGTCTTCAGTTTCCTGAAACGACTCAAAGCCAAGTGGCCCAAGTTCGTAAGGAATCAGTTCGACGAGGTATTCTTTTTCTTTTGGTGTCGTAAATACTACTTCAATGTATTGCATATCATTCTTCAAGTCGTGCTTTATACTTTTTCAAGTCGTGTTTATTAATTTTTCAGATCGAGCCTTATACTGCTTCAAACATTGCAGCAATGTTCGAGTCAACATTGTAGCAATGTTCGGTCCAACATTGCAGCAATGTTTTGCGGAGTTAAGCGTTCAAGGTAAAACATCATTAGTGTCAAGTGTTGAAATTATAAGCGTCGTTTGCACAAAGTTGATAGGAAACAGTCGTCGCAATGTGCCTTTCGTAGTGTGCAGGTACGTTTGCCGTGTTCGAGCAGATAGAAGTGGAACTTCAATTGTTTCTCCGTTGGTACGCGACTGGTTAGGTAGAGTTCCGTGGCAAGTGGCGTGGTGCATCGCGCAGGAACAAGCCCGAGCCGATGCGACACACAAAACACATGGGTATCGACGGCAATGCACGACCGCCCGAAGGCATGGCTCGTGACGACGTTTGCCGTCTTGCGACCTACGCCAGGGAGCGATGTCAGTTCGTCGAATGTCGATGGTACTTCACCGCCAAACCGTGCGACGAGTTGCTGCGACATCTCGCTCAAGTGACGAGCCTTGCTGTTTGGGTACGACACGGAACTGATGTATTCGAGTATGTCGTCAACCGTTGCTTTGCTCATAGCCATTGCGTCGGGATAGGCACTGAAGAGAGCCGGCGTCATCATGTTGATGCGTTTGTCCGTGCATTGAGCACTGAGCATCACCGCCACGAGCAACTCGAAATTGTTTGAGAACTTAAGTTCCGTATCCGCCTCCGGCAAGTTAATCTCAAACAGTTCTATTACCTTATTATAATATTCTTTCTGCGTCATGGGAAGATTTTTTGGCTGTTTCAACAAGTTTATCAAAGTCGCTTGCAAAAAGATGGTCTTGGATTATGCGATATTTTTCAAATTCAGTTTCAGCAACATCAATGGCATGTTCATGACTTACAGAGCCTGCATCACTCAACAAAGGGCGTTCATCGCTTGCAAGATATGCATCAATACGCTTAGCCCAATCCTCCATTGTCATCGGGATATGGCGTTGTGCGCGTGATTCTGCAAACTCAAGGACAGCAGTAACAATCCTTCCCATATCCACGAAGAGCAAACTGTCTGAGCACATTCGTACACCACTGTCGGAACTGCGTGGCACGAATACTATTCACACGATAACCAACAGAAATGATGGCATCAAGGTTATAAAACAGAATTTGACGAGCAACTTCCCGATTACCTTCACATTGAACTACCGAATTTTTTTCGGTAGTTGACTCCTTCGATAATTCTTCTGTATCATATATGTTTTTAAGGTGCACACCGATATTATCCGACGAACAATCAAACAATTGCGCCATAGCCTTTTGACTTGCCCAAATTGTTTCGTTCTTATACATCACTTGAACACCATCTTCTTTACCTTCAGCAATAAAGGTCAAAAACTCTATTGTGCTGTTTCTTATTGCTATTTCCTTTGACATATCTTATTTATAACGTAATTCCGAATTAAGTTCTATTATCATGAACATACCGACCATTAACATATTACCTATCTATTTTCATATATTTCTTGTTTCAAGCGACAAAAACATATAGCAATGAACAGACAAAATCTGCGATTAAGAGGTAGAGGATAATAAGAGGGGAAAAGATGGTTATACCGTTGCACATGGCGGAAATGACGTCTGATATGCACTTGAAACTATTGACTATGCAACCATAAATAACAGATGTCAACAGTATGAAGAAGGCTGCAAAAGGCACAAGACTTGTGGCGAAAGGCGAAGGGAAAAGTTCGCCAGTCACACTTCGAAGCACAGCATGAGGCACAAATGCAAGCATGATGATGCACGCGATGAAGAGTATCGTCATGGTTATTACCGCTCGCCATGCAAGTCGGTTGCGGTAGTCAGAGGCATGAAGATTGAAGTTCGCCTTGCGCACAACGCCGTAAGTGAAAGCAATAACAAGCAGCCATACGAGGTATGATGATGCCGTTTGACCTATCATCTTGCCAAAAGTCCAGCGAATACCAGAGGCACTCAGCAGACTTTGAACCTCAAAGCCGTAAGCGTTTGCAATCCATGAGCCGAATATCAGCAGTAGTTGCAAGCAGACAACAACGACAATTATACGCGAGAGAAGTCTCATACTTCGTCAGGTTCAAGGTTGTCAACGTCGATAATTCTCAATTCTATGGCACGCACGACGAGTCGTGTGGCATTGACATTCATGCCACCGTTGCCATTTGGAAAGAGCTTCTGCACGAGATCATTCTGTCGTTTTTCCAGGCTTTTAACGCCGAAAGGCATACCGCGAAGCGTGGTTATCATGTCCTTTGTGTAACCAAGTGCGAGATGACGAAGGAAACGTTCGTCGTATTCATCAATCTCATAGTCAACGATTGCCTCTTGATGACTCTGCTGATTGCTGACTATATCCTTGAATCGTTCGACGATTTTCTTCAGTATAGGCTCATTAAATACCAATTGCTTGCCCTCCATAACGCTCTGCACATCGTGGCGAGTGAGCAGTTCACCCGTTTTGAGAATGATTCCATCGCATCCGGCATCGAGCACATCAATCCACAATTTCTCATTCAATATCTCGCCTGTAAAGATAAGAACCTTGACTTTTGGGTAGTTCTCTTTCGTGTAACGGCAAAGTTCTACGCCAATAGTCGTGCTGCCACCAAGCCCGAGGTCGAGCAATACAAGGTCAGGAACTTGCTGCTTTATAAGTTTGTAATACTCGGATTCATCCTGCGCTGTGCCAATGACTTCGGCTTCAGGAATGTCACTCTTGAGGATGTTTTCCGTTCCTTTTAACTCCAGTTGTACGTCTTCTACGATGATTACTTTAAACTTGTCCATATCTCGGTAATGTTATTATTATTTCGGTTTCGTTATTGTTTTGTGCAAATATGCCGCA
>JAKSIZ010000028.1 GCA_024398515.1 Bacteroidaceae bacterium | reverse complement strand
AAATTTAGCGAATTATATTGAATTGACAAAATATTACGGTTCAAATCTTTCGTAACATTGCCATTTGCATCATTTTTCACCCCATAACATATAACCAACAACCATTTTGTATGACCAAAGACCAATAATTAATAACCCCGAAAGTCGTAATGACTTTCGGGGTTATTTTTTGTGTTTTATTCTAATCTATTATTAAAGTTTTGGACCTGCGCAAACGAGTGCTTTACCTGCCTCGTTGTTTTCGTACTTTGCGAAGTTCTTGATGAATCGACCTGCAAGGTCTTTTGCCTTCTCTTCCCATGTTGAAGCATCAGCGTATGTGTCGCGTGGGTCGAGGATTGCTGGGTCAACGCCTGGCAACTGTGTAGGCACTTCGAAGTTGAAGTATGGTATCTTCTTCGTTGGTGCTTCCTTGATGCTTCCGTCGAGGATTGCGTCGATGATGCCACGTGTGTCCTTGATTGAGATGCGCTTACCTGTGCCGTTCCAACCTGTGTTTACGAGGTATGCCTTTGCTCCGCTCTTCTCCATCTTCTTAACGAGTTCCTCAGCATACTTTGTTGGGTGAAGTTCGAGGAATGCCTGTCCGAAACATGCCGAGAAGGTTGGTGTCGGTTCAGTAATGCCACGCTCTGTTCCTGCAAGCTTTGCAGTGAAGCCTGAGAGGAAGTAATACTTGCACTGTTCTGGTGTGAGTATTGATACTGGAGGCAATACTCCGAATGCATCTGCCGAAAGGAAGATGACGTTCTTTGCTGCCGGACCGTGTGAGATAGGCTTTACTATCTTCTCAATATGGTCGATAGGGTAAGATACGCGAGTGTTTTCGGTCACGCTCTTGTCGGCAAAGTCGATCTTTCCGTTTTCATCAACTGTTACGTTCTCAAGCAATGCGTTGCGCTTGATAGCACCGTAGATGTCAGGTTCTGCATCCTTGTCGAGGTTGATAACCTTTGCGTAGCATCCGCCTTCGAAGTTGAATACGCCATTGTCGTCCCATCCGTGTTCGTCGTCGCCAATAAGGAGACGCTTAGGATCGGTTGAGAGTGTGGTCTTTCCTGTGCCTGAAAGTCCGAAGAAGATGGCTGTGTTCTCGCCGTTCATGTCGGTGTTTGCTGAGCAGTGCATTGATGCTATGCCCTGGAGAGGGAGGAAATAGTTCATCATTGAGAACAATCCCTTCTTCATTTCGCCGCCATACCATGTGTTGAGAATAACCTGTTCCTTGCTTGTTACGTTGAACACTGCTGCGGTTTCAGAGTTAAGTCCCAGTTCCTTGTAGTTCTCTACCTTTGCCTTCGATGCGTTATATACTACGAAGTCTGGCTCTTGGTCAAGTTCTTCCTGGTTAACAGGACGGATGAACATGTTCTTTACAAAGTGTGCCTGCCATGCTACTTCCATGATGAAACGTACCTTCATGCGGGTGTCCTTGTTTGCTCCGCAGAATCCGTCAACTACAAAAAGTCGCTTGTTCGAGAGTTCTTTTACGGCAAGGTCCTTGAGTATTGCCCAACTTTCTTCGCTGCACTTCTTGTTGTCGTTAGGATATTCAGGTGTTGTCCACCATACTGTGTCCTTTGACTTTTCGTCATATACGAGGAACTTGTCCTTAGGAGAACGGCCTGTATAGACGCCTGTCATGACGTTTACGGCACTAAGTTCTGTTTCCTGACCTTTGTCAAAACCTGTAAGTTCTGGCTTCATTTCCTCTGTGTAGAGGTCTTCCCACGATGGATTATAGACTACTTCTGTAGTTCCGGTAATCCCATACTTTGTTAAATCCAAATTTGCCATATCTTGTAAATTATTATCTAAATGTTATTCCTTATACCTTATTATATATATACTGAATTTAAGTTCTATTTGGGGCAAAGTTAATAAATTTATTCGACAAACGGTAATTTTTCGCGCCGAAATGCAGTAAAAACAAAAAATCAGCCACGAATAATTAACACAAATCAAGGTTCAATGAAAAAATAATGTTGTACTCGGGTAAGACAAGTTGTTTTATGAAAAGATTGACCAACCCATACTACCGCGTTGTTTATAAGAGCAAAATAATATGATGTATGGTGTGAAATTGGGCAGAACGACGAAAAAAAATCCTCAATAGAACCTTAGTTACTATCGAGGATCAATGAAAGGAGGAAAAAAGTGGTACCACCAGGAATCGAACCGGGGACACAAGGATTTTCAGTCCTTTGCTCTACCAACTGAGCTATGGCACCATTATGTTTCTCTATGCTTTTCTCCAAAAGCGGATGCAAAGGTATAAAATATTTGACAATTGACAATTTTTAATCGGCAATTTGTCTATTATTTTTTATTTTTTTAACAAAATTCAGAACTTTACCATCTTTATTGCAGTGACCGCACACTCGTCTCCTTTGTTGCCGAGTTTGCCTCCGCTGCGGTCTTTGGCTTGCTCCATGTTTTCGGTTGTGAGCAGTCCGAAGATGACTGGTATGTTGCTTGTAGCGTTGATTTGTGCTATTCCTGCCGACACTCCTTGGCATATATAGTCGAAGTGTGGGGTTTCGCCACGCACTACGCAGCCGATTACGATGATTGCGTCAAGCTCATCGCGCAGTGCCATCTGGTGTGCACCATAGACGAGTTCAAAGCTTCCGGGAACTGACTTGACGCGTATATTCTCCTCGAGTGCCCCATGACGCAAGAGGGTTCCTACGCATCCGTCGAGCATTGCGCTTGTTATTTCGGCGTTCCACTCACTAACGACAATGCCAAAACACATCTTCGATGCGTTTGGCACTTCGTTAGGGTTATAATCAGAAAGGTTGTGAAAAAGTGTTGCCATTACTCTGTCACGCGCTCAATATACTTGTCAATCTCTGAATAAGCCATTGAGTTGACGTACTGTTCCTTTACCTGTTGGTAGAGTTTCAATGCGTCGGCCTTCTTGCCTTGGCTTTCCAGAATTTCGCCTGCCTGTATAAGGAATGTTGGCGAAAGCGTATTGTTATTGGCTTTTTCAGCTGCTTTCTTCAGGGTTGAAACGGCTTTGTCGAGCTGGTTCAAGTGTGCATATACGTTGCCGAGAGCGCCTATGGCAGCCGGAGATACCATCTGGTCGTCGGCTGGACTATAGTCGCTGAGGTACTTTTCAGCGTCTTCGTACTTGCCTAACTGTGCATAGCAGAGTCCGCAGTAGAGCTTTGCAAGGTTGCCTGCATCGGTTGAGCTGTAGTCGTTAGCCACTGCAACGAAGCCTGGGAAGTTTACCTTGTCGCCATTGAGAGCCTTGTCGAAGTCTTCGTTGTTGAAATACTCCTGGCCCTTTGCAAGGATTGTGCTTGCCTTTTCTGCCCTTGGCTTGATTACATAGTTGTTTACGAGTATCGCACCTGCGATGATTACGATGATTGCTACGAGTGCAATCATGAGAGGCTTCTTGTACTTCAGTACGAATGCCTCAGACTTGTTCAGTGTCTCTTCCATTGCGGAAGGCTGAGTGTTCTTTTTGTTTGCCATATTTGTTTTATAATTTTTATGATTTCTTTCGCCTATATGCAAAATCGGCACAAAGTTAAGAAATATTTGTCATTTAGCGCATAGATTTTAATTTTTTTTTGTTTTTGCATGGTATTTTTATTGTAATTTCTGGGGCGATGCTTGTTTATCGGTCAAAATATCGTTGCATGTCGTTTGATAGTTCGACGCTTTGTCTTTCCGAGGTTGATGGGATACGTTTCGCAAGTCGAGCGTTTAACTCGTTCAAACATTGCAGCAATGTTGGTCCGAACATTGGAGCAATGTTAGAGTCAACATTGCAGCAATGTTTTTTCACCCATAACGCACGACCTCCCACCCCCAACCGCAAACACCCGCCAAATATACCCGTCAATACCCACAAAAATAAGCAAAGAGTGCCTAACTCATACCTCAAGTGTTGTTTATTAGAGCAAAATGATATGATGTATGGTGTGCTTCATACTGAAGCCCATGTCTGTGTGTTGTATTGCAGTGCTAAAGAACAAGTTCTTGCGCTGCAATACAACACACAGACACCACTGACGTGGCCATCCATACATCATATACAAAATGTGCTTCGCATAAAAAATATCTCACTTCGTTCGTAAAAAATAAAGGAGCCCCCTCGTTCCCCCCAAACAGCCCCCTCCAACTCCCCCAGGGGGAAGAGAATGGAAACCTATCATCCACCCTTGGGGGGACAGAGGGGGGCTCCTTTATTTTTTATGGCCAACGGCCACATTTTTTACCGTAAGGTATTTTTTCATTTTATTATGTGTGGCTCTTCGTATGAAGAGCGATGTGATGGTTGCAGCTGCGCGTTATGAACTTGTTCATATAAGCACAACTGCAACCGTCACATCAAGGCTGCCAAAGGCAGACACACATAATGAAATGTATTTTTATCTATAACATTAGGCGGCATCTTAACAATAAAAATAAAAATCTTTGACTTTTATTTTGTATTGTCTTCGATAAGCACTAACGCTGACTGCGTCGAAGTTAGGCGGCATCTTAACAATAAAAATAAAAATCTTTGACTTTTATTTTGTATTGTCTTCGATTTGCACTAACTTTGCAGATGAAATGCACTTGGACAAACTTTCGATAACTAACTTCAAGAACATTGCCGAGGCTCAACTCGAGTTCTCGCAAAACATCAATTGCTTCGTCGGAAACAACGGCGAGGGAAAGACAAATGTTGTCGATGCCATCTACTTCCTATCGTTCTGCAAAAGCGCTTTCAACCATATCGACTCGCAAGTGATGAAGCACGACCAGGACTTCTTCATGCTGCAAGGACAGTACTCAGACAGCAACGGAAACCTTGAGGATATATATTGCGGCATGCAGAAAGGCAAGAAGAAACACTTCAAGCGCAACAAGAAGGAATACCGCAGACTGTCTGAACATCTCGGACTTGCACCCGTGATTCTCGTTGCGCCATCGGACGTCTCGGTCATCGAAGGCGCAAGCGACGAGCGACGGCACCTCATTGACGTGACCGTTTCACAGCACGACCGTGAATACGTAGATGCACTCGCACGCTATGGCAAAGCACTGCAAGAGCGTAACGTACTGCTGAAAAAGGCATGCGACGAGCATGGCGGACACAGCGCAATGTGCCCAGATCAGTCGATGATAAGCCTCATGGAACTCTACGAAGAGCAAATGGCTGCATACGGAGAAGTGATATTCGCCAAGCGCAATGCGTTCATCGAAGAGATAACACCCCTCTTCCAACGCTATTACAACCTGATAGCCGACAACAGGGAACAGGTCTCGCTCGCCTACACATCGCATTGCCAGCGCGGACCATTGCTCGAAACGATACAACGCGATAGGCTCAAAGACCTCATCATGGGCTATTCCCTGCATGGTGTTCATCGCGACGAACTGGAGATGACAATAGGCGGATACCCACTGAAAAAGGAAGGTTCGCAAGGACAAAACAAGACATTCGTGCTCGCACTAAAGCTCTCGCAGTTCGAATATCTCAAAGGAAAGACGCAACAAAAGACGCCAATCCTGCTGCTCGACGACATCTTCGACAAGCTCGATGCGCATCGGGTTGAGCAGATAGTAAAGCTGGTTTCAAGCGATGAATTCGGGCAAATCTTCATCACCGACACTAATCGTGAGCACCTTGACATGATACTCAAGCGCAGTCCATACGACTACAGAATCTTCCACGTCGCAGGAGGACACATAGAATGTTTAGAAAGCAATCAGAATTAATCGGAGGAGTCTTGCAGCAATACATACGTGAGCAAGGACTCGAAACGCCGCTTTTGCAGAAGCGACTCGTTGATTCCATCCCCACAGTAATGGGCGAAACGCTTGCCGCATACCTCGAAAACCCATACATAAAGAATCAAGTCCTCTTCGTTCACGTAAAGAATCCAGCCCTGCGAGCCGACCTCACCATGTCCCGCAGCAAGTACGTCGCCCTCCTAAACGCCGCCGTAAACTCAAATATCATCGTAGATATCCGATTTGTTTAAAAATTTTCAGCATCCGCTAAATCATATCCTGAAAGGCTTACCCGTACAATTATCGATGTAATCATAATAGCACGCAAAAAGGTTTTATTTCCATTTATCGTGTTTTTTTGTTTTTACAGCGGTATTGTCACTTGTGCTGTGAATGTTAAAAAAGCATAGTATTTGAAAAATAATTCCAGAAAATTGAAACTTTCGAATGTTAAAATTATGATTATTTGTATGCGCGCGCACGCACGCGCGCGTTTATTAATAAGGTGTAGCTAATACAAATCGTATATTATGATTACTTTTGCAACGGACAAGAAGGTGGGTGAAAAAATGATTTGCATCGCACAACAAAAACGGAAGTTTTGCGTTATAGAAATATAAAAATGACTTAAAGTTAAAACTACTGACCAACAAATATGAGCAATTATTGTGTAATTTTAGCGGGGGGAAAGGGCAAGCGCCTATGGCCTTGCAGCCGCGAAAACAAACCTAAACAGTTTGTTGACATCTTCGGCTTCGGCAAGACTCCTCTGCAACAGACATACGAGAGATTTACGAAAATAGTGCCATTAGAGAACATCTACATCACTACAAACGAGGAATATCTCGACCAAGTGAAGGAGCAACTGCCCGAAATCTCTGCCGAAAACATACTTACTGAACCCATTCAACGCAACACTGCGCCAAGTATGGCGTGGGCTGCATTCAAGATCCGCGACCGTGAACCCGACGCAAACATTGTGGTCACACCTGCCGATATGTTGATTTTGAATGAGGAAGAGTTTGCAAAAAACATGCACGAAGGACTGGAATTTGTCGATGGAACCGACAAATTATTGACCATTGGCGTCAAGGCAACCCGACCGGAAACGGAGTATGGCTACATACAAACCGACGGCGAGACTCCTTCCTATAATATATATAAGGTGAAGTCGTTTACGGAAAAACCCAATATCGAGTTCGCTGAAATGTTCATTAAGACGGGTGAGTTTTTCTGGAACACGGGCGTTTTCATCAGTTCCGCAAACGGTATCCTGCAATCCATCGACCGCATTCTGCCGGTAATCTTCCGCAATATCCGTCAGGAAAAGCCTGGTCTCAGCGAGGACGAAGAGGCAAAGTTCATGCGCGACCATTACTCTCTCTACCCTAACCTGAGCCTCGACCACGGCGTATTAGAGAAGTCTGACGTGGTTTATGTAATGACTTGCAAGTTTGGATGGGCTGACCTCGGCACGTGGCACAACGTATATGAGGTGCTGCCGAAAGACTCAAATAGCAATGTTGTGCTCGATTCAAAGGTTATCCTCGACGACTGCGAGGGCAATATGATAAAGATTGCGCCGAACAAACTCGCCGTGATAAATGGTCTGAAGGACTATATTGTCGTTGACGATGGCGACGTTTTGCTTATCACAAAGAAGGAAAATTCGTCGGCACTCGTGCGCAAATACGTCAACGAAGTACAGATAAAATACGAAAATTTCACGTAGAAAATGCTCCACAGGACTGTTATCTCCATTGCATTTTGCCTTTCAACTCTCGTCGCCACAGCGCAGACATACGCTTGGGGCGACCTTGGGAATGGTTATTACAAGAACCCAATCCTCCCGATAGACTACTCTGACCCCGATGCTATAAGGGTTGGCGATGCGTATTATATGGTTGCATCCGACTTCCATTTTATGGGAATGCAGGTGCTCAAGTCGTATGATCTGGTCAACTGGAAGATTATTTCGCAGATATATTCACGCCTCGACTTCCCTGGATGGAACGAAAACAAACACTACGCCGGCGGCTCTTGGGCACCGGCAATACGTTATCACGACGGCAAGTTCTGGGTGTTTTTCTGCACACCTGACGAAGGTCTGTTCATGACTTGTGCCGAAAACCCCGACGGACCGTGGGCTCCGCTGCACCTCGTCAAGGGTGTAAAGAAGTGGGAAGACCCTTGTCCGTTCTGGGATGAGGACGGTCAGGCATACCTCGGACGCAGTCAGCATGGGGCAGGACCAATCATTGTCCACCGCATGAGCCCCGATGGAAAGCAACTTCTCGACGATGGTGTTGAGGTATATCGAGGCCCTGTGGCTGAGGGAACAAAGTTCTATAAGCTCAACGGATACTATTATCTGTGCATTCCTGAAGGCGGTGTAGGGCAAGGATGGCAGACTTGTCTTCGCTCGAAGAACATTTACGGACCATACGAACGTCGCATTGTGCTTGAGCAAGGCTCGACTAAAACCAACGGTCCTCACCAAGGTGCAATAGTCGATACGCCCGAAGGCGAGTGGTGGTTCTTGCATTTCCAGGAGAAATCACCCCTTGGTCGTGTGGTGCATCTACAGCCTATGCACTGGGAAGAGAACTGGCCCGTGATGGGGCACGACGTTGATAGCAACGGCATAGGAGAGCCTGTAGATGAGTGCAAGATGCCTAAAGGCAAGCGCATCGACCAGTCGTTTGCCAAGATAGAAGGCTTTGGACTGCACTGGCAGTGGAATCACAATCCCGTGAACGACCGTTGGAGCATCAGCCCAGACAAGCAATCGCTGACGCTGACGGCACTTAAAGCCAACGATTTCAAGCAGGCAAGAAACACGTTTACACAAAAAATCATAGGCTACAAGCGGCATGCCGAGGTAATGCTCGACCTTTCACAGATGCAGGAAGGACAGCGTTGCGGCCTCTCGTGCATGGGTAAGCAGAACATGCTCATTGGCATCATGAAGCGTGGCGGTGCGCTCTACCTTTATGAAGAACACGACGAACTCACCGTTGCCATGCAGCCATACAATAGCCAACGCGTATTGCTTGCACTCGACTACGACACTGAACGCAACGAGTTCTGCCTGTCGTATGCCGCAAAACAGGGCAAGCCGTTGCGCAGCATCGCCACAACATTTGCCATGCGCAATGGTTTCTGGAAGGGTGCACGTGTAGCACTATTCAACTACAACACCCAAGAGGATGGCGGCAGCGTCACCTTCAGCAACTTCACTTATACCAATGTTTTTTCCGATACAAACAGAAAGTATTGCGAAAAGCTATCGTTCGTGCCGCAAAACGATTAACGTCGTATGGCGAAAAACAATCTATCGTTTGATAAACTCTACACGGCGATTTTTTGCCCTGCCTTCCTCGGTTGAATTGTCGGCAACAGGCTCGTGACTGCCCTTACCAACGGCCTTGAGGTTGAACTCGTCAACTCCAAGCTTAACAAGAGCATTGACGATTGCCTCGGAACGTTTCTGTGAAAGCGGATCGTTCACCTTGTCGGAACCTTGATTGTCGCAATGGCCCTGAACCTCGAAACGTACCGATGGGTTGGCTTTCATGTATTCGGCAACCTTCATTATCTCGACCATTGACTCCGCCTTAAGGTCGGCTTTACCAGTTTCAAACAGAATATTGTTTGTGACAAACTTGCCAGTTTCTGCCATTGCTTTGGTTATGGCATCCGCATCGGTTGCATTCTGACCGTAAAGATCCTTGGCACCTTTGGCAATAATTATGTCCTTGATGAATACGTTGCCGCCACCATTTCTCCAAAGAGTAACCCAACCTGGATTGACCGGAGCATTAGGGATGTTTGCCACACGCTTTCCATCGACATAAACTTTAAGTGCACGCTGATTAAACGAAACAGCCATGTGATGCCAGTCGCCGTCAGAGATGCAAGGGCCTTTGGCAGTGTTACTGGATAAATCTCCGTTTGACAATCTCCAACCTGTGTGAATATCATCATATTCATTCTGGTCGTCATTTTCCCCATACCAATTGACTGTAAAGCATTCATTATCTCGATTTGACTGAGGTTCCATGAAGTCCCATTCGAAACCACCCTCGGAGTTTTCCGGATACATGATATCAAATTCCATAGTAAAGATGTTGCCAAGGTATTCATGGCTGTCGTTTTTGATAAGCGGTTCTATCCACGAGTCTGGACTGCTCATCAGTATCACATTGCGTCCATTTACCTTTGCAACCTCTGCATTGCCACGCTGAAGGTTCCATTTGCTTGGAAATTCACCGATGGTTTCGCCTGTCTGATCATCTGAAAAGATTATCTGCGAGCCGCGAACAAAGTCACTCTTTACATCTTCAACCTGTGCCGACTTCTTTGTGACCTTATCTTTTGCATCGCTCTTTGTTGCATTTTCTATACTTTCCTCAGGACCATTGACAATTTTGTCCGTTATCTTGTCTATCTTCTGGTCAATCTTGTTCTCTACTTTTTCCTTCAACTTGTTCTTTGCTTTGTTCAAAAGGTTGCCAAACTGTGCGTCGGCATTTACAGAACTTAACGACATCATTACTAAAAACACGAATACCGTCTTGCTTATTCTGCTAAAAAAACTGTTTGCTCTTGTAATCATTTTTGTTTTCATATTAGTTAGAAATTAATAATTCTTATTCACGATACAAATATAATCTATCTTTTGAGAATAAAAAAGAAAATGAGAGTTTTTTTTATATTAAGGCGTAAAAATAGACGAACAATCAAACAATTTGATGGAACAATCCGTAAAAAACGGAACAAATAAACAAAAAACATGCAACAATTCAACAAATAATACATGCTGGTATTGCAAAATACAACTTTCGTCGTTACCTTTGCACCAGCAAATGCAAAACCACAAACATAAATAACAAACACAAATAAATAATGTATAACAATTAAAAAAAGTAATTATGACAAGCAAAAAGAATTTAGTTATCATTGCTATAATAGCATTGGTAGTAGGCTACGGATTAGGTGATTTCTTCGGAATACCTGGTGCAAACAAAGACCAGCTTAGCGGTGACATCAGCAAGGTTGACCTCTACAGCAACCAAATGGAAGACCCAGAACTGGCGTTGACGGTAGAACAATTGCAGAACGATACTGCATTCATGAACCAGACAAAGCTCTGCGTTCAGGCATTGAAGGAGCGTACAAGCATTCTTTCCGACCTGACAAACCGCACTGTTGAGATGTGCGACGAAGTGCCTGAGTTGCAAGAGGCAATGAAGGGAATACGTTCACTTCAGGCAAAGTCGTACAACAGTTCACTCGCTCTCGACCAAACAATGAAGAGTCTTGAGAAGATAGAAAAGGGCGAAAAGGCACCAGAGTATCAGCAAGCAGCAGACAACAGCTACACAGGTTTCATGCGCATAGAGAATGCTCTCGACGTAGCAAAGCAGTTTGTTGATGCAGCAGTAAACTTCCTGAAGGACAAGAGTGGCGAAGCATACGACGATATGGCAAACCTTACAGCCGAATGGTCAGTATATTGCATTGAGGATGCCGTGCTCAATAATTCAGAGGAAAAGTTTGTATCATGGCTCGATAAAGTTGGCAATGTTCAGTCGTTAGGCAATGTAAAAAACTCAGGAGCGTTTGATAAAATAGATAAGTTGAATCCACAAATGACAATATCTTCCGCAGATAATCTAATGAAATGTAAAGGGGACATGTTCAGTAACCAGGGTGCAGTGAAGATGCTTGTTAAAAGTGGTGAATTAAATGGTTATCTTCAATTAATCGATTTTGGTGGATTACAATCCAATGCAACGTCTAACAATAATACACAAGGACAATTAAACAAAAAAGTACTGAAAACTGGACCAACTGTAGGTTTTTAATAAATTATCTAAAGACCGCACATTTACCGTGCCGTTCAAGTGACACTGAACGGCACGGTTTTTTTTTGTCCCTACATCTACCTTTGGCTTTGTTTTGTTCGGCTGTTTAGGTAAATTTAGGAGTTAAAGTAGTTAAAACAAGTAGTAAAAACGTAAATAGTAAACATCAAATGAACTGTTTTTCGTAAACTTTTACTAACTTTGCAGTCGAATTCAAGAAAAAGATGGCAGATACACAAATCATAAGACAACCTATAGAGAACGAACTCAAGGAGTTTACCGCGATGTTTCGCGAGTCGCTGACGCATACCGACGGTATGCTCAACGAGGCATTGCAACATATACTGAACCGTGCAGGAAAGATGATGCGACCAATGCTCGTGATGCTCATTGCAAAGTATTACGGCAAAGTTTCACACGTGACACTAAGCGGAGCAATAGGTCTGGAACTGCTCCATACGGCAAGTCTCGTACACGATGACGTAGTAGATGAAAGCCTTGAACGTCGTGGCCAACCATCAATCAACGCCATATATAATAATAAGGTGTCGATACTCGTGGGCGACTATATACTCTCCACAGCCCTGTGCTACGTTGGCAACACTGGCAACATAAACATTCTCCGCTATTTAGCAGAGCTCGGACAAGTGCTTGCACACGGCGAGATTGACCAACTTTCGACCATATCAGACCAAGTAATCTCGGAAGAAAAATACTACAACGTCATACGCCAGAAGACTGCAGCACTCTTTGCAGCATGTGCAAAGATAGGTGCAATATCTGCCAACGCTACTGATGAAGAGATAGACGAAGCAGCAAAGTTCGGCGAAACGCTCGGTATCATATTCCAGATTAAGGACGATATCTTCGATTATTTCGACTCCAAACAGTTAGGAAAACCTACTGGCAACGACATGACTGAAGGCAAACTTACGCTTCCAGCTATCCATGCATTGCTCTCGACCAACGATGCGGAGATGATGGATTTGGCAAAGAAAGTCAAGGCTCGAACCATATCTGAAGACGAGATAGCACGTCTCGTAGCCTTCACCAAGCAGAACGGAGGCATTGCATACGCAGAAGAAAAGATGGAAGAGTTCAAGCTTCAGGCGCAGTCGTACATTAAAAAATGCCGAAATGATGAAATCAAATCGGCATTGTCAGAGTATCTGAATTACGTCATCGAACGTAATTATTAGAAGAATTTCACCTCGTGACCTTCGATTTCTGAGAGGAGAAGATTGGCAAGGCGTGACGTTCCGAGGCGGAACCACTGGTTTGTCAACCACTTCTCGCCAAGCACTTCTTTCACTATTGTATAGTATGTCACGGCATCCATCACGGTATTTATTCCGCCGGCTGGCTTGAATCCTATCTGGATTCCTGTCTCGTCATAGTATTCCTTAATAGCCTGGCACATGACGTATGCTGCTTCCGGAGTGGCTGAAATCTTCTCTTTTCCCGTTGAAGTCTTTATATAATCAGCTCCGGCATACATTGCAAGTATGGATGCAGTCTTGATGTTCTTCGGCGTAACGATGTCGCCTGTCTCAAGGATTACCTTCATTGCACAGTCGCCACAGGTCTGTTTCAGTTCGCTTATGTCGTCGCAAACGCCCTGATAGTCGCCACTGAGGAACTTGCCTACAGGCATCACAATGTCAATTTCGTTGGCACCGTCCTTGATGGCAAGGGCTGTTTCGGCTATCTTTACTTCGATGACTGCCTGTGAGGAAGGGAAACTTCCCGACACACATGCTATGTTTACGCCTTCCACGTCGAGGGTTTCCTTTACAACATTTGCAAAACAAGGATACACGCAGATGGTTGCAACATGCGGCAGATCGGGGTATGTATTGTCGAATTCATTGACCCTTTGCGTGAAAGCCATCACGCTTGTGTCGGAGTCGGTAGTCTTCAGAGTTGTAAGTTCGATGCTTCCCATGAGGAACTTCTTAACGTCGAGCGTGTCGTTCTCGGGCACTTTCTCGGTAAGAATCTTCTTCACGGCAGCTGCTATCTCGGCTTCGTTGAGGTCGAGATTATATTTGCTTAATGCTTCTTCGTAGTTTGCCATAATGATGTTTTTTCGTCCACAGCAGGGTTACTCCTTCGGAGCGTCAAGAGTGGAGTTTGTTATTAGTTCTTTCGCTTTTGCCGTTGCCTTTTGGTTTCATGATGTTGTGTTTCTACTGACACGAACATTTGGCTTTTACGGAACGAGCCTTTTACTCGGCAGAAAACTGTAGCAGTTTTCGATGCAAAACTGTAGCAGTTTCGATGTGAAAACTGTAGCAGTTTTTTTTCACTCACTTCGTTTGATGCAAGCCACGATGACCGACGATAAAAGCGAAAGAACCGTTTTTTGTTTTTATTCTACAACGATAGGTTTGTACTTCGGTACGAGCACCTTCATGATAGTCCAACCGATGAGGTAAGCCACGGCACAGATGCAGAAGATAATCATATAGCCTGCAGGCTTGCCGTCGAAGCCCATGAACTGGAATGCTTCGCCCTGCTCTGCTGAGTAGTCGAAGAGTACACCGGCACCCTTATTGATAAGGAGCGAACCTACGCCACCAGCCATGGCACCGATACCTGTTACGGATGCGATGGTTGACTTAGGGAACATGTCGCCCACTGTTGAGAAGAGGTTTGCCGACCAAGCCTGGTGACCTGCGCCTACGAAACCGATGATTATTGCTGGCCACCATGCAGAATATGCACCCATAGGCTGGGCGATAAGTGCTACGATAGGGAAGCAAGCAAAGATAAGCATTGCACGCATACGGCCTGCGTATGGGTTCATGCCCTTCTTGTCAACGAAGTAAGTAGGCAGATAACCGCCACCTATTGATATCACAGTAACGATAGCATAGAGCGTGAAGATGAGCAGAATACCCATTGTTGAGTCTGATGTGTAGCCATACTGGTCGGAGAAGTAAGCCGGAGCCCAGAAGAGGAAGAACCACCAAACGCCATCAGTCATGAACTTACCAACGATGAAAGCCCAAGTCTGCTTGAACGTGAAGCACTTCATGAAACCAATTGCCGGACCATCATCCTGTGCATCCTTAGGGTCGCCTTCAGTCTCGGCATCCTGGTTGATGTATGTAAGTTCGGCTGCATTCACGCGTTTCTGCTTGTTAGGCTTGTCGTAGATGAACACCCAAAGGAACATCCAGATGTATCCAAGCGCACCAATGATGATGAAAGCCATTTCCCAACCACATGCACGAGCGAGCAATGGAATGGTTGCAGGAGCAAGTAATGCACCTACAGAAGCACCGGCATTAAAGATACTTGTAGCAAATGCACGGTCTTTCTTAGGGAAATATTCGGCAGTCACCTTGATGGCAGCAGGGAAGTTTCCGGCTTCACCAAGGGCAAGAACCATGCGGCAAGCAAGGAACAACCATACGCTGACCGATGCTACAGCGAGTGCTGTCTGCGATCCAGCCTCAATTGCGCGCAGTGCTTCAAGCGAGCCTATGCCCTCAATATTCATTGTCACCCAACCGCAAATAGCGTGCAGACATGCGCCTGTACTCCATACAAAGATGGCGATAAGGTAACCTTTCTTAGTTCCCATCCAGTCAATGAACTTGCCTGCAAAGAGGCAGAAGATGGCGTAGAAGAACGAAAATGCACCCGTAATCGTACCGTAGTCACTGTCTGTCCAGTGGAATTCAGGTGCAATAAAGTCTTTCCAAGTAAGTGAAAGAACTTGTCGGTCCATGTAGTTTACCGTTGTGGCAAAGAACAACATGGCACAGATGACCCAACGATAATTGGTCATCTTTGTTGTTTGTAGTGTTGAATTAGCCATAAGTGTTTTTTGTTTTTGTTATAATTTTGTAATAGCTATGTTGCGTACAATGTTATGCAAAGGTAAGTAAAATAAATGTAATAGCAAAGAAAAGATATGGATTTTTTTTAGTTTTAGGCTGTTTGACGCGTATCAATTCATTGACAAAAGTCAACAAAACACTATTGTGCGCGCAAACAATAGGCAAAAATGTTGTATTATATATAAAAAAGAATGTACCTTTGCACTCGCAAACAAGAAATTGTTGCAAGAGCCACAAAGGCACAAAAGAAAAGTAGAGAAGTAAATAGATTGTTTTCATAGTATAAGTTTTAGTTTTAGGTTATTTTTTTAGTAAAAGTCCGCTATTGTGAAATAGTGGACTTTTTTAGTTCCCTTTATACACAAAAAAACTGCATAGATGCGTCTATGCAGTTTTTTTGTATTATGATTTCTTACAGGAAGAATACTGTAAGTCCTGCCATTACTATGCTGACCATTGACATGAGCTTGATGAGGATGTTGAGCGACGGACCTGATGTGTCCTTGAATGGATCGCCTACTGTATCGCCAACGATTGTTGCCTTGTGGCAGTCGCTACCCTTTCCGCCGAAGTTTCCTTCCTCAACCATCTTCTTTGCATTGTCCCAAGCACCACCGGCATTTGCCATAAAGACTGCAAGTGTGAAGCCTGCAGCCAGACCACCAACGAGCAAACCAAGTACTCCGGCAACGCCAAGTACAAGACCTACTACGATAGGAATGATGATGGCAAGAAGTGAAGGGAGTATCATCTCATGCTGTGCCGAACGTGTTGAAATCTCTACACAACGACCATAGTCAGGAGTAGCCTTGCCTTCGAGAATACCTGCAATCTCGCGGAACTGGCGACGAACTTCCTCAACCATTGTCTGTGCTGCACGACCTACTGCACCCATTGTGATACCACTGAACAGGAAAGCTGCCATAGCACCAATGAAGACACCGACGATAACCTTTGGGTTCATGAGGTTTACCTGGAAGTAATCCATGAATGAAGGTATGTCCTGAATCTGTGCCAATATGTCCATTTTGCCCACACGAGCAATGGCTTCCTTGATTTCCTCTATATAAGATGCGAGCAATGCCAGTGCTGTCAGAGCAGCAGAACCAATGGCGAATCCCTTACCTGTTGCGGCTGTTGTGTTGCCGAGAGCATCAAGAGCATCGGTACGGTGACGTACTTCTTCGCCAAGTTCGCTCATCTCTGCATTGCCTCCAGCGTTATCGGCAATTGGTCCGTAAGCATCGGTTGCAAGAGTTATACCGAGTGTTGAAAGCATACCTACGGCTGCAATGCCGATACCATAAAGTCCTGTTGAGAGATTTGCAGCAGTCATTTCCATCTGGAAACCGTTTGCACAAAGGTAACTCAACATGATGGCAACAGAGATTGTGACCACTGGAATCATGGTTGAAATCATACCTGTGCCTATACCTTTAATGATAACTGTGGCAGCACCTGTCTGCGAAGACGCTGATATCTCCTGTGTCGGCTTGTAGGAATGCGATGTGTAATACTCAGTTGCTTGCCCTATGATTACACCGGCAGCAAGACCTGTGATTACAGAGAAACCAATGCCAAGCCAGTTTTCTATCTGCAGGAAGTAAAGGATGGCGAATGAAGCCACTGCAATGAGTGCTGCAGATGTGTTGGTTCCAAGGCTCAACGACTTGAGCAAGTCCTTCATTGTCGCACCTTCCTTCGTGCGAACGAGGAAGATTCCAGCCAACGAAAGGAAGATACCAACAGCTGCTATGAGCATAGGAGCAATGACTGCCTTGAGCTGAAGTTCGCCGTTCATTGCAAATGCTGTCGCACCTAATGCAGCAGTTGAAAGGATACTTCCGCAATAACTTTCGTAAAGGTCGGCACCCATTCCGGCTACGTCGCCTACGTTATCACCTACATTGTCGGCAATAGTTGCAGGGTTACGAGGGTCGTCTTCAGGTATATCTGCCTCAACTTTGCCCACGATGTCAGCACCAACGTCGGCTGCCTTTGTATAGATACCACCACCTACGCGGGCAAACAATGCCTGTGTAGATGCACCCATGCCGAATGTCAACATGGTTGTTGTGATTGTTACGAGCTTGGTTACACCTGCTGCCTGAAGAATGATAAACCACAAAGCAATGTCGAGAAGCCCAAGTCCAACAACGACAAGACCCATGACAGCACCACTGCGGAAGGCAACTCTCAGACCAGAGTTAAGACTGTTGCGGGCAGCATTTGCCGTTCGGGCCGATGCGTATGTGGCTGTCTTCATGCCAAAGAAACCTGCAAGCCCAGAGAAGAAACCGCCTGTGAGGAATGCAAATGGCACCCAAGGGTTCTGCATCTGGAAGCCGTAAGCCATGATGGCAAAGATTACGGCAAGCACGATGAACACGATAAGCACCACTTTATATTGCTGTTTCAGATAAGCCATTGCGCCTTTACGTACGTGTTCTGCAATCTCTCTCATTCGTGGCGTACCTTCATCTTCTTTCTTCATCTGCGTAAAGAAGAACCACGCCATTGCCAATGCAACTATTGATGCAATAGGCACAAGCCAAAATACTAATGGAATATTCATATTTATTATGTATTAATGTTTATTTATAAAAAATCCTGGACATATAGAATTTCTATTTATCCAGGATTTACACCTTATTTATATATTATCCGAGGAAGCCGAGCAATGCTCCGGCAGCAACGGCAGAACCGATAACTCCAGCAACATTCGGTCCCATAGCGTGCATCAATAAATAGTTGTGACGGTCGTATTCGAGTCCGACATTGTTCGATATTCTCGCTGCCATCGGCACTGCACTTACACCGGCATTACCGATAAGAGGGTTTATCTTGTTGCCTTCACGCAGGAAGAGGTTCATTATCTTTACAAAGAGTACACCGCTTGCAGTTGCAATGACAAACGCCATCGCACCGAGGAAGAAGATGTAGATTGTGTTGAGAGTAAGGAACTCGCTTGCCTGAGTTGAGCATCCAACCGTAAGACCGAGCAGCATGACGATGATATTGTTCAGCGCATTGCCTGCCGTATTCGACAGACGATCGGTCTTTGTACTTTCCTTCAGGAGGTTTCCGAAGAACAACATTCCGAGCAATGGTAATGCTGAAGGCACGATAAACGTCGTCAGCAATAGTCCTGCTATAGGGAAGAGAATCTTCTCGGTCTTTGTCACCTGGCGAGGTTTCGGCATACGGATGACGCGTTCTTTCTTCGTAGTGAGCAGTCGCATGATAGGTGGTTGGATTACAGGTACCAATGCCATATACGAATATGCACACACTGCAATGGCTCCCATCAGGTTAGGACTGAGCTTGGATGAAAGGAAGATTGCCGTCGGGCCATCGGCACCACCGATGATGGCAATACCTGCTGCCTGGTTTGGTTCAAAGCCAAGGGCAAGGGCAATCATGTATGCGCCAAAGATTCCGAACTGTGCTGCTGCACCGACAAGAACCAGTTTCGGGTTGCTGAGCAGTGCTGCAAAGTCGGTCATTGCGCCGATTCCGAGGAATACAAGTGGTGGATACCATCCGCCTTTCACGCCTTGATAGAAGATGTTGAGCACTGAGTTGTCCTCGTAGAGTCCTATCTCAAGTCCTGCATCGGCACGGAAAGGTATGTTACCTATGATTATGCCAAGTCCGATAGGAATGAGCAGCAGTGGCTCGAAGTCCTTCTTTATGGCAAGCCATAGGAAGAATGCTCCCACAACTATCATAATGTAATTCTCCAACATACCGTTTGCAAAGCCCGTGTATGTGAGGAACTCATTAAAGTTTTCAAATAGGAAATTGAGTGTTTCGCTCATGATTTACGGCGTAAGTTTGTGTTATCCTATTGTTACGAGAACGGCACCTTCCATTACGGCGTCGCCTTTGTTTACGAGAACTGACGTGATATTGCCGTCACATTCTGCCTCTATATTGTTCTGCATCTTCATTGCTTCGAGTACTACGACTGTGTCGCCTGCCTTTACTGCCTGTCCAACTGCTACTTCAACACTTGTGATAGTGCCTGGGAGCGGTGCTACAACCTTCTTGCCTGCGCCTGCTGCTGCGGCTGGTTTTGGTGCTGCTGCAGGTGCGGCAGCTGGTGCAGCGGCTGCTGCTGGTGCTACAACTGCCACGCGCTTAGGCTGTGTTGGGCGGATTTGCTCTGTAAGTTCTACCTCAACTGGCTGGTCGTTTACTGTTACCTTTGCGATGTTACCTTCGATTTCGTCGATGTTTACTGTGTATTCTACACCTTGTACTTTATACTTATAAGTCTTCATAATTGTTATATTGTTAAATTGTTTATTACTTTCCGAGTTGATTGAATTGCTTGAAGTTCCATGATGTTTGCTTGCGCTTAATGGTGATGACGCCACTTTCCTGGTCATGAACGTCGTTCTGATACTCTTGAAGTGCCATTGCTATAACGGCTACGAGCACTTCCTGTTCCTTGATTGTTTCTTTCTTTGCCATAATACTTGATGTTTGAGAATTTATTACTGCGCTTGTATTTACCTTCTTACGTGCAAGAAATCTCTTTGCGAATGCTCCGAAACACTTCATGAAGATGAAGAGGAGGATGAGTGCCGTGAAGGTTATTGTCATTGCTTGTATGGAGAGAAGTCCGCCACGTGGGTCCTTTTCCTTCCATGTTGCAATCTTGGATGTCTCTGCTTTTACCTGGTTGTTACCGTCAGGAGTCACCTTGTCGGCTGTTGCGACGGTCCATTTTCCCGTGCCGTCCTTTGGCAGTCGTGCGTAACTTTGGTTCTCGCCGAGCGGTACGACGGTTACAGAGTCGATTAGTGTCTTTGCATTTCCGTCGTAAAGGGCTATCCATGTCTCCTCACCTACGTTGAGAGTCTGGCTTAGGTGACGCGGACCTTTTGCGGGTGCACTGTTGAGGAAGAGCAATAGTTTGTGGCGGCCTGCGAGGATTGTTGCGTCGAAACCATTAGGTATCATGCTCATGAGCTTGATACGCTCTGGCACGCTCATTGCCTCGTTGAGCACGTCGCGATTGGTTGTGATGTACATGCCGCGCACGTTGTAGGTGGTGAATGAGTTGTTTGTCAACTCTATCCAAGGCAAGTGCGCACCGTACTCATCAAGATAGTTTTCCGTGTTGTTGGTCATCACTTCGTTGATCTTGATGTTGTTTGCTCCCTGACCGAACACCATCGAAGTTCCCGACAACAATACGGCTAACGATAATATGAATTTTCTCATTGCTGTAATTTATGTAAAATTTTTATTATTTAACAAATTCGAATTTGGTGCAAAAATACAAAAAAATTCCAACCTGACCAATTCTGAAAGTATAAAAAAGTATAAATATAGAGATAAATCAAGTTGCTTATGGCTTTCATTGGCATTATTGGCGACGCAGGTTCTATAGTTGCTGTAGATGCCGCGGGCTTTCTCGTTTCTTGGGGCGATGCTTTAACGCGTTTGCACATTCTTAGAATGTTCACGTGAACATTCTAAGAATGTTCGGCGGAACATTCTAAGAATGTGCAAAACGATATAAAGGACGTTTCTGATTTATTCAATGCTTGCCCAGCCTATGGCATAGTATTCTATGCCCTCAACAATAGTGGTGGTTATCTCCATGAGGCGGTTCTCTGCGACGTTGGTATATACTGCCTTGCCCTCGTCGTAGTCGCCTATCTCGGTATAGCCTTCCTTCAGACTTTGTATGTACTCATCAGACATACGCGACTTTGGGCCTACGAGCGATATGGTACAAAGTCCGTTGTTGTCGAACTCGTATGCAATTTTGCAATATATCATGTAGTTTTCTACATACATTATGTTGCCGTCGGCGGTGAGTTCATAGTATCCGAGTCCTTGTTTTATTGTCTCGGGATTGGTGCCCCATTTGTATTCAAGTGGGGTGCCTGGGTTGATGTCTTCGACGGTGCTGTCGCTGTAACATGCCGTGATTACTATAGATAGCGCAATGAGGATGCTGTTGATTAGGTATCGTTTCATATTCGTCGTGGCGTGTTATTTTATTCGGTTTATGGTTTTCGACATGAGTGATTCGATGGCAGAAAGCTTCTTCGATATGCTTTTCTGGTCGGTCTTGCCGTCGTTTGATGTGACGTTTATCTGGCATGTAGCCGTCAATCCGCTTGGCGTCGTGGCTGTAATCGTGGCTTTTCCTATGCCGACGGCAATGACGTAACCCTTGTTGCTGACCGTTGCTACGATTGGGTTCGACGTTGACCAAACGACGATTGGCGAACAGTATTCGGGCAGGAGCGTTGCCGTGAGTTGTGTTCCGTATTCGGTTTGAATGGTCTTTTCGGTTTCGTTAAGGGTTATTGCTGTTGCTGCAATGGTTTCTGCACCGTCCCACTCTTGCACGTCGGCGAACTTTGACCAGTACGTGTTGGCGGTGTAATTGCCTATATATTGGGCAGGAGCATATAGGGTTGCGGGTATTTTTCCGCTTTCGTCAATGTCGAAAGGCGTTTGTGTCGGTGTGTTTGGTTCGAGCATACAGGCATAAACTTTGGTCAGTTGCGGACATTTGCTGAATGCATTTGCACCGATTTCAACCACGGAATAGCCTATTGTTGCCGTCGAAAGGCTCGAACAACCCGAAAAGGCGTAGGCATTTATTGTCTCGACTGAGTTAGGGATGACTATCGACTGAAGGGCTTTGCAGCCTGAAAATGTTGATAATTCAATGCTCTGTATGCTGTTCGGAAGGTTTATCTGAGTCAACGATGTGCATCCGTTGAAGGCAAAACTGCCGATGTTTTCCACCGATGAAGGTATCGTCACGCCTGTCAATTCCGTGCATCCGGAGAAAGCATACTGCGAGATTACGGCAACATTTGCGGGTATCGTGTAGTCGCCTTTGTATGTTTTCGGCATGAAAACAAAGGCATTTTCGTTGAATATAGGCTTGTCGATGCTTGTGCAACCGTTGAAAGCACGGCCTCCGATGCTTATCACAGAGTTAGGCAAAGTGATATCCGAGAGCGAACTACAGCCCGAAAAGGCTTCGCTGCCGATATAAATCAATGAGTTTGGAAGGTTGACTGAAGTGAGGTTTATGCAGTCCTGGAAGGCGTTTGCCCTTATTTTTGTCACGGAATTAGGTATATCAATCGACTTCAGACCGTGGCAATACGAGAACGCTGCCCATTCAATACACGTCACTGTGCTTGGGATTTTGGTTGTGCTACATGCCCTTTGCAGTGCGTTTGTCGCTGTCGAGATGATGGCATTGCAGTTGTCGCGACTGTCGAAGACGGTGTTTCCGAGGTCAACACTGAGTGATTCTATGCCCGTACAGCCTGCAAAAGCATTGAGTGCAATGCTCTCTACGCTTGAACCTACGGTTAGTTCCGTGAGGTTTTTGCACCCACGGAAAGCAAATTCGCCTATGGATATCACGGTCAACGATGCTCCTTTATAGATAACTGATGTAGGGATGTTGACGGTTCCGACGTAGTATTTGTCGCCAAATGTCACTGCACATTTGTCGTCGGAAAGCTTGTTGTAGTAGATGTTATTCACTGCAAAGTCGTAGGCGAAAGCGTCAATTCCAGCCATCAGACACAAGCATATTAGTATAAGTAGCCTTTTCATTTTCGGATTTTTTGCTTGTCAAACCGAAGTTCTATGTAAATATTTTTTGCAAAAATAGCGAATAATTCTCTAACTTGCAAAAAAATTTCAAGAAGTTTTTATTTTCACTTCTTACTTTGTGACGCCAAAGTCTTGCTGTTGCTTCTCAACTTCGTCGAGGAGACGACGCTTTTCGGCATCGGTGATAACGGTTTTCGGCTGCGACTGATAGCGCTTTAAGTCGGCGTTTTCTTGGCTCTCAACCTCGGTTTCCTTGTAACACATCGGCATGGTTGGAGCTATGCTGTGGATGGTTATAGTGTCTGCCGACGGTGCATGTATGCCTTCATAGAGTGGACGTGCAGTGATGGTTATGTCGCCAGGAGTGTTGGTTGAGCGGACAAGAAGCGGCGCGCTGCCCCATTCTACCACTCGTGGATTGGCTCCGATACTTGCATCGCCGATGATTTTACCCTCTCCCTCGACGGTAAACACCACACTTTCCTTTGCTAAACGACGCACATTTCCGTTGTCGTCGGTCACTTCTGCTACCACAACTATGAAGTCACTTCCGTCGGCAACAAGGTCTTTTCCGAGCTTATCAACGTAAAGACGGAGCTTTGTTGAGCGTCGTGAAGGCATTTTCTTTTCGCTGCAAACCACTTTTCCATCCTTTATTCCCTCGGCAAGCAACGATACTTTCTGCCAGTTTCGCTGCTTATAACTCACTTCACGAGCGTCCCAGAAGTTCCAGAAATTCTTAAATGTCAGTGGTTCATGCTGCCCCAAACTGCCGCGGCTGACAGGAAGAGTTGCCGTGAGTTTGTCCTCAAGGAACGTCATGCGAACCGAGTCGCAGTTGGTGAAGACCACAACATCCTCGTCGGAAAACTGCGTCATCTCGTGCGCTATATATATATAAGGTGTAGAGTCAATGAGATTTTTTGCCTTGAAAGCTGCGAGTTGGTACTTAGGTTGACGGAAAGCATCGTATATTCCACCAAAATAAGGATCGGGATGATAGCCGCGTTGATGGTCGAAAGGATGCCACTGACATGCGCCGATAAACTGTTTATCGGCTGGCATCATCTCGCTGAAAGTGTTGGAAAGAGACAATGCAGCGGTCAACATGGCCTTTTCTCCCCAGAAACGTGGAGCACGGTTGAGGCAGTTATGAGCGTACCAATCGTCAACCATCTCGCCAAATTCTCGTGTGAATATGCACTTGTCCTTTGGTGTTTCAGCCTTTCCGATATCCTCTGGCCAACCATAAAGCACCTCATAATGTTCCTTCACTCCCTCAGAGTTCATGTCTGCCGCAGCCACTGGTCTGCCTTCGTATGGGAACTCGTCAATGGTTATCTGGTGTGCCTCAAGCGAAAAATCCTTTGGGTATCGCGTTTCGTTGAGTATAGGTTCCCACATCAAAACGCTTGGGTGATTGCGGTCGCGGCGTATAATCTCACGTGTATTCTTGTGCACCAGTTCGGCAAATCGTGGATCTTTGTTCCAATATTGCCATCCAGGTGTAGGCACGATGATGAAAAGTCCAAGCTCGTCGCACGCATCCATAAACGCAGGATCCTGCGGATAATGGGCAGCACGGATGATGTGCATACCTGCATCCTTCAGTCGTTTGGCGTCTCTCCACTGTTGGGAATTAGGCAAGGCATTGCCCACGTATGCAAAGTCCTGATGCCGGTTGCCGCCTATAAGTTTGTGATACGGCTGACCGTTGAGGTAAAAACCTTCGCTTCCTCGGAAATCAGCACTGCGTAATCCCATGCGGACCATGCCTCCATCCACGCAACGCTTACCTTCATATACGCGAAGTTCAACGCTGTAGAGATATGGATCTTCTGGTGACCACAGGTTTGGACGCGTTATTGTTGTAGAAAATCTACCGATGAAATCGGCAATTTTCTGCTTTATAATCTTTATTGTCTTTCCGTTTGCATCCTTGATTTTTGCTTCTATGCTGATGTCTTTCACCTTTCGGTTTGGCTTCTGCAAGTCAACATCTACATAGACTTCAGCCTTCTCGCTGTTTATCTTTCCGTAATGAAGGAACACACCTCCACCTGCAACTTTGTTGGCTTCAACGGCATCGGTGATTGAAACGTCGGCTTTTCCTATCAGCCACACGTCGCGATACATGCCAGCATGATAGGCAAAGTCGAGTTGCGACTGCTTCTTGCCTGGTGGAAACGACTTGTCGTCGCTGTTGTCAGCCATAACTGCAATGAGGCATTCGTCGCCTGCCTTCACGCCATACTTGCCCACGTGAATCGTTATAGGCAAGTATCCGCCGAGGTGTTCTTCGGCAAGTGTGCCATTAACATACACTTTCTGTTTGCCCATGATAGCCTCGAAATGCACCACGATATCCTTCCCTCTCATGTCATTCGGCACGGTGAAGTGCTTCCTGTACCAGCATATACCTTGATAGTTTCTGCCGCCACTTGCCTCGGAAGGTTCAAGTTGTGCGGTGTGCGGAGCGCATACCACAGACCAGTTGCTGTCGTCAAATCCCACAGCCTCTGCGCCAATAGCATCGCCGAGGTGGAAACGCCATCCTTGGTTGAAGTTATAAACAATCCTCCCACAATCGGAAAGAGGGAACAGACCAGCCACACTTTGACTTTGTGCTGTGGCAGTCGTGTTTGTTGCCATAATATAAGCAACGAATAAGGCTGTTACAATCGCAAATCTTTTCATGCCCCAAAGAGATATAAATCTACATAAATCCTTGCGACTTGAGGGCGGTCAGGAGACCTTCGCTCATGGCTTCATTGTCCTTTTTCGTATAGCGGATATCGGTGAAGATTTGCGCCAAGGTTTCCTTTTTGTTTATCCGGCAGAACTCAATGTTCTCCTCAAGTTGCTCCTTAATATTATATAAGGTGTCGATATCGGCACGCGAATAATCGTGATACGTCTCATTGTGTATGATTGCTTGATAAGGCAGACGGTCGCTAACCTTTGGATTTTCGGCTGGCCATCCAAGTGTTATCGTTGCAACTGGCATGACAAGACGCGGCAACTTCAGCACATCAATGATGAGTTGCGGCATATATACCGTTGTGCCAAGGAAGCAATACCCCAGACCTTCCTCCTCTGCAAGGTTGCAAAATGTCTGCGTGAAAAGCAATGCATCGGTCGCTGCATTCAGGAAAGAGAGGAAATTGTCGTAGCCAGGCACTGCATTCCTCGCCTCGCACCAACGCGAAGTGCGGTTGAAGTCGGCACATACGGTGAGCACAACTGGTGCCTCTGTCACCATAGGTTGATTGAAATGTGCCGGTGCAAGCTGGCGTTTCATTTCATCATTTCGAGTGACTACAACACTATACAACTGCAGATTTCCCATCGTCTGCGTGTGCTGTGCTTCGTCGATAAGGTGAGTCAGGAGTTCATCGCTGACCGCTCTTTCCGAGTATTTTCTTATGCTCTTTCGACTGAATTGCGATTTCATTATTCCTTATTTGCACGTTTTCTTGCGAGGTGGTCGAGCATTGTCTTTCTCATTCTCATGCTCTTTGGCGTTACCTCTACAAGTTCATCTTCCTTAATATATTCGAGTGCTTCTTCGAGCGAGAACTCTGTCTTAGGCACAATCCTTGCCTTGTCGTCGCTACCACTGGCACGTGTATTAGTCAACTGCTTTGCCTTGCAGACGTTGATTACGAGGTCATTCTCATGAATATGTTCGCCTACAACCTGTCCGGCATACACATCCTCGCCTGGATCAATAAAGAACTTACCGCGATCCTGAAGCTTGTCGATTGAATAAGCGTATGCATTACCTGTCTCAAGTGAAATCATACTTCCGCTGGTACGACGCTCTATGTCGCCCTTGTAAGGCTGATATTCCTTGAATCGATGCGCCATGATTGCCTCACCTTGCGATGCTGTAAGTATGTTTGTGCGCAGTCCGATGATGCCGCGTGAAGGCATGTCGAACTCAATGTTTACGCGATCGTCCTGAGTATCCATCGAAGTCATTTCGCCTTTTCTGCGTGTAACCATGTCGATCATCTTGCTTGAAAACTCTTCAGGCACGTTGATGGTCAGTTCTTCTATAGGTTCACACTTCACGCCATTAATCTCTTTATAGATAACCTGAGGCTGTCCAACCTGCAACTCATAGCCTTCACGTCGCATGGTTTCAATCAAAACCGAGAGGTGAAGCACGCCTCGTCCGCTTACTATCCACTTATCGGTTGAGTCTGGGAATGGTGCAACGCGCAGTGCAAGGTTCTTTTCCAACTCCTTCTGCAAGCGGTCGTTTATATGTCGGGAAGTGACAAACTTTCCTTCGCGACCAAAGAAAGGCGAGTCGTTTATGGTAAAGAGCATACTCATTGTAGGCTCATCGATTGAGATTGTAGGCATTGCTTCTGGCTCTTCAAAGTCACAGATTGTGTCGCCAATCTCGAAATGCGACAGTCCGATGATTGCACAGATATCTCCGCTCGACACTTCATCAGTCACCGTATGTCCCATTCCTTCAAACGTATGAAGCTCCTTGATCTTTGTTTTCTCCATTGTGCCGTCGCGATGACAGATTGTAATGTTCTGTCCTGTACGTAATGTGCCGCGATGAACACGCCCCACGGCGATTCGGCCTGTGTATGTAGAGTAGTCCAACGACGTGATAAGCATCTGCGGAGTACCCTCCAAGTATTGCGGAGCAGGTATATGATCGATGATTTGATCGAGCAAGTATGTGATGTTGTCAGTAGGATTATTGAAGTCGGCACCCATCCAACCTTGCTTTGCCGAACCATAGACTACAGGGAAATCAAGCTGTTCCTCGGTTGCATTGAGTGCAAACATAAGGTCGAACACCATTTCGTAAACCTCTTCAGGACGGCAATTAGGCTTGTCAACCTTGTTTACTACGACGATAGGTTTAAGCCCAATCTGCAATGCTTTCTGCAATACAAACCGTGTCTGCGGCATTGGTCCTTCGAACGCATCAACGAGAAGCAGGCATCCGTCGGCCATATTGAGCACTCGTTCCACCTCTCCACCAAAGTCGGAGTGTCCCGGAGTATCTATGATATTTATCTTTGTTCCCTTATAGTTTATCGACACATTCTTTGAAAGTATCGTTATACCTCGCTCGCGTTCGAGGTCGTTAGCGTCGAGAACTTGGCTGCTGTTGTTCTGTCCTTCACGGAACAGATGTCCGGCAAGCATCATTTTATCTACCAAAGTTGTCTTTCCATGATCTACATGGGCAATGATTGCAATGTTTCTTATATCTTTCATATACTACAAAGTATTTGACATATTCTGTTCTGGAACATCTTTGCCTCGCTCTGTTTCATCACTCCTTGGTCGATGATTGAGAAGCAAAGCAGGTGTCCGTTATACGCCTGACAGTATCCGGCGAGCGATGAGACGCCCTTCAGTGTGCCTGTCTTTGCGTGTACGTTACCCTCAGCCGACGAGTTTTTCATGCGTGAGGAGAGCGTACCATCGCGTCCTGCTACGGGAAGTGTAGGGTAAAGATGACGGTAAATGTCGTCCTTATGGAACGCATATCTCAGCAACATGCACTCCAGTTCAGCCGAAACATAGTTGTAGAGCGACAGTCCACTGCCGTCGGCAAAGTTGTATGTATCGGCATCAAGTCCGATTGAGTTTATCAGATTGCGCACTAGTGTAAGCCCATCCTGCGCTGATACTTCTCGTTTTCCTGCCGAAGCAGCCACCTGATAGAGCATTGATTCGGCGTAAAGATTGTCGCTTTCTTTCATCATTTGCTTCATTACCGAGAGCAAAGAGTGGCTGCAAGTGGCTACTATCCTCGCTTTCTCTGGCACTGTGCCACGCAATGTTGTGTCGTTGGCAAGGCGTATCTGCTGCCTCAACTTGCTTTTGAATGTCGCCATGAATGCGTCTCTCTTGTCAATGAGCAACGGTGTAAGCGTATAGTTATTGTCGTCCCAACACCATCCGGCACCGAATTTCTTGTCGTCCTTGAACGTAAGATCCTCGTAAATCCTCCCACTTATCGAGTCGATTCCAAGCCCACGGAGTGCTGCGACGAATGCTGTCATGTCCTTATCGCCGAATGAAGGGTCGAACCCTCCGCGGCAATATACGTCGCCACGCAGCACACCACCAAGCGTATCGCCCGTAATGGCGAGCGTCGTTGTGTAGTTGTATTGCCATCCCAATCGGTCAAGGGCAGTGATACCGGTCAGCAGTTTCATCGTCGATGCAGGGCGGAGCAACTGTTTTTCGCCCGAGGCAAACAGCGTAGAGTCGGCTGTGAGGTCATAGACCATGATGCCAATCTGAGTCTTGTGGAAATAAGAATTGTCTAAGAGGTTGGTCAGTTCCTGCTGCAGGTTTTGTGGCCACAGCGGTTCCTGAGCCATGGTTTTCACCGACGGCAACAACATCGTCGCCATCACCGAAACAATCAATATCACCCTATCGACAATCGACCTATTCATAAATTCGACTGCAAAGTTAATCAATTTTTAGCATTTATGGTTGGCTCTTTGCAATTTATTTACGATTTTTTGTACATTGTGAGCCAGCCGACAACTCATGTCTATCCGTCCATCTCCTTTATGCCTGCCGGATATGACACTATAAAGTTTGGCGGATAACCTTTATGACTTCTCAAGTCGAGCGCTTAACTCCGCCAAACATTGCAGCAATGTTGGTCCGAACATTGTAGCAATGTTGAGTCGAACATTGCAGCAATGTTTTTTCGGGTTAAGCGTTCGTCCCGCGCAACGCAAGCGTTCAACCATAAAAAACATTAACGCCATTTTCTTTAGATCAACAGTTCATATCACCCAATTTTCACGCTGTATTAAATGAAAAACACACTTTTTTGTCGAATATAATTACAAATTATATAAAAATAATGTGTGGAGAAATGATAAATTCTAAAAATTCATTATCTTTGCATTCGTAATAGAGACTATGAAGCAAAGTCTGTCACAATATCAGGTTCAAAACCAGCAGCAGGTGCAGGTTCAGACTCTCTCGCCACAACAGGTGTTGCAAGTGAGGGTGCTTGAACTGTCGTTGAATGAACTTGAAGAGCGAGTAAGACTTGAGATGGACGATAACCCTGCGCTTGAGATAGGCGAGAAGGAGACAGACCTGCAGGCTGACGAACCGACATACGACGAAACTCCAAGCGAAGAGATTGACGACAACTACGAACAAGAAGAGCGTCAGGATGCGTTGCAGGATGTGCTGATGAGCATCGGAGCAGACGACGAGATGCCGAATTTCCGCAATCGCCCTGATGAAGAACAGGATGTAGTCTTTGGCGAGACACGTAGTTTCCAGGATGAGTTGAAGGAGCAGATGTGCGACTATGACCTTAACGAAACCGAAAAGTATGTGTTGGAATATCTCATCGGAAGCCTCGACGACGATGGTTATTTGCGTCGCGACACGGAACTGATAGCCGAGGAATTGGCACTCTATCATAACGTTGATGTTGACGTGAGCGATGTCAACCGTATGCTCAAAGTGTTGCAGTCAATGGAACCAGCAGGCATCGGGGCACGCGATTTGCAGGAATGTCTGCTACTTCAAATAGAAAGAAAAGAAAGAATAGAACCCTCCTTTCAGTTTCTAATACGACAAGTTATCACTGATATGTACCGTGAGTTCACGCTGAAACACTGGGATAAGATACAACGCTCACTGAAACTTAACGACGAAGAAGCCGACGAATTGTTCCGTGAATTGCGTAGGTTGAACCCGAAACCTGGCTCTTCGTTCAATGAAGTAGTGGGCAAAAGCGTGCAGCAAATCACACCAGACTTCGTAGTTGACACGAATGATGACGGCACGATAAGCTTCTACGTGAACAGGGGAAACCTTCCTGTGCTGACAATCTCAGACACGTTCGAGGACATTCTCAACGACAAAGGCGACAGCAAATCGCTTAAAGAAGCACGCGACTATGCCCGAAGTAAGATAGATTCGGCAAACAATTTCATCGAGGCAGTGCGACTGAGATACCAGACAATGTACGCAGTGATGAAAACCATAATAGAGTTGCAGCGACGTTTCTTCGAAGATGGCGACGAAATGTCGATGAAACCGATGATTCTTAAAGATATTGCTGAGCGAGTAGGTATGGACATCAGCACCGTTTCGAGAGCAACAAATGGCAAATATGTACAGACGCGATGGGGCACTTATCCGCTAAAGACTTTCTTCAACGACGGCTATGTCACGGCAGATGGCGAGGAAACTTCGACCATTGCTATAAAGCAAGCACTGAAGGAAATCATTGACGGCGAGAACAAGAAGAAGCCATTGAGCGACGAGAAACTTACTTCGGAATTGGCAAAAAAGGGTTTTCCTATCGCACGACGCACGGTGGCAAAGTATAGAGAACAGTTGAATATACCAGTAGCAAGACTAAGGAAATGAACAAGACTACAGAGAAGGACATCATCATTGCAGCAAAGACATTGAGTGTTATATTCAATCCTTTCTACCTTCCATTGCTTGGAATGGTAATACTATTCCTGTTCAGTTACCTTAATATGTTGCCTTGGGCATACAAACTTATCGTTCTTGTGCTCGTGGCTTGCTTCACAATCTTGCTGCCGACGGTGCTCATCAACTTCTACCGTAAGTATAACGGTTGGACATTATTCCAGTTAGGAGCAAAGGAAAGGCGCGTTGTCCCTTATATCATTTCCTCATTGTGTTACCTTGGATGCATCTATATAATGCATTCAATACACATTCCGCACTTCATGGGAAACATTCTCCTGACTGCACTTTTCATACAACTTATATGTGCCGCAATAAACCTTTGGTGGAAAATCAGCACTCATTCTGCGGCAATAGGTGGCGTGATTGGTGCGCTTATGGCGTTTGCCATTATCTTCGACTTCAATCCTATGTGGTGGCTTTGCCTCTTAATCCTGCTTTCGGGAGCAGTAGGCAGCAGCCGAATCATACTTAGACAACACACCGTAGCACAGGTCTTCGCCGGCAGCATAGTCGGTGGAGTGTGCGCATTCATTATAATATTATTCCTATGAGAAGAAAGACAAACGAGGTTATGGTCGGCAATCTCCCGATGGGAGGCGACAATCCGATACGTGTACAGAGCATGACAACTTGCTCGACTATGGATACAGAAGGGTGCATAGCACAGATAAAACGCATTGTTGATGCGGGTGGAGAATACGTGCGACTCACTACTCAAGGCGTAGCAGAAGCCGAAAACCTGAAGAATATTAAGGAAGGACTCCGTCGCGACGGCTATATGGTTCCGATAATTGCCGACGTACATTTCAATGCAAAGGTGGCTGACGTTGCCGCACTCTACGCTGACAAAGTGCGAATAAATCCTGGAAACTATGTTGATCCAGCACGTAAGTTCAAGCATCTTGACTATACTGACGAGGAATATGCAGCGGAACTGCAGAAGATAGAAACCCGTTTCGTGCCTTTCCTTAATATATGTAAGGAGCACCATACAGCCATTCGCATCGGCGTGAACCACGGTTCGCTGAGCGATCGCATCATGAGTCGTTACGGCGACACACCGGCAGGAATGGTCGAAAGCTGCCTTGAATTCCTCCGCATCTGCGTTAAGCAGGACTTTATGAATGTGGTAATCTCAATCAAGGCAAGCAATACAACGGTTATGGTTGAGACTGTAAGGTTGCTCGTGAAAGAGATGGACAACGAGGATATGCACTTCCCAATCCATCTCGGCGTGACTGAAGCAGGCGAAGGAGAAGACGGAAGATTGAAGTCAGCAGTGGGTATCGGTGCCTTGCTCCTCGATGGTATCGGCGACACTATACGCGTATCGCTGTCCGAAGAACCCGAAAACGAGATACCCGTTGCCTATAATATTCTCCAGGCAGCACGTGCAAGAATCACCAAAACGGAGTTCATCTCGTGCCCAGGTTGTGGCAGAACTCTCTACGATCTACAGGGAACAATAGCAAAAATAAAGCAAGCCGTTGCCGAAAATATACCGATGGAATCGCAGAAACTTAAGATTGGAATCATGGGATGCATCGTCAATGGCCCAGGAGAAATGGCTGATGCCGACTATGGTTATGTAGGTGCAGGGCGCGGAAGGATTAGCCTATATCGCAAAAAAGAATGTATCCTAAAGAACATCCCAGAGGAAGAAGCCGTTGACCGATTGCTTGAACTAATCAAGGAAGACGCAAAATAATCGAAAACTCGAAATCTCGACAACTCGAAATCTCGATAAAACAAACAACTATGAACAGCAAACAACTACACGACGTAAAGCTTGAACACGTCAGAAACGACTTGTCTGACGGCATCTACAAGGTCGACAAGTCACGCTACGAAAACGGTATGAAGTACAATCGCTGCGGCAATAGTGGCGTATTGCTACCACAAGTCTCGCTTGGCTTCTGGCATAACTTCGGCGGCGTTGACCCTTATCAGCGCAGCAAGGAAATCACTCACTACGCCTTCGACCACGGTATAACCCACTTCGACCTCGCCAACAACTATGGTCCTCCATACGGCTCGGCAGAGGAGACGTTCGGACGATTGATGGACGACAGCTTCCGCCCTTACCGCGACGAACTGTTTATCTCGTCAAAAGCAGGCTTTGACATGTGGGAAGGTCCTTACGGCAACTTCGGCAGTCGAAAGCACCTCATCGCCAGTCTCGACCAAAGCCTTAAGCGTATGCACCTTGAGTATGTTGACCTATTCTACTCTCACCGTTACGACCCCGACACTCCGCTTGAGGAAACACTTCAGGCACTCGTCGATATAGTGCACCAAGGCAAGGCACTCTATGTAGGACTGTCGCGTTGGCCACTTGAGGCTACACGCTTCGCCATCAATTACCTACGCGACCAGCACGTGCCGCTGCTCATCTATCAGGGAAAGCTCAACATGCTCAACAAAGAGCCAATCGACGAAGGAATACTCGACCTGCTTGAAGCAGAACAAGTAGGATTCATCTCGTTCTCGCCACTTGCACAAGGCCTCCTGACCAACCGCTACCTCAACGGCATACCAGCAGACTCGCGCATGGCTCACGAACAGTTCCTCAAGTCGAGTGCATTGACGCCAGAACTCCTTGCACAATTGCGCCAGTGGAACGCCGAGGCAGAGGCCGACGGAAAGACACTTGCCCAGCGAGCACTGCAATGGATCCTGCAGCAGAAAGCCGTAACATCAGTGCTCATCGGCGCAAGCAGCACGCAGCAACTCGCAACAAACATCAACATATAAAGCATATCGTTCAACAAGACGAACGTTAAAGTCGAAAAAAAGTTGTACAACTTTCGCGCGAAAGTTGTACAACATTCGGTTGAAAGTTGTACAACTTTTTTCACCCCCAACAGAACACCCTCAGAGACGGTATCGCACACATACAAAAAGTCAACCGAAGAGTCCAAGTAGAAACGCAATTTTTTCATAGTATAATGGTCAGGAAAAA
>JAKSIZ010000027.1 GCA_024398515.1 Bacteroidaceae bacterium | reverse complement strand
ACGCGCGCGCAATATTAATAAGGTGTATCCGATGTATGGAATGAAGACAAGGAAAGACCATGAATAAAACACAAATATGATTTTAACATTTCGGTTGATAAACTTTTTTGTGAAAATCTTTCATATTTCATAAAAAATAATTAAATTTGCACGTTTTTTATGTATTATGGTGCATTATGTGCTATTCTGATTTAGAAACATTATATTTAAAAAATAAAGACTATGAAGAAAAAATTTACTCTGTTCTTGGCTTGCATCTTCCTATTTATTGGAACAGCTATAGCCCAGACAAAAGTAAGTGGAACCGTAGTTGAGTCGGGAACGAACGAACCTGTTATCGGTGCCTCTGTTATGGTACAGGGCTCAAAAACAGGTACGGTAACCGACATTAACGGGCGCTTCTCCCTGACGGTTCCCGCTGGCAAGAAGATTACTGTCAGCTACATTGGCATGAAGTCGGTCACACTTACAGCCAAAGCAAAGATGAACATCGTGATGGAGTCGGACGCTACGACACTCAATGATGTGGTCGTTACCGGTATGCAGAAGAGGGACAAGCGATTGTTTACGGGTGCAACGACAAAGATTGACGCAGAGACGACTAAACTGGACGGTGTTGCCGACGTGAGCCGTGCACTCGAAGGACGTGTCGCCGGTGTATCTGTACAGAACGTATCCGGTACGTTTGGTACGGCACCAAAGATCCGCGTTCGTGGTGCTACGTCAATCTATGGTAGTTCGAAACCTCTCTGGGTTATCGACGGTGTGATTCAGGAAGACGCAGTTGACGTAAGTGCCGACGACTTGTCTTCGGGAGATGCTGTTACCCTGATTTCAAATGCAATCGCAGGACTTAGTGCCGATGACATTGAGAGTTTCCAAGTATTGAAGGATGGTAGTGCAACGTCTATCTACGGTGCAAGGGCAATGGCAGGTGTCGTTGTCATCACTACAAAACGTGGAAAGGCAGGACGTTCAACTGTAAACTACACTGGTGAATTTACTATGCGACTGAAGCCATCGTATCAAAACTACAACGTCTGCAACTCACAGGAGCAGATGGGTATCTACAAGGAAATGGCTGAAAAGGGATGGCTCGAGTTCGCAGCCCTTGCAAACAACTCAACGAAAGGTTTGTATGGCGAAATGTATTCGCATATCGCAAAGTACAACGAAACGACGGGACAATTCGACCTGCCTTACACCGATGCCGCAATGAACAAGTTCCTACAGGAAGCAGAGTTCAGAAATACAGACTGGTTTGACCTCTTGTTTAACCAGAATATCATGCACAACCATTCGGTAAGCATCTCGACAGGTACAGACAAAGCAAACCTCTATGGTTCAGTCAGCGCAATGTTCGACCCAGGATGGACAAAGCAGAGCAAGGTTAGTCGCTATACTGCAAACATGAACGCCACTTTCAACCTTTCAAAGAAACTCTCAGTTTCAATCTTGACTAACGGTTCGTTCCGTGACCAAAGGTCTCCAGGTACGTTGTCACGTACAACAGATGTGGTAAGTGGTGAAGTTACACGTTCATTTGACATTAACCCTTTCAGCTATGCCCTGAATACATCGAGAACACTTAACCCAGACGGAGAATATACAAGAAACTATGCTCCGTTCAATATCTTCAGAGAGTTGGACAACAACTATATCGAGTCGAACGTGAACGATATGAAGTTCCAGGCAGAAGTAACTTGGAAACCTATTCAAGGACTCGAGCTGAAGGGATTGGCAGCATATCGCGTATATCGCTCATCACAGGAACACTTTATCCTGAACGAAAGTAATCAGGCAGAAGCCTATCGTGCAGGTGTCGGCGATCCAAACATTCAGTATTCAAACAGATTCTTGTATGATGATCCCGACAAACCAGGCGAACTGCCTATATCGGTAATGCCAAATGGCGGTATCTATACGAAAACCAACTACGGAGTGAACCAATACGACTTCCGTGGAACAGCACAATATAATAAGGTGTGGAACGATACTCACATCATGAATATATTTGCTGGTATTGAAGCAAACAAAACAGATAAGGACAAGACTTTTAATTCCGAATACGGTGTTGACTACAATTCAGCACGACTGGTAACAATAACTCCTGATTTCTTCAAGCAGGCTAAGGAAGAAAATACGGAACTGAGTTCGTTCTACAAAAGTTGGACAAGAAACCTGGCATATTTCTTCTCTGGCAGTTATTCGTACAAAGGACGCTACACAATCAATGTTACGGGCCGTTACGAAGGAACAAACAAACTGGGAAAAGCCCGCAGTAGCCGTTGGTTGCCTACATGGAACTTGTCTGGCGCATGGAACGCTCACGAGGAAGACTGGATGAAATCATGGATGGAAAGGACCAAGTACTGGTTCTCACACTTTACGTTCCGTGCATCATACTCATTGACCGCAGACCGTGGTCCTTCATCAGTTTCAAATGCACTCCCTATCTACAGATCAGAAAATGCATGGAAACCAAATGGCGACCAAATGCAAACTGTGATTGAATTGACAAACATTGCCAATACAGAATTGACATACGAAAAGAAACATGAGTTCAACTTTGGTTTCGATGCCGGTTTCCTGAGAAATAGATTGAACGTTAATTTCGATATCTATTGGCGTAACAACTACGACCTCATCGGCTATACTCAGACTCAAGGTGTAGGTGGTGTAATCAATAAACTTGCCAACGTAGCAACAATGAAGTCGGATGGTGTTGAAGCAACAATTAGTTCACAGAATATCAAGACAAAGGATTTCAAGTGGAACACTGACCTGACATTCTCATACGCTCACAATGAAATTACCGACTTGCATTCTCAGTCGAACGTTATAAACCTTGTTTCAGGTTCAAGTTCAAACCACTTTAGAGTAGGTTACCCTGTATCAGCTTTGTTCTCAATACCATTTGTAGGACTGAGCGACGAAGGTATTCCACAGATCATCAATGAAGATGGTGAAGTGACGAGCACAGAAATTTGGTTCCAGGAATATGAAAAACTTGACTTCCTGAAGTATGAAGGTCCAACAGAACCAACTATTACTGGTGGTTTTAACAATACGTTGACCTACAAGCGTTGGCGTCTGAACTTGTTCTTCACTTATTCATTTGGAAATAAGGTACGCCTTGATGCAGTGTTTAAGTCTGCATACTCAGACCAGAGTGCTATGTCAAAAGAATTCAAGAACCGCTGGGCACAGCCAGGCGATGAAATGATAACAACAATTCCTGTTATTGCCAGCAAACGTCAGTATAAGGATATTCAGCATTTAAGCTATGCTTACAATGCATATAACTATTCTACCGACCGTATTGCTGACGGTGGTTTTGTACGTTTGAAGAACATTTCTCTGACATACGATGTTCCACCGACATTCTTACACAAGATTGGTTTGAACTCTGCTTCTTTGAAGCTTGACGCAACAAACCTCTGCTTGCTCTACTCGGACAAGAAATTGAATGGACAAGATCCTGAATTCGTTAATGCTGGTGGTGTTGCAACTCCACTCTCAAAACAGTTTACATTCACATTGAGACTTGGACTTTAATGGATAGGAATTAAAACACAGAGTATTATGAAAAAGTTTTTATATATTGCACTTTTGGGATTGAGTCTTGGTTTGTATAGTTGTGACGACTTTCTTGATCAGTCGCCAGACGAACGTGTAGAAATCACAGAACTTAATCAAGTGATTCAATTAATGGCATCGGCATATCCAACATCTAATTATGGATGGTTGTGTGAATTGTCGAGTGACAATGTGATAGATGTTAATGCTCCTTACGTAAATCATAAGGCAGACTGGACAAACCTTCTGCACTACAATTTGAAGTCATACGAGCGAATGGATGATGAGATTTTCCATTTTGAACCTGTAAAGTCTTCAAAAAGTACAGATTCCCCTACAAGTATTTGGCAGTCGAATTACAGTGCTATCTCAACTGTAAACCATGCACTAAAAGAACTCGACGAAATATGCGAAAAGAATGGTTTGGTATATGGAGACGACCTGCCGACAAAGTATAAGGCAACTTACGCTGAAGGTTATCTAATCCGTGCATTCTGTCATTTTATTCTCGTCAATGTATTCTCACAGGCATACAGAAATGACGAACTTAGTAAGAAGGATATAGGAATCCCTTACACGACAACTCCTGAAGATAAAGTGTTTGTTGATTACGACAGAAGCACCGTTACTGACACATATAATAAAATTGAGGAAGATTTAATTAAAGGTCTCAATTGGGTGAGTGACGTGAATTTTAGCGATTACAGAAAATGGCACTTCAACGCAAATGCTGCTCACGCTTTTGCTGCTCGTTTCTATCTGTATAAAAGAGATTATGAGAAAGTAATTGAACATGCAGATGCTGTTCTTGGTACAGATTATTCTGCACTTCCTTCAAAGTTGATGAGTTATGTTCGTTTTGATGATTGCGTAACAAGTTCTGACAAGGCTCACGTATGGCAGGATCCTGCGGAGCCAAACAATATCTTCCTTCTTGCAACATATTCAAAGCAATCTCGACACTCAATAGGCTATCGCTATGCATGTGCAGGTCTTGCACTCCGCGATGTTTATTACCACACTGGTCCTAATTGCAACTGGACAGCTCGTCCTGCCGCAAACATAAGTGGCATGTACTATTCAAAGAATTCAGACTATGGTTTCCGTAGTACAAAGATTGGAGAGGAATTTGAATACACTAACAAACTGGCAGGAACTGGTTATCCGCACCTAATCAAAAGAGAGTTTACAGGTTGTGAACTTTTGCTTGAACGTGCGGAGGCAAAATTGCTGAAGAAGGATCCTGATGTTGACGGATGTATCGCAGATTTAATAGCATACGAAAACAGTCAGATGTCATTCTCGGATGCAAACCTTTCATATCGTATGGCAAGTAATGCTATGCACTATTTGACACGCGAAGACATTGAAAAGTATTACAAGATTGTGCAACCTGTTGACCCGATGGCACTAAAGGCTAATATAATTGTTGACTGGAGTTTCACACAGCAACAGAGTCCAGACTTTGTAGTACCTGAAAATCTCTATATTTATATGAACTGCCTCAATGATTTCCGTCGTTGGGAAACAGCTTTTACTGGTCGCAGATTCTTTGACTTGAAACGTTTTGGTATGCCTTTCTACCATGTTTATGGCGAAAAGGTTGAAACAGGTGTCATTGGCGATACTCTTATGGTGCCACAGTTTGACAAACGTCGTGCTATCGAGGTTCCACAAGAAGTAATGGTTGCAGGTATGCAATCGTCATACGAGACTCCGTTCGAGCCATCTGATCCAAATTCTGGCGATGCTATTGAAGTTAAGCGCAGCGATGAGAGTATTGTTACAAATAATAAATGATTATTACTATGAAAAGAATACATAATAAAATACTGATTTGCGGTCTTTTCGCTACTGTGCTGACGATAGGTTTCAGTATGGTTAGTTGTAGCAACGATGATTTGGGCGCAACTATCTTTGATACAAATGACTATCCTCTGGACAAGGACGAATACACGTTCCCTCTGGATTCATTTTGCAAGGTCAACTTCCAGGAACCTTACAACATGAGATTCCTATACAAGATGCAGGATATCAGTTCTGATATGGACTATAATCTTGTACCTTGTACATACGACCAAAGTGTAATTCTTGCCGTATTGTGTAAGTATTTGTGGTATGATGTATATGGCGACAGTATCGAAAACGGTGTACAGTTCTTGAAGAAGTATTCACCAAGAATTATCCACGTCATCGGTTCGCCTGCATACAATCCTGCTTCAGGAACGGAGCGTCTTGGACTTGCAGAAGGTGGTCTGAAAATTTCTCTTTACAATGCAAATGCTATTTCAGTTGATGACATTGACTTCATGAACGAGTATTTCTTCAAGACAATGCACCATGAGTTCAGCCACATCCTGAATCAAAACGTTAACCGTCCAACAGACTTCGACCTGATTTCAAACGGTAAGTATAACGCTGAGGACTGGGGAGATACACAAGACTCTGTGGCTCTTGGGCGTGGCTTCATTTCACCATACGCTTCTTCACAAGCACGTGAAGACTGGGTTGAAGTGATTGCAAATTATATTGTGAAAGATACGATTACATGGAACAACATGTTGAATACTGCAAGTTTTGAGTGGGAATATGTTGAAGATGTTGACTTGAACTACTGGAATAGTCTGAATTCAAAAGTATATTTCGGCACAGCACATCGCGACTCTGTTGGTTACAAGGTTGGAAACAATGGTGACATTGCTTTCATCCTGAGAAAAGCCATACAACGTGATGCCGACAACAAATATGCTGTAACTGATGCTTCAGGCGAAATTGTCTATAAGCATAGTTCAGGTGTAAATGGCCGTCAGGTTATCTTGCAGAAGCTTGAGATGGTAAAGGCATGGTTGAAGGAAAACTTCAATTATGACATTGAAAAAGTACGTATGGGTGTTCAGCGCAAGCAGTGGCTCACGGATGAAAACGGAGACTTTGTGTTTGACTCAAAGGGTCGCTTCATCAATAACTTCACATACGTCCGTCCTGATGGAACCAAGTTGATTGATGAATTGCGTCAGCAAGTATTGAAGTTTGAGGAATTACGTAGGAAATAAAACAATGTTCGAATATGAAAAGTATATTGAAAAATTTCTTTGATAAAGCAAAGCGTCATGCAGGATTCATTTCTTGCGGCATATTGGCTACAACATTTTGCACGTTGTATTCAAGTTGTGTTAACGAAGAAGAGGACCTGTTTGATAAAAGTGCGATAGAACGTCTTGACGAGTCGAAGGGAATCTACACAGACAGATTCTCGTCCTCACCTGGAGGTTGGGTTATGGAGTATTATCCAACAACAGCTCTTTCAGCACCTACGGGTTGTTGTTATCTCCTCCTTGCCGATATAAGGAAAGATGGCACAGTAACCATTGGCATGGACAATGAGCTTAGTGGTGGCTACCAGGAATCTTCTTCCCTCTGGGAGATTATAACTGATACAGGTCCTGTAATTTCATTTTCAACCTACAATGAATGTCTCCACTATTTTTGCAACCCTGCTATATATAAATTAGGTGAAGGCTACGGTGGCGATTATGAGTTTATCATTATCGACATGAAAGAGGGTGCAGAAATGGCAACCATCAAAGGTAAGAAGAGCGGATCGTATATCCGTATGACTCGACTGCCTGAAGGAACTGTATTTAAGGATTATTTGGCTGATGTGAATGGTTTCTTGGCTAAGTATTTCCCGTCAGAAGCTCCAAATATGCTTGTACTCGACCTTAACGGAGAGAAGAGATACATGAGAAATTCGTACTCAACAATCCCAAATATATATCCAATGAAGGGCGATAGCATTGCTGACGAGAGTTATCATCCTTTTATGGTCACAAAGCGCAACGATACATATTACCTTCGCTTTAAAAACAAGTTTGATGTCAAGGGCGATGAAAAAAGTACCGTTCAAGAATTTGTATGGGATGCAGAGAAACAGTATTTTAAGGGGAGTGACAACGAACTTTGTTCAATAACAAGTGAAGTACCTGCAGATTTCTGGTTCAACACGATGGAGCCTGCAAAGAATACTTCATGGCAGTGGGATTTAAAGTCGTCAATGTCGGAAACTGTCAGTGGCATTATTAACAACATGAATGCTCAGTTCAAGAAAGTGAACAAAAATTATTCCCTGTCATTCCTTCAGTTAACGCCAATAACAGAAAAGAGTTGCCAATTAGTTATAGCATATAAGACTTCAAAGACAGCAACTGTAAAGACTTATTACAATTTCGATATAGAGCAGTCTGGCGAAAATGTAAAATTCACTTTTACAGGTGCTGCCAACACTGGTGCTGAAAACATAAAGGCAAAAGTGACAGCTATTCAAGATATGATTGATATTCTGAATGGTGATATTCTCATAGATGATACTGGCAATCCTTTCAACTTGAAAGAGATAAAACTTGCTCCAGTGTCGGCATTGGACAATTGGTTTATCGTTAAATGACAAAAAATATTTTTTAATACATTATATTATAATTATGGTCAAAAGATTACTTACAATTGCATTGTTGGCTTGCTCAGCAAGCAGCTTTGCACAAATGATTGACAAGAACGAGCCTCTTATGAATGCTCCTTCTTTCGACGTATCAGACGAAGTAGCAGTAGCTAACGAGCCTGAAGACTATTCTCTTATTCAGAAGCAGCCTAAGACTTCTTACAATTTCGGTTTGTATTATAACCGTCCAGCAGGAACCTTGTATCGTTCATGGAATGAAGAAGGTTCTGGCGTTGGTCCTATCTATCTCTATACACCTCCTTTTAAGGATCTCGTCTTCACATCTCAAGTAGCTGACATCACCACTCCTGTTTCTTGGGAATTTCGCTATATTACTACTGACTCTACCCGAGTAGTTGATGTTAACGAATATGTTGACTCGATAACTGGAAATCTTGTTTATCCTGGATTAAAACCTGGTTATTACATTGCTGCTCCAACATTGATTCAAGGCGATAGCACATTCACAATTGGTGAAAAGAGTTCTTATTGGGCAACAAAAAACAAAACTTACTTCACTCGTGTATCTCCTACAACAGACATCTTACCAATGTCTTTCTTCGATGACCACACAAACGTAAAGAATATCGTTGGCTGGGGAACTTTGGATGCTCATTATCTTTTTGGTTCAGGAACATATAAGGATTCTTGCCAGGCAACTGGAGCATATCAGGTGTTTGAAGCCCCTGCAGGTCCTCTCTATGTTGAGAAGGTGTTTATGAAATATGTCTCTTTCTCTCAGACTCCTATCCCAGAAGGAAAGCAGATTAAGATGTACGTTTACAATCCTACAACAAAGGACAACTACGCTATTCTTTATGCTAAGCCAGAAGATGTAGTACAGAAAAAATCATCGTCGAGCACTTATGGTGTTTATTACACAGGTTATGTTACATTCTACAAGCGCGTAGAGGATGAATTCGGAAACGAAGGTACTGAACCATTCGTTATTGATGGTGAATTGGCAGTTCAAGTTGACGACCTTGCACAGGAAGGTGTTAATATCGGTTTCAATGGCGTTCTTAACCCAGACGAAGATACAATGACACCAGCACGACAATTGGTTCGTTACCCAGATGGATCGACCAAATCTTTCACATATAAGACTCCTTATTCAATGGGTGTATTCTTTTATGGTTTGTTCGATGGCATCAATGTTGACACCGAAGACGGCGCTAACAAGTTGACAGTTGCCGACGATGGTACAGTTGCTGACTCTGTACTTGTTTATCATACAACAAAATGGGCAGATGTTGACGAAGACGGCAATATCCTTGAAGAGTACTACTATTTCGACGAAGAAGAACTTCCTGAATGGGTTATTTCTTACGGAGCTGCAACGACTGCTGAAAGTTCATACATTTCACGTATAGGTTTCGAATGCGAACCTCTTCCAGAAGGTGTTGAGGGCCGTCAGGCAAAGCTTTACCTCAAGGGACGTGGCGTAACTGCTGACACTCCAATCATCCTCACTCAGGGTGTTGTGATAGATGTCGTTCCTGGTGATGCCGATGAAGATGGAACTGTAACAGTTGCCGACATCACAACTACAGCATCTTACATTCTTGGCAACAATCCACAACCATTCAACTTCGAAAATGCCGACGTTGATGGTGACAAGGCAATTACTGTAGCCGACATCACTGGCACTGCAGGAATTATCTTGGGCAACTAATTGAATTTTGGTTTGGTCGTTTAGGTCCTAAACGACCAAACCATAAAACCTAATAATCATAAAACCACAAATACTACAATGAAACGAATCTTTTTACTATTAACCGTCTGCTTGTTTTCAATCTACATTTGCGCTGATGAAATCGACGTAAACTACGCTAAGGAAAAAGCGTTGTCATTCTGCAAATCTGCTGACAAGGCTTCTTCTTTAGGAAAAGTGCGCAAAACTCTTTCTTCACAATTATCATTGGCTTACACTGCTACGACTAATAGAAAAAAAGATTTTTATGTTTTCAACAAGTCCGACCGTGGCTTTATCATCGTCACTGCCGACGATGTCATTGGCGAGAAGGTGCTCGCATATTCCGACGAAGATAATTTCAACTACGACGAACTGCCCGAAAACGCCAAGTGGTGGCTCTCACAATATAGTGAGCAAATAGAGTATGCACGCAAAAATGGAGCAAAAAGCATTGCTGCCACTACCGCCGAAGAACCTTTTGAGGTCATAATGCCTCCACTCCTTGGCGACGTTTCATGGGGTCAAAGCGCACCGTACAACACATATACGCCGATACTCAACAATGAGCAATGCGTCACCGGATGTGTTGCAACAGCAATGGCGCAGGTGATGTACTTCCATAATTGGCCACTCCAAGGTAAGGGGTCTAATTCATATAATTGGGAAAAGGGAGGAAAGACTCTAACTGCTGATTTCAGCAATTCTGTGTATGAATGGAACAATATGATGCCAACATACAATACTTATACCTCAGCTCAAGGCAATGCCGTTGCTCGTCTGATGTCAGATGCAGGTATTTCTGTCGATATGGATTATGGTCCGAGTAGCGGAGCTGTGAAAACCAATAGCGTAACAGCCTACAAGAGTAATTTCAGCTATAGCACAGATGTAAAGTATAAATCAAAGAGCAGTACGACTACTACAACCTCATGGAACAACACAATAAAAACAGAAATCAATGCCATGCGCCCTATTCTTTATGGTGGATCCACCAGTAATGGTGCCCATGCTTTTGTGTGCGACGGCTATGCATCAGGCGATTATTTCCATTTCAATTTCGGTTGGAATGGCAAGGGTAACGGCTATTTCCTTTCAACAAATCCTGACGGATATACCAAATCGCAAAACATCGTCTATGGCATCCACCCTGCCAACGATGCTAACCGTAAGAGCGTAAACGGCATCATCTATAATATCCTTTGCGACAACGAGGTTGCCGTGGCATATTCTGCACGCATGTCATACTCTGGCAGCATTGTCATTCCGTCGGAAGTCACTATTGACGGCAAGGACTATACGGTCACCCGTATCGGTTGTGCAGCCTTTACAAATTGCAAGAACCTCACGTCGGTAACCATCCCTTCAACCGTAAAAATCATCAACGGCAATGCTTTCTTTGGTTGTCCTAACCTCGAACAAATAATAATGGAGAGCCCTATTCCATTCACTGTTTGCGGTACGACATTCGACGCCCAACTTTGCAACGCCACACAACTTATTGTGCCGTCGGGCAGCATATCCTCATATTCCACTGCCGTAGGGTGGAAGAATTTTGCAACTATTGCCGATGCCGAGGGCAACATCATAGAATGGAACGAGTGGGAGAACTTTGGTTATGGCATGGGACGATACGTCCTGACCTCTGTCTTCGTCGATGATCAGACCTACGACAACCTTCCTGTGAAGATACGATCTTCCAAATCCGACGTAAACACGTGCCAGATACTTGTCGAAGGATGGGGCTATAACGGCAACGAATCATTGATTATCGGCTTCAACAAACTTACAAACAAGTGTACCGTAGAAAAGCAACTCTTCGGCTACGTGACGACTTCCGGAAAGCTCACCTACATTTCCGATATGCCGAATTACAGCAAATCATACACCTACACGAAGTATCCTTGCACGTTCGACCCTGACAAAGGTTTGTTCAAACTCTATGTCGCATACGGATCTACATCGTGGAGCGGAGTTGACACTCTCTATGTCCCTGGCTCGGCAACAGACTTCAAGCTGGAAGTTCTCAACGCTACCGAAACCACAGAACTCGACAACGACACGGCACGACAGACGCTTGCACTGAAGGTGGGCAAGGACATTGCCGAACTGCGGACAGCCGTTGTGAAAACAAAAATGTCGGCTGCCGAGATTACCGACTATGCTAACAGCATCGCCTCGGGCGCCGTACCATATACGGTTGCTACGACAAGAGATTCAATAGAAGTCACCTACCCTACCTCGGGAAAATACACCGTCATACTCTGTGGCATAAAAACCGACGGCTCTCTTTGCGCATTGACCAACTATCAGCATACGTATGTGGCAGTGACTAACTGGGCATCACTTGGCAGTGCCAAGTATCATGAAGACCTCGTGCCAAGCGAAGTATATCCTAAACTCAAGGAATACGACTACTCCGTTGACGTAGAGTATAACACAAAACACGCTGGTCTCTACCGCATACGTAACCCATACGGCAAGTCATACCCTATGAACTCAACAGGCAAATACACTTCCGACTCTTACGACACCTACCTTGAGATTCATGCCGAGAACCCTCATGCAGTTTATCTCACCCACGTTCAGGACATGAACGTTACCTTCAACGCCAAGCATGGCGGCATGGTTCTCTCGAGCGTTGCAGGCAAGGCTATAGCCGAAGGCTCTACTCCCGATGAGCAGATGGCTCTCGGCGTATGCGGCAGTCTCGACGGTTGCATCATCACCTTCCCTGCCAACACCATCCTTGTGCGTTACCCTCTGTATTCTTCCGAATGGATTGCGACCAACACCCACGGCACATTCTCGCTCGACCTTACCGGCTTGATTACCCCTACGCCAACCGTTCTGCCTGGCGAGGCCGGCGCAGGCGGCGCGGTGACGGTTGCCGACATCACAGCCATTGCATCCTGTATCCTTGGCACTATCCCTGAGGGGTTCAGCCTCACCAATGCCGATGCCGATGCCGACGGCACCATCACCGTTGCCGACATCACCGCCACCGCAACAATAATTCTGGGAAATTAGTCTTTTGCATTGTCAAGACAAAAGCCTACAAATGATTAACAGGAAACCTCAAGCGGGGTTTCCTGGTTTTTTATTTTATGCCATAAAGATAGGTTGGGCGATAGTTGCCAAAATCTACTATGACCTTTTCAAACACTATTCCTGGGTCTAATGGGGCAATTTCCAGTTGCAAATTGCCTTTCACATCCGTTGGTAAAGCAAGCGTTACCTTATTTTCTATTATTCGTCGGGCAACGGTTGGATAGAGTTTATCATACGGATGATCCTCATTCAAATCCCTATTTGTATTCACAATTTTTGCCTCTGCACCATTAAATGCGATGCGGAAACAATGTCCGTTCTTGTTCTTGAAAGCAAGGTTTGACTTGGTTATGACATACACCTTGACCTCTTTCATCGCCGTATCCATGCCTTCCGGCAACGGAATGTCGTAGGTCAGAGTTGCTCCTTCGGGGCTTAAAGTGTATGGCATCAACGCCACTCCCGACCGCGTTCTTCCTAAATAAGGTATCGTTGTCCAGCGTGTTCCAGCCACAGGTGTCGTTGCTTTTGCATAGTTTTCTGCTTCGATGATAACTGCCTTCGACAGTTCTGTCACTTCTTCCGTGCGTTTAGACAACGCTCTTGGAGCTATATCTTCAGGGAAATTGTCGTTCCAAGTGCGATAACCTATATGCTTCTGAGTCATCATTCCGTTCCATTTTCCACCTGCCATCGTGCGGTTGTAATGGTCGGAAAGTTGCTTGTCGTACTGAAAATCTACGGCAATCTGCGCCTCGTCGCCTGTTGCTGCGGAGTAATACATATCGTAAAGATTTGCCATTGCCACCACTGGATAATACAGGATTTGATAGTAAGCATCCTTCAAATTATCGTCTATCGCAGCATACTGTCGCTTTGTTTCCTCGGCAAGTCGGGCGTATTCATCGCGTACAAACTTCCATTCGCCCGAGGCAACATCGTATGTTCTGGCATCAAGCATCTCGGGTGTAACTCGCCCATTATACCATGTGTAAAGGTTCAGGATACGTGCAGCCTCCTTTGCATTGTTCTTTCCAAACTGCTCTGCACACCATTCTTCGGCATGAGAAATGAGGTTTGTCTCGTCGTAAGCCTTCGGATTCCACGCCATGTCGAGGAACATGCTGATAGGATATTCCATAGGTTTGAGGTCGCCTACATTCAGCACCCAAAGCTTTTTTACGCCGTAAGAATAGGTGAGTTGAAGTTGTTCCCACATATTTGCAAACGGTGTGATGTTGAGCCACTTCGAGTTTCGTGGCGCACCTACATAGTCAACGTGGTAGTAAATGCCCCACCCTCCCTTGCGTCGTTGTTCTTCAAGTGTCGGCAGACTACGTATGTCGCCCCAGTTATCGTCCGAAAGAAGTATCGTTACATCGTCTGGTACTCGCAGTCCTTTGTCGTAATACTTCTGCACTTCCTTGTATAAAGCCCATACCTGTGGGCGTTCTTCTGCCGGACGACCAGTGACATCGGCGATGATTTCGCGCTGATTGTCAATCACCTTCTTCAGTATTCCCATTACTCGTTCATCCTGTGACACCGCTTCATCGTCGTGTCCTTCCTTGCCGCCCATCGATGTATCTCCGTCGCCACGCATGCCAATGGTGATAAGATCCTCGGTATTCTTGGCTCTTTCCATGCCTTCGCGGAAGAAGAGGTCAAGGCCTTCCTTGTTTGTCTCGTAGTCCCATGCGCCCCACTTTGCACGGTTGCGGGCATATTCCTGATGGTTTCGTGCCATTGGCTCGTGGTGTGAAGTGCCCATGATGATGCCCATGTCGTTGGCAGTTTGACTGTTCTGTGCATCGTCGGCATAGAAACTCCATCCCCACATTGCAGGCCAGAGGAAGTTGGCTTTAAGGCGCAGAAGGAGTTCGAAGACCTTTGCATAGAACTCATGTCCGCCATATTCTGTGCCAAAATAATTCTTCACCCACGACGTAAGACACGGTGCTTCGTCGTTGAGAAACAGTCCACGATACCTCACGGCAGGTTCTCCGTCGGTGTATGTGCCGCGTTTGAAGTAGAGTTGCGAGTGTTTTGCCACTGGCACATCAGCCCACCAATACCACGGCGAGACGCCTATCTGCCGCGAAAGTTCGTAAATGCCATAGATGGTTCCACGCATATCGGAGCCAGCGATGAGCAGTTCGCCACGGTCGGTCGAGGTTATTATATACTGTTCACACTTGCCTGTGAGTTGACTTTTGATGCTTTTAGGTATGAGTTTGCTGCGTTCAATGCTGCCGATGACAACGGGCACACGGTCGGTTCCGCACACTGCAGTGAGGTCGTTTCTAAGGTTTGCGATGGCAATATGCACACCCTTGAAGTCGTTTTTGTCAACACGAATCTTGCCTTTCGTCTGTGTAAGATTGATAAAACCTTCGTTCTTATCGAACTCTATAAACCTTTCCGCCCCCTGCACCGACGCAGTCACAAGGCACAATAATGCAAAAAAGAATGTTTTCATAATTTATTATTTGCTTTATCCGCTAACTGTTTTATAGACTCAAGGAATCTTGATCTACTCACACATAGCCTATATAATTTTCTGGTTTGCGTTGCAAAGATAACAAAAATAATTCATATTCTGCAACAATATGTGAAAAGTTTTCTCACGACCTTTATGTAATAACTTACAAGAACGACCTTTATGCTCCGCAAAAAACTGCTACAGTTTTCAAGTCAAAACTGCTACAGTTTTCGATCGAAAACTGTAGCAGTTTTTTGCGGAACATTAGGCTCATTCCATAAAACCCTTACGCTCATGTCATGACAAAGTTCAACGGAAACATACTGGTGCACATCGAACTTGTACAAAAACAGAAGACGGCTAGCGGAAAAATACTGGGGGAGTATTGATGCGTATCAGTTGAAATCTAACAAAAACAAGAAAAACCCCTTGAAGAGTATGGGTTGCTTGTCAGCACCTGATGCTATGAGTGCAAGAATTTCCTGGAGAACAAGTTCTCCGATAAATTCTCGCACTCATAGCATCACCTTCCTTCAGAAGGCTTTCATCCTCTTCAAGGAGATAAACAGAAAAAAAACAGGAGCCACCCTCTGTCCTCCCCAAGGGAGGATGAAGGATTCAAGTCACTCCCCTTTGGGGGAGCAGGAAGGAGCTTTTATTTTGGTTTTTCGCCTTGGAATTGTTGCAGAACCCGTAAGGGTGATGTTGTAGGTGGATGAATATATCTGTGAACTTGTTCACAAGGATTTTCATCCACCTACAACATCTATGGCTCGAAAGAGACATTTGCAACAATGCCAAGGTGTTTTTTTTGTTTTTGTCTAAATCCGAGTCCCCTCAGTAAAATTCCAATGTTCCCAGAATACACCAAAAAAAGACACGAAAAAAGGCGAAGCCCTATGTGCTTCGCCTTATTCTTAATTCAGGAACTTCTTGCCTTCCTTGATTACAATGCCCTTGTAGCCACTGTTTACGCGGATGCCTTGCAGGTTGTAGGCTGGTGCGTCGGATAGACTTGCATTGCGGACGGACGTGATGCCTGTCGGCGTTTCGATTGTCAACTTACATTTCGTCTCGTCAACATTGATTGACTGAAGGGCTGATGTTGTCAACTCCTGCGCCTTGATGCTTATCTCGTACTCGCCTTCTGCCATTGTCTCAGGTATGTTTACCGTGACGTTGACTACTTCGCCCGAGTTGCCCGAGAAGGTCTTGTTCGTACCCGAGTTGCATACTATGCGCATTGCACCGTTTTCCTGTTGCAGATAGCTGAGCGAATGCTTCTTGTAAGTGGTGCGGCTTTGGCTCAAGTCGATAAGCGGTTCGCCATCTTCCTCAGCTATCGTAATGCCATTTGGAAGGTACATATCGAACTGGAACGCGGTTATCTCTGCATCATTGTCCATCATTACAGGGATGACAACCTGGTCGCCAGGCTTTGCGCTGAAGTCCTCAACGAAGAGTTTGTTCGCTGTAGTGTCGTCGGTTGCCTTTGGCATAGGCTCTGGTTTTGCTGCACTTGCGCCACCGTGAAGGATGATATCAACAACACATGCAGCATCGGTGACAGATATATTGCCGTCCTGATTCACATCTGCTGCCTCACGGATAAGTCCGTCGGTGCTCGAACCAAGTATGAATGCCACAACGCAAGCAGCATCTGTAACGGTAATATTGCCGTCGTTGTTCACGTCGCCAAGCGTATAAGTCTTCACAGTAAGCGTAGATTTGCACTGCTCAACATTGATGGATTTCAACGCCGACGTAGTCATCTCTATGTTGTTCAAGTAAAGTGCATAGTCGCCAGGGTTGATGTCTTTATCAACATTGACCATGATTGTGACAATGTTTCCATCGTATCCGCTGAAACTTTGATTTGTGCCAGAGGTACATACAATCCTCATTGTTCCGTCCTCTTGTGGTAGATAACTCAACGAATGACGCTTCGTTGTCGTACGTTCAGTTGAAAGATTGATGTCATAATCTTCAGCCTCAGCATCGTAAACAATGCTCATTCCCTTTGGCAATTCAAGGTCAAACTGGAAACTTATGATATCTGTAGAGTTCTTCATCCTGATGTTCAGAGGGAAAGAATCGTTGTATCTTACAATAGTATCTCTGACATAAATGATATCATTATACTCGTTGATATCAGTGTTTGGTTTCTCTGTCTTGCGAATTTGGTAAGCATTCGTATGACTTGGCATACCATCACTATTGATAGAATAGCAACATACAGTACATGGCGATGTTATCTTTATTGGTCCATCATATTTTTGAGTAAAAGATTCTGGCGAAAAGTAATTGCCGTCAATGCTGTAATAAATGTCATCTCCAGCAGTATATGGGGTGATTGTAAGGTATCCATCTTTATATGACATTACCGGGAAATTTTTGTCTTCCCTAGTAAGAGGGTCTGTTTTAGAAGTATGTTTCCACCATACATTGCTATACCATACTATATAATTCCATTTTGTCTTAAACTTAAAGCATAAGTATGAAAATGTTCCTACTTGAAATTTGCAAGATGTTGGATTTTCATTAGTTGAATAGTAAAAGCCATCTGTATTAGGATTGATAATTTCATCTGTTTTCAAATCAAATAATGTCGCATCAAACGCATGCCATACGTTTGCATAGGCTCCAGATGTATTATATCTATTATAATTTTGTGTAACAAAAGACACCTCATTTCCATATATGACACTACCATCATTCAACACTGCGTATGCTTTTACATAGTACTTCGTATTTCCCCATAACCACTTCATTGGAACGATGAATTGCTCTTTCGAGTATTCGAAAGAAGAACAATCTATCACCCTATCACTAAAGTATTGCACTGAATCATTTAACACTGCAACAAATTTTGTTTTATTTGTAATTGTCATCTTGTCTTGAGAAGTGCTTATTATGAGACCTTTTCTTTGAACAAACGATTCATCATAATTTGCAATCTCCCCACCAACAAGATACGGTTGATATGTGTCATCAACGATAAATGTTTCTACCGACATAGCTTTGGTGTCAGTCTTCGCTATCTGCGCATTTGCCCAAACTGCGTTGAGCATCAATGCAAAAATCAAAATAAACTTTTTCATAATTGTTTAATATAGTATTGTATTTATCTCGCCCATTGTACATACTCTTTTATAATCTTGTACAAATCATAATACTTGTTGGCAAATATGGATTTTTCTGCGTCCTGCCAATTATCTTTACAGTCGAAGTTACAGTTTGCATCATTAAGCAAGTTCACAATATCCTCTGTTCCAAGTTCCGCATTATTATCAACAGCTGATTTAATAAAAGAGAAAAAATTCACCATGTCTTCATCATTTAGACATGCATCAGGAGTTTGAGGATTCATTTCATTAATCCAAATCAATCCGGGGTTCGTCATTTCTGCATCCATAACAAATAAAATTTACATGCCTATAGAAACCCTGATTCGGCTATTAATAAAATATGTTTTGAAAGAGCGTGGGTTCTATACATTCGGCTTATCCCACGGTTTGGCCTTCGCATTGCCATCATTCAGAATAAGCAATAGAAAGCCCACGCAGGATAATTGTGTAGCACATTCCATAATCGAGGAATGATACTCCATATCCCTTTGTGAACGCCCATTGCGCATCTTCTGAATGAAGTCAAAGTTGCGAAGTTTAACCGTAGAAGATAACGTCAGTAACGTCCTCTCAAACGCTTTGCCTAACACGTAGGCGGTGCGTTGTTTGTTCAAAATGTCTAGCAACACCAGCCAACAATATAGTCAACCTGTTGTCGCTTGCAAAGTTAAGTATTATTTTCTATTTTACCAAAACATTTGCGAAAAAATTCCGCAAAAAGTTCACAATATATCAAATTAATAGAAATAATAAGAATGTCAAGTGCAGAATAGATATATATCAAGAATTGCATCGGCAAAGGTAATTAATCGTTCAAAGTTGAGACTTTGAGGTGTAAAAAAACTGATACTTTGTACGCACGTGCATGCACGCGCGTATATTAATAAGGTGTAGGTTGTGGGGTAGAGCAAAAAAAACTGGGGTTCACAAGATGCAAACCCCAGTTTTCTATTTAGTTTATAAGTAATTCAACTTATTTTCCTGGCCATCCTTCGTCCCAAACGAACTCGAATCCCCAAGGTCCATAATAACCTTCATCACTTATAATGCCGAGAGCAGAAATGTAATAATCATTTCCTTCTTGCTCAACATAGCAATGATCTGGTATGTATTTTGCAGGCCAAACAAACTGATATACGTCACCACCATCATCAAGATCGAGAATAACGTTATAATCACCTGTCATCATAGGTTCTATGCTATTGTCCTCTGGATTGAAAGTGAACTTAAAGTCTGAACAATCAAAGCCACCATCATCAATAGTTCCAAACAGATTCGTATAAGGAGCAACGATACGATACTGGTTAGTACCCACTGCGTTCTCGATTTCAACGCCATCTGTCTCAGCACCATCGCTGAATGTATAGTCAACGAATGTACAAGTACCAGCCTTCTCCCATACAAAGTCACGTCCTACAACAACAGAAGTAGAAACGAAACTTGAATTGAGCAAAGTATCAGCCTTAGCAATAACCTCGTTAGAGAAAGTGATAATAGCTTCGTATGTTTCGCCTGGATAAAGGTTATCAGCCTTCAGGTTGATGTAAGCAGCAGTTTCGTCTTCCTTGAATGAAACGACACCATTGTTGAGGTCGGTAAAAATACCATCCTTGCTAACTTCAATTGAGTACTTAACTTCGCAAGCAGTGCCCTTAGTGGCGCGAACTACGCGAACTGGAATCTCGCAAGAGGCATCCTTGGTGAGGATGCTTGCAGCCTCTTCACTCATGAAAGAAACATTGTCTGTATATGGGCTGTAAGTTGCTGCTATATTATCCTTATCGCAACTAACGAACATTGTGCTCATTATTGCTACGACAGCGCCCAAAATATATTTCTGTAATTTCATAACCATTATGATTTTAATATTATTGTTTATCTCCCAAAGGATTCTGGTCCTTTACGATATCCATATTCACATTGCCGTCAAACTCTGCCTGAGGAATGAGGAAAATCCATGCAAAGCTTTCAGGATCGTCTGTAAGTACGCTTGACAACAGATACTGGCTTGGCCATCCCTGTTCTTCAGTACGACGGAAACCTTGGTGGAGACGCTTCAAGTCGTTCAGACGACCGATTTCACCCCAAAGTTCGATACGACGCTGTCTGATGATCTCTTCAAGCAGTGAGCCTGTCTCTTCGTTTGAAGTTGTGCCAAGAGCTGTGCCTGTAAGAGCAGAGCAATCGTAATTAGGGTCACGCTGATCCATGAGAAGCGAAAGATATTCTTTAGCTTCTGCTTCGTGACCAAGACGGCATTCGGCTTCAGCTGCGATGAGATACATTTCTTCAACACGCATCCAGATGTAGTCGCCCGTCCAGTCCTGTGGGTTTTTGAAGAGGAACTTAACATGCTGATAACCTAAAGTACCATCATTGTTCATATCTACATCCCACCAGTCACGACGAGAGTCTGTTTCGTTCATGCTATCATAAAGAGTTCTGTTAATCATCTTATAGCAATCCTTGCCGTATGCATAACCTGGGTCCATGTGTGCAAAGAAACTGGCATACCCTGTTGCCTGGTCGGCCTTGATGTAAGCACCCCACATCACGTTGTCGCAAGAAACATCGTTGCAACCTAAGAAGTCTTCAACATCCTGGATTTCGCAACCGCTTGCAGCTATAGCAGCAGTTGCAGCTTCACTTGCTTCCTGCCATTTGTTTTCAACCAAAGCAATACGTGCCTTGAGACCTAAAGCCACAGCATAACTGATGTGAGTCTTGTCGTCTTGCTTGTTGTTTGTTTTCTCCAGGTAGTCAATTGCCTTGTTGATATCAGCATCAATCTGTGCATAAACTTCCTTAACTGAAACGCGAGGTTTACCCTGAGTTCCGGGAACAGTAGGTTCAGTATAGATAGGAACACAAGGTTCATTCTCGTGTCCTACAAGTGTACGGGCATAAGCCTGTGCAAGATTGAAGTAAGAGAATGCGCGGATGGCGTATGCCTGACCAATTACATAGTCAACATCGTCGCCAGTCATTGTAGAGTCAGCAGCGAGGATATAGTTAGCATTAGAAATCCATGTGTAGTTGTCATTCCATAGGTTGTAGCAGCGTTCTCCACTAGATGTCCAGTAGTTCTTGAAACGATAGAGAACATCCCATTCAAACCATCCATTACCACCAGCACCCATTACCATATCTTCAGCCATACAATCCCAAACGAGATTCCATGAAGTAGGACCAAATGTCTCCTGATTTGCACCCATTGTATAGAAAGTACGGTAAATACCATTCAAAGCAACAATAGCTGTATTGGAATTACCCATCAATGTAGAACCTGAAACTGCATCGGTCGGAGCCGTTTCAAGTTTATCGCTGCTACAAGCAGTAAGAGAACCTATTGCAAAGAGAGCAATTGCTGTATATTTCATTATTTTTTTCATAATCCTTGTCGTATTTAGAATTTAACTTCAATACCTAAAGAGATAGTCTTGTTAGGAGCGTATGTATAACTGGTAGAACCCGAGAAATTATACTGTGGGTTCATACCATCAAGGTGATTGAACTGAACGAGGTTGTCAGCAGAAGCAAACACCTTCAATCCGCCCAAGCCCCAACTTGTAACAAGAGAAGTAGGGAATGTATATCCAAGAGTAATGTTCTTGATTGCGAAGTAAGAAGCGTCAATCAAATAACGGTCAGTAACGATATTAGTTGAGTTGAACGACATACGTGGAACGTCTGTAACATCGCCTGGCTGCTGCCAACGACGAAGTGCGCTGCGGTTCCAAGTATCATTAATATACATTACGTTCATTGAACCATAATACAAGGCATCGTAAATTTTACCGCCAAGTGAATAAGTAGTCAAAACAGAGAGGTCGATGCCCTTCCAGCTAAGGTTGGTTCCAATGCTTCCATAGAAGTCAGGAATACGGCTGCCCTGATAGTAGCGGCTGTTTGTAGCTTCAGCTGTGTTCTTTGTGATGTATTCAGAACCATCAATCTTATTGCCGTCATCATCCTTCTTGTATGCCCAGTAGAGTTGTTGACCGTTAGTTGGGTCAACACCTGCACTCTTTGGCAAATAGAATGTGTTGTAAGGCATACCTTCCTTTATAATAAAAGGTGAACTTACGATTTCAGGACTTTCCTGAGTAAGTTTGAGAACCTTGTTGCTTACAGTGTTGCCCATGAAAGTGAAATCCCATACAAGATCCTTTGTCTTGATAGGAGTTACTGTCAATTCCATTTCAACACCTGTATTGCGCATATCGCCTACGTTGGCATTGTAGCCAGAGAAACCTGTTGAAAGTGCCATTGGATAGCTGAGGAGCATATCAGTAGTCTTTCTGTAGTAATACTCAAAGTTGAAGCGAACTCGTCTGTCGAACAATGCGCCTTCAATACCGATGTTGAAGTTACCATTCTTTTCCCAAGTAAGATCCTTGGTTTCGAGAGATGTGATGACACCACCTACATTATCACCGTTTGAGTATGAAAGGTTGTAAAGGCTCTGCCAAGCATAGTATGAACCGAGATTATCGTTACCTTGCTCACCATAGCTAACCTTGAAGCTCAAGTTGTCAACCCACTTTACGCTCTTCATAAACTCTTCACCAGTGATACGCCAGTTAGCACCTAACGACCAGAATGTACCCTTGTTGTTGTCCTTGTGGAAACGTGAAGACTTATCTGAACGGAGAGAAGCTGAGAAATAATACTTGTCAGCGAAATTATAGTTGAGACGGCTCAGCCATGAGTCGATTCTATAATTATCAGAGTATGAGTCTGCATCCTGAAGAGTTGTACCAGGACGAAGTTCATAGATACCATCAACCAAATTAGACTTACCTCCACTGAGGTAGTTGTACTTGTAATCATACCATTCGTGACCTACAAGGAAGTCGATGTTGTGCTTGCCGAACGAACGATTCCATGTGAGCAACTGGTTGAATGTGTAGCTCTGAGTTCTTCCGTTATACTTGTAAATCAAACCACCGGCATTTGCCTGGTTGCCATGATACATATTGTAATACTCCATCTCGTTACTGTTGTTATAATCAAGACCGAAGTTAAGAGCCAACTTGATGCCCTTAGCCCAACCGAAGCGGTCAGAATCAGAACCGAATACGAGACCTGTACGTACACTTGCGATGTCTGAACGAACGTCACTTATGTCATCATACAAGCCACCGAGTACGCTGAAGTCAGACAAAGTACCTGGACGTCCATTCTCACCATAGTCAAGCTGTGGATTACCGTTTGCATCGAGAGCATTCGTTCCATCGAGGTTCTTGATGTAAACTGGGAACAGAGGGTTAGCAAACTGAGCTGTGTACCATACGTTTGAATTTGCTGTACCAGTAAAACGACTGTAGTTCTGGATTGAATGACCGAGAGATGTATTCATGTTTGCAGAGAACCAATCAGTAACTTCTGACTGAACGTTAACACGTGCAGAGTAACGCTGGAAGTTTGTAGTCTTCAGAGTACCATCTTCGTTCAAGTAGCCGAGAGACATCATATACTTTGTACGTTCTGAACCACCAGCAATCTGGAATTGGTGTTCATGACGGAAAGCGTTCTTGCGCTGAATTTCATCCATCCAGTTTTCGTCCCATGCAGCTTGTGCATCTGGACGAACCTGACCAGTTGCAGGGTCGATGATATTGTTCCACGTATAGTTCTTGAATGGGTTGTAGAGTTCGCCTCCAAGCTTGCCGCTGAGTGCTGCGCGAGCTGCTGCCTCACCACTTTCCCAATCCATACCATCTCTATAGATATTGTCGTTGCGGTATGCTTCATAAAGCAACTGAACAAATTCCTTCATATCTACATTGTCGTATGGTTTCAAAGAGCGTGAGTTCCAACCTACTGTTGAACGCCATGTTACTTCTGGCTTACCTTCCTTACCCTTCTTGGTAGTAATCATCACAACACCATTTGCACCACGTGCACCGTAAAGAGCACCCGCTGATGCGTCCTTGAGGACTGTCATGCTTTCGATATCAGACGGGTTGATAGATGCAATTGAACCATCGTAAGGGATACCATCAACTACATACAGAGGTGTGTTTGAAGCATTGATGGAACCGAAACCACGGATGATGATTGATGGAGAAGAACCAGGCTGTCCTGAACCAGACGTTGTCTGCACACCATTTACATGGCCTTCGATTGCCTTTGTTGCTGATGTGATAGGACGAAGTTCCATTTCCTTACTATCAACTGTCTCGGCAGAACCTGTGAACGACGACTTCTTAGTTGTACCGTAAGCTACAACCATTACTTCGTCGAGGACCTTAGGGTCTTCTGCCAAAACGATACGCAAGTTGCTTCCTACAGGAATTGTCTGCGTAATCATACCTACGTAGGACACTTCAACGTGCTTTGCACCCTTAGGAGCTGTAAATGTGAAGCGTCCGTTTGCATCTGTTACGGCACCTACGTTTATGCCAACGACCTTAACGGTTGCACCAATTACTGGCTGGCCGTCAGACTTTGACGTTACAGTACCTGAAACAGTTGATTGAGCAAATGCCATTCCTACTGAGAGGAAAAGACATGCTAAAATCATTGTCAGTTTTTTCATCATAATTACATTAATTAAACTTATAATACATAAAATATTCAACTTTCAAATTAGTGTTACTCGAATTTTTTGTTATCCAAATGTACACAATCTCACAAATTAGACTACAAAATTAACTGTTTTTTTTTATTTCTTGCAACTTTTTGTCAATAAAAATGCAAAAAACGTTAATATATCTTGATTAAAATGCAGTTTTTCGTGTCACGAATTTACTTTTTTGGTTTTTTGCCAACGGAAAAATTCGTTGACACAATGATGGGCTGTTTAACGCCATACATTATTATATATACGCGCGCACGCGCGGATGAAATTCGAAGATTGAACAACGATAAGGTTGATATGATTATACGAACTCGGATAACTCAAGCCATCGCATGGATTTCTCGTCGAGTTCTTCCTTTAGTACCGGCAAGCGTTTGCTCATCTCTACAATCTTGTCAACGGCAAGATTTGGCGACGACAGGGCTTCCTCTATCTGTTTCTGTTCGGTTTCGAGAGCCTCTATGTCGCGTTCCAACAGCTCGAACTCGCGTTTTTCCTTAAACGAGAGTTTGCGCTTTTCCGTCTTCGGTTTTTCTCTCGCAGGACGTTGTTTCTGTTCCGTCGAACTCTCTTTTACCTGCAATTTCTCGTATTCACGATACTGTGTATAGTTGCCAGGGAAGTCTTGTATGTCGCCATCGCCGTGGAACACGAGCAAATGATCTACAATCTTGTCAGTGAAATATCGGTCGTGCGAAACCACTATGACGCATCCTGGGAAGTCCTCAAGGTATTCCTCAAGCACTTGCAGCGTATCAATGTCGAGGTCGTTTGTAGGTTCATCGAGTATCAAGAAGTTAGGATGGCGCATCAGCACCGTGCAAAGATAGAGTTTCCGCTTCTCGCCTCCACTGAGTTTATACACGTAGTCGTACTGCTGCTCGGGTGAAAACAGGAAGTATTGCAGGAATTGCGAAGCCGAGAGATGCTTGCCTTTACCCACATCAATGTATTCTGCAATGGCTTTTACCACGTCGATTACCTTCTGCTGGTCGTTGAAGTGTAGTCCTTCCTGCGAGAAATAGCCGAACTTCACCGTCTCGCCAATGACGAAACGACCATCGTCGGGCGGTACAAGACCGAGAAGAAGTTTAATAAATGTGCTCTTGCCCGTGCCGTTGTTGCCCACGATTCCCATCTTCTCATAGCGTGCAAAGTTATAGTAAAAGTCCTTGAGTATGACCTTTTCGTCGAACGATTTCGACACGTATTGCGACTCGAATATCTTGCTTCCAATATAGACGTTGAAGAGTTTAAGTTTCATCTGTCGCTCTTCGATGCGTCGTGTCACGCGATCTTTTAGTTCCCAGAAGGCATCCTCACGGTACTTTGCCTTATGTCCACGTGCTTGTGGCATTCGTCGCATCCACTCCAGTTCTGTGCGGTAGAGGTTCATGCAACGCTCCATTTCAGCCCGTCGGTTATCCAATCGCTCCTGTCTTTTCTCAAGATAATAACTGTAGTTGCCGCGATAAGTGTAGATTTGGCGGTCGTCAAGTTCTATGATTACCGAACATATTCGGTCGAGGAAGAAGCGGTCATGCGTCACCATGAGCAACGCTTGCGTTCCCCGCGAAAGAAAACCTTCGAGCCATTCTATCATTTCAATGTCGAGATGGTTCGTCGGTTCGTCAAGAATCAGGAGGTCAGGCTCGGTAATCAGCACGTTGGCAAGTGCCACTCGCTTCTGCTGACCACCACTAAGTGAGCCCATCCGCTGGTCAAGATTGGCAATCTTCAACTTCGTCAGAATCTGTTTTGCCTTTAGAATCTTCTCATCCTCGTTGTTGTGGTTGAAGCATGCGTCAAGCACAGTCTCGTTTTCATCGAAGAGTGACTCCTGCGAAAGATAGCCCACACGAATACCATTGCGGAAGATAACGCTACCGCTATCGAGGCTTTCGACGCCTGCAATCATTGAAAGCAGCGTACTCTTGCCCGTGCCGTTGCGTGCTATTAGTCCTACTTTCTGCCGTTCAGCGATACTAAACGAGACATTCTCAAAGAGGATTCGCTCGCCGAAACGCTTCGACACGCCTTGTACGTCTATAACTGGCTGCGGCATAAATCGATGTAATTCAGCACCTCTTCCCTACCCTGACGAGTTTCAGAACTTGTAACAATGTATGGAGGCAGCTCGTCCCACGTCTCGCTAAGTTTCTTGCAATACGCCGCTACGTTCTTCTGCGCCACCACTTTGCCAATCTTGTCGGCTTTAGTAAAGACGATGCAGAACGGAATTCCGCTCGTTCCTAACCAATCGATGAACTCAAGGTCAATCTTCTGTGGCTCAAGACGGATGTCAACAAGTAGGAAAACATTCACCAATTGCTGACGTTGCAGTATGTAACCTTGTATCATCTGCTCCAGACGTTTTATCTCCGACTTCGACCTTTTGGCATATCCATAGCCTGGCAAATCGACAAGATACCAATCCTTATTGATGATGAAATGGTTTATGAGCAGCGTCTTTCCTGGTGTTGCCGATGTCTTTGCAAGTTTTTTATTGTTGCAGAGCATGTTGATAAGGCTCGACTTCCCTACGTTACTGCGCCCTATGAAGGCATATTCCTCCTTATTATCTTTCGGGCAACTGTTTACCGTCTGGCTGCTAATCACAAATTCAGCATTCTTTATTTCCATTGTTCAATGATTTCTAAATTACACGTTCCTAACGAAAAAAGCAAATATAGTCAATTTACATCGCCTATCTTATTCCCCTTGCATTAAGGGCTTGGGCATAGCGACGGGCATTGGCTTGGTGCTCGGTGCCTGTTACAGCAAAGTTGTGATAGCCCGAGAAGTCTTCCTTGGCACACATGTACAGGTAATTATGGTGCTCATAGTTAAGCACAGCATCTATGCCTTCCTGCGACGGTACTCGTATCGGACCAGGAGGCAGCCCTGCATACATATAGGTGTTATATGGGCTATCGGTGGTCAACATGCTGTTTAGTATTCGTCGTATGCCAAAGTCCTGAAGAGCGAACTTCACCGTTGGGTCGGCTTGCAACTTCATTCCTTTCAGGTAACGGTTATAGTAAAGTCCTGCAATGGTTGGCTTTTCGTCGGTCTTGTTTGTTTCCTCATCAACAATACTTGCAATGGTGCAGACCTGGTCGGGCGTCAGTTTCATCGACGCTGCCTTTGTCTTGCGTTCAGTGTTCCAAAAGACATCATACTCCTGCTTCATCCTTTGCAAGAGTTTTTCGACTGAAATGTTCCAATACATGCTATATGAGTTTGGAACGAACATTGACGGAATTGTTGCCTTTGTAAAGCCGTATGCCCTACAAACGGCATCGTCAGAAAGTGCTTCGGCAAGTTCTACGCTGTCGCACATGAGTGCTTTCGACAATCGTCCAGCCATCTGGTTTATGGTTCTGACGTTCGGAACAGTGACCATTACAGGTTCTTGCATTCCTCCACGCAGCATACGGAACACTTGAAGTGCACCCATGCCTGGCGAGATTTCATAGCGTCCCGTCTTTATATGGTCGGCATATTCGGTGTGACGAGTCATGGTAGAGAATACGGTCAGCGACATTGTACGCGCCATAGGTTGCAACTTGGTATAAACTGAATCTATGTTGTCATCGTTGTCAATATAGATACTTTGCTTTTCATCAGAAGCAGAGAACGAGGCAAAGAAGTTGTATGCAATATAAGCAATCACGAATATAGCACATACGACAATAGCAATTATGTAGCATTGTTTTTTTTTCATATCATTTCGTCTAAATTAAAACTGTCAAGTAATTCTTCTTCGTCAATCAGCACAGTGTCAGGTTCGATGACGAGAGTGTCAATGTCCATCCACATCATATCTTCATCCGATAGCGGAGGATATTGTCCGTGATATTTCCTAAACAAAGAGGAATGGAATACATCGCGCATAAAGTCGGCACAGATAGGGAGAGCAGTCTTTGCTCCTTGGCCCTGCCCGTTGCTGAAATGAATAGAACGATACTCGCCACCAACCCAAGCACCACAAACGAGATGTGGAGTAACTCCCATAAACCAACCGTCAGAGTTGTTGTTTGTCGTGCCAGTCTTTCCTCCAAAGTCAGTATCACTGACATCGCCTATATAATTAAGGAGTGAATGAGAAGTTCCGTGTTCGTTCTGCACACCACCCATCAGCATTTGCTGCATCATTGTCACAGTGCGCTTTGCAAGGACTTGAACCTTCTCAACTGGTGCTTGATAAATAATTTTACCATCTGCATCAACGATTCTCGTGACGAGTGTCGGTGTAACTTTCGCTCCACCATTTGCTACGGTACAGTACGCATCAGCGAGATCTATGAGTTTCACTTCCGACGCTCCAAGGCAAAGCGATGGTTGCTCTTCAAGCTTGGTAGTAATGCCCATATCGTATGCAGTATGTGCTATGGACGATATTCCAACTTCTTGTCCAAGCTTGACTGCGATTGAGTTTATGCTTTGTGCGAAGGCATTCTTCAGCGTCATGCTGTCGCCACTGAAACGTCCGTTTGCATTGGTTGGCGACCAATTGCGGTACTTTCCGTCGTCAAGAACTCTCACTGTTATAGGCGAATCCTGACGCTTATCAGCTGGAGTCAATCCCTGATTCATTGCTTCAGTATAAACAAACAACTTGAATGTTGAGCCAGGTTGACGCAATGCTGTAACCTTATCATACTGCCATGCACGATAATCCACATCGCCTACCCATGCCTTTACGTAGCCATTAGCAGGATCCATTGCCACAAATCCACAATGCATGTAGCGGCACATGTACCTTATGGAATCCATCAACGACAAGTTTTTCGTCACAGGTCCATCGTATGAGAACACTTTTGTCTCGTGTGGTTTGTTGATGTAGTATTCTATTGAATCAGGATTATCTGGAAAGATTTTCTCCAATTCCTTATAATATGATGTCTTTTTCGCTATATTCTTAACCAAATCTGGTTGTTCCTTGCTCCAAGGATCTCGCTTCCCCCAATGTGCATCAAAGTCGCGTTGTATGCGTTGCATGTTACGACGCACCGAGTTCTCGGCAAACTTTTGCATCCTTGAGTCAATTGTGGTGTATATCTTCAATCCATCAGCATAAAGGTCCACGCCTGAAACATCACACCATTCGCTCAATTCGTTGGCAATAGCTTCGCGGAAATACATTGTAAGATTTTCGTTCTTTTCTTCAGGATGATAATCGAGTTTCAGCGGCAGTGCACACAAAGAATCGCGTTGCTGTTCTGTCAGAAAATCCTGTTTGTACATATTGTCGAGCACTGTATTCCTGCGCCTCAAGCTATTGTCTGGATTCAAAACAGGATTATAAAACGTCGTCGCCTTCAGTATTCCTACGAGAACCGCGGCTTCTTCCGCTGTCAAATCATTTGGAGTCTTGTTGAAATATACCTTACTCGCTGTACCTATGCCGTATGCATTGCTGCCAAATTCAACCGTGTTGGCATACATATTTAGTATTTCATTCTTACTATAGAACATTTCCAGTTTCACAGCAGAAATCCATTCTTTGCTCTTAATGATAAGCATTCTCAGACCTGGTATATTGCCCAATAAACCGGTAGAATAGTTTGTACGTACACGATAGAGGTTCTTCGCTAACTGCTGTGTAATGGTCGATGCACCACGTGGATGCCCATGAACAATCATATCCTTGAATGCTGCGCCAAAACCCCAGAAGTCAATACCGTGATGCTCATAGAAGCGTTCGTCCTCAGTGCTGACTAATGCTTGCCAGAATACAGGGTTTATATCGCGGAACTTTGTCGGAGTGCGGTTTTCATGATAGAACTTTCCTATCATCACTCCATCCTCACTATATATCTGCGAAGCGTTGTCGGTACGCGGATTCATTATGAGTTCTGTTGAAGGCATACTGCCAAACAACCCAAGGAAGTTAAAGTTTACTGCCAAAAGGAAAAGCACAACTGCAAGAATAAATACCAGAAAAGCCTTCAACGCCAACAATATATACTTCTTACGTTTTCCTTTTTTTGCTATATTGTTTTCTGTTTTATCTTCTTCTTTTTTCATGTATATGCTCTAATGAGATGTTATCTATTACATATTTTGGTGCAAAAATACACTATTATTTTCACACTGACAATTATTTTATGAAACTTTCACTCTATCATTTGCAGGAACTCTTCTTCGCTGATGATAGGCACTCCAAGTTTCTCGGCTTTCTCAAGTTTTGCCGGACCCATGTTGTCACCTGCAAGCACAAAAGCGGTATTCTTGCTTATGCTGCTTGCATTCTTTCCCCCATTTGTTTCTATTATCTGCTTGTATTCGTCGCGTGAGTGCTGGGCAAACACGCCACTGATCACTATGACCTTTCCTTCAAGTTTGTCTGAATGTGCGGCAAGTGCATCTTCTGACAACTGCATCTGCAAGCCAAACGACTTCAATCTATTCACTATTTCAACGTTTGCAGGATTGCTGAAATAGTTTATTATACTCTGCGCCATCACCTCTCCTATGCCGTCAACCTCAAGCAACTGTTCCTTTGTTGCACTTTCCAACGCTTCCATCGACTTGAAATGCCGTGCCAATTGCTTGGCTGAAGTCTCGCCGACGAAACGTATGCCTATTGCAAACACCACTCGTTCGAACGGCATTTGCTTGCTTGCCTCTATGCTGTTGACTATCTTCACCGCCGACTTCTCACGACTTCCATCGCCATTTATATCTTGCACCTGAATACGATACAGGTCTGCAATGTTCTTTATCAGCCCATGATTATAGTAGTCTTCAACGGTTTCAGGTCCAAGCGAATCTATGTTCATTGCCTTACGCGAAATGAAATGTTCTATGCGGCCCTTTATCTGTGGAGGGCAGCCTGTGTCGTTTGGACAGTAATGCGCAGCCTCTCCCTCATAGCGCACAAGTGGTGTGCCGCATTCAGGACAGTGCTTAATGAACTGCACAGGTTGGCTTATGATTGGTCGTTGGTCAATATCTATGCCTACAATCTTTGGTATTATCTCCCCACCCTTTTCCACATAAACATAGTCGCCGATGTGTAAACCGAGCTGACTTATGGCATCTGCATTGTACAACGAAGCTCGTTTCACCACCGTTCCGGCAAGCAAAACTGGCTGCATATTCGCTACAGGAGTGATGGCACCAGTGCGACCAACCTGATAAGTGACCTCATCAAGTCGCGTACATGCACGTTCTGCCTTGAACTTATATGCTATTGCCCATCGCGGACTCTTGGCTGTAAAGCCCAGCGACTTCTGCTGACGAAGTGAATTTACCTTCAATACAATGCCGTCAGTAGCCACTGGAAGGTTCTTGCGTTCCTTGTCCCAACAGTCAATGTAATCGTATATGTCCTGCAAAGTCTTGCATAGTTTCATGCCTTTCGATATCTTGAATCCCCAACTTTTTGCGGCTTCAAGTCGGTCGAAATGTGTTGAAGGCAACGAATCTTCTGGTTCTGCAAACGTAAACAAGTCCAATTGTTGTGCTGGTTTCGACTCGTTTTCGTCGGTCAACAGATAATAAAGGTATGCGTCCAAGCCGCGTCGGGCCACCTCGGCTGAGCTTTGAAGTTTCAATGTTCCCGATGCTGCATTGCGTGGATTGGCAAACAATGGTTCGCCATCCGCCTCACGTTCTGCGTTCAGTCTATTGAATGAGTCGAACGGCAGCAGCACTTCGCCGCGTATTTCAAACTCTCTTGGATATGGTTTGCCTGATACAGTATTGCCCGAAAGTTCCAATGGAATGCAGCGGATTGTCCTTACATTTGCCGTCACATCGTCGCCTTTCACTCCGTCGCCACGCGTCACGGCACGCACAAGTCGCCCGTCTTCGTATGTGAGTGATATGGAAAGACCGTCGTATTTCATCTCACAACACACCTCAAACGCCTCTCCGTTCAGCCCATTCTTCACTCGATTATAGAAGTCTTCAACGTCCTGGCGGTTGTAAGTGTTGGCAAGTGAGAGCATAGGATACTTATGTGCCACCTGCCTGAACTCTTGTGAAAGGTCGGAACCGACACGTTGCGTTGGCGAATTTGCATCATAGAGTTCGGGGTGACGTGCCTCCAAATCCTGCAACTCGTGCATAAGAATATCAAACTCCTGGTCGCTGATTATCGGGTTATTCTCCACATAATAGCGATGATTGTGTGCGTGCAGTTCGCTCCGCAAAGCCTTTATTCTGTCAATTTCATTCATCCAACAAATCCGGTCTAAGTTCTTTTGTTCTTCTGAGACTCTCTTCTATCTCCCATTCCTTTATCTTTGCTTCGTGGCCTGAGAGCAGTATGTCGGGCACTTTCCATCCTTTATAGTCGGCTGGGCGTGTGTAAATCGGTGCCGCAAGGAGGTTATCCTGGAAGCAATCCGACAGTGCACTTTCGTCGTCGCCAATGCTTCCAGGCAGTAATCTGACCACTGCATCGGTAATAACTGCCGCTGCAAGTTCGCCACCAGTAAGCACATAGTCGCCTATTGTGATCTCTTTTGTTATCAGATGGTCGCGCACACGTTGGTCAATACCTTTATAATGTCCACACAGAATGATTATGTTCTCGTACATGGAAAGCGAGTTTGCCATCGGCTGATCGAACCGTTCTCCGTCGGGAGTCACGTAGATTACTTCGTCGTAATCGCGTTCTGCCTTTAGTGCAGAGATTGCATTGTCGATAGGTTCGCACTGCAACACCATGCCGGCAAAGCCTCCAAACGGATAGTCGTCAACGCGTTTCCACTTGTCGTTAGTATAGTCGCGGAGGTTGTGAACGTATATCTCCACGATGCCTTTATCCTGTGCACGGCCGAGTATCGACTCTTTCATAAAGCCTTCAAGCATCTCCGGCACCACTGTAATTATATCTATTCTCATGCGATATCTCAATAAAAAAATAACCGCACAAAGTTACAAATTATTTCGCAACTATGTATGAATTTGAGTAAAAAATGGTATTATTATGTTACAATTTCCTTTACAAAACCATTTCTTTACGATTATTGTCAACTAAATCATAGCCTGAAAGGCTTACTATACGGATTTTTATTTTGATTTTGAGTTAGATTTTGAGCGGAGCGACCAAAATAAAGCCTTCATCTTATTATTCGTTTGATTTTTATCTTGATTTTGAAAATCTATAGTTAAAATCTGAACAAAAATAATGGGGACGACTTGTTGGGGGCGGCGCTGCGCGCCTTAAAATCTAAAGAAAATCATTATAAAAATCAAAGGATTAAGCCTTTCAGGCTATTACTTAGCGGATGACTATAAAACAATTTCGTGTGTAGTTATAATAGAAAAAAATGATATGATGTATGGTGTGCTTCATACTGAAGCCCATGTCTTTGTGTGGTGTGTCGGTGCTTAAGAACAAGTTCTTGCACCACCACACCACACAAAGACACCACTATCGTGGCTATCCATACATCATATAAAAAATATGCTTCGCATAAAAAATATCTCACTTCGTTCGTAAAAAATGAGATGGTGGTTGGTTATCGGTTGTGGGTTGTTGGTTGAAAACCTAAA
>JAKSIZ010000026.1 GCA_024398515.1 Bacteroidaceae bacterium | reverse complement strand
ACAACTTTCAACTGAATGTTGTACAACTTTCGAGTGAAAGTTGTACAACTTTTTTTCGGGTTAAGCGTTCGTCTCTCGCAACACTATCGCTCAACGAGAGAAAAACTATCGCTCGCCTGAAAAAAAGCATGCACTCAATCACGAAATTATTTGCTGATAACGAAAAAAAACATTACCTTTGCAAAGCGTAACATGTAACTTAAATTTATGCTAATATACAAATGAAAAAGGTAATATTCACTATGCTTGCCACGATGATAGCATTGACGGTGAGCGCAAACAGACTGAAGACTAATCCTGCACAAATGGAAAAACTCGACCGCGGACTTGTGGTTGTTCACACTACGTCGGGCAACTTTGTGTCGTGGCGATTCCTTGGCACCGACGACAACTCAACGTCGTTTGTACTATATTATAAAGGTATCAAGTTGAAAGACTTTGGCACGAATGATCCAACGAGTTTCCTGCATAGCGGAAACGTGGGCAGTGGAGAATATAAACTCGTGACCTATCAGAACGGCACGGCTACTGACTCTACGACTGCAACAAAATGGGGAGGAAAGTATATGACGCTGAAACTCGACCGTCCGGCAAGCGGCAGCAACAAGAGCGGAAGCTATAGCTACACGCCTAACGACTGCAGCGTCGGCGACGTGGATGGCGACGGACAGTATGAGATTATCGTGAAATGGGACCCAAGCAACTCGAAGGACAACAGTCAGGATGGCTACACTGGCAATGTTTTCCTTGATTGCTACAAGCTGAACGGACAGAAACTTTGGCGTATTGACCTTGGCGTGAACATTCGCGCAGGTGCTCACTACACGCAATTCCTTGTGTTCGACTTCGACAAGGATGGCAAGGCTGAACTCATCTGCAAGACTGCTCCAGGCAGCAAAGACGGAGAAGGCAAGTATGTTAATACGGCAGCCGACGACGCAACAATCCTCGCTGCCGACAACACAAAGGACTATCGCAACTCAAGCGGATACATACTTTCAGGTCCGGAATACCTCACAGTGTTCAACGGAGAGACTGGTGGAGCCGTACATACAGTGTTCTACAACCCAAATAGAGCAGGCAACTTGGGCGGTGCACCGAGCGGTTCGAACAAAAGTTTCTGGGGTGATGACTATGGAAACCGCTGTGATCGATTCCTTTCAACGGTGGCTTACATTGACGGAGCCGAAGAACTGCCATGCGCAATAATGGTGAGAGGATATTATACTAAGGCATTCCTGTGGGCTGTAAGGTACGAAAACGGCAAGCTCAGCACTCGTTGGCTGCATCAATCATCGTCGCAGACAGTATATAAAGTGACCGACTCAACGGGTACGACCAAGAACTACAGTGCACTTAGAATACCAAATACGTCGGGCGAAAACACTGCCGACCACACCGCTTACGGTCAAGGAGCCCATGCAGTAGCGGCAGGCGACGTAGATGGAGACGGGTGCGACGAGATTATTTTTGGCTCTGCAGCAATCGACAACGATGGTATGTTGATGTACTGCACGGGACTTGGGCATGGCGATGCGCTCCATCTGGGCGACATGGACCCTGACCGACCAGGACTTGAAGTGTTCATGCCACACGAAAGTGGGAAGTTTGGCGACGATATGCACGATGCTGCAACAGGCGAAATAATCTTCCGTGGCTTCACCGACAAGGACAATGGACGAGGCATTGCAGCCGACATAAGCAGCAAATACCGTGGCTACGAGGCATGGTCAGGCTGTAGTAACATGAGGAATTGCAAGGGTGCGAACGTCACAACCAATAAACCAAGCCAGAACTTCCGCATATATTGGGACGGCGATGTGAACGATGAACTGCTCGACGGCACAACAATAACGAAATGGAACTCGACAAACAACACCACGACAAAGATGGTTGACTTCAGCACAAGCGATTGGAACTGGGCAGGAAAATGCAACTCGACGAAATCTACACCGTGCCTCACAGCCGACATTTTCGGCGACTGGCGCGAGGAAGTAATAGAGTATTGCACCTCAGACAATGCCACACTGAACATCTATACCTCAACCGAAACGACAAAGATGCGCATACCAACGCTGATGCACGACAACATTTACCGTCTGGCAATCTCGTTTGAGCAGTGCTGCTATAACCAGCCTCCACACCTCGGATACTATCTTCCAGACTTCGTGAATAGCGAATTTGAGTATCTCAACAGCAAAAAACATCAGACGATATTGCTCGACGACAGCATCAAACCAGTCGTTGTGAGATGGGTAAACTGTGGCAGTGCGGCATTCAATGTGGCACTCCGCGACGGCACAACGAAGATTACGTCGCTCTCTGACGCAGAACTTGGACTCACACAAACAAAGAATACGAACAACAGTACGCTCACATTCACCGGAAAACCTACCGTTGCAGGGCGATATGAAGTGGTGATAAAGACTATGAGCGACTTCTCAGGCACCAGCATTACCGATACACTGACGATAAATGTAATCGAAGGAGACTATCTTCCAGGCGATGCAAATGCCGACAGAAGCATTGACGTAAGCGACATCACAGCGATAGCATCATATATACTTGGGTTCAATCCAACCCCATTCGACGCTAAAGCAGCCGATGCTGACGAGGATGGTGAGATAACAGTTAGCGACATTACAAAGGTCGCAGCCACAATACTGAATTAAACAGAGGCAAGCACAGACAATGTTTGAATGGTACATATTTTGTAATAATGAACTGCTGCTGGAACTGAAAAGCGATGGAACTTACACTGTTCCAATAGCCGACGAGTGTCCTGTAAAGCTAAAGGAATGGAACACCATCCACACGATTTGCGGCAAGAAGACCGTGAAAATAGACAGTTTTACACCAGGCGAGAGATACACAACAATGCCACTGCGGAAGTCGTGGAACTACATACCACAAGCGATGTACGACCATGCAGGGAAATGTGCCGAGATAATTTATTGGGATGAGAACACTCGTTATTGCGGATGTTGTGGTGCTCCGGTGAAGAAAAACACCGAGATTTCCAAGCGTTGTGAGCATTGTGGAAAGGAAGTATGGCCGCAACTTGCCATTGCCGTAATCGTCAGGATTACACGCAATCCGTCACAAGCGAATGAAGACAACAATTCTGGTTCAGAGGTGCTGCTTGTTCATGCCCGTAACTTCAAACGCGACTTCTTTGGACTTGTGGCAGGATTTGTAGAAACAGGAGAGACACTTGAAGAGACCGTACGGCGCGAAGTACACGAAGAAGTCGGCATTGAGATAAAGAACATCCGATACTTTGCCTCGCAACCATGGCCCTACCCATCGGGTATCATGGTAGGATTTACGGCAGAATATGCTGGAGGCGAATTGAAACTTCAGGAGGAAGAACTCTCTGCCGGAGGATGGTTTGCGAAAGACAACCTGCCAAACATCCCAGAGAAACTCTCAATTGCACGCAAGTTGATTGACGATTGGGCTGAAAGCAATACCCGTTGAAGAAAACGCTGACGTTCATGATGAAAGAGCGATGAACGTGATGTGATGAAAAAAAATGGGGCAATGTTTGTGCAGACATATTTTTTTTTGTAACTTTGCAAACGTTATTTAATTTTATCTGAACACTTATTATGCTCGTTGACTATAAAAACGTAGATGTTTATCAAGAGGGAAACCTCGTGCTGAAGGGTATCAACTTCCAGGTGGAAGAGGGTGAACTGGTATATATCATCGGCAAGGTCGGCACCGGCAAGAGTTCGCTGCTGAAGACTATCTACAGTGAACTGGATATAAAGAAGACGTCAGAGCAATGTCTTGTGCTTGGCGAAGATTACCATAAACTGAAACGCAGACACGTGCCAAAACTAAGAAAGCAGATGGGACTTATCTTCCAGGATTTCCATTTGCTCGAAGACAGAAGTATTGGCAATAACCTACGTTTCGTTCTTGAAGCAACAGGATGGAAGAAACGTGCGGAGATAGAAGAGCGCATCGTCGAAGCATTGAGGCAAGTAGGAATGGAGGATGCCATAAACAAGATGCCGTATATGCTCTCAGGCGGCGAACAACAGCGTATTGCTATTGCAAGGGCACTGCTGAACAGTCCAAAGATTATTCTTGCCGATGAACCTACCGGACATCTTGATCCAGAGTCGGAAGAAGGCATACTTGAGTTGTTCCAGGAGATTAGTAAGGCTGGAACAGCAGTAGTCATCAGTACGCATAGGTATGCACTACTCGACAAATACCCTGGCACCATATATAAATGTGGCGACCAGCAACTGAACAAAATAGAAAGTCTTGAGGAGACAACTATATAATATTATAAGGTATAAAGATATGATTGTTATGAAATTTGGTGGGACAAGTGTAGGAAGCCCACAAAGAATGAAGCACGTTGCAGAACTTGTAACAAAACAGAACGAACCAGTGCTGCTGGTTCTCAGTGCAATGTCAGGTACGACAAATTCACTTATTTCTATTGGCGACTACCTTCAAAACGGCAATAATGAAGGAGCACATGAAGAGATAAACAAGCTTGAGACAAAATACTATGGTCATATTGACGAGCTCTATGAAAGCGACACTGCAAAGGGAGAAATAACTTCTTTCTTTGGCGACGTATTCACATACCTTAGATCATTCACAAAGGACGTATTTACCTCGCTCGAAGAAAAACAAATAGTATCTCAAGGCGAGATTATGAGTACCAATATGTTCTATCAATATATGAAGGAGACAGGATGCGACTGTGCACTGCTCAATGCGCTCGATTTCATGCGTACTGACAAAAACGCAGAGCCTGACATGAAGTTCATAAAGGAAAAACTCAATGAGATTATTGAAAAGACAGGAAAGAAGAAACTATATATAACACAGGGATTTATATGCCGTAACTCTTACGGTGACGTTGACAATCTCCAACGTGGAGGTAGCGACTATTCGGCATCTATCATTGGTGCTGCCGTTGGTGCAAAGGAGATTCAGATATGGACAGACATCGACGGAATGCACAATAATGACCCTCGCGTTGTTGAAAACACAAAGCCTGTACACCAACTTCACTTTGAGGAAGCAGCCGAATTGGCATACTTTGGCGCAAAGATTTTGCATCCGACATGCGTGCAGCCAGCAAAATATGCCAACATCCCAGTGCGTCTGCTGAATACAATGGACCCAGAAGCAGAGGGAACGACGATAAGCAACAAGCAGGAAAAAGGCACTATCAAAGCCGTTGCAGCCAAGGACAACATCACGGCAATAAAGATCAAGAGTTCGCGAATGCTGCTGGCATCGGGTTTCCTGAGAAAGGTATTTGAGATATTCGAAAGTTTCAAGACGCCTATCGACATGATTTGTACATCTGAGGTTGGCGTTTCAGTAACGATAGACAACACGGCACATCTTGGCGAAATCGCTACCGAACTGAAGAAATACGGCAACGTAACAATCGACATGAACATGTGCATCATCTGCGTTGTGGGCGACTTGGAATGGAGCAACATTGGCTTTGAAACCATAGCCACCGATGCAATGAAAGACATCCCTGTCCGCATGGTATCGTATGGAGGAAGCAACTACAACATATCATTCCTTATTAAGGAAGAGGACAAGTCAAGGGCACTGAATAGTTTAAGCAAGACATTGTTCAAATGAATTTCCCATTAGACAGGTTCAAGGACATAGAAACACCGTTCTATTACTACGACATAGACGTGCTGCAGCAGACGCTTGACGCTATAAAAGCGGAGGCAGGAAAGCATCGCGACTTCGTAGTACACTATGCTATAAAGGCTAATGCCAATCACCGCATACTCGAAACAATAAGAAAAGCGGGACTTGGAGCGGACTGCGTGAGCGGAGGAGAGATACAAGCTTCGCTCGATGCAGGCTTCAAACCGGAGAGCATAGTGTTTGCCGGCGTGGGCAAAAGCGACTGGGAAATAAACCTTGGACTTGACAACGACATACTTTGCTTCAACGTCGAAAGCATTGCAGAACTTGAAGTCATCAACTCTTTAGCACAGGCAAAGGGCAAGATTGCAAGAGTCGCTTTCCGCATAAACCCTGAGATTGGAGCACATACACATGCCAACATCACCACAGGAACCGCTGAAAACAAGTTCGGGATAGCAATGACCGACATAGAGAAATGCGTTCGTCTTGCACAGTCTTTGCCTAATATCGAGTTCAAGGGATTGCACTTCCACATAGGTTCACAGATACTTGACATGAATGATTTTCGCAGTCTTTGCAACCGCATCAACGACCTTCAAAGATGGTTCGACGCTCAAAATATCAGAGTAGAAACCATAAACGTAGGCGGTGGACTTGGGGTTGAGTATCATTGTCCTGACCGCTACCCTATCCCAGACTTCAAGGCTTACTTCGATACATTTGCCAATCACCTTGAGCTAAGAGCAGGACAGCAAGTACATTTTGAGCTTGGGCGTGCTGTCGTAGCACAGTGTGGGACAATGATAACCAAGGTTCTCTACGTGAAGCAAGGAGTGACAAAGCAGTTTGCATGCGTCGATGCAGGCTTTACAGACCTCATCCGTCCGGCTCTATATCAAGCATATCACCACATAGAAAACCTTTCGTCGAACGAAGAGAAGCAAGCATACGACGTTGTCGGACCTATTTGTGAATCGACAGATGTCTTTGCCAAGTCGAGAGAGATATGCGCATGTCACCGTGGAGACCTGCTTGCAATGCGCACTGCAGGGGCATACGGAGAGATTATGGCATCGCAATATAATTGCAGAAAATTGCCAAAAGCAGTATTTAATTTTGGTTAAAAACCGTAAAACCGCATGAAGATACTACACGTAATACTTGACAGTTCAGTAAAACGACACCTTGTTCACGTAACAAGTCTCACTGATGCCACCTCGCCTTTCGTCGAGAATCATCTTGTGACAAACAAGCATGTGAACATTCCCAATGCAGAAGTTTTGCAGATACATAAGTCGGATTGGAACATTTTCTCAATCCGAAACACATTCCTCAAGCAACTCTACGCCTTGATGCCCGACATAGTTCACGTGCATGGATGCTGGAACTACGCCACATACCAGTGTCTCAACATGGCACGCAACCGTGGATTTATCACCTTCTTCACTCCTTACGGAGAAATGTCGATGAAGGAAATCAAGACTGAGTTCTGGAAGAAAAAGGTGTGGAAACTGCTCTGGTATCAACGTCCAATGCTTAAACGTGCCAGTTTCATCATAGTGCAGACACAAAAAGAAGGCGACACACTGTTTACCCTCGGACGCAGCACAGACATGGATATTGTCCCGACAAAAGCCACGCCAAGCGACGACTTTGCTGCTCACATCACTGCACTCTACAAGCAATGTTGCGATGCACAACGCACGAAAGAAGTCAGCATGCAGACATTGAAAGCAATACATCTGCAACTTCACGAACTGCTCCATTCGCGTTCACTGCCGAAATTGGAACTTTCGTCACGCGAAAAACAGCAATACGACCTCTTCTGCACCCAGCAAGAACTCACCTCTACGTTGACTGACGAATACCAAATCCCACGCTATGGCGACGGTGATGCTATAAGCGAAATATATGCAATGGTGAAAAAACTCAAGTCGAGCATGGGCAAGAAAAAGGCAACTTTCAACGATGTTTTCCAGCTGACGGCAACAATACAGAACAATGACTACGACGAAGACAAGCTGATGCAAGGGCTGCAAAAGGACGGACTCAGCAACTTCCTTCGCCGTATCGTACAAATAGCCGATGAACTTTGCGGCATTGAACCAGGTTTCATGCCGTGCCTTCCTCTCAACGACGAGAAGACTCTCGAAATGAAATTGCGACTTTTCAATAGATAACTGCACGATACTGCAAACTAAATAGAGAATGAAAGACAATGCCTTTGGCGACTTAAAATACCTTGAACTACTGTCGCAAAGTTATCCGACCATCATCTCCGCAAGCACAGAAATCATCAATCTTGAAGCGATATTAAACTTGCCAAAGGGCACAGAGCACTTCCTTGCCGACATACACGGCGAAAACGAGGCGTTCCAACACGTCTTGAAAAACGCATCGGGCAGCATCAGACGCAAGGTGAAGGAACTATTTCAACTCCCAAAACAACAGGAACGGGACCTTTGCACGCTAATATACTACCCTGCCGAAAAACTTGCACTTGTAAGAAATTCAGAGCCAAACCTCACTATTTGGTACCAAAAGACGTTGCAACAACTCGTTAGATTATGCCGCGAAGTTGCATCGAAATACACACGGAGCAAAGTCCGCAAGGCTTTACCCGAGGGGTTTGCATACATCATAGAAGAACTACTTCACGAGAAAGGCGACGACAAAGACAAGCAAGCTTACGTCGTAAGCATCCTCCGCACAATAATAAATACTGGCCGAGCCGACGACTTTATCACCGAACTTTGCCTGCTCATCCAGCGTCTCGCCATCGACCGACTGCACATTCTCGGCGATATTTTCGACCGTGGACCAGGCGCACACATCATTCTCGACACACTTCAACGCTACCATGACTGGGACATTCAATGGGGCAATCATGATGCTCTCTGGATGGGAGCATGTGCTGGAAACGACGCTTGCATCTGCAATGTATTGCGAATATCACTGCGTTACGCCAACCTTACAACCCTCGACGAAGGCTACGGCATCAACCTTATGCCGCTCGCAACATTCGCCATGGAAGCCTACAGCAACGATGACTGCACGCCATTCCGCCCTATCCTACCACCAGGAAAAGAGCTGCCGGAAAAGGAATTGCAGCTAATCGCCAAGATGCACAAGGCAATTTCCATAATACAATTCAAGGTTGAAGCGCAAATATTCCATCGACATCCGGAATGGAACATGGAAGATCGCGACCTTCTACACCTCATTGGACTTGACAACACGCTTACTGAGGAGGAAGAAAATGTCATGAAATTGCTCCATCATAGTTTCGCTGTCAGCGACAGATTGCGCAAACACATTCGCATGATTCTCAGCCACGGATGCATGTATGCAGTGCACAACGGCAACCTTTTGTTCCATGCTTCCGTTCCACTCAACGAAGACGGAACGCTCAAAGATGTGCTTGTGTATGGCAAGAAATACCATGGGAAGAACCTGCTCCACCGCATCGGCAGCCTAATCCGCACGGCATTCGCCAACAACAACGACCCTACGCTCGACAAAAATGAAAAGCAATATGCCATAGATTATTTCATCTACCTCTGGTGCGGCCCCGATTCGCCTCTCTTTGGCAAGAGTAAGATGGCAACTTTCGAACGCTACTTCATCGACGACAAATCGACTTGGCACGAGGAGAAGGGCTGGTATTTCAAGTACCGCGACGACGAAAACGTGGTCAACCGAATACTCGACAGTTGGAAAATAAGGGGCAAGAACCGCCACATCATCAATGGTCACGTGCCGGTTCACATGGCTGGCGGCGAAAACCCGATAAAGGCAAACGGAAAGCTTATGGTCATCGACGCGGGATTTTCCGAGCCATACCATAAGGAGACAGGCGTTGCCGGATGCACACTCGTCTATCACAGCCGCGGCTTCCAACTCGTCGTACACGAGCCGTTCCGCTCAGCAAAAGAGGCAATCGTCAATGGCACCGACATCGTGAGCACGACAGAAATCATCGAGATGAGCACCCACCGTATGCGTGTCCGCGACACTGACAAGGGCAAAGAACTGATGAAACAAATATCCGACCTGCGCGCACTCCTCGACGCATATCGCCACGGAATCCTCAACGAAAAGGCAAACAAACTGTAATCCCCCGCAACGCTCAACCTCGGTCGTGCGCTTGAGATTTTGCTGACGACCTTTATACTCATAAAAAAACTGTAGCAGTTTTGACTCGAAAACTGTAGCAGTTTTGGGTTGAAAACTGTAGCAGTTTTCTTTGCAGTCTTACGTTCGTCATCGCACAGCCATTCGGACACCCTGTAAAACATATTCGCCGAAAATCCAAAATCCGATGCTTCGCACACACAAAAAATATATATTGTTCGCACGCATACGCGCACGTATTCCTAAATTTACTTAAAAAATTAGGTCATTTCGCTAAAATTTCGTACCTTTGCAAACCTTTTATGTGGACTTATGTAAATAGAGCCTATGTGAAGGCAAACAATAATGATATACAAAATTATATTAACACAAAAACAAAATTATGAAGTTATCACGTATTGATCACCTTGGCATCGCAGTCAAGAGCATCGAAGAGGTTCTCCCTTATTTCGAGAATGTATTGGGTTTGAAGTGCTACAACATCGAAGAAGTTGCAGACCAGAAAGTAAAGACAGCCTTCCTGAAGATTGGTGAGGTAAAGCTCGAATTGCTTGAGCCAACATCAGAGGAAAGCACAATTGCAAAGTGGTTGGAGAAGGGCAACAAGGGCGTACACCACGTAGCTTTTGCCGTTGAAGACGGCGTAGCAAACGCATTGGCAGAGTGCTCTGCTAAGGAAATTCGCCTTATCGACCAGGCTCCACGCGGCGGTGCAGAGAATATGAACATAGCATTCCTTCACCCGAAGTCAACAGCAGGTATCCTTACAGAACTCTGCGAACCAAAGGCATAATAAATTGTAAATCCTAAAAAAAACATAATAAAATTATGAGCCAACAGTTTGAAAAGATTAAGCAACTCATCGCAAAACGCGAAGAAGCACGTCTCGGTGGCGGTGAGAAAGCAATAGAGAAACAGCACGCAAGAGGCAAATACACTGCACGTGAGCGCATAGACATGCTGCTCGACGAAGGTAGTTTTGAGGAGTTCGACATGTTCAAGCTCCATCGTTGCCACAACTTTGGCATGGAAAAGAAGCAGTTCCTTGGCGACGGTGTCGTAGCCGGAAGCGGTACTATCGACGGCCGTCAGGTGTTCATCTTCGCTCAGGACTTTACCGTAAACGGTGGTTCTTTGTCAGAAACCATGGCAGAAAAGATTTGCAAGGTGATGGACGAAGCCATGAAGGCAGGCTGCCCTTGCATCGGTATCAACGACTCAGGTGGCGCACGTATCCAGGAAGCAGTGAACGCTTTGGCAGGTTATGCAGAAATCTTCGAGCGTAACATCCTTGCAAGTGGCGTCATTCCACAGATCTCAGGCATCTTCGGTCCATGTGCCGGCGGCGCAGTTTACTCACCAGCATTGACAGACTTCACCCTGATGATGGAGAACACAAGCTACATGTTCCTTACAGGACCAAAGGTAGTGAAGACCGTTACAGGCGAGGATGTTGACCAGGAAAGCCTCGGTGGCGCAAGCGTACACGCAACAAAGAGCGGCGTTACACACCTCACTGCAGCAACTGAAGAGGAAGCAATCCAGACAATAAAGACACTGTTGAGCTACATTCCATCGAACAACATGGAAGAAGCTCCACGCGTAGAATGCACAGATCCAGTGAACCGCATGGAAGATTCACTGAACGAAATCCTGCCAGACGACCCTAACCAGGCATACGACATGTACAAGGTTATCGGTGCAGTTGTTGACGATGGCGAGTTCTTCGAGATACAACCTAAGTATGCAAAGAACATAATCATAGGTTTCGCACGCTTCAACGGACAGAGCGTAGGTATCGTTGCCAACCAGCCAATGGCTTATGCCGGAGTGCTCGACTGCAACGCATCACGCAAGGCAGCACGTTTCGTACGCTTCTGCGACTCGTTCAACATCCCTATCGTAACACTCGTTGACGTACCAGGATTCCTTCCAGGAACAGGTCAGGAGTACAATGCCGTAATCCTTCACGGTGCAAAGTTGCTCTACGCTTACGGCGAAGCAACAGTGCCAAAGGTAACAGTTACACTCCGCAAGAGCTATGGTGGTAGCCACATCGTCATGGGTTGCAAGCAACTTCGTGCCGACCGCAACTACGCATGGCCATCAGCAGAAATCGCAGTTATGGGTGCAAGCGGTGCAGCAGCAGTACTCTATGCAAAAGAAGCAAAGACAGCTGAAGACCCTAAGGCATTCATGGCAGAAAAGGAAGCAGAATACTCTGAAGCCTTTGCAAATCCATATCAGGCAGCAAAGTTCGGTTACATCGACGACGTAATCGAACCAAGAAACACACGTTTCCGCATCTGCCGTGCTCTCGCTCAACTCGACACTAAGCGCCAGTCGCTTCCTGCTAAGAAACATGGATGTATTCCATTGTAAAAAACACTCCCCTGCCCTCCCCAAAAGGGAGGGCGACAGGAGCGGAAAATAATAATTTGTAACAAATAAATTATAATCGCGTGAAGAAAGTATTATTTATCAATCAGGAGATTGCTCCATACGTACCAAACTCAGAAATGGCAATACCAGGAAGAGAACTTCCGAAAGCCATATACGACCTTGGCAATGAAATTCGCACATTTATGCCGAAATGGGGAACCGTAAACGAAAGACGCAACCAACTACACGAAGTCATCCGCCTCTCGGGAATGAACCTGATAATAAATGACACCGACCATCCACTGATAATCAAAGTAGCTTCAATCCCATCGTCGCGTGTGCAAGTCTATTTCATAGACAACTCCGACTTCTTCAGCCGCCGCTCTATGGCGACTGACGAAAAAGGCACCGCATACGCCGACAATGGCGAAAGAGCTATCTTCTATGCACGTGGTGTGTTAGAGACAGTAAAGAAGCTGCGTTGGACTCCTGACATAATACTATGTCAAGGATGGATAAGCGCGGTTATACCTTTTTATTTAAAGAAAGCATATAATGAAGAACCTTGCTTTGCTGACTGTAAGGTAATAACTTGCCTATACCGCAATGATATAAAGGGAAAGCTCAACGAACATTTCCAAGAATTTGTGGAATTTGAAGAAGCAAAGAAAGAAATGCTCGAAGGATATAAGAAGGTATTTGATTACAACGAACTATTAAAAATGTCAATAGACTATTCCGACGGCATTATAGAATCAGGCGAAGGCGTGAGCCAAGAACTGTTGGAATATGCCGAGTCAAAGAACATACCTCTCCTGAGATATTCGGGAGAAGATGGTCTCGGAAATGCTTACAATGATTTTTATTCGTCGTTGTAGAAATGCGGTCGTTAAGACCGGAAATCGTAATCTCGAATTCTCGAAAAAATATTAAATAGGTAAAAAGGAAACATGAAAAAGGTTTTATGGGTAATTGCGTGCGTCGCTGCATTGATAACTTCATGTGACGATAATACCTTACAACTTGGTTATAGCATTGTCCCATCGGTTGATGAAGTTATAGTAGGCACAGGCACGTTTAAGGTGACATCAAAAACGGTTGTTGTTGATTCTGTTGTTGCCCAAAATGGATACGGATACCTCGGACGTATGCGCGACCGAGAGACAAACGCATACGTAACTGCCGATTTCCTCTCGCAATTCAATGTCATTGAAGGAATGACATTTGACAATCCTGACAGCATTGTCAGCCGCGATAGTGAAGGAAATATTGTCAGCGACACTTCTTTCGTTTCCTTATTTATCGGCGACTATTATGGCGACAGCCTCAATCAAATGCAACTCACATGCTATGAGCTTGCAAAACCTTTGGAAGAAGACAGAGCCTATTATTCAAACTTTGATATTGAACACTCAGGATTTATTCGCCCACAGTCAGAGGGAGGTATTGAAAAGACTGTAACATGGTCTGTAAGTAACATGCTTGAAAGCGACACAATACGTTCAGAGAAGTATGGCAAAACTATCTTCATACCTTTGTCAGGCGAATATACCGCCCGCGACGGCAAGAAATACAAGAACTACTCTTCATACGTTTTCCGCATGGCATTTGAACATCCGGAATACTTCAAGAACGCATACGAATTTATTCACAACGTATGCCCAGGATTCTACTTTAAGACTACAAACAGCATCGGCACAATGGCACAGATTATGCTGTCACAGTTGATGATGTCATACAAATACAAAATTACCGATGACTCCGTATCAAACCGCTATGTAACGCTTTATGGAACAGAAGAGGTTATGCAATTGAGCAAAGTAGAAAACGACAAGAATGTACTCAACAAATTACTTGAAGACAAGACTTGCACTTATATAAAAACTCCGGCAGGTTTGTTCACAGAACTATCGCTTCCTATAGACGAGATTTTCAATGGTCATGAACGTGACTCCATTAATACAGCAGAAATCACATTACAAAGAATAAACAACGAAAACAAGGACAAATATGCCCTCAAAGCACCATCTAAATTGTTGCTTGTCGAAACTGACAGTATTAGGCAATACTTCGAATTCGGCAGCGTTTCAGATGGCGAAAGGTCATACATAAGTGACAATAACGACAGATACAACACTTATAGTTTCAACAACATTTCAGAACTTATCACTGCACTTTACAGCAACAAGCAGCAAGGCATTGCTTCCGACCCTGATTGGGTGGCAAAACATCCTAATTGGAATAAAGTAACGTTAATTCCTGTTGAAGTGACAACCAACTCATCTGGCATCGTAACAGAAGTATGCCACGACATGTCGATGAAATCCGTACGCCTTGTGGGCGGTGATGACAACAATCATGAACCTATTATGATGAAGGTTGTATATAGCAAATTTAATTCAGAAAAATAATGCGATACCTATTTTCCTTTATATTCCTGGCATTCGCGATATGTTTGCCAGCACAGACTCTTCTGCCTGAAAAAGCCAAACAAATTGCCGAGGCTTTCCTGCAAAAAGAAAACAGTAACACATTACGTTCAAAAGGATTTGGCACCTCAAGCACTCCTAAGTTGACACTTGCCTATACTTCGCAAAAGGACAAGACACCCAAATATTATGTTTTCAACCAAGAAGGTGGAGGATTTGTAATCACTGGTGCTGACGAAGCAGCAGAGGAAATCCTTGCTTTTTCATTTGAAGGTTCTTTTGACTACAACAACCTGCCATCTAATTTCAAATGGTGGTTGAGCCAGTACGACGAACAAATTGCCCGTGCAATCCAAGCTAAACAATTAGCAACAAATGATGCAGCAAACAACGTTGCAGTGGGAAAACGAACAAAAGCAGAAACTGTAAAGGAAGATATTCCGATATTGATAAAAACAAGATGGGATCAAGATGACCCATATTATTATCTATGTCCTCAAAAGAGCAGCAGACGTTGCTTGACGGGATGCGTGGCAACATCAATGTCACAAGTCATGAAATACTATGAATGGCCAGAGGTCGGCTCAGGCAGTCATTCATATTATGACGCATACGGCTGCATGAAAACATTATCATCAGATTTCTATAAGCACCACTATGATTGGGCAAATATGCTCTATACTTATGGATTATCTACTACCGCAAAAGAGGATACTGCCGTTGCACAACTTATGTACGACTGTGGCGTTTCTGTCAACATGCAATATGGAACAAACAGCGAAGGCGGCAGTGCTGCATATACCGAGGATGTACCTTTCGCATTCGCAAACTATTTCAACTACGACTTAGCAACACGTCACATCTATCGCGACTATTACACCGATGAGGAATGGGATGCCATCTTATACAATGAATTGGCAAACGGCAGACCTGTCATGTATGGAGGTTGCACTTCAAGCAACTCAGGCCACTCCTTTATTTGTGATGGCTACAAGGCAATTGACGACACATACCATTTCAACTGGGGATGGTCAGGCAGCAGCGATTGCTATTGCAAGCTCAGCGCAGTCAAAGGTGGAGGCTATAAATGGGAGTATTATCAAGATGCAGTAATCGGCATTCAGCCAGCTGTCACTGGCAGCAAACCTGTATATAATATCATCATCTACGATGGCTGCTCGCTTAGATACAATACAACCACAACAGAAGAATACACGAACTACAACATAAACTTTGGCACGTTCACCGAAGAAGGCCATCAATACAATGGCTTCATCTGGAGTGACTCATGGGCAGAAGCAGAACTATTGTTCACGATGAAATATACAAACATCCAAAACGGAAAGACATACTATGCCGAACCAAAGAGCAAAATCGACAATAAATTCAAATTCAACTCTTCTTATGGCGCCGATGATTACGGTGGTTTCGAGAAGATGGCATTAAAGAATCTCACCATCCCTACCCTACCTCCTGGCACATACCACGTTTCACTTGCCTATAAGGACTGGGCAGAAAAGGACAACAACGACGAAAGTCTTTGGCAAGAAGTTCGGGCATACACATCGTGCAAAAACTATCAAGTGCTGGTAATTGAAAACAAAATTCCTACACCAACGGTAAACGACGCAACGAATATCACGGCAAATGGTTTCACTGCAAACTGGTTAGAAGTTGAAAATGCAAAGCACTACACTCTCGAACTCACTGCCACCGACACCATCCAACGCATTGAACGTACCGTATTAAATGAAGACTTCTCAGGTTTCAATTCATTAACAGATAGCAACACTGATATTTCCTCAAGCCTCGATGAATATATGATGGTTCCAGGATGGACAGGCGAAAAGGTGTATAACTCAAACAACAAAGCCAAGCTTGCATCATCAAAAGCAGGCAGTTCACTCGTCACGCCTACATTGACAAACCCTAAAGGCGATGTCACTGTGACGTTCATAGAATCAAAATACAGCACGAATAATACGACAATAACAATCTCAATCATTGATGCTGACAACAACGAAATCACCGAAAACCAATACGTACAAGCAGCAAATGGTACTCACATCCTCGTATTCAAGAATGTAAACAAGGACTATCGTGTTAAGTTTAGTACGCCATCAGGACAGCGCTACTATATGCACTCGATAAGAGTAAAAGCTGCAGATCAAGCAACATCTACTACAACTATTATCGACAGTATTGCTGGCAACTCATATACATTCACCAATCTTGACTCTACACTCGTTTACAGTTATCGCGTCAAGGCTGTCACCTCTGAAGGGGAATCCTACTGGAGCGCAAGCAAACAAGTTGAGTTAAAAGAATCAACTTTGATAGGCGATGCAAACAATGACGGAAACGTTGACGTTGCCGACATCACGACAATCGCATCATACATACTTGGCAATAACCCTCAACAATTCGTATTTGCCAACGCAGATGTCGATAACGACGGCTACATTACAGTCTCAGACATCACTGCAGTTGCCTACATTATATTGTTGAAATAGTCAATCCTATCCTGCAACAAATTGAATATAAATATAAATAATTCCAAATTTATTTGGAGGATATAAAGTTTTTTTTGTACTTTTGCATCCGCAAATGCAACATTTTGGGGCTATCATGGATTTGACAGCGGGCCGAAATGGTACGTAAGCACGCGGAGCATCGTTGGTTGGCTCCTTAATCTTAGCTGACAGTAAATTTAATTGGCGAAACTTCTTACGCTCTCGCTGCCTAACCGAAGCACAGTAGGTTACTGGCTTATCCTGTCAACAGTTGATGGGACGAGACATCACTCAAAGGGCTGTTGTTCCGAAGCAATTTGGTAAAGTGGTGCATCGTGAAATCGGAAATAGTCACGGCAAGCCTCGTTGCTATGATGAAACATTTAGAGGATAAGGGTGCAGTTGGTAGTTCAGGTCTTGCTGCGCCACGAAAACAAAAACTGAAATAAGCGTGTAGAAAGCGTATGGTTTCCCTGTTTGGACAAGGGTTCGACTCCCTTTAGCTCCACTAACGAACTAACATCATGCTGCAAGCCTTTGGTGCTTGCAGCTTTTTTTATTGTTCTAAGAGGCGTGTTTGTTCATTATCACAGTTCAGTGGAAATTTAATGGTGGTAAGCGTACTTATAAAATCAATCTTGAAAATTAACACGAATATAACGAATAAGGTATGAAAAGCATGAAGTATTCTTGGACAAGCCAAGCGACTTCGTCGATAAGTTGCTTGTTGCTTTTAGAAACACAAGTGTTCCACAAGCATCAAGCCCCAATCCTCAGATGTTCTGTGAACATCCCGTAATGCTTTTCATCCCATACGAATTATTACAAATCGGCTTGCCGCTTTTACAAAGCCAGGATGGCGACTAAAAGAAATCGGCTTGCCGCTTTTACAAAGCCAGGATGGCGACTAAAAGAAATCGGCTTGCCGCTTTTACAAAGCCAGGATGGCGACTAAAAGAAATGATGGTTGCCGCTTCGTTATTATTTGTAAACCATTCATAAAAAGCTCTCAAATATGTGTGAAGCACATATAGTGCGATGGGGTGCATGGCTGAAAGAAAACTTGTTTTCAGGCAGTCGGGCAGACCATCACACGTCAGTATCTGAAAGACACTATGAGGGCTTTGTATTCGTGTTTTTTATCGTCTTTAAGGGGAGTGCTAATTGGTTTTTTGCAAAAAACAGAATGTGAGCAGACATAATCCACAGCATTTTTCCAGTGAACCTTAATAATTTAAAATTATTCTAAACAACCTGGTCGTTTTACATAATTTTTTGCTATCTTTGCAACGAATTTTATATATCTACACGAAAAAAACCAACCAAAATAAATAAAGATATGAAAATGTCAATTCACCACGTTCTGCATCGGAGTAGGACTGCTGTCCGCTCGGCGATGCTTGTTTGTTTAATGATGATGATCAGCGTCGGTGCGTATGCCGACAATGAGGAGTTTGAGAGGTCGTACAACTTCCAATGCTACAGCAAGGGCCCTGGCATACTTCACTTCAAGCTACTGGCGTTCTCGTGTGGCGGCTATAACCACTGGGCTGGATACTATGATGGAAGTTGCTCGGAACTGTCGCTCGCAAACAAGGTGAAGGGCAAGGTGTCGCTCCTGAAATGGTGGGTGGTTGACAGTAGTCAGCGCGACTATAACGACGACGACGACAACCGCGAAGCAGGATTAGGGCAACTCACGCTGCGACTTACCGGCGACGGTGCGATCAGCGTGACGAACATGACGAACGGCAATGCGCTGACGGTAGATCAGAAGGACAGGAACAAGAACTTTGCCATTACGGTGCAGCGCGAGACGGCTGCCGACCGATATCGCGTCTTCTTAGAGTTTGACTGGTATGCTCCGACGGATTACATGGATAAGTCGTGGACAGCCTCGTGCTACGTAGCCGACCAGAGATGCAACTGGGGATATGAGCATAATTACAATTTAGGCACATTCGACCTTGGGCAGATGCCTGAGACTCCAGAGCTTTACGAACCAGTGATGAGCGGAGGGCAAGTGTCGGATACCAACGATAAGGCAATGGCTATGGTGCCATATTCATCGACGACAGCGTTGCAGTATATAAAGACATCGACAGGCGACTCGATAATTGCGCCGCTGCAGGGCGGTACGTTTGCCGTTGCGATGGAGGACTATTCGTATGCGTTGAATGCGGTGTTCTCGATAGACTATAACCGCAACGGCTATTACGTGCCTGTTACGTCGAACACAGTGACTGTGCCTGCCTACCATGCTATCCACGATATGTACGTAAGGCATGAGAAGGACACGGTAGAGTTAGTCTTACCTGACGGGGAGAAGAAGATGATCGAGAGGACAAGTAAGAGCAATCGCATCGCATGGACAATGCATTATTCGCAGTATGAGGATGCCATTCAGCAGGACGTGTTCACGATAGAAAGGGCGCATAAGTCGGATTTCAGCGATGCACAGTCGATAGGTACGGTAAGCATGAAGCCAACGATGACATCGTATAAGAACTCCGACAGTCAGGAGACTGAGGCGGAGGATATGATTCAGAACTACTCGTTTGTGGATGAGAACCCATATAACACCTTGGACGGCAGCATGGGCGACAGTATATATTACCGCGTTCGCCGCAGCACGGCATCGTTGTGGGGATGGAACCATCGGTATGCAGCATCGGCATCGATAGCCAACGACCTGCATTTAGCAGCACTCAGCAAGGAGGGCACAAGCATCAGTGCGACGGCTGACGGCAAGGGTGTGGATATAAGCATCGTATTGGACAACAGCGACAAGGCTGTAAGGGAGAAGAACATGAACGTGACAATCATTCGCAAGGATGAGCAGGGCTTTGAAAGCAAGGTGAGAGTATCGACCGACAGTCTGATGGGGTCATATAAAATCAATACGGAAGTAATAAGAGCGACTATTGCTAACACCGACCATCCTGCCCTCGTTCACTACACGACGTCCAAACATCCAATAACCGGTCAGATAATAAGCCAGAGGCTGAATATCGGTGATATCACTGCTGACTACGTGATAAAGAAGGTGGTTTTCTTCACCGATTTATCAAGAGATGCGTTGGCATTAAATGGTCTTGAATTGTACGATAGTCGCACACTTATTGCTACGGGCAATTCCAACTATGTGTCGATCATGGTGATGGGCAGCAACATAAGCCTCGGAAACGAGATAGAGGTGACGCTTGAAAGGGAGACCATGGAGAACTATCATTTCACGGAAAAGCTCCCTGCAGCATGTACGGAATATACCTATAGCATAAAGGTAGATACGTCGATGTGTGCGGTTCCACGATTGAAGGACGACGCTAATTATAGCTACAGCATAGAACTACTGAAGTCAGGGGACGGTCAGAGTTCGTTCTACTTCACCGAGATACCTCAGATCACTTCCCTCAAGGCTTCGCAGGGCAAATACCTTAAGCAGGTAGTATTAGAGTGGGAAACGTCAAGCCCAGGCACTGACTATTTCGACGTGATATGCGACGGCAAGACCATTGCCACCCAAATCAGGGAGACATACTATGTAGATTCCATTCGCGAAGGCAGAGCCCTCCTCGTTCCAGGACATCAATATACCTACCAGGTTGTAGGACACCTTAACTGTAACGGCAACCAGCAGGCAATGAGCACAACGGCAAAGGGCTGGCGGTCGCAATATGGTCGCATTGCAGGTCGCATCCTCTTGGCAGACGGAACGGCAATGCCTGATATCTCGGTGATGATAAAACCTGAAAATGGCGGAAGCACATTGTACGCAGTCACCGACGAGAGAGGTTACTACAACGTGGATAATGTGGCATACAACGTGAATAGCGAAACCAAATATATAGTGACGCCACAACTTACCAATGGGAAGTTAGACCAATCATATTTCAATGTATATGTCAGTTCTGCAGTGCCAGAGCCAGAGATACCGAACTTCGTTTGTAGTTCCATTGCACGAATCAGCGGTCGTTTGCTTTATGCGAAAAGCACCGTTCCGGTTGTTGGAGCATCGTTCAAGGTCAACGGCTTTGAAGTGCTTACAGAAAGTGGCAACGCCGTGAAGACCGATAACCTCGGCAATTTCACCATAACGGTTCCGCTGAACAGTCAGCTGACACTTCAGGCAGTGCGTCAGGGGCATACATTTATCAACGACGGTTTCGTAATGATTGACGGCAGCAAGACATTCACCCTCAGCAAGAACCTGGATGGCGTACGCATCTGGGACACTACCAAAGTCCACCTCATGGGGCGCGTTGCAGGAGGCAACATCCAGGCTGCCTTACCACTCGGGCAAGGACTTTCCAAGAATAACATTGGCGATGACCTGCAGTTCGTACTTGAGTTGGAGGACGACAACATCTCGCACTTTGTCTATGACGAGAACGACCGATCATATACGGAGGATACACTGACATTTGCCCACGCCAACGATGGACAGAAGACTTTCGTTCACTATGGTCAGAAGCGTATCAGTGTGCAGCCTGACCCGAAGACTGGAGAGTTTGAACTTGACCTAATCCCAGCAAACTACAAGATAACGCAGATGACAGCCAAGGGGTACTCTACGCTCCTCGCTGCCGGTACTGGAATCCCTACGCTCAAGCTGTGCGACGAGACCAGCGATGCCACATACGTACATACCTATCACGGTGGCATTTCGGTAACCTACAACCAGATGCTTTACGGTATGCAGCTGGACTACCTCGGCGAACGACAGATGATGCACTACGACCTTGCAATGGAAGGGACATCGATAGAGACGACATGGAAGGACAAGGATGGACGTTGGCAGTATGCCTTTGGATATCCTGTGTTCAAGAGTGGTACGTCATATTCGATTCGCATAAGTGCTCATGAAGACTTCTACTATAACAACGACAAGACGCTGATGCCCGACGTGGTGATGCTCGCCAACTGCCCAGTAAGGATCTACAACGGATTGAACGATGCCTCGGACGTGATTGAAGGCATCCTCAACGATAATGGTATGGGCATATTCACCCTGCAAGCCGCCAACGCCTCGTTCTCGATGACAGGCAAAGACGCCCTTCGTACGGCTGACGTGTCGGTGCTCTCGAATGGCGAATACATCATGGCAACACCGCTCAAGGGTTATGTCACTGGTTCACGACAAAAGGCAAGTTCAGTGGTGGGCAACCCTGACGTAAAGCAACTATCCTCGCAGATTGTGGTAAACGACGTGCTGCGCGATCCACCTGGAGCAAAGAGCTATGCCTTTATCGAGAGTGGCACAACCTACGAGACGGAATACCAGATGCACTACAACTTCCAGGTCGGTGCCAACATCAAGATTCAACTGGGGGTTAATTCGTCTTCATTGGTAGGAACGGTAGAAGCTGCGCCTGGTCCTATGACAGGACTGATAATGCAGACTACAAACATGAAGGAGATTCCTATTCCAGCATATACACAAGCCCAGCAAAGTTGGCAGAAATATACATACTCGTTTGAGACGACCAATCGCATTCAGACGAGCGACGAATACGACATGGTGGGCGACGATGCCACGATATTCATTGGTTCCGAACCTGCCGTATATGCCATGCACAACGAGTCGATGTGCGTGATTGACAAGGCGACATATCGCAGTGTGCGTGGAGCAATACAGGCAGGGAAGGTTCGCATAGTCAGTAGCGGCATTGATGAAAAGGGCGACAGCATATATCTTGTCGTTGGCGAACAGATGGCATACGGTACAGCTCTTAACGGGAATTTTGCATATACCCGCAAATATATAGTAGAGCAATTGATCCCGTCATATTTAATACAGCGAAGTTCCCTTTTGGTAACTGGCGACAGAGACGAACTCCAGAGAATGGCTAATGCATCGAACAGGGCTATCTATCACAGCCTTGTTGAGCCTGACGACGCTAACTTCGGCATTGAGGGATATTACGAAGTGATATACCCATCGACATGGTCAGAGGAAATGTTCCAACGCGACGAAGTAAAGGCATGCAACGATTATATAGTGCAGTGGATGGAAGTGCTCGTCAACGAAGAGGCTACACAGTTTGCAACAAGTCGTATGACACCATACTCAACGGAAAACATCTCGGGCGGCATAACGCTGGATCATACCGAGACCACCAACATATCACTCTACAACAAGGACAAGGACGAAGAGAATTCTATGGAAGGCAGCGTGAAGCATGGCGCTCTCGCAGTGCTTGACGGCATTGTAGGAGCTGGCATCGGTCAGCTATGGGACATGGGCATGAGTCACTTTGCGAACAACGGGAGTGGAAACAAGATTTTCACCAGTGCTGCAGAAAACTTCAAGAACCTCGTAAAGTCATATCAAGGCGACGATACCCAGACTAAGCCTGCCACGACAGAGGACATAAAGGGCATCAACTATGCTATTTCGTTCTCGGTGGATCCTGTCTTCGACATTAACCAAAAAGAAACCAATGGCAAGACCGATGGATGGAAGAAGACCGTAGGATACCATTTGGAAGATACAAGCATGGGAAATCTGAGCATTGCCGTACATCGCATGACCGAACATACAAATGGTTTTAATCAGATGGCATACAATTATCTGCAAGTGGCTGCTGACTTTGAATACGCGGATGCATACAACACCGGAATACAAACTGGCGACTTCGTATATACCCTTATGGCTGGTGCTACTCGCTGTCCATACGAAGGTCCTGTAGTAACACGGTTTGTTCAACCTGGCAGCACAATCTCAAATGGCACCATGAACCTTGAGGAGATTCATCTCGACATAGATAGGCATGAAGCTAACAACGTGCCACAGGACGGATGCGCATATTTCGACCTCTCGCTCAGCGTATCGTCACAAATACCTGTTGGAACTATCAACATTTTCCCAAGTGAATATCAACTTAAGATTGACAATGAGACCAACGATAAGGGTGCAATCCTTACTATTGACGGTGAGCCTTTAGGCAGCGGCATAGACTTCGAACTTCCGAACGACGGTAGAATTGTTCACAAGACTTTGAAGGTTGAGCGTGGCAATGGATTCGACTTTGACAATATCCGCTTGACTCTCTCATCGGAATGCGACAAGCGCAACTATTCGGAAGCCACCTTCTCAGTGCACTTCATGCCGACATCTTCGCCAGTTCACCTCAGTCGCATATCACAAAACTGGGTGATGAACACCCTGTCGCCACGCGACTCTGTGGGCTATTACCTGCCTGTGGAAATCGATGGATTTGACACTTCCGACGCCAACTTTGACCATATTGAGTTCCAGTATAAGCTTTCATCAGAGAGTGATGACAATTGGGTGAACCAGTGCTCGTATTATCCTGCGACTGATACCCTGCGCTATCTTCAGGCTTCAGGCAACAAAGAGATGTTTAGCAGTGGCATTATCCCTGGCATTCACTTCTATGGTGAACGTGATCCGATGGAGCAACGCTACGACCTGCGTGCCGTGACATTCACACGTCATGGTACTGCCTTCATTACCAATTCTTCTGAGGTGCTCACTGGATTGAAGGATACACGATGCCCGGAACTCCTCGGTGTGCCTCTCATGCAAGATGGAGTGCTAAGGTTCAACGACTATATCAGCATACCATTCAGTGAGCCTATAGCCGGCAACTACCTTGACGAGGACAACAACTTCGAAATTGTGGGTTACACTAATCAGGACGGTATCACTCGTTCAACTTCACTATATTTCGATGGGTCGAACCAGACGCAGGCTGTCTCGCAAGTATCACGTTCCGTGGGTGAGAACGGATTCACCATCGACATGATGGTGCGCCCGGCAGAAACATCAACGGATAACAGCTTCAAGAATTATTTTTGCCTGACCGACGAGACAGGAGAGTCGCAAATGATTTTCGGAAAGGAGAACGACCGTTTAGCCCTTTCAACCATCTGCCTCTCAGGTGACAGCGTGTTGAGCACAACAACTTATTCCAAGTCTGTAGGCAACTTTATAGATTGGACTCGCGTGGCTGTGACTTATAGTCCTTCAGGACAAGTTCACTTCTACGTAGGCTCAGCCGACATGACCGCCACTGACGCTACACTGGCTCTTAAGGACTTCTCAGTACATGGTCCTTTGGGATTCGGCATTGCCTTGACTGACGGTACTGCCTTCAAGGGCAACATGCTTGAAGCTCGTCTGTGGAATCGTGCCCTCGAAGCTGATGAGATAGCAAACTACAACCAAGTGCGACTCACTGGTCATGAAGATGGTCTGTTGGCTTACTATCCGATGAATGATGGGCAAGGTGACATAGTCGCAGATAAGGCCCACGGTGCTGACCTCACACATACAACAGCCTCTTGGACACGTCCTGAGGGACTTTCGCTTCAGCTGCCAATCACCAACAATGATGGCATACGACTTGAACCTACGCCATGGACACGCAACAGCATGCAGGACTATACTCTTAGCCTATGGTTCAAAGCTCAGGCAGAACAGGTGGGCGACATCGCTACTCTCTTTGCCGCTGGAGCAGGCACCACAGATGAAGTTGCTGCCGAGGGACACCTCTTTATTGGTTTGAACAAGGGAGCGGTAATGGTACGTCAGAATGGCAGGACATTGCAAAGTGGCGGTAATTATCTCGACGACAACTGGCATCGCATAGGACTGATTGTGAACCACGGCTTGGGCGAGGCACGACTCTATGTTGACAATGACCTCGTAGGCAAGTGCGACGCCACGGCTTTCGCTGGCATTGACGGTAACAACTTGTTCTTGGGTGCTGCTCACTCGTTCAGGACGATAGATGGTGATGGCGACGAACCTCAGACCGTCGAGGGCGAACGGTGGCCTTTTGCCGGATTGATGGACGAAATCACGCTTTGGGAGACAGCTCTCTCAGAAACATACTTCAAACTCACGGCTAACCAGACGCCTAACCCTCACGCCATGGGATTGATGTGTAACCTCTCGTTCCAGCGAAATGCTCTCAACGACAACAGCATCTATGAGACGGTTTACAGCCCTTACAACACAAAGATATATACCGATGCCCTTACAGGCGAAGACCTCAACACCAAGGTTCGACTTGTGCGCAGTGCCGATGAAGATGTGCAGAAACTCATGGTAGCTGGAGCAGGACCAGTGAGAGAGAACGACAAACTCTCAAAACTCAATTTCAACTGGACAAGCAAGGACAATGAACTTGTAGTAAACCTCAACATGGCTGACCGAGAAATAAATAAGCAGAACATATTCATCACTCTTCGCGATGTTGAGGATATGGCTGGCAACAAACTCGTTAACCCTGTATCGTTCACTGTCTATGTGGATCGTAGTCCTGTATATTGGTTGCAGCCTTACTATAATGTTGTGACCTACAACGATGAACAACAAAGTTTCAACCTTGACATCACCAACGTATCAGGCAAGACAACAAACTACCGTATTGCCGACCTTCCATCATGGCTTTCATGCGACGAGACTGAGGGTTATATCACTCCTGCTGCCACCAAGGCTGTACCTTTCGTTGTCAACGAGAACGGTACACTTACACTCGGTGAGCACCTCGCTACCATCAGCCTTGTTACCGACGAAGGCCTCACGGAGAGTATTGACCTCAATGTAAAGTGCATCTGCAACGAACCTGATTGGTCTCCGGATCGTTCTTTGTCGCAAAGTATGAGTGTCATTGGGCAAGTCAAGCTCGCCAACGTGATAGGTGGCGTACGTGGTAGCTATATCGATGATGACGAAGGAGACATCGTTGGTGCTTTCATCGGTGATATCTGTGCCGGAACGGCTCACATCTCATCAGAGGTCGGTACCAGTGCCAACCTGATGATTTCGGTTCGTGGCAAGGGAGGACTCATAGGCGAAAACGTTACCTTCCGCCTTTGGAAGGCTAACTCAAATGTCGTGTATATTCTTGAGCCAGAGACTCCGATAGTGTTTAAGCCAGACTCTCTCTATGGTTCTGCTTCTCGTCCTGTCATACTCAATACCACTACTCACAAGGTGCAGAACATTGATGCGCAGAGTGGGTGGAACTGGATTAGTTTCTGCTACAAGACGCCATCAACACTCAATAATCTCTTCGTAGATAAGCACTATTTCTCGCAAGACGACATCATAAAGACTTATTATGGCTCTGCAAAGTTCTCTACTTTCCTTGAAGGCACATCTGAATGGAAAGGTTCACTCACCACGATTGATTACCATAATATATATATGATCAACCTGAAGCACGACGCTACACTTAGCATTGACGGCTATGACCTCGACACCGATGAACAGCGCACGATATCTCTCACTCACGGTTGGACTCAACTTCCATATTTGTTGAACTATGCCCAACCTCTCGATGTTGCCTTGGCTGATTACTTTGACTATGCTCGTGATGGTGATGTAGTGAAAAGCTATCAACAGTTTGCCGTGTTCGATGAAAGCAGAAAACAGTGGATAGGTTCTCTTAAGATGATGCAGCCTGGTGTAGGTTATCTTCTCAGACGTACTGCAGAAGAGCCTTGTAAACTTACATTCCACGACACCCAGTATGGAGTGAACCGCACAACACGTAGTGCCGCTTCACCAGTCGGTGATAATGCCACAGAATGTTTCGTTCCTCTTCACTATGAAACAAATATGTCGCTCATCGCTGTGACTGATGGTAGTGCCGACCTCAAGAGTCAGTCAGGTGATATCCTTACAGCTCTTTCTAATGGCGAAGTTGTAGGACGTGCCATTGCCGATGAAGAAGGCCGCTTCTTCCTTACCGTTAGTGCTCCTGAGAAGGCAAAAGTCAATTTCCTTCTCACTCGTGGCGATGACATTATAGGTAGTTCAAATAGCAATGTCCAGTTTGTCACCAACCTCGTAAGTGGCACACTAAAAAAACCTCACACTATCAATCTGCTTGGTAACGGCGAATGCTACAAGATACTCGACCATAATCACATCTACATAATTCTCAACAGCAAGCGTTACAACGTGGAAGGATTACGTGTCAAATAATTGATAATTCATAACATTCGATAATCATAAATACAAAGAATATGAAATACATCAAATTTTTAACTTTATTCGCTTTCCTTACCTTATTTATGGTAAGTTGTTCTAAGGATTCAGAGACGAATGGTCATTCACAAAATGACGAGACATTCGGAGGACCTACCCTTCCAACATACGAGGAGTTGGTAACGCCAGGTAATGATGCATCACCTGATTGGACTTACACACCAAATGTAGATTCATATCAAACGATGACAATCATCCTGCAACTCCCTGATTATCTAATTGGGCAAGTTAGTGCTGAAGACAAACTTACTGCTCTTGCAGCAGATGGCACTGTATGTGGTAGTGCTGAGGTTGACTCTGAAGACCTGAGCCTTTATTATTTAAGCGTAGGAGCACCAACCTGTGAAAGTCAGGAGATAACAATCGCTTACTATTGCGCTAAGCTCCACCGAATATTCAAATCGTCAACTCCTATCACATTTAAATCAGACGAAACCTTGGGGACATACCTAAATCCGTATAGTCCTTATATGATATAACCCAAACAGCACTTCAATTAGAATGCGTTTTCTGTATGTCTGATTTGGACATTGGTATCATCGGTGCCAATGACTGCAATAATATCAAATCTGATGTCTTGGCTTACTTTATAATAATGAATATAAGCGTTGGCAGCAGATTTGATATTTTTTATTTTTTGATATGTGACAGCCTCTTCCGGTTCAAGAAACACATTGTTTCTTCTTGTCTTGACTTCAACAAAAACAACTTCTTTTGTCGAATTGTCGAATGCTATTATATCAATGTCCTTATGTTTGAGGCGCCAGTCATGTGACATGATATAATAGTTTTTTTCCTTCAGGTAGTCTATTGCTACCATCTCCCCCCATTCTCCCAAATCAATATGATTCAAGATTTGATTCATGATGCTTCAGACCATTTATATATGCTCCTCCACCCCTCTGAAATGCACATTCAGTTCATGCAGATGTTCCAGAAGAGTTCCAAGAGAAGTCCCCTCTGTCATCTTTGCAAACGCATTTACATCCTTAGGGAAACATTTTCCGCCATAACCAAACTTACCATCAGGTCCTGGAACGTATGTGTGAGTATCATTGATATAACCAGAGAGCAGCATACCTGTATGCACCTTGCGCCAGTCGCCTCCCATCTTCTCGCAATACTCACGGCAAGCGTTGAAGTATGTCACCTTATATGCACCAAAAACGTTATGCATATACTTGGTAAGCTCAGCCTCAAGTGGAGTCATAACGGCAAACTTCTTACCTACGAAAATCTTTGTTAGGAGTTCGTGAGCTCCTGTGAACACCATCGTTTGTTTCTTGAAATCCTCAATATGAGTACGCTCTGTGAGAAACTCTGGCATATAGCAAACCTGATGTCCTGTCTCACGTGAAAGCATATCGCTTGTGCCTGGAAGAATTGTAGTACGTACGAATACAGGAACATCTGGAAGTTTGGTGATAAGTTCCTTCATCAAAGTCAAATCCTGTGTGCCGTCATCCTCTGTTGGTACATGAATCTGCAAGAATGCAATGTCTATACTACTGAGATCATCATTGTAACCCTTATAAGGGTCGCTGATGAAAAGTTTACACTCAGGATTATTATTTTCTAACCAATCTTTGAGGGCTCCGCCTACAAAGCCACATCCGATTATTCCTACATTAATCATGTTTTATATGAATTAAATTGTTCTATTCTAAATTTATTATTTGATACTTTGACTTTTGACCTTTGGCTTTCGACATTCATTTTATAGATATTGGGAATGTAAAATATGTATCAGGGAAAGGTTCGTTTTTAAGTGTAAAGTGCCACCATTCACAATCGTATGGTTTGAAACCATGTCGCAGCATGGCATCGCGCAGGATCATACGATTGTTATATTGCTCCTCGTTGATGGGTTTGTATTTTCCTATTTCTTGATTTGGCAGCACATCAGGATGTGAAGCTACGCCAAAGTAGTCGTATGTACATCCCATATCAACCTCTTTTTCAAGGTTCATGTCAAATAGTGTAAGGTCAACCGTTGAACCTCGCGTATGGCCACTCTTTTCTGCTACATATTCCTGTGGGACAAGAATACTTTTATCCAGTTCCGGATAGAAATACTTTTTCATTCTCGTATCTGTACTGTCTTTTGCCCACTTCATGAAAAAGTCAACAGCACATTGAGGACGGTATGCATCGAAAATCTTCAGCCTGTATCCTTTTTGTATCAGTTCGTCGCTTACTACCTTCAATGAATCGCATGCTTCTCGCGTAAGCAAGGCAATAGGTTGTTCGTACCCAGGAATGCGTTCACCAATAAAGTTATATGTGCTGTAATATCTTATTTCCAGAATTGCATCGGGAATTACGTCGGTAATCAATACAAACTGGCTACGGTCTTCTTCTGGCAGAATGTTTTTTTCCTTGTTTGTACATGAAGCGAATGCTGCTATAAATAATGAAATAAGAAAAAGTTTGCTGATATGTATCATTTTTTTACGGTTTTATGGTTATATGGTTATACGGCTTCAATTAGAAAACTGACTGGTCGGAAACCATCGTTGCAACTAATCATCGCACTATTTGGGTTCTTCATCCATCCATCGTAGAAATTTCCTTCGCCCCTCGACAATGCCTCTACAAATTCTCGCATTGTCTTCCATGCTTCACTACACAGACCTTCGGGGCACTTTCCATCAACGCTAATCCACGACATCCCTTCGCACACATCGCATGTGTGTTCGATGGGATTTTCGTATTTCTCGATTAAATCCTTATGGCAAACTTTGCGGATTGCCGTTATTTTTACCTTTTTTGTTATCATTTATTTCACATACCTATCGAGCCAGTCAAAGAATGTGCGCTGCCACATAATGCCATTCTGTGGTTTCAGTACCCAATGGTTTTCGTCAGGGCAGATGAACAATTTTGCCGGAACGCCATGAAGTTTTGCAGCATTGAAGGCTGCCATTGCCTGAGAATCTACAATACGGTAGTCTTTGCTGCCATGTATGCAGAGGATAGGTGTGTCCCATTCATTGATAAAACGATGTGGCGAAGCGGCATAACTGCGGGCTATTGCTGCACGTTGTTTGCCTGTAACCTTTGCTACAGGAGCCGTCACATTCCAAGGAGCACCGCCAAGATCCCAGTTAGTAAACCAACTTTCTTCCGTTTCTACATACTGCTGCTCAAGATTATAGATGCCATCGTGTGCGATGAATGCCTTGAAACGCTTGTTGTGATGACCGGCAAGATAATAAACGCTGAAGCCACCAAAACTTGCACCTACGCATCCCATGCGGTCCTTGTCAACGTATGGCAGATTGTCTGCGGCATCGTCAATGGCCGACAACAAGTCGTCCATACAGTGTCCACCATAGTTCGTGGAAATCTCATTGTTCCATTCCGAACCAAAACCTGGCAGTCCTCTACGGTTTGGTGCAACGACAACATATCCGTTTGCAGCCATTATCATCATGTTCCAACGGAAGCTCCAGAACTGCGAAACAGGGCTTTGCGGTCCGCCTTCACAGAAAAGAAGTGTCGGATATTTCTTTGTTTTGTCGAAGTTTGGAGGCAATACAATCCACGACAGAAGGTCTTTGCCATCTACAGTTTTGCTCCAGCGAGGTTCAACTGTACCCCAATCGACTTGCGATTTGATTTCACGATTTTCGTCTGTCAACTGGCAAACTTCTGCTTTCTTGCCCAATGAGACAATGTAAAGGTCGGTTGGTTCCTGCATAGACTGACGTCCACAAAGCAAACTCTTACCACAAAGCTGCAATGAATTATAGTCGTATTGTCCGTCGGTTATCTGCTTTACTTCGCCTTTGAGATTGGTTGAATATACATGGGTTGTGCCGTGCCAAACGCCGATAAAGTATAGTGTCTTGTTGTCGGCAGCCCAGATATAGTCATCTACATTGCTGTCAAACTGCTCAGTGATATATGTCTTCGCCCCTGTCTTCACGTCGTAAAGGCACAGACGATTGCGGTCGCTTTCGAATCCATCGTGCTCCATGCTCTGCCAAGTGATATATTTTCCGTTTGGCGAGAACTTTGGATTTGTGTCGTAGCCTACGTTGAAATCACCGTCCTGGTGGTTCACAGGTTGGTCTTGCAACGAAAGGCTATAGTCGCATTTTGGTGCAACATAGTCGGCTGGCTTGCATAGATTGCGAGTCGATTTGCTGTTTATATCATAAAGATATATGTCTGAATCGGTGCTTGTGGCATAATCTACACCTGTCTTCTTGCGGCAAGTATATGCAATCTGCTTCGAATCAGGACTCCAGCACAACTGCTCTATGCCGCCGAAAGGCTTCATCGGACACTCGTATGGTTCGCCTTCGAGCAGGTCAACCTCGCCATTTACCTTCGTGCCGTCATAGTCAGCAACGAATGGATGAGGCGTTGTCTCAACCCATTCATCCCAATGACGATACATTGCATCCTCGGTCATCATTGCCGACGACTTCGGCATACCTGCCTTTTTCTCGCTGTTGTAATTGGCAAATTGCGATGCCACGGAGTGAACGATTATTACTTTTGTCTCGTCGGGCGAGAATGAAAAGTCTTCAACATCCTTGTCGCAGAACGATATCTGCTGCTGATTTGTGCCGTCGGCATTCATTTTCCATATCTGCGATTTGCCGTCTTTGCCGTTGGCAATGTAGGCTATCTCTCTCCCACCCTTCATGTATTTCGGTGAAGAGCCCTTGCAAAGTTCCTTTGGCTCGTCGCCACTCGTTGCCACTTGCTTGATTACTGTGCGGCTTTTGTTCTCATCAACGCTGTAATAACTGACTGTATAGACTGCACTTTTCCCGTCAGGTGAAGCGCATGGTGAACCTACTCTGCCCATTGCCCAGAGCAGTTCGGGAGTGAATTGTCGGTTTGCTGCTGTTGCCGGATTAGTCATAAGAACAAAACAAACAAGACTAAAAATATATCTTATTTTCATATTTATTAAAATTTATCCCCCCTCCTTGTAAGGGGAGAGGGGGGCTTTTTACTTCGATTCTGTCATGTCGCCTTCGATGTAGAGACGTATCATCTCTGTCTTGGCATTGCATCGAACCGTTATCGACTTCTTGAAATGACCAGGGAACTTGCCCTTGCCGTTGTACGTTACCTTGATTTGTCCCTTCATTCCTGGCTGTACTGGGTCCTTTGTAAACTCAGGAACAGTGCATCCACAACTTGCAACCGCCTGGTTGATTATCAATGGTTGGTTGCCGGTATTGGTGTAAGTGAAGGTGCAACTCTGCTGTGGAGTAGCCTCAGAGAACTCTCCAAAGTCGATAACTGTCTTGTCAAACTTGATCTCAGCCTGTGCTGAAGCGCATACGGGCATTGCCAATGCGAATGCGCAAACGATAACTTTCAATAACTTTTTCATAATGCTTGTGTTTATTTTATCTATATTCTTTTACTTTTTGACGTATTCTTCCGCCATTGGTTTATTCAAATTTCTCAAGTTAAATTATTTTACTATCGCATACTTATAATAACAACAATGGTCAACAATGTATCGGTTTTGCTGCATATAGTCTTTGCCCATACCTTTTTCTTGCAAACAAGTTTGCAGACAAAAGCTATGGTCAAATCCTATGAGAACTGTCGTTCTCTGACATGCAGTAAAACATGTTCCAACAATATGCTTCCTCATTATTTTAGTATTGTCAAGACATTGTTGAATCATTTTTATGAAAGATTTACATGCCGTCGGCATGTATGCTGGCATGGAATAGCAAACTTGCAAGAACTTGTTCTTGGCAAGATTGATATTCAATGACGGCAGATTATCGAAGATAATATCTTTCATAAAACGATTATTGTTGTTTTTTTTCTCTATAATCAAAACGAAAGTTGAATTGGTTTATTTCTTCAACATCTTGTAATACTCCGTTGCACCGAGCAGGAAACAGCCTAAACCATAGTCTTCAAAGTCGGGTTTACTGTCGAAAGTGACTGGTTGCCCGTCCTTTGGTTCCTTTCCTGTGCCCTGTACATAACCGAGAAAACCGTCCTTATGCACCACCGTGGCGAGTGCCTTCCATGCTTTGTCGCAGATTGGTTTATACTCTTCCTTCGACAAATGCCCATTGTTTATACCCCATGCCATGCCATAAAGGAACAGCGATGTGCCGGTTGTCTCTGGTCCAGGATATGTTGAAGTCGATGCAAGGCTCACGTTCCAGAAGCCATCCTGACGCTGGAGCTTTACTATCGCAGGTATCATTGTCATGTAATCCTTCAGCAAAAGTTTGCCAAACTTACACTCATACCCAATGTATTCGAGCGAACGGCACAGTGCAGCCAGCACCCATCCGTTGCCACGGCTCCAGTAACAATTGTTGCCATCCTGCTCTTTGTACGGCGGATTGAAGTCGCTGTCGCGCCACCATAGACCTTCAGCCTCGTTGAACAAGCCGCCATCTTCCTTGTTGCGTATCCATTCGTAGAGGCGTTTGCCTTCGTGCTTATACTTTGTGTCGCCCGTTATGTTGGTCATGTGTGCCAATGCCGGAAGCGTCATCTGTATTGCGTCAATCCACCACCAGTACTGTCTCTTTGCACGCTGTCCGTCAAAGTCTGCGTCGTCATCAGCTATCATAGCGTCGAAGTTCGCCTTTGCGTTGCGCATCATCGTGCTGTCGCCAGTCATCTCGAAACGTTCAAGATATGTCTGCGCACAGCATTGATTATCGGCATTGCGAGTACGGATGCCGTCGCGAACGTCCCACTTGTGTGCGTTGCCCCACGCATCAACATATTTGATATACGACTTTTTCTTGTCGATGGAATAGAGTGCCATCAGCCCCTCGTAATACACTGCACGTGTCCATAGATTGCTTGAGCGTTCCTTTTTCACGAATGTAGGCTTAGCAGGATCAGGATAGTGTTTCATGAAGTATGCGTTGGCAAGTCGTGCCGACTTCAACACTTCTTTAGCATTCTGCGCCTGTGACGCAACAGGCAGACACATTATCAAGGCAATTGCCAGAAATTTCGTCAGATATTTCATACGTATGTTCTATTATAATGATAGTGTATGCAAAAGTACGGATTTATTTCCGAATAACCAAATATGCCCTATCTTTTTTCGATAAAATTAACTTCTTTAATGCACAATGAACGTATGCTTTTCCATACATGAACGTAATGCTTGCTCAAGACGAACGCTCAACTCAGAAAAAAGTTGTACAACTTTCACTCGAATGTTGTACAACTTTCGTCTGAAAGTTGTACAACTTTTTTCCACCCCCACCAGAGGCTACTGTAGAGCCTATCGTTCACCCCTTGATTTTTATTTATTGTTATCCTCTAAGCAATAGCCTGAAAGGCTTACACCCATCAGCCCAGGGCAGAGCAAAGCGACGCCCTGGGTATATCGACGCAACCATACGCTCTGTAAGAGCAAAAGCATT
>JAKSIZ010000025.1 GCA_024398515.1 Bacteroidaceae bacterium | reverse complement strand
AGGGTGAACGTAAGAAGCCAGGTCAGCCAAAGGCACGCCGTCGCTTCCAGTGCAGTAAGCGTTAATGTTTAGTATCTAAATCTCATAGACACCTAATATTATAAGGACTACTGTGGGATTGCTTAAATGTAAAAAAGAAAGTAAACAAAAAATAATTATGGCAAGAACAAATTTTGAACAGTTATTGAAGGCAGGTTGTCATTTCGGACACCTCAAGAGAAAGTGGAACCCAGCTATGGCTCCTTATATCTTTATGGAGCGTAACGGCATTCATATCATCGACCTCAACAAGACAGTCGTTAAGATTGACGAGGCTGCTGAGGCTTTGAAGCAAATCGCAAAGAGCGGCAAGCGCATCCTCTTCGTTTCTACAAAGAAGCAAGTTAAGGACGTCTTGGCTGAAAGAGCACAGTCTGTAGGTATGCCTTACGTTATCGAGCGCTGGCCAGGTGGTATGTTGACTAACTTCCCAACAATCCGTCGCGCAGTGAAGAAGATGGCAAACATCGACAAACTGATGGAAGATGGTACTTTCAACAACCTCTCTAAGCGTGAGATCCTCCAGATTACACGTCAGCGTCAGAAGCTTGAGAAGAACCTCGGTTCTATCGCAGACCTTAGCCGTCTGCCAAGTGCACTCTTCGTTGTTGATGTAGTTAAGGAACAGATTGCTGTCAAGGAAGCTAACCGTCTCGGTATTCCTGTATTTGCAGTCGTTGACACTAACTCTAATCCTGATAATATCGACTTCATGATTCCTGCAAACGACGACGCTAAGGAAAGTATCGACGTCATTCTCGGTGCTTGCTGCGACGCTATTCAGGAAGGTCTTGAAGAGCGTAAGGTAGAAAAGGCAGACGAAAAGGCTGCTGAGGCTCAGGAAGAAGCTGAAGAGGCAGAAGAGAAGCCAAGACGCGCTCGCAAGCCACGTACTCCTAAGAAGGAAGAAACTCCTGCAGTAGAAGAAGCTCCTGCTGAGGCTCCTGCAGAGGAAACTCCAGCTCCAGCTGCAGAGGAAACTCCTGCTGAAAAGGCTGAATAATAGAAACCTTATATCATCCCTCTCTTTCGGGAGAGGGACTTTCAAAAACATTATAAACCAATAAAACATATATAAGATTATGGCAGTATCAATGGAAGACATCAAGAAACTTCGCGCTCTCACAGGTGCAGGTCTCGCTGATGTCAAGAAGGCTCTCACTGAAGCTGACGGCAACATGGACAGAGCAAAGGAAATACTTCGCGAAAAGGGACAGGCTATTGCAGCCAAGAGAAGCGACCGCGAAACTTCAAACGGTTGTGTACTCGTTAAGGTAACTGAGGACTTCGGTGCTATCATCGCCCTCAAGTGCGAGACTGACTTCGTTGCAATGAACGCTGATTTCGTTGCTTTGACTCAGGATATCATCAACGCAGCTGTTGCTGCAAAGGCTAAGAGCCTTGAAGAAGTAAGCGCACTCACACTCGCAAACGGTCAGACTGTAGCTGATGCAGTAAAGGAACGCAGTGGTGTTACAGGCGAAAAGATGGAACTCGATGGCTACAACTTCATCGAAGGTGCTAACATCGAATCTTACGACCACATGGGCCGTCACGGTCTTTGCGTGCTCGTTCAGACTAACAAACCAGCATCAGAGCAGGGTCACGCAATCACTATGCAGGTTGCAGCTATGAAGCCAATTGCTCTTGACGAAAAGTCAGTTCCTCAGTCAGTAATCGATGAGGAGTACAATGTTGCTGTTGAAAAGTCAAAGCAGGAGCAGATTCAGAAGGCTGTTGAGAGCGCTCTCAAGAAGGCAGGTATCAATCCTTCTCACGTAGATTCACCTGAACACATGGATTCAAACATGGCTAAGGGTTGGATTACGGCTGAAGATGTAGAGAAGGCTAAGCAGATTATCGCTACAGTTTCTGAGGAAAAGAAGGCTACTTTGAACATGACTATGATCGAGAACATCGCCAAGGGTCGTGTAAATAAGTTCTTCAAAGAGAGCTGCCTCCTCAATCAGGAGTTCATCCAGGACGCTAAGATGACGGTTTCTGATTACCTTAAGGCTGCTGACAAGGAACTTACAGTCGTTGACTTCAAGCGCTTTACTCTCCGCGCAGAATAATTCAAAACCGAGAAAACGAGCATCCGAGTTGTCGAAATCCCGTGATTTCGAGTCCTCGAAGAATCGTTATTATCAATAAAAACCCCAATGCATCAAGCGATGCTTGGGGCTTTTTTTTGCTCAGACGTCAAGAAGTTTGGCGAAATTCGTGATTGTTTTCAGGCGTTCATGAGTGAAAGTCTCGATGACCTCGTGCTGCCAAGTGACCTCAAACGGTATATGAACTGCCCACGCACCAATGTTCAACGCTGGCATTGCGTCCGATTTCAACGAGTTGCCTACCATTAACATTTCGTCGGGACGTATGCCCAAATCCTTGCAGAGGGCACGATATTCGTCCTCATGTTTGTCGCTGACTATGCGCACAAGGTCGAAATAGGGCAGAAGACCGGAGCGTTTCAACTTGTTCTCCTGCGTTAAGAGTTCACCTTTTGTAAACACTACGAGACGGAATTTGCCTGTATTTTTCAGTTTCTTCAACGTTTCTTCAACGCCGTCGAGAGGCTTTGCGTCGAGCCGGAGGAGCGTTCTTCCGAGTTCGATTATCCGCAGAACCTCGTCGCCAGTAACCTTTCCGCCGCTTACCTTGACTGCATTTTCAACGAGCGACATGGTAAATGCTACGGCTCCGTAACCGTAATCCTCCATATTTTTCATCTCTGTCGCGAACAAACTCGTGCGTATTGTCTGCTTGTCGGCATAGTTTGAAAGCACTTCGCACATGCTATTCTCCACTTCGAGGAAGTGTGTTTCGTTGTCCCACAGAGTGTCGTCTGCGTCGAAAACTATCGCTTTAATCTTGTCGGTTATCATGTTAAATCGTTTGAATCAATCCTTTTTTATGTTGCGCGGATGGTGTTTCAGTATCTCCTCACGCAGTTTTACGGTGTCGATATGAGTGTAAATCTCGGTTGTTCTGATGCGTTCGTGTCCGAGCATTGCCTGTATTGCACGCAGGTCAGCACCGCCTTCGAGCAGACAAGTGGCAAAGCTGTGACGGAAAGTATGCGGTGATATTGTCTTCGTTATACCCGCTTCCAATGCCTGCTTCTTCACCATAATCAGTATCATTGTGCGTGTGAGATGTGTGCCACGACAGTTGAGGAACACGTATTCCTCCTCTCCAGGCTTAATAATTATCTGGTTTCGGTCCATGAACCACCAGTAAATCTCCTTCAACGCCTTCTCTGAGATAGGCACAAGTCGCTCTTTGTTGCCCTTGCCGAAGACGCGTATGAAACCCTCGTCCTTGTATATGTCTGACATCTTCAGCGCTACGAGTTCACTGACACGAAGCCCACAACTGAACAGCGTCTCAATTATAGCCTTGTTCCTTTGCCCTTCCCTTTTGCCGAGGTCAATGCTTGCCTCAATCCTGTCCACCTCTTCGAGGCTCAGCACCTCGGGCAGATGTTCGCCGATTTGCGGTGATTCGAGCAGTTCCGAAGGGTCTTGTTCCACCTCGCCTTGCTCTTCAAGAAAACGGAAAAACGTTCTCACGCCCGACAGGATGCGGCATTGCGAACGTGCATGTATGCCTATGTCGTGGAGCGATGCTGCGAAGGTCTGCAGGTCGCTGAGCTGTACGTCGCGGTAGTCAAGCCCATTTGCCGACATATAGTTCTGCAACTTTTTAAGGTCGCGCAAGTATGCATCGAGCGTATTCTCGGAGTAGTTTCGCTCAAGGCGGAGGTATCGGCGGTATCGTTTTGTTATTTCGTCCATTTGGTTTCTTTATTTGTTTTGCCGGCAGTTGAAACTGCTCGGACTATGACTTCTTATTTTGCGTTTCAAAGAACGAACGCTTAACTCGGAAAAAAGTTGTACAACTTTCTGTTGAAAGTTGTACAACTTTCGCGCGAAAGTTGTACAACTTTTTTTCGGGTATATCGTAGGGGTGCGTGAAGGCTAATGCTCAATCGGCTCCACAATACTGCTCAAAGCCAATTTATAAGAGCCAAGACCGAAGCCTGCGATGGTGCCACGGCAGACGGAAGATATAATCGACCTATGCCGGAACTCCTCGCGTGCGTATATATTAGAGATGTGTACCTCGACGACGGGAGTTGTGATCGCCTTGATGCAGTCGTGAAGTGCCACGCTCGTGTGAGTGTAACCGCCGGCGTTGAGTATGATGCCGTCGAATGAGAAACCCACTTCCTGGAGCTTGTTTATCAGTTCGCCCTCTACGTTGCTTTGGTAGTAGAAGACCTCAACCATAGGAAAAGCCTCGCGAAGTTGACGCAGATAGTCGTCGAAACGGCTGTTTCCATAGATTTCTGGCTCGCGTGAACCCAATAAATTCAAATTTGGGCCGTTAATAATTTGTACTTTCATAAATTATTTATACTTTTGCAGTGCAAATATAAGAAATAATTGGAAATTGGCAATAGACAATCTCGAAAATTATATAAAAGAGCATGTAGATAGCGAAAATGACTACCTTTACAGGCTCTATCGTGCGACTAATACGCAGTTGTTGTATGGTCGGATGGCATCGGGACATCTGCAAGGTCGGGTGCTCTCAATGCTTTCAAAGATGATACGACCAACGACGATACTCGAACTCGGAACGTTCACCGGATACAGTGCATTGTGTCTTGCCGAAGGACTTGAAGAGGGAGGACGGCTATATACATTCGAGATAAACGACGAGATAGAGGACTTCACGCGCCCGTGGTTAGAGCAGTCCGAGATGGGGAAGAGCATAGATTTCCGCATCGGTGACGCTCTTGTAGAGGTGCCAAAGATGGGGCAGAAGTTCGATCTTGTATTCATCGACGCCGACAAAAGGAAGTATCTGCAGTATTATAATATGGTGAAACCAATGATGAACAAGGGAGGTTACATCATAGCAGACAATACACTTTGGGACGGACATGTGGTCGAACCAGACCATTTCAACGACCGCCAGACGCAGGGAATAATGGAGTTCAACGACTTTGTAGCGCACGACGAGAGCGTAGAAAAGGTTATACTTCCCTTGCGGGATGGGTTGACAGTGATAAGAATAAAAGACATTTAGAAGCATTAAGACATAGAATAAACGAAATTTGAAATGAAAGAAGACAGGTTGAATAAGGTTGCACGACTGGTGCAAAAGGACTTGAGTGAGATATTTCAGCAGCAGACTCGCATGATGCATGGCGTCATGGTGAGCGTCACAACCGTTAGGGTAAGCCCCGACTTAAGCGTGTGCAGGGTGTATCTTAGCATCTTCCCATCGGAAAAAGGCGAAGAATTGCTGAAAAACATAAACGACAATCAGAAGAGCATACGCTACGAATTGGGCAAGCGTGAACGCTATCAGCTGAGGATAATACCCGAATTGCGCTTCTTCATAGACGACTCTTTGGACTACATTGACAATATCGACAAACTATTGAAGCAATGAATCTATCGTTCTACATCGCACGCCGGTACCTTCTTTCAAAGAAGTCGCACAATGCAATTAACTGGATTAGTGGCATTAGTGTGGTTGGCGTAGCCGTGGCAACAATGGCATTGGTGGTGACGCTAAGCGTCTTCAATGGCTTTCACGACATGGTCAAGAGCTTCTATACAACGCTGGATCCGGAGCTGAAGATAGTGCCAAAAACTGGCAAAACCGTTGCTTCCGACGATCCTCTGCTGATGAAAGTAGGCAAGATAGACGGCGTTGAGGAGGTTTCAGAGTGTCTTGAAGACCAGGCTTTGCTCGTCTATGGCGACAATCAGAAGGTCGTTTCGGTGAAGGGAGTAGATGAAAAGTTCCAACAACTAACGCGAGTTGACAGCATTCTTTACGGCGATGGAGAGTTTAAGTTGTGGGAAGATGAACTCGACATGGAGGCAGCCGAGAGGGGAGAAATGGCGTATAAGAAGCAACCATGCGTCATCCCAGGCATCGGTGTGGCTGAAGAATTGGGACTCAGTGCGATGTTTCAGAACCCTTTGATGGTGTATGCACCGCAGAGAGAAGGGCAGTTTGACATAGCAAATCCAACGGAAGGCTTCAACGAAGAGCAACTTTACTCCAGTGGAGTAGTGTTCTGCGTGAAGCAAGCAAAGTACGATAAGAACTATGTAATCGTTCCTCTTGACTTCGCCAGACGCTTGTTTGACCAGCAGGGAATGCTCTCGTCGCTTAATATTAAGGTAAAGGATGAGGCAGGAATAGCCTCGGTTGAACGAAGGATAAAGGCTGTGGTCGGCGAGAAATACGATGTGCTGACACAGGAAGAACAGCAGGAGGACGTGTTCAAGATAATGAAAGTGGAGAAGTTGATAGCTTATATCTTCCTCACTTTTATATTGCTCGTGGCATGTTTTAACATCATCGGCAGTCTTTCGATGCTTATCATCGACAAGAAAGACGACGTGGTGACGTTGCGTTCACTTGGTGCCGACAATAAACTAATATCACGCATATTCCTGTTTGAAGGCAGGCTGATATCAACTATTGGGGCTGTCATTGGAATAATCATTGGTCTGGTGCTCTGTTGGATTCAGCAGACTTACGGCATTATAGCGCTTGGCAGCAGCAGCGGAAACTTTGTTGTCGATTCATATCCTGTGAGTGTTCACGCGACGGATATAGTGATTATCTTCGCCACGGTGCTTGTCGTTGGCTATCTCAGCGTGTGGTATCCAGTGCGTTTTCTAAGCAAAAGACTGGTCGGATGACTTGAAAATTCTTTATGAGAATGAATGATTTTATGCGCAAAAGCATTGTACTTGCGGCAATTGTTCTGTTGACGGCATGTTCGGGAGAGTTTGAATACAACTCGCCTTACAGATGCTTTTTCCGTTTTGACAACAAGATTCACCTAAACGAACTGATGACAGCGGCACTTACTCCTTATAGTAATGTGTTTGTAAAGATAAGCAAGAAGACGTCGGGAGGCGTGAACTATGTTGTTTTATCCACAAGCGACGGGAAGAAAAGCGAGGAAGTTCCGATAACTACAGAGATAGAAAACTATGCCAACTACGAACTCGGAGCGAACAATGGCATAATAGTTGGCTACGACACAATGAACGGACGGTATGTGGCATACGATGCCCAGTGCCGAAACTGCTATGCAAATGTGGGGGCTTATACGCCTAATCGACCTCTGACATGGACAAGTAACTCGACAGAAGTTAAGTGTGATAAGTGCGGACGACACTATAACCTGAACATGCAAGGCAGAGTATCCTCCTCCGAAGGCGGCGAAAGATTGTGGGAATATCATGCTGAATGCACTGATCAATTTGGATTATTGACCGTCACAAGAAGATAGACAAAGCGAATTTCTTTACTCTTCGTAAAAGACTTTATTGGCACCTGACGTTACTTTCACGTATTCCGGATGCTGACGTGCGAATGATTCCATGTGGCGGACACGCTTTTCCTCAAGGATTTCATCTACAGCAATCAGTATTCCTGTCTCCTCAACATCGCCGAAACCATAGTTTATTGCCGTGCCGAAGAGCTTCATCGTTGGGCTCAGGTTCATGTAAGCATTAACAAGTGGAGGTATGTTCAACCCCAACATGCGCACTTCACGATTGAGAATTCTATAGTCTTTTCTGAAATCTTCTTCGGAGAATAGCACCGAAAGTTCCTCTTCTGGCGTCTCAAGCTTCAGTGGCTTTGTAGGGATTACAAGGTTCTCCTTGTCATCGAAATGCTTCTTCAGGAAGTAAAGTATCATGTCACGACCGCGAGTGAGGAACGAAGGATACATCGTCATCTTACCAAAGAAATAGCGGCATTCAGGGAAGATTACCATCAAGGCACCGAGTCCGTCCCAAAGGTTGTCGAGTGCAAACAGCGACTTCGGGTTGCTGCGGGTGTTCTGATATTCGAGAGAAACGTATGAGCGGCCCAGTTCAATCGTGTGAGGCAAGTATTCCTTTATGAATTTATCAGAGAAGTGGAACATGTGGCTCGTCGCAAGAATAGGCTGTCCCTTTGCGTCAAACTGCACGTCTTTACCCACGATATACCTGTAACCACCGATAATCTCCTCTTGTTCTGGGTTCCAGACAATGAGTTGTTTATAGCAGTTGTCGCACGTGTCAAACTCATCAAGGTCGTAAGCCTTGCCTGTGCCGCCACCTGCTGCACGGAATGCTATCTCGCGTTGACGCCCTATTTCGAGCAAAGTGTTCGGTGAATCGTGCTGCGTGACAATGTAAATCTCGTTGCTACTCTTGTTTGTCATTCGCAGACGCTTGTCTTCTGTAAGTTCCGACTTAAGTACCTCTTTCGCTATCGGAGCAATAATCTTTTCTTCCATTCTTATATATTATTATAAGGAATAAACTTGTTCTCTAACCCATTGTGCCCATTCCTGCGGCGTCTTTGACTTGTCAAAAGTCTGCCAAGGTATAGGCTTCCCAATTCTTATATGGTATGTCTTGTGAGTATTCTTGTACATCTCATCGACGAGGAAAAGCATTGCAATGTTGAACTTGATGTGAAGTTTCTTGCACCAGTTCGCAAGATTGTAGAAGAAATCAGAGTTTCTTCCGTCGAAACGAATAGGTACAACATCGCGTTGTGACTGCACACTTTTCACGATGAAGGTCTTTGTCCACGGCAAATCCTTTATTGTTCCGTCCTTTTGCTTGCGTGAACAGAGCCCAGCAGGATACATCAGGATGTGATGATCACTCTTGAATCCAGCCTCGACTATCGCAGGAAACTGCCTGCTTTGACTGCCTGTCTTGTTGATAGGAATCGAAAGCGGAGCCAAACCTGGCAGGTTCATCAGCAAATCATTAACGAGATAACGGAAGTTCCCGTCGTATTGTTTGCCTATTACCGACCCTAATGATACGCCGTCAGGACCGCCAAGAGGATGGTTGCTTACGAATGTGTATAGCCTTCCATCATCCTTTGGCGGAAGGTTTTCGATGCCCTTCACGTCGAGAGTCAAGTCAAGATAACGCACACAATCTGTCAACCATTCCGTGCCGGTGAGGTTTCTGCTTTCCCAAAGATAGGCATTGATTTCGTCCTCGTGAACGATGCGCTTAAGCCAATTCACGAGAAACTTTGGTACAAATCTTGCATTGTTGCCAGCTTTTGCAGCCAAAATCCTGTCAATATCTACTGTTTTCTGCATTTCCATATAACAAAATGCAAATGTAGCACATTATTTTGTAATTTGTGCAATTTTGTGCAAATTTTTTTACTTTTCAAAACTTTTTATTACCTTTGCGCAGTATTTACTATATTTTTTTGAGTATGAAAGAGCGTAAACTTATATCTGGTGCCAGGGTGGGAGAGCACTTCGACACGCAATTATTGTACTTCACTTGTTCGTCGCTCAGCAGCGATGACCGCCGTTTATATCTTATTTCCGACCGCAACGGCTCGCCTAATGTCTATGTCCACGACCTTCTTACGGGCGAGGAACGACTGTTGACAGACAATGAGAACGGCATTCTCAAGAGCTATGTCTATTTTGATTGTCAGCCGCATCGAGGGCTTGGCAAGGCTTCAGTTTGCCTTGATACTCACCGCGATATAATCTATTACATACAAGACGACAACATTTGTCGCGTGGGACTTGACGCCAAGCCGGTGGTGCTTAATCGCGTGCCGCAGGACAGAGTGACGGCTTTCACTCATGTAAGTGAGGATGGAAAGTTGCTTTGTGTACCGATGACCGATGCCCGAAGCCTCGATTACGACCCCGAAACTGAGGGCTCAGGACTCGACAGACGACCTATCTACAACATCGACGGCCGTGTTCAGGAGGAGCGGCTCAATAGTTATCTCTGCGTCTATGACACGCAAACAGGTGCGCTGCTCTACGAAAAGACTATTCCACTCTGCTGGATTACTCACGTGCAGTTTAACCCTGTGAACCCCGAAATGATAATGTACAATCACGAATGGTCGTCGTTTGATTGTGGCATCCGACGCATCTGGGTATATGACCACTCGAAAGATGAATACTACAACATCCGCAAGGAAGGCGCAGAGGATTGGGTGTGCCATGAGATGTGGAGCGACGACGGTCAGATCATCATCTATCATGGTGGCTATGCTGGAGGCTTGGCTATGGTTGGCCGCTACGATATGCGCACCGGAATACGCCAGGAGATAGCCCTGCCGAAGGACTATGACGCATACGGGCACTTCACTATGGATCATCAGCAGAACCTATGCTGCGACGGATATTTCAAGTTCCCTGACGAGGTGAAGAAGGTGTGGAACAACAGCACCGACAATGGTCCTGACCCACATAAAAAGGATGGCGAATACATCTCGCGTGTTGTGCCCGACTGGGATGGCGGCAGGTTGCAGTGGATACCACTGTGCAAGCACAGCAGCGACTGGCTTGGGCAGGATGCACATCCGCACCCTATCTACAGCCATCGTGGCGACCGTATCTTCTTCAACGCCCGTTCCGCCCGCGACGTTCAGGTCTTTGCCGTTGAGGTGGAAGATTAGATATTTAGTTAATTATAGTTAAAAGAACTGTTAAATTAACAATGCTTAAAAATTGTTTTGATTGTTAGCGAAAGTTAACATGACGCACGGCTTTTGTCAGCCCGACGGATATGGTTGGCGAAGTCGTGCGTTTTCGTGTCGGAAAGCATACTTTTTCGTCGTTTTTCCTGAGCTTTTAAGTCGATAAAAAGTTGTACGACTTTCGTGTGAAAGTTGTACAACTTTTAGTTGAAAGTCGTACAACTTTTCGGCAAGTCTTTCGTTTGTGTCTTGTGATGCTTGCGGAGGGGGTGAGGATGGGGTTGCGTCGTGTTGAAACACGACGAACGGTGGTGGGGTGAGGCATCAGGCTTTTTTATGTTAAAGTTTCTGAAATTTTGAGATTTTCAGGCGTTAAAGAGTTGATAATTTGTGCGCACATCTGCGGGCGCGTTTTTAATATGGTGTGGTGATGAAACGCACAATAGTGCAATATGCTGCATTAAATAACGGATTTTTATTATGGTTTTCCAATTTTCAAAATCAAAAATAAAATCTGAATAGTAAAAACCACAATTTTGCGCAGATTGAGGGCATTTATGCAATAAATCATGTAATAATATTAAAAAAAATATAATAAACGGCAGTTTCCTTTGCATAAGAGTGCGAAATTTTGTACTTTTGTCTGCTTATTTATCTATGATAAATCGAGCAGGAATAAAACGATAAATGCGAAAAAATTTAGAAAGATGAAAGATATTTGTAAAAAACTATTTGGTTTGATGACGCTCGCCCTACTTGTGGTGGGCTGTTCAGGCAGCGGCGACGAAGCCGGTGAGGATGTGCAACCGTCCGAGATAAAATTTACCTCTGAAATGGAGACAAAGGAAGAAATCACCCGTGCCGATGAGAAAACGCTGAACGACATTGGCGTTCCGCAATTCAATGTCTATGGCTTCAAGACACCAGCGTCGGGGGGTGTGCAGACGGTGTTCAACAATGAGGCGGTTTGGGCTCCTTTGTGGATTTACGAAAACAAGCGTTACTGGGACCTGAGCGCACAAAACTACATGTTCTTTGGCTATAATGCCGGCGTAGGCGACAATACGAGTAAGGGTACTTACATATACATGTCGTCAAATGAAAATTCGGTAACGTATCAATGTGGTAGTATTCCTTTTATCGAGGAAAGGCGGGATGGAACGCTTTGGACAAAGAACCCTATTACAACAACTGACCCTACTCCAGACTATATGCAGATACAACGAAAGGATATTCCGTATATCTCGCATGTATGGAAAGGCTCGCCAACGCCTGGTGAAAATGTGAAGTTGACATTCTTCCCACCATACTCTCAGGTGAGCATAGCCTTTTCGCGCGTAGCGAGTGTCGATGCCGAGGCGACAGCAATCAAGGATATTCACTTCGGACCAGTAAGCAGCCCGTATGGTATATTCGACCACCCTGACCTCAACTACACTTATACGTTCAATGGAACTAATGCAGGTAGGGAATCTTACACAATCACCCGTCGTGAAGACCACACGCTTATCTTTGCAAGTGGACTGCCATTTGACGCAATGTATAAGACAAAGACAACGGCCGAAGGCGAAGAGGAAGTCGGAGTACTCTATGAACCAGATAAGCCGTACGAAACATATCCGATTTATTGGACCTTCCCTGATCCGAACGGAGAACACGGAGAGTTTGAGATGTCGGCAAATATCGGTGGCGAAAAACAAACGTGCCGCGTGCCTGCAGAATATACGAAGTGGGAGATGGGCATTCACTATATCTACCTGTTCCGCCTGACACGTGAAGGCGTTGACCGCGTTGACGTCATAAAGGTTGGTATCAAAAACTGGGAGGAAATAGGTAGCGCCGAAACAAAATGGTACAATTGGTAAAGAGAAAAAAGTTCACAATGATGAAAAGAAATACAATATACGGAAAGTTGGCAGCGATTATAGTGGCTGCGTCAGTGATGTCGTTCGTAGGATGTACGGCAGACGATGACAATAATGGCAACGGAAAAGATTATGACAACCTCGTGCCAGTGATAGGCACCAACAGCGGTATGCACATAATGACACGTGCCTTTGCTTCGGAAGAAGGGCCTACATCAGTGTGGGGTTTCTACGAAGACCTGTACCCAATGTCGCTTGAGAACAACCCGAAGATTGGTGTGTTCGTGTTGGACGGCAACGTCAGTGCATCGTTTAAAGCCAATCCGGCATATTTCCAATATACGGTAGAAAAGAATCCTGATGGCACATATAAGCGAGAAGGTGGTCATATTATCGGAGAATGGGAAGGACTTAACACCCCTGTGCAGGACAATACAACATACAATATATATGGCTTCATGTCGGCAAACAATACCACATGGGACGCATCAGTTGCACCAAACGGATCTTCATACAGCAATGGAGCGATATTAAAGTTGAACAATGTGAAAACCGTTACAGGTACCGACGTGTGTGCAGTGGTAGGAGTACTGAAAAGTAATGTCGAGGATAAGGATAACATAACTACCATGGAGACTACTATTCAAAGTGCAACCGGTGTAGGCAATTTCAGATACCTCGCAAAGAAGAGTGACAACTTCATCTATGTATGGCTCGACCACTTGTATTCCTGTGTGAACTTGGAACTTTCTGTTGATACGAAATATAGCGATCTTCGCAAGATAAAACTCAGGAAAGTAGAGTTTACGATCAACAACACGCCTACGACATTCGACATTACAGTAAATCTTGGTTCTTATGGCATCTCATCAACCACTTTCTCGGAGTCAGGTTCGCCTGGTCAAGTTACCGATGTAGTATATGAAAGCACTGCTGGTGAAGAATTGCCAAAGGTAGGTGCAGCGCCAATGTCAATACCAGGATACTTTGCTCCTGCAGGTGAACTCTCATCGCAGAATGTACAGATAAAGTTCACATACGATGTATATACGCATAAGTCAGATGTGCCGACGCGACAAAACGCAACGGCAACAAACCTGATAAAGATTAGTGATCTGTTGGCAAGTGCAGGTTTGACGCTTGGTCAAGGCCAGTTGTTCACGGTAAAGGCACTCATAAAGCCAACCTACCTCTACGTCCTTGCCGACGAAGACCTCGACAATCCAACGGTAGTGATTCAGTAAAAGAATAGAAACAAGAACAAATAAACGCCCTGAAAGGGCAGTAATCTCAAAGCCCAACGGCAAGCGAAGCGGCGCCTTGGGTATAAGTAATAAAAACAAATAACGCCCTGTAAGGGCAAAAGCAATATATCAATGTCGCAGTCATTATGCAAAATATATCTGCACGTTATCTTTCATATAAAGTCAACGTGCCCAAAGATAAAAGAAGATGATTTAAATCGTCTTCACGCATATCTTGGACAATTGGTAAATGGAACAGGTTGCCAAACGATTCGTGTGGGTGGTGTTGATGACCATGTTCATGCTTTGATGTTATTGTCAAGAAATTATATGGTATAGAATATGATGAGCGTTATGTGTTCAATGATTAATGCTTTTGCCCTTACAGGGCGCATAAAGCATCTATTCACAAATACCCAGGGTGTTGCCCTGGGCTATGAGCACTGCGTGATTGCCCTTTCAGGGCGTATGCAAGATTGCTCATCACAACAATAGAAAAGACTATCTCACGATATAACAGTAGAAAACGAAGTAAAAATGTAATAGATTAAAAGAATATATATGAATACATCAATTGTATTACCAACTACAGAACTGATAGTTTCCATTGACGACAAGTCTATGGTAAATAAGATAAAACAAGCACTGAAACTGATGAAAGGAGTTTGCAGTGTCAAAGTGAAGAAAGAAAGTATGGAACAAAAGATATTAAATTCAAAATCATATAAGGCTGCGATGGACGATATAGAACATGGCAGAATCTATGAAGCAGAGAGTGTTGAAGATATGTTTAAGCAAATATTGGGATAATGTATAGGTTGAGGTATTCATCACAGTTCAGAAAAGATATTAAACTATGTCAAAGAAAAGGACTGGACTTGTCCATGATGCAAAGGGTAATATCTATTCTTGTTCGTGATGGAAAACTTCCAAAAGAATACAGGCCACATGTTTTGCATGGCAACCGTCAAGGGCAATGGGAATGCCATATTAAAAGCGATTGGTTGTTAGTCTGGGAACAGAATGACGAAGAACTGACGCTATTGATGGTCAACACAGGTACGCATTCAGACTTGTTTAAGTGAAAAAAACAACGAAAAAAGATAAAAACAAAATGAAACAAACAATTAGTGTTATTAAGAAGTTATCGAGAAGCGTGACGCTTCTGTTAGCAACTTTTGCAATGGCAACGCCTTCTGTGTATGCACAGGATGAACCGGAAACACCAGCAGCACCTGACATCAACATTGGCGGCGACGTCTATGGTGGTGGTAAGATTGGTTCGGTCGGAATCGGCAATCTTGCTGAAGGCATAGCTGTGGATGCTGATGAAAACGAAGTGAAACTAATTCCAACAGCAGCTGCTACCATTGGAACCCAGTCCACAACTGACGTAAAGATTTACGACGGAAAGATACGAACCGTCTTTGCCGGCGGTAGGAATGGACGTGCATTCGGAACTACACGTGCTACTATATATGGCGGTACTATTGGTGGCGAAGAATGGGACGGCACTACACATGGTGGAGTCTTCGGCGCTGGAGATGGTGCATCGGCACTTGTGTTCGGTTGCGGTAGAGTTACCGTCGAGAATGGTACTGTTTGGAACAACGTTTATGGCGGTGGTAACCAAGCAAAACTTTTAGGTAACACTCTTGTTACATTGCAAGGAGGACATCTGTACGGATACGTATTTGGTGGAGCACGCATGGCAGATATCGTGTCTTATGGACACGTACTTATTGACGGAGCCAACCAGAAGAATGACCTTTACGTTAAGGGTGTATTTGGCGGTAGTGATATTGCAGGTTCTGTTTTCCTTGATATAACAACCATGCAAACGAATGTCGGAAATGGATATTGGAACTGGTTTATGACGATGTCGCAGTATTCCGGTAAGGCAATGAAGCCGAGTCCTGACAAACCAGAATGGCTGCCTGACACTAAGGGCACTCCAACTTTTTTTGCTCCAGATCCGCGTCCAAATCGTGCAATAAATGTCAGAGATATATGGAATACTGTGGTAGAATCAACCCCAAGAACTGATACAGAAAAGAATCTCTTCGTAGGCAATACTTTCGGTTCTGGAAATGGCGATTATGATTATGTTAAAATCGGAGGTGCCACATCAGGAAGTTTGACATTGCCATTCCATAAGACAGAGGTTGACGGCAAGTGGGTTGCTGATGATACATACAAGGAAGATGCTGATGGTAATGTGATACCAAGTTCAGCCCCAGAATATGCAACGGCGGCTACATCAAAGACATTCGAGAACTTGATGGCTCCAAACGTTGACCGTTCATACTTGCAACTTGAGGGTGGAACGTATGGTTATGTCTATGGCGGTGGAAATAAAGCAACAACCGCTACCAGTGTAGATATATATATCAACAATGCAGAAGACCCATGTATTGTGCCAAAGGACGAAATAAAGCGAATGGGCATCCAGACCACTTCGTTCAATTGGGCAAAAGAAGTAAGTGGCGTAATAACAAAGGTTGATAAGGAGGCAGATGCTACTATCGCTACATTTGACCAAACATTCGACCGCGTCTTTGGAGGAAACAACTTGGAGAACATGTTGGTTGCTCCAAACTGGTATCTCATTCAAGGTCGTGTGAATAACCTTTACAGCGGTGGTAATAAAGGAAATATGTATGCTGACAACGGACTCCTTGTCAATGTGTTCAAGAATGGCGGAACTAATGACATTGACCCTGTGACTGGAGTACATTATCCTGCCGATGCCATGAAGATAAACAATATCTATGGTGGTTGTCGTATGGCGGATGTTAATCCACGTGCGATTCCTGTAGGATATAAGGGTGCCGACAAGAAATTCGGATATGAGTTCCTTGAAGGATATTCAGCACGCGTATATATTTCGGGTGGCGTTATAAATAATGTATATGGTGGAAACGATGTTTCTGGTATGGTATATCATGGAACAGACGTAGAAATCAATGGCGCTATCTCCGGCGATGTATATGGTGGCGGTAACGGAGCCTATAGATATACCGACAACAAAGAACTCTGCGAGAAATATCCTGACGAATGGAGCGATTACTTCTATGATGCAGGTGGTAATGGTGCTACGTTCAATAAGGCAGGCGAAATCACTAATACGGAAGTTACAAGTCCTACCGCTTCTCTTACAGGTTTGAATAAGAAGCGTCCTCACGTTGCAAGTACTCTTGTGCATATCTGGGGTGAAGGTCAGTATCTTCCAAAGGATAAGGATAAGTGGAAATCATTGATTAGTTGGACTACAGCGCCAACTGCTGTTGACTTGTCTGACGTTAAGTCAGCCGTAAAGGTGGCTTATACTCCAACAGGTACAACAATCATAGATGGAAAGACATATAACACATGGCAGGAAGTTCCTGGCACCGCAGTTGGTATGGTGCTGACTCGTGGTGAGATGGCAGATATCAATCGCGTCTATGTCACCGGTGGTGTATATTGCGGTGGTAACAGTGCTTCTGTAACAAGTGTCAATGGCGAAGCAGCAAAGTCAACACTTCAGATAGGTCAGTGCGTCACTATCGACAAGGTGTTCCTTGGATCGAATGGTGAAAGAATGGTTGATGAAGACTTATTGTCAGATTATGCCAAAGGTATTACATACGATGCAGGTGCAGTAGCATATCATCGGGCAGTAGGTACAGAGAGCGAAATATACAAACTGGCAAAATTTGATTTAACTCAACAAATCCAGTTCGATGAATACATGAAGGGTGTTGACATGAACATCATGCCTGAAATCACATACGACAATCCTGATAATAAATATACAGCAGCAAACATCAGCGAATACTCAAGTAGGGGCAAGGATGTCACGGGTGCTGTAGTCGGTCAGGAGATTGACGTATCCGTTGACGATGATGCCGACATGGACCCTGAAGGTTTGAACTTCAGTACACGTATCGGTTCGTTCTTCGTAGGTGGTAACGTCGGTAGTGTCACTGTAGAAGGAACCATCGGCGAAGCAACAGGTTTGAGATTCCCACGCGAGCTTGTTATATATAATAAGGTTGTAGGAGGCTGTAATGCCGCCAATGTTCCTTATCGTGAAGGCATCAATGCCTTCCACCTCGGTGGTGTTATTGGTGCTCCTTGGTCACAGGCTACATATCAGTCAAAGTGTACTACTGAAGGTGTTGCAACTCCTGTTTCTGCAGCTGGTGAAAATGACCCGGGACTTAAGATTCAGTTGTATGTGCCTTGTCGTTTCGAGCCACGATATATTGTGACATATAAAGACGATGCCGGCTTCGTTCATGTAAAGAGGAAGGATGCACTTAATAATGATATAGAGCCAGAACCTTGGAGCGCACCAACCGTAATCTCCGACTATGGTATTGAGTCCGACAAGAAGGGAACGGCACAAATCCTTGACCGTGGTAATATATATGGTGGTTGCTATACCAGCGGTGTCGTAAACGGAAGTGTGCAGATAGATATAAAGGATGAGCTTTGTGCAACTCCGCAGATGCGTGCATACTTTGGCGATAAGCCGCTCCTTGGTCAGCAGGCAGGACAAGACGGTACGGCAGCTGTCGTTGACAACATGCGTCGTTACGTATTGAACCACGGATGGTCAGCATTCGGTGGTGGCTATGGTAAGGACACTGAGATTTGGGGAAATGTTTATATGAACATGTCGCGTAACGCAGGTTACATCAATGCATACGGTGGAAGTCAGCTTGGCTTCATCGGAAAGATGCAAAGACACACTTCGGTGGGCACTCAGGATGTTGTTAAGCGCACTTACAACACAGGAACAAAGCGGTATGATTACACCACCGAATCCAAACCAGTTGTACCAGGTGATTATATCACGGAGGTTACTACTACTACTACTACTACTACTACTACTACTACTACAAACTTCACCGTCGATAGCATCGACGTGCAGATTGACAAGTACCTTGTTGACGCGACCGGCGGCACCAAGGGCGGTAGCACATATATGAACTTGCGTCATGATATTCACCGTTCACCAGTATCAATCTTTGGTTTGAATGCTCTCTATGGTGGCGGTTATCAAGGCATCGTTACAGGCAACACTCACATGTATGCCGGTGGTGGTCTGCACTACGATGTCTTCGGCGGTGCTTCAAATGCCGACATCTATGGTTATGCAGAGACATTCGTCGGTATTGACCGTGAAGGTAATTTCTCAAACAACCTCCTGCTCCGTCACTGCGTATATGGCGGTAACGACTTCGGTGGACAGATACTCGGACAAGGTACGCATACTGTTAAGGTAAATGGTGTTGACAAAGAACTTACATCAAACACTTACGTTAAATATTTAGGTGGAACAATCGAACGCTCACTCTTCGGTGGCTCTTGCGGACTTTACGATTATGACGGCACTTATACATGGACGGAAGAAGACGAAGAAAAAACACCAGGGACAATACTTCTTGGTGAGGTAGAGTATAACCCAGCAGTAGGCGACTTCATTCCTTTGTATCCTCACGATCTTGACCAGTATGACTGGGAATATTTTAAAGATCATTATCCAGCTATCTATGCCGTGAAGGATTTGGTGAAGGAGTCGTGGGAGACAATGCCTACACTGTACAATGACATTCGCCATAAGCCTTCATTTGCAGAAAACACATACAACACAGTTGTTGATATTGCTTGTCATACAGACTTGGCAACGGATATGAACAGAGGTATAATGGGTAACACTATCCTTGGTGACATCTATGGTGGTGGATATGGATTCTGCGACGCTATCGGACGTGTGGATGCACACGACTCATACGTAGTGCTTGCAGGACCAGAGACAGGAACCAACCGTCTTGCCGATAATGTCTTCGGTGGCGGTTACTTCTCATACGTCCAGAACTCAACACTCGAAGCGGTATCGGGACGTGTACGTAACCTTTATGGTGGAACATACGGAACAACGGTTGACGAGGCTGTGGCTTACATCCTTCGTGAAGACAAGAAAGAAAAAGCAAAGACACAAACCTCAACATGGGGATCTGAGTTCGACCCTGAAGAGTATAGTGTACTCTCCGAGTTTGAAAAAACACAGCTAAAAGTAGCCGACTACACTTCTCAGTCAGCCCTTGTCAATGTCTATCCTACAATGACAGCAAACTCTGCAGTCAATGTGTATGGTGCCGGTGCTTATACTGGTTCCGACAGAACCGTAGTAAATATGCTTGGTGGTATAGTAAACGAAGTGTATGGCGGATCAAATCAGGAAGGTGTATGTAAGTCGGTAGTAGTTAATGTTCCTGATACTTCAAGAGTCAGCATGGCAGCACTCTTCGGTGGTGCTCATGGTTCTTACAAGGCACTTCCTTGCGACGTGAAGGATGCTACTATCAACTTCCTTTCTTCAACAGCCGTAGTAAGAAATGGTAATATATATGGTGGCAACAATGCATATCGTGCAACACGTAACACCATAATCAACTACGACTCTCAGGCAAAGGACAAGAGCGATGGTACTGGCAAATACCTTACTATATATGGTGCCGGTTTTGGTGAGTTTACCGTAGCTGGTAACACTCAGGTCAACATCTCGGGCAACTCTATCGTACAAGACCTCTTTGGTGGTGGTCGTGAAGGTAGCGTATTTGCAAAGTATGATATTGTTAAGGACCCAGGTGATCCACCTTCAACTTATCTACATATACCAGTAGATAATCGTACAAAAGAAACATCAAAAGAGGATTCAATTAAATATAAGAATGAATTTGACGCTGCAACAAATTATCATAATGCAAGTGCTTACAAGCGTTATTCAATCCATACCGCTACTCACGATGCAACAACCTATGCACACTGGTACGAGACAACACTTCCTCATCACACTTGGGTAAACCTCAGCGAAGGTGCTCAGGTCAAGGGTAGTGTCTGCGGTGCCGGTTATGGTTCGCGTTCGGTTGTTGCCGGTAACACACTCGTTGACTGCAACGGTGCAATCATCTCGGGTGATATCTTCGGTGGAGGTTACAATGGTAACGTCCGCAAGATGGTGCCTCATGACACAGGATACAAGCTTCATGACTACGAAGGTTTCAAAACGCAAATTGAAACAGAATTCGTACAGGATACTGGTGACAACTTGTATTATGAAAATGCAGCCGCCAAGGATGCTTACACAGTTTCTACTACTATTAATATGAATGGTGGTACTGTACGTAACATCTTCGGTGGTGGATATGCCGGTGTCATAGGTGGTGAGTTTGAGAACGATGCTGATACTGTCAAGTGCAAGACTGTTGGAACAGATGCTTACGACATGACCGCAACAACCAATGTCAATATAGGTTCTGAACATGGAAAACTGGTGGATGATACTGCTGGCAAACACCCTGGTGATGTTGGATATGTTACAACTTACTCTTCCACTATTGACCACAATTACGGTATTCCAAATGTAAACTTCTCTGTCTATGGAGCAGGCGACCGTGGTGCTGTCTATGGTGAGGCTATTACAAAGATGTATAATGGTTATGTAGGATATGACTATCGACCATATACAGCAGCAGAACTTGCAGCTATGACGGAAGCAGAACGTAGTAAGATTACCGATACTTCACTAAGTTATTACATCCCTCGTCTCAAATCTAACGATGCAGACAAGAACAACCTTATGAAGGAAGACGGTAACCTCTATGGAGGCGGATTCGGTGAAGATGCTCGTGTGCTTCAGACCGACGTTACAATATTCGATGGTGTTATCCGTAACTCACTCTATGGTGGAGGCGAAATGTCAGCCGTAGGATGGGGAACAGTCGAACTCAATACGACAACCAACGAACTCGAGCTGAAGAGTATTGAAAAGTCGGGTTCAACATTCGTGGAAATGTACGGCGGACTTGTTCATGCTGATGCATTCGCTGGCGGTCGTGGTTATAGTTACGACAACTTCGGTAAGATGATGTTCGGTACGAAGTACAACACCGACGGTTTCGTATTCGGCAAGACCGACATCAACATCTTCCGTGGAACAATTGGCGACGACGAGACAATCAAGGAAGCCAATGGCTCGCATGGTAACGTATTCGGTGGTGGTAACTTGGGTTATGTATATAGTGGTAACGGAAAACCTAACGAATATAATGAGGCCACAAATCCTAATGGAGATGGTTTCTATTATAAGGTGGAAAATGTTAATGCTTCTACTCCTGTATTTGTCGAAGATGCTAATGGCAACAAGACACTCACCGAGGACGTTCGTGTAAACATTCAGGTTTATGGTAAGGCAACAGCCAATGTAACTGTACCTTATTCTGTTGTCTATCACACAGGCTTTACAGTTCCAACTGAAATCTTCGACCGAATGATGAGACATTTGGGAACTATCCAAGTTGGCACTACGACATATAATTTGGCAGAAATGAGCCCAAGTGCCCTTCAGACATTGCATGATGAGTTAATTAACAGCGAGTCGCGTGCTTTGAAAGACTTCACATTCAATGATAACGGAACCTTCTTAGCTGGCGACTACATCCCTAATGAGGCACTTGGTACTTTGAAGAATGTTTATGCAAGCGGTGAGGACAACCCTTGGGATGACATTGAACAGTCTGGTATCACTATCCGCAACGCTGTCTTCGCAGGTGGTAACGTAAGTAAGGGTTCTGATAAAGTCTATGCATTTGCCAACACAGTATTCGGAAATGCTACGGCTTCTATCATCGATACCTACAGCCGCGACCTTATCGACGTCGGTGAAGATGGTCTGGGTGGTCTCTATGGCGATGGTAACTTGACATTCGTAGATGGTTACCGTGAGCTTAATGTCACAAACTATGGTACTGACTACTATGCACTGTCAGGAAAGTTGGACTTCTCTAACCCAGACGATGTTGCTCGTTACGACCAGTTGACAAGACGTCAGCAAAACTTCTACACAACTAAGTTTACTTGTAAGGCTGAAACAGGTATTGGTGGGTATAAAAAAGGCGATGTTATTACGAACGAAGACCTTGAAGTTTTAGCAACGACTGTAACTCCAGCTTGGCCTGAAGGCTGGAATGAACCAAAATGGGGTGAAGGAAGTAAGCACTATTATTGGGAAACATATTTCGATCGTACAGCCGCTATCATCAACGAAGGCCGATACCTTAACACTTTGCAGCGTGCCGACTATTGCGGACTGAAGGGTTCACGTATCGTTATGAAGGGCGCTATGGACCGTGCTCTTGACGAAGGTGAATCTGTTGACTATACTCCTTATACTATTAACCGTGTCGGTGAGCTTTCACTTAACCAGTATAATATCGGAAGCAATCGCCATGGTAGTTATGTAGGTTTCTACAATGTTGTGAAGTACCTCGGCTCTATGTCTTCCGACAAGAACTTCGTAACCGGTCTTGTTGATGAAAGTGCTGGTATCGCGACATCATCTATTCGTGAAACTAATTCAAAGAAAGCTGAGGATGTAATGCCAATATCAATAGGTATCAATACTTCTACAGGAGAAGCAACAACTCCAGTTGAAAAGAAACTTTACACTTCCGATGGTCAGACTATTGCAGGGCAAGCAACTACAAGTAGTACGGCTGATGCTTATACATTCTTTGAATGGAAGGTAGCAAACCACGATAAGAACAACCGTAACAATGGTACATCGCCTAATAAGGTGGCTCTTGCTTCGGGTGTATATCTCGAACTCGTGTCAGGACTTGATAAAGCTGGCAATAAGATATATGGCCCTATCATCGGTGTCGTTGAGCTCGACCTCTTGAATGTGGCACCTGGCGAAGGTGGAGGTTTCGTCTATGCAAAGAACCACCATGGTCTGCCAAGCTTCGATACTGATAAGAGTTACGCATCTGTGCTCTCTGATGCTAACTATCACCTCAAGACAGTACGTGCTTACTCATATAAAGATAGTATTGATGCTCCAACAGCATTCAACGGCGTAGAAACTTCAGGTAACTTCGTTCACTCATCGAAGCGTATTGTTGACGACTGTTTCCCTGTATCCAACAGTTACGTTGGAGCTCCAGGTGTATCGACTCTTGCCGATGCAGCTCCTGCCCACTACTGGTACTTGCGTGGTGACTTCTATGTATATGAGCAGCTCGTATCTGCTTATACAGGAAACGCAGCAACATATAGTTCGGAACTTAACCTGCCTCTCGACCTTAACGGTAAGCAGAATGCCACGTTACGTCTCCTGAATGTCTTGCCAGGTCTCTATACAGACCCTACTAAGGTACAATACATATCAGAAGAACAGTCCGACTCTCTCGAGATTATCTTTAACGCTCAGACTAAACTCTACGGTCACAACGACCCTGTAAGTTATTGGGATTGGCACAATATGAACCCTGTTGACCGCAGTAAGTTTGTATTGAATACCTACATCTGTACAGATAGTGTGCAATACAAGAACTCAAGCGATGCATTCGTGCCTTATTATCCAGGTCAAGCCATATTGCCATCTGTATATAATGACATTAAAGATAATACGGCTTACGACATGCAGGGCAATCCAATCAGGGAGACTCCAGAGAGCGCAGAACCTTTGAAGATTAAGGATTTGTTCCGTATCACGAATGAAATCAGCAATGATAAAGGCTATCTCCTTACCCTCGACCTGACTAACCCTGGCGTTTGGAATGACTACTATACTCTTCATACAGATAGTACGAAGAAGTTGACCACAGCAGATTATTTAGCCCTGTTAGAAACAGAAAAAGGTAAGTACATCAAGGGTGCAACATTCACATGTAATACAGATGGTGTATATGGTCAATATGTATTCTCGAAGGGTGAATATACTTCAAAGGGTATATATGACATAGAAGGAGTCCTTGAAGCTGGTCTCACAGAAGAACAAAAGACTGCTCGTAGGAGCAGTTTGGCAAAGTTCGAACCTGCATACATTGTTGCTGACTCTTGCGAAATCACGTTTAATAATGACACCGAACATGCTGCAACTTATCTCAAGGGATATCCAATGTCACTGTCAGAGGCTAAATCCATCACAAAGATATCAGGTAAGGATAGTGAAGTCACTCATACAGCAGGAGCGGAAGATATTTCAGCACTGGCACAATATGTTCAACCTGCTTATATCTGTATCAGCACTATTGAAGTCAGAGAAAAAGATTTCCGCTATCTCAATCAGTTGATAACAGAAACTGAATATAACGGTTATGTGACAGGCAATGTCAAGTATCCTGACACTGAAACAGGTAAGATTGTGAAGGACTACTTTGAACCTGCATATTATTGTGTCGGCGGAGAAGTTAATTCTGATGGTGGTAGTTGGGGTGGTACATATTTCAAGAAAGATAGTGTCTATCAGGCTCTTGATGTATGTAACGTGCTCCATGATGATATAAATACTACAAAGGACGAGTTCCAGTACTTCGACTTCAACTACGATGCACTCGACCTCTTGGTTTCGAACTATGAGCCATATAACATCTGGGATGGAAACGGAGATGAGACTAAGGCTCGCGATGAGGCTGCCGTCCTTACTGCTATGGGTGAAATCGAAACCAAATTGAATAACGATGTGAAGTATTACGATGCAATTAATGGTGTTGCCCAGCAACTTTACCAAAAGATTTATGAATTGGATGGTACGGCTACTTATGAAGGTAACCAAGAGTTTACGTACAAGGATGCAACTGATGAATCTTTGGGCTCTGGACATCAGAAAACGATAAATACAGATGCAACTCTTACGACTAAGCAGTTTGACAACTTGCCTAATGACCGTAAGTATTATGTGCCAATCAAACTTGCAACCGACTCTGCTACTTGTGTCGTAAGGGAAACATTCGACCTCGGAGGCAAGATGTACAATGCTGGTCAGACTATTTCTATGGCTGAATACACTGGCTTCACAGATGGTAATAAGGCTTATATTGACATCCTGAATTTTGAAGAGGGTAAAAGAATATCGGGCGACTATTACTACTGTATCCAGGAGTATAAGATTGGTGAAAAGGATAGTTATGTAACTGCGAAGGGTTCTACGGCGCAATTCGAATCTCCAAGCATCACAACTGAGGAGCATTATTCAAAGATAGGTAATGGTACAAACAATAAGGTTGAAGGAGCAACAATAGCGAAGAACAGTAATGTTCCATTAGGTTCTATAATCGCAAAGGCAAGCTTCGAGGGCAATGTTCCGAACTACCAGATACCTAGTGACTTCTCTCTTACTGGTACTTCACCTACAGAGGAAGTAACGCTCTACGTTCCGGTATCTGCCGACATGGATGCATTGATGAAGGACCGTTATGTTACGGCAATATATGAATACCAGTACTCGGAAACAAATGATGGTATAAACTACGAGACATTCGTTGAGAAGCACATCATCAACATCCGTCTGAAGTTCATGTATGGTCAGCCTAAGATTGGTCCGCTCACTCCTCCTGACCTTATTCTCCCTCTTGAGAATATAGCAATGCGCGTACCTGATATCGAAGAAGGTGCATTCCCTATCATCGGTGCTGGATGGGAACTCTTCCCAACTCTCTCTGAAGCTAACCGTCACCGCAACGGAAGTACATACTTAAATGGTCAGCAGCCTCTCTTCTGGTATCAGAATGGATTCTACATTGCTTACTACGCTGTAACTAAGCAAGGACGTACATACTCCGTTCCTGTTCCAATCAGTGTTGCAAACTATCAGAAGTTGACAGATGTAATCAACGATGCCAACCACATGTTCATCGACCATAAGGAGTGCGACCGCAATCCTAAGATTTACATCAGTGATGGTCTCTTCAACCAGAAGGCACAGACTGGTGCTATTGAAGGCAAGGCGAATATCAACCAGATTGATGCATTGAAAACATTGTTCGATTTGAGTAAGACAGGATATGCTACAGCTGATGGTAAGTTAACCGAAGTAGGTACTGGCAAGACTATTCTTCTGAACCACGGACGTGGCTTTGAAAACTGTAGTAATCTCGATTTCATAATCAGCAATGATATTGACCAAAGAGATTATAAGTACACTGTAAAGGAGACTGTGGATGAAGAAGAACAAGATGTAGAATATACGCAGTCAAATCCTTGGACCCCTATAGGTGATGCATCTAACTGCTTCTCTGGAACTATCCACGGTAACGGTCATACTATCTCTGGCTTGGATAAATCTCTCTTCGCTTACCTCTGCGGTGATGTATATAACCTCGGTGTTATGGGTACATTCACAGGCTCTGGTATTGCCGACCATGGTGCAGGACGTGCAGAGAACTGCTGGATATGGACAACAGCTAAGCCAACAGATCCAGCTACTAACCTTGGCGTCAAGGCCGTGATGGGCGATGACGGTGCTGAAGAGAATGCAGCAACAGTTGTCAACTGCTACTATCCAGACGTTGACAAGTATCTTACAGGTACAGCAAAGCCTCGCACTTCCGAGGACTTCCTCAACGGACGTGTGGCTTACGACCTCAACCGCTTCTATCTCGAAGCACGCTATCGTCGTGGCGCAACGCCTACATCGCCAACTGTCGGCACTGTTGAAAACAATTACATCTATCGTCAGCCAAATGGCAAGATTGAAGGAACTACGAGTACGAGTGCAGATGGTTCCAATACGTTCTTGCCAACTCTATATACATTGAAGTATGATAGCAAAACAACAGATGCGCGCTTTGAAAGTTACTTCAATAAGCATAAGGAAGGTGACATTGAAGTGGGCGAACCTCTCGGTTACGTAGAGCACCTCTACGAAGATGGCGACTTCCGCTTTGCTGATGGATTGAAACCAAAGGATGCAGACATGCGTGAGGCTGGACCAAACACATGGTTGCCTGTCTATCCGGATGACTACATCTTCTTCGGCCAGAAGTTGACGTATAAACTCTATGAACAAGCTCACAGTCTCTATCCTCAGGCTGCGGCAAAGGGCAAGACGGTTAATCCATCTACAGGTGTTGACAACTCTCAGAGTGGATTGCTTCTTACGTCCGATGCCGAAACCAACCGCTTGTATCGTGCACCGGCTTACTTCCGCAATGGTGTATATGGAAAGAGCGTAGTCTTCAACTCTGCTGCTGCCTTCCGCGACAACATCAAGGTCGGTGGTCCTAGGGAAGGAACTGGTGGTACAGCCGAATACGACGAAGATGTTATCCCTTACGATGAAATCATGTCGATGGGTACTTATCGTCCTCACCACTACATGACTGCTGTTGACTTCACAGGTGGCAATGGTGACTTGACAGGTGGTTATAAACCAGAGTTGGATGCACATCCTTACGCTCCATTGCTCGACTTCAATGGTCTGTCGGATATCAAGGTTAATGGCTTGACGCAGAACTTGCTCGTCTATACACCTGCCGATGATGTCGATGATTCCCATGTTATTGCAGATGGTGTCAACACTAAGACTGCAAAGGTTGTCAACAATTACTTCAAGGATGCAGCAATCGTTGAGACAAATGCTAATTATCGTACGGTTGATGTTTACGCAGGAGCCAAGGTTATTGGTCATGTGGTTCGTCAGAATGGTACGGGATACATAGCAAACACCGACCACTTGCTTGTTGATAAGCAGGACTTCAATGCTCCTATCTCATATAATTTCGCTGCAGAAAAGCGTATGTGGTATCAGCGCACTCCAAGCAGATATGCTGAAGGTGCTAAGGGTTGGTCGAGCGTAAGCATTCCATTCGAGGCAGAACTCGTCACTACTCAGCAGAAGGGTGAGATAACTCACTTCTATCAAGGCAGCACTCGCGGTCATGAGTACTGGTTGCGCGGTCTTGGTTCTGGTGGAGCAATGAAGGAAGGTAGCGAATCTATATATAGTGCAGTCTTCGATGCACCTACTGCAGGTAGCAATGGTAAGCTATATAAGAACACATTCCTGTGGGATTACTATTATCAGAATGGCACTATGGCACGTAGAGATGCAAACGAAGACTTGTATCAATACGATTACTATCGTGAGAATCATACGTTCACCAACTATCCATACAACGAGGCTGGTACTCCTTACATCGTTGGATTCCCTGGACAGTTGTACTATGAATTTGATATGAGTGGAAACTTCGTTCCTGCTGATACATACACTCCTGTTCCTGCAAAATTAAATGCGCAGACAGTTACGTTTGCCTCTGTTAAGGCTGCTACAATCAAGAAGAGTGACGACGAACTGATTGTCAAGACTGATGGCAACGGCTATACATTCGTTCCTTGTTACCTCAACAATGTTGAAGAAGCTGCGGGCACGACGTATTATCAGATGAACTCTGAGGGTTCTGCATTCGACTTGGTTGACAAGACTGCTGAACCAGCCGAGGCATTAAAGACTGAAGCATTCCGTCCATACTTCACTCATGCTGTAACCAGCCCTGCTAAGCCTATGGCCAAGAGTATCGTCTTCGGTGCCGGCAATGGCAAGATGAACGATCAGGAATCTGAGGATGCACTCAACAAGCGCCTCAGTGGAATGAAGATCTATGTGCGCGGAAGAGACCTCGTCATCGAGTCAACGGATGCTGCCGACCTCAATGTCAACTACATCAACGGTGCATTTGTTCGTCGCATCCATGTCAACGAAGGCACCAACGTATATAATGGATTCCGTCCAGGATTCTATGTTGTTGGCAGGACAAAGGTCTTCTTCGACCCAGGTCTCAACAGATAACTACCGGCACTCGCCGCAATGAATACTCCAAAGCCCAGTGATTTGCGAAAGCATTTCACTGGGCTTTTTTTGTTCCTTAAACGCTTGCTTTCGAGAACTCGGGAAGTCGAAATTTCGAAGTTGAACGCTTAACCTTGAAAAACATTGCTGCAATGTTGGAGTCAACATTGCTACAATGTTGAGCTGAACATTGCTGCAATGTTTGAACAACCTAAGCGTTCGACCTTTCCCGCCCAAACGCTCACCCCACGCCGAAATACAAAATAATTTGCCAAATGCTTTCGTGTTTGGCGGAAAAGTTGTAACTTTGCGCTATTGTTGAAAACCTAAAAAATGACGTTAATATGACAATCAAAGATTTGAAACCGGCTGGCGTATGGAACAGCTTTTACGCATTGACACAGATACCTCGTCCGTCAGGACACACTGAGGCAGTAGCTAACTTCCTTGTACAGTTTGCAAAGGACAACGGTGCCGAGGCACTTATCGACGAGGCTGGCAACGTGGTGATGAAGGTTGCCGCAACGCCTGGATACGAGGACCGCGAGTGTGTAGTCCTTCAGGCTCACATGGACATGGTGCCGCAGAAACTCGACACTAAGCAGCACAACTTCGAGACCGATCCTATAGAGACATGGATCGACGGCGACTGGGTAAAGGCAAAGGATACAACCCTCGGCGCTGACGACGGCATGGGAGTGGCTTTCGCCATGGCTGTCATTGCCGACAAGTCGATAGCCCACGGACCATTAGAAGTGCTCATCACTAAGGACGAGGAGACAGGCATGTTCGGTGCCTTTGCACTGAAGAGCGACGAACTCACGGGCAAATATCTGCTCAATATCGACTCCGAGACCGAAGGCGAGATAACAATCGGATGTGCAGGTGGCATGGACATTAACGCCACGCTTGAATATCAGGAAGAACCTATCGACGCCGAAGGCATGGTGGCTTACAGCATAGAGATTGACGGTCTGCTCGGCGGTCACTCTGGTTTAGAGATAAACGAAGGCCGTGCCAACGCAAACAAACTCATTGCACGCGTATTGTTTGAACTCGTTTGCAAGCACGATATGCAACTATGCACGTGGACAGGAGGCAATATGCGCAACGCCATACCGCGCAGTGGAAAGGCGCTTATCGTTGCTGATGCCGAAGACGAGGCTTTGCTCGTGGAGACAGTAAAGGCTTGCGAGGCAACTTTCCGCAATGAATACAAGGACATTGAAAAGTCGGCGGTGACGCTTTCACTCGTCAAGTGCGACGTGCCAGCGGCTGGAATACCTGAGGAAATAGGCGTGAACCTTGTCAATGCAGTGATGGCTGCACGCGACGGAGTGCTTCGCTACATCCCTACAATACCTTCAATCGTTGAGACTTCAGTCAACCTTTCTATTATTAATATAGGTGGTGGCAAGGCAGAAGTAGCCATGCTTGCACGCAGCGCAACGGACAGTGTGAAGGAATATCTGTGCAACGAACTCGTGGCATCATACTCAATGGCAGGCATGAAAGTGAGCCTTACAGGTGGTTACAGCGGTTGGCAGCCAAACACAAGTTCGCCATTCGTAGCACTGATGTGCGACGTCTATAAGAAGATGTATGGCGAAGAGGCAAAGGTTCTTGTGGTACATGCAGGTTTGGAATGCGGCATCATCGGCCCTAAATACCCAGAGATGGACATGGCATCAATAGGTCCGACGCTCCTTTCACCTCATACTCCAAGCGAGCGTTGCTATATTCCGTCGGTAGGAAAGTCGTTTGATTATATCTGCGAGATACTTAAGAATATCCCTAAGAAGTAAAAAGGATAGTGGCTATAGGCAACATAGAAGCTATAGCCACTATAGAAAAAAGAAAAATATGGCAAAAGAAAAGGAAGCCCTTACGCCAATGATGAAGCAGTTCTTCACGCTGAAGGAGAAGCATCCTGATGCGTTGTTGCTGTTTCGTTGCGGTGATTTTTACGAAACATATTGCGACGATGCGGTGATTGCAGCCGAGATTCTTGGCATCACTCTCACCCGTCGGAGCAATGGCGGAACGTCGCAGTCGCAGACGACAGCGATGGCAGGCTTCCCTCATCATGCCCTGGACACCTACCTGCCAAAGCTAATCCGAGCAGGTAGGAGGGTGGCAATCTGCGATCAACTCGAAGACCCGAAGCTGACAAAGACGCTCGTAAAGCGTGGAATAACCGAACTCGTCACGCCTGGAGTAACCATAAGCGACAATGTGCTTAACCACAAGGAAAACAATTTCCTCGCAGCCGTACACTTTGGGAAAGCAGCGTGTGGAGTTGCTTTTCTCGATATTTCGACCGGCGAATTCCTTACTGCCGAGGGCACATACGACTATGTTGACAAGCTTCTTGCGAACTTCTCGCCGAAGGAAGTGCTCTACGACAAGAGCAAACGCAGTCAGTTTGAACGCATATTTGGCAACAAATACTGCGTCTATGAACTCGACGACTGGTATTTTACCGAACAGGCATCGCGCGAAAAACTGCTGAAACACTTCGGCATAAAGAACCTGAAAGGCTTTGGCGTGGAACATCTCACCAACGGAATCATTGCAAGTGGCGTCGTGTTGCAGTATCTTGAGATAACGCAACACACCCATATTTCGCACATCAACGTTCTCTCACGCATAGAAGAAGACAGATTTGTGCGACTTGATCGCTTCACCGTGCGCAACCTTGAACTTGTCCAGCCGATGAATGGCGACGGAAGTTCGCTGCTCGACATCATCGACAAGACCGTCACACCTATGGGCGGACGACTGCTTCACCGTTGGATTCTATTCCCGTTGAAGAACGTAGATGCTATAAATTCGCGTCTTGACATGGTAGAATACTTCTTCCGCCATCCGGAATTTCGTGAGGTTATCGACGAGAATTTCCGTCTTGTCGGCGACCTTGAACGCATAATCTCGAAGGTTGCAGTGGGCAGAGTGTCGCCTCGTGAGGTTCTTCAACTCAAGAATGCACTGCGTGCCCTGCGCCCAGTAAAGGATGCTTGCCTGCAGGCAGAGGAAGAAAACATACAAGGCTACGGCAACAAATTGGAATGTTGTGAGGAACTTTGCGACAGGATAGAGCGTGAGATTGCTGCCGACACACCGCTGTTAGTGAACAAGGGAGGCGTGATTCGCGACGGTTATAACGCAGAACTCGACGAACTGCGCAACATAAGTCGTAACGGAAAACAATTCCTTCTTGAGTTGCAGCAGCGTGAAACCGAGCGTACAGGCATAACAAGTCTGAAGATTGGATTCAACAATGTCTATGGTTATTACCTCGAAGTGCGCAACACATACAAAGACCTCGTGCCGCAGGAATGGATAAGAAAGCAGACACTTGTGCAGGCTGAACGCTATATAACCCAGGAACTGAAGGAATACGAAGAGAAGATTCTCGGTGCAGAAGACAAGATGATAGCAATTGAAACGCGGCTGTACGGCGAGTTGATTGCTGATATGAGCCAGTTTGTAACGTCGATTCAGCAAGATGCATCGCTCGTGGCAAACATTGATTGCCTTCATTCCTTTGCAAACATAGCGCAGCAGAATGGATATATACGCCCTGTGATAGACGAGACTGATGTTCTCGACATCAAACAAGGACGGCATCCTGTGATAGAGAAACAGTTGCCTTTGGACGAGGCATACGTGCCTAATGACGTATATCTCGACACGGAGAAGCAGCAGATAATCATCATTACCGGTCCTAACATGGCAGGTAAGTCGGCATTGTTGCGCCAGACAGCACTCATCGTACTCATGGCACAGATGGGATGTTTCGTTCCTGCTGAGAGCGCAAGAGTGGGAATGGTTGACAAGATATTCACCCGTGTCGGTGCATCGGACAATATATCCGTGGGCGAATCAACGTTCATGGTAGAGATGAGCGAGGCTTCCAATATATTAAATAATGTGTCAACCCGAAGTCTTGTATTGTTCGACGAACTCGGTCGAGGCACAAGCACATACGACGGAATATCAATAGCCTGGGCAATTGTAGAGTATCTGCACGAACAGCCAAGGGCACGTGCACGTACACTCTTTGCCACACACTACCACGAACTGAACGAGATGGAAAAGAGTTTCAAGCGCATACGCAACTATAATGTAAGCGTGAAGGAACTGGGCGGAAAGGTCATCTTCCTGCGCAAATTGGAACGTGGCGGGTCGGAACATTCGTTTGGTATTCACGTGGCACAGATTGCCGGAATGCCTCGGAGCGTAGTAAAACGTGCAAACGAGATATTGCGACAACTTGAGGACAGCAATGCCAAGGAAGGCAGAGTGAGCAAACCGATAAAGGAAATAGGCGAGAAACGCAGTGGGGTAGAGTTGAGTTTCTTCCAACTTGACGACCCTGTGCTGAGTCAGATACGCGATGAAATACTTGGACTTGACATCAATAACCTCACGCCAGTCGAAGCACTCAACAAGTTGAACGACATAAAACGAATACTGAAAGGGAAGTGATGCGTGTATTGATTGTAAATACTTCATCCCATCAGGGCGGTGCTGCCATTGCTGCAAGCCGACTGATGAATGCACTATGCAAAGAGGGCGTGGATGCACAGATGCTGACACGAAGGCGTAAGTTGCCTGCATTCTATTGGGAACGCTTTGTAATTTGGGCGCATAATCATTTCTCCCGCAAGAATCTTTTTGCCGTTTCGATAGCAAATGCAGGCATCGATATAACAAAGACAAAGGTCTTTCGCCAAGCCGACATCATACATTTGCACTGGATAAACCAAGGTTTTCTTTCGCTGAAAGGCTTGGAAAAGATTTTCAAAAGCGGCAAACCCATCGTCATCACCATGCACGATATGTGGTATTGCACAGGCATCTGCCATCATGCATACACTTGTAAGGCATACGAAGAAGAATGTAAAAACTGTAGATTCTTGTGCCACCCTTCTGATTATGACCTATCGAAAAAAGTGTTCTATGCTAAAAACAATATAATAAGGAACGCGCGCGTGAGCATTGTTGCTGTAAGTACGTGGCTTGCTGACAAAGCCGAACGTAGCGCATTGTTGAAAGAAAAACCGATAACAGTAATCCCGAATACAATATCATTTTCGCAGTTTTCAATGAAAGACAAAGCAGAAAGCCGAAAGGAGTTAGGCTTGCCAAACAAAAAGATATTGATTTTTGGTGCTGCCAAACTTGACGATCCGATAAAAGGCTTTGGCTTATTGGCTGAAGCATTGCAGCAATTACTGCGGACAGAGGAAAGCTACAAGGACAAGTTACACCTTGTACTTTTCGGCAATATTAAGTCGGACAGGAAAATGTTTTTTGCGCAACTTCCAATATCATATACATATTTCGGAATTGTTGACGGTTCGCAACTTAATAGTCTCTATTCAGCATCGGATGTTGTTGTCTCGTCATCATATTATGAAACTTTTGGACAAACACTCATCGAAGCACAGGCATGTGGGTGCATACCTGTGTCGTGGAACAATAGTGGACAGGCAGATATCATCCGACACAAAGACAATGGTTATCTTGCCGAATACCTCTCCATAGAAAGTCTTGTTGAAGGAATACAATGGGCACTGGCTGATGGACAGGAGGCAATCTCAAGGGAGAAACTAAGAGAAAATGTGTACGAAAGATATTCTGAATCAATTATAGCAAAGCGATACATATCATTATATTATAAACTGCATAACAATGAGTGAAGCAACGGGTAAGAAAAGGATAGAATGGATAGATGCTATGCGAGGGTTTACAATGATTCTCGTTGTTGCCAATCATGTGCAAATTTTAAGTTTCAGGCAAGCGTTTAGTTGGTCTTCGACAATGCCATTGCTGACATTGTTCCGTATGCCGTTGTTCTTCTTCATCAGTGGTTTCCTCGTATATAAGGCAAGCACGGTTTGGAGTTTCGGCAATTTTACCAAGCTTGTGGGCAAGAAAGTGAGAATACAAATAATCCCGACCATAGTATTCTTTTGCGTTGCCTTAATGCTATTCCATCCACGTACGATGGGCAGCAGTTGTATGGAGTGGCTACATTCACCTGTTAAGGGAGGGTATTGGTTCACCATTGCGTTGCTGTATATGTTCATCATATACTACATTTTCGAATTTATCGAGCATCGCTTCAAGACACTCACGTTCCTGCCTATCTGCATACTGTGGCTGATTTCCATAGGCGTCTATGCCACATGCTATATGCCGAGCTACTTCGAATGGGCAGACGGCAGAAAGGTTGCATATAGCGGATGGCTGAACGATACCAGTCTCATTCAGGCAATGAAATACTTCCACTTCTTTATCTATGGGAACATCGTGCATCGTTATTGGGACAAAGTCGAAAAGCTTTACGACCGTAAAGGCTTTATTCTTGCCATCATAGTGCTTGCAACATTCGCGTCGATTGAGTATCTGAAATTGCACTATCTGCATCATCAATGGGCACTTATCACCAAGACATTTGCCATGTACTCGCTGATGACCATAGTCTTCCTCACGTTCCGTTACTATCAGGAGCATTTTACAAAACAGACATGGGTTGGCCGTTCATTACAGTATGTAGGTACTCGCACGCTTGATGTCTATCTCATGCACTATCTCTTCCTACCGACTTTGCCAATGATAGGAGACTTCTTTGATGCTCACAGACACAATTTCACAATAGAAATTGCCCTTGCACTGATTATTGCTTTCCTTGTTATAGGGCTTTGTCTCGTTACATCAAACATACTGCGAATATCGCCATTCTTGAAGAAATACATATTTGGGAGATAGGTTATGAAACGTGAAAAGTTGACTTTAGTCCCTGTTGGTGGCTTGGCTAACAGAATGTTTTCTGTTGCCTCAGCATATAATATCTGCCGTAATGATGGTATTGATTTACGTATTATATGGTTTCGAGACTGGGCTTTGAATGCCAGGTTTTATGAGATTTTCAAACCTATTGAAGTGGAACATGTGCAGCTTCGCGAAAGCAAACCGCTGGATTATCTACTCAACGACCGACCAAGAAAAAAGAATTTCTTCTTCCCGAGACTGCCACAAATGCTGATATACGACAGAGCCATATATGAAGATTCAGTCACTGAACTGCGCGATAGCGGTTTCGATTTCAGTGCCTG
>JAKSIZ010000024.1 GCA_024398515.1 Bacteroidaceae bacterium | reverse complement strand
GGGTGAGCGATAGGCTCTACAGGGGTGTCTGGTGGGGGTGGAAAAAAGTTGTACAACTTTCGCGCAAAAGTTGTACAACTTTCAGATGAAAGTTGTACAACTTTTTTTCAGGTTAAGCGTTCGTCTTGAGAAAGTATAGCGTTCGCATGATGAAACGATGACATTCATTGCCTGCGCAACATCGGCTCGAAGTATAAAAAAACATGCCTCGAAAGGTAAAACTATATGCGCAAAATTATGCCAAATGCGCTGAAATCGCTTAAAAATGGGCTTAAATCAAAAATAATGTGAAAAAGAGGTTGATGGTTGAATAAAATTTTGTAACTTTGAACGCTTATTAAGAATTTTATATATAAACGCTCAAAAAATAATGGACGAATTACAAAATTTTGATCAAGACAGAATTATTAAAATCAACATCGAGGAGGAGATGAAAGCCAGCTATATCGACTATTCCATGTCGGTAATCGTGGCACGTGCCCTCCCTGATGTTCGTGATGGTTTCAAACCAGTGCAACGCCGTATCCTCTACGGTATGATGGGACTGGGCAACACAAGCAACAACCCTTACAAGAAAAGCGCCCGCGTCGTAGGCGAAGTGCTCGGTAAGTACCACCCTCATGGCGACAGTTCGGTGTATGGTGCACTTGTCCGCATGGGACAAGACTGGAACATGCGCTATAAACTTGTTGACGGTCAGGGAAACTTTGGTAGTGTAGATGGCGACTCTGCAGCCGCAATGCGTTACACGGAATGCCGCCTCTCACGTATAGGTGAGCACATGATGGACGACTTGGAGAAGGAAACAGTCGATATGCAGAACAACTTCGACGACACACTTCAAGAGCCAACCGTGATGCCGACAAAGATACCTAACCTGCTCGTAAACGGTGGTACGGGTATTGCTGTTGGTATGGCAACAAACATTCCTACGCACAACCTTAGCGAGGTTATCGACGGATGCGTGGCTTACATAGACAATCCGGAGATAGATCTTGACGGCTTGATGGAGTACATTAAAGCCCCTGACTTCCCTACCGGAGCAATAATCACAGGACTGCAAGGCGTGCGCGAGGCTTACGAGACAGGTCGTGGACGCGTAGTAATGCGTGCAAGGGCTGAGATTGAAACCGACGAGACACACGACAAGATTGTTATCACCGAGATACCTTACGGCGTAAACAAGGCTGAACTTATTCAGTATATCGCCCAGTTGGTAAACGAAAAGAAGCTCGAAGGCATAAGCAATGCCAACGATGAATCGGACCGTAGAGGTATGCGTATCGTTATCGACGTGAAGAAAGATGCCAACACTCGCGTGGTTCTCAACAAGCTTTTCAAGATGACAGCGCTTCAAAGTTCGTTCTCAGTAAACAACATTGCGCTCGTCAATGGGCGTCCAAAGCTGTTGTCATTGAAGGAATGCATCAAGTATTTCGTTGAACATCGTCACGACGTAACCATCCGCCGCACAAAATATGACCTTCGCAAGGCAGAAGAACGTGCCCATATACTCGAAGGATTAATCATAGCCAGCGACAACATTGACGAGGTTGTGCAGATTATTAAGTCGTCAAAGAGCCCTGCAGATGCGCAGTTGGCATTGATGTCACGCTTTGGTCTCGACGAGATTCAGGCTAAGGCTATCGTTGACATGCGCCTGGCACAGCTCACAGGACTTATGCAGGACAAGCTCCATGCCGAGTACGACGAGCTGCAACGCAAGATAGAATACTACAACCAGATACTCGTTGACGACAATCTTTGCAAGAAGGTGATGAAGGATGAGTTGCTGGAAGTAAAGGAAAAATACGGCGATGAGCGCAAGACAGAGATTCGTCCGTCGGCAGAAGAGTTCAATGCTGAGGATTTCTATCCAGACGATCCAGTGGTTATCACGGTTTCTCACCTCGGATACATCAAGCGTACTCCGCTCACAGAGTTCCGCGAACAGGCACGTGGTGGCGTAGGAAGCAAGGGCGCAACAACCCGCGACCAAGACTTTACAGAGTTCATTTACTTTGCACGTATGCACCAGTTGCTGCTCTTCTTCACCCAGAAGGGACGCTGCTACTGGATGAAATGCTACGAAATACCAGAGGGTGCAAAGAACGGAAAGGGCCGTGCAGTGCAAAACTTATTGCAGATTGACCCTGACGATAAGCTCAACGCAATACTTCCGATACGTAAAAATGCGTCACAAGAGTTCCTCAACAGCCACTATGTTATGTTCTGCACAAAGAACGGTATCATTAAGAAGACTTGTCTTGAGGCATACTCTCGCCCACGTTCAATCGGTGTCCGCGCCATCAATATACTTGAAGGCGACCGCGTAGTTGATGTACGCCTGACGAATGGCAACGACGAAATCGTTATTGCAAACCGCAATGGACGTGCCGTTCACTTCAATGAAAACCAAGTTCGTGTGATGGGCCGTGTATCAACAGGTGTTCGTGGTATGCGACTTGACGAAGGCGACGACGAGGCTATAGGCATGATTGTAATCAACGACAAGGAAAAGGAAACGGTAATGGTAGTTTCCGAGAACGGCTATGGAAAGCGTAGTGACATTGATTCTTACCGCACAACATCGCGTGGCGTAAAGGGTGTCAAGACATTGAACATCACTGAAAAGACAGGTCGTGTAGTTGCATTGAAGACCGTCACAGAGCAGGAAGACCTCATGATAATCAACAAGAGTGGCATCGTACTCCGCATAGCAGTGACCGATGCACGCGTCATGGGACGTGCTACACAGGGCGTTCGACTCATCAACCTTGAGAAGAAGAACGATGTCATTGCAAGTGTCTGCACCGTTATGAGTTCAGAACTCGCTGCAATGATTGAGGAAGAAAACCGAAAGGAATTGGAGGACAAGGAGAATGCTCTCGGTGTTCAGACTGCAACAACAGTCGAAGAACCTATCATCGAAGAAGAGGATCTCGACGAAGAACCAAATCCTGAAGACCTTAAAGTAGAGGAATAATAAGATTATATTTAAGTAAAACCTTTAATAACAAAAGAAATGAAAAAGTTATTTATTGTTGCACTTGCCATGATGGTATCATGCGGTGCATTTGCACAAGACAAAGTTTGGAAGAAAGCTCTTTCGACAGGTGAAGGCGGCAAGACAGCCGAAGCTCTCGAAATGATTAAGCCTGCACTCGAAAGTGCAGAGACACTTGACAAGGCTGGTGCATACAATGCTCTGGCAAGAATCTATTTCAAGCAGTTTGCAGATCAGAGTTCTATCGAAATTATGAACAAGGCAAAAGGCGAAACAAAGCCTGTTGACCAAGTGCTGATGAACACAAGTATCTACGAAGCATTCAAGGCTTTCTTGAAATCAGACGAATTTGATTGCCAGCCAGACGCAAAGGGCAAAGTAAAAATGAAGTTCCGCCAGGAAGTTTCAAAGACTTATTTCAACCAGCGTCCTAACTTGATCAATGCAGGTCAGTACTTCTACAGCAACAAGGAGAACGATATGGCAAAGAAGATTTGGGGGTTGTATCTCGACACAAAGAATGCCCCTCTGTTTGCCGATCATGCAGCAGAACCAGACCAGTATGCAGCACAGATAGCATACTATATCTGTTTCCTTGCATATCAGACAGAAGACTATGATTGCTACAAGAAGTATATCGGCATAGCACTTGCAGATCCAGAGCAGGCAAAAGCGGCAGAGGAAATCAATGTTGCAATGCTTCAGAACCACTTCGTTGCAACCAAGGCAGCTGAGGATTCAATAGCATTCCTTAAGGCAGCAAAGGCAGCTCACGAGAAGTATCCTGACGTTCAGCGTTACTTCGACGTTATTGCTCGTTGCTACATGAACAACAATGACCAACTGATAAAGTTCATGGACGAGGAAATAGCAAAGAATCCAGATGCAGTTCTTCCTTATCAATATAAGGGCGACATTGCGATGAACAATCAGAAGTATGATGAAGCCATTGATTTGTTCAAGAAGGTTGTAGAAAAGGAAGCAGACAATGTTGCGGCTAACTTCAACCTCGGCGTATGCTATTACAACAAGGCTAACACATTGAAGGATGAACTTTCAGACAAGAAGACTGGTGCCCTGACAAAAGTTAATGCCGACAAGGTAAAGGTTATACTTGCCGATGCACAGACTTATCTTGAGAAAGCACGTCAACTTGACCCAGACCAGGAGATTTGTCGTTGGGCATACATCCTTGGTAACACATACTATGTTCGTGGAGAAACGGCAAAGTATGATGAAGTTTCAAAGTTCATCAAGAAATAAGCAATTGAATAGAAAAGGGAAAACAAACCTTTAACTAAAAGAGCCCCGAAAGTCAGACATTAAACTTTCGGGGCTCTTATATATATAAGGTATGCCTTATTTGTGGCGGCTTAACAGTTCGCGCTCCATATCGGCAATGGTGAATCCCATCTGTTCATTGAGCACGAGGAGATGATAAACAAGGTCGGATGCCTCATAGAGATAGCGTTCCTTGTTGCCGTCGATAGCTTCGATAACCGTCTCCACAGCTTCTTCGCCAACTTTCTGTGCCATTCGGTTTACACCTTTATTAAATAGGTGTGTAGTATAGTGACCTTCCGGCATCTCCTTATGACGACCTTGGATTACTGTTTCCAAACGACGGATGAAACCTTCAGCATCGGAAGTGTCGAAGCATGACGTGGTGTTCCTATGACAAGCAGGACCGCAAGGTACGACCTTCAGCAATAACGTGTCGGCATCGCAATCGGCAAACATTTCTACCACTTGCATGAAGTTTCCACTCGTCTCACCCTTTGTCCACAGCGTCTTGCGCTCACGACTATAGAAAGTTGCCTTGCCAGTTTCGAGTGTCTTATTGAATGCCTCCTCGTTCATATAACCTACCATCAGCACTTTCAATGTGGCAGCATCCTGCATCACACAGGGCAACAGACCGTCGGAGTTCTTTGAAAGATTGAAGTCAGAGTATTTTAAGGGCAATCTTTCTACGCAGATGCCGCGACGCATAAGTTCTGCTTTCAGTTGAGGAATAGTAACCTCACCGAAATGGAAGATGCTTGCAGCAAGTGCTGCATCGGCTTTTCCAGTGGTAAGAACCTCAACAATATCTTCAATACAACCTGCGCCACCCGATGCAATGATTGGTATAGAAACTGCTTTCTTCAGTTCGGCAAAGATGTCGCAAGGGTAACCAGTCTTCGTTCCGTCGTGTGTCTTTGATGTAAACAACAACGAACCTGCGCCACGTTGTTCGCACTCTTTTGCCCAATCAATAAGTTCCTTGTCGGAAACCTTATTGCCTCCGTGAGTGGTTACATACCACTTGCCGTCTTTCTCTACGCCGTCAATTGCAATGACAAGCGACTTGCTTCCATGCTTTGCAGCAATCTCGTTGATGATCTCAGGATTTGCTACAGCCGCACTATTGATGCTCACCTTGTCAGCTCCAACGGCAAACAGTCGCTCAGCATCATCAAGAGAAGCAATACCACCACCGACGGTAAACGGTATTTTTATTTCCTTTGCTATGCGTTCAACGATTTCCGTGAAGGTCTTTCTGCCTTCAACCGTTGCGTTTATATCGAGATAAACAAGTTCGTCAGCGCCCTGTTCTTCATAATGTTTACCGAACTCTACTGGGTCGCCAACATCACGTAAGTTCTCAAAATAAATACCTTTTACGACTCTGCCATCTTTGACGTCGAGGCAAGGAATAATCAATTTCTTTTCCATAATCTTATATCATTTAACGTTATCCTATGTTCATATAATGCTTTTCCTATTATTGCGTTGTGGATTCCAAGTGTCGATGCTTGCTCCAAATCCGCAACTTTCGAAACTCCGCCACTGAGTGTCAATTCGATATTATCGAACTTTCTCAGCAACGATTCGTATAGTTTGAAGTTAGGACCTTGCAGCATTCCGTCGCGACTTATGTCGGTGCAGATGATTTGCAATCGTTGTTCATCGTCAGGCAGGCACTTTTCTATGAGCGTGTCAACGTGCACTTCTGACGTGTCTAACCATCCATGAGTGCTGACCATGCCGTTGCGGACATCAGCACCAAGTATGATATGGTCATATCCATAGTCACTAATCCATTGCATGAATAGGTCGTGATTGTCAACAGCAATGCTTCCGCAAATGGCACGATTGGCTCCTGCATTGAATACCGAGCGCAGGGCATCGGAGCTCTTTATTCCCCCACCCCACTCTATGTCCAATGATGTGCCGTTAGCAATACGCTCAAGTACACGAAGGTTTTGCGGTTCACTTGCCTTTGCACCGTCAAGGTCAACGACATGCAGACGCTCAACTCCACAATCCTGAAGTTGCAAAGCCCAGTCAAGAGGCTCTGCATCATATACTTTCTTTTCGTTATAATCGCCCTTCGACAGGCGCACGCATCGTCCGTCAATAAGGTCTATGGCTGGAATTAACTGCATTATAATAGTCCTTTACTTGATGGTAATTCGTAACTGAATGGTTCGCGTTTTATTGCCATACGCAATGCTCGGGCAAACGCTTTGAATACTGCCTCGGCAAGATGATGGTTGTTTTCGCCTTTTGCTTCGATGTGAAGATTGCACTTCATTGCCGAACACAACGACTGGAAGAAGTGCTTGAACATCTCGGTAGGCGTATCTCCAACATATTCACGCGTAAAGTTGACCGACCACTGAAAATCAATTCTGCCGCCAAAGTCAAGCAAAACGAGTGCGTTACATTCGTCCATAGGCACAGCAAAACCATAACGACCGATGCCTCGCTTGTCGCCGAGGGCTTTTATTATTGTCTCGCCGAGCACGATGGCAATATCTTCCATCGTATGATGCTCGTCAACCTGAAGGTCTCCTTTTGCTTTTATCTGTAGTGCAACGCCTGCATGATGGACTATCTGGTCAAGCATGTGGTCGAGAAACTTCAATCCAGAGTCAATTTCACTCCCTTTCCCACTGCCATCAAGGTCTATGCTTACGGCAATATCTGTCTCGCCAGTCACGCGATGAATGCTTGCTGTTCGCTCTGTCATACGTAGAAGTTCAGCAATCTCTGTCCACGACTCCACAACTAAATCAGGAGTCAAGTCACATTCAAAATCACGTTTCAAAGGATTATAAAGTATTGACTTGCACCCAAGATTCTTTGCCAACTGCACATCAGTCATGCGGTCGCCAATAACATAACTGTTCGCGAGGTCGTAATCGCCCGAAAGATATTTGCCAAACATACCTATGCCAGGCTTTCTGTTAGGCGAATTATCTTCTTTTCTTGAAGGATCTATGAGTTGGTCAGCAAAGACCACTCCCTCATTCTCAAGCGTAAGAAGCATCTTGTTGTGTATAGTGTCGAATCGATCTTGCGGATAATCCTGCGTTCCGAGTCCGTCCTGATTGCTTGCAAGCACAAGTTCATAGTCCAGCTGTGCAATGCTGCTTAATGCTCCAATTGCATGAGGCATGAACTCCAACTGCTCAAGTGTATCGACTTGTTCGGTAACTGGTGGCTCAAAGATTATTGTGCCGTCACGATCTATAAACAATGCCTTCTTCATAATCTGCTTTGCTTTCGATTATTCGATTATTCGGGATTTCGAATTATCGATTTTACTTAATTCCTCAATAAGTTTATCGTTTTCCTCGGGTGTTCCTATTGTTATACGCAGACAATCCTTGCAACCAACAACACGTGTACGGTTGCGCACTATTATTTTCTGCTCAATAAGTCTGTCGTATATAGTGTCGGCATCGTCAACTTTCACGAGTATGAAATTGGCATCCGACGGATAAATCTTCTTTATGTTGCTCATTCCGTTCAATGCCTCAGCAACCCTTGCACGTTCAGATTTTATCATTTCTACCTCTGACTTCACGTCGCGCTTCAATAGGTCATACGCCTGTTGCATACCTGCAAGGTTGATGTTGTACGGATACTTTACGTTTGCGAAATGCAGCATTATCTCTTTCGATGCAAATGCCAGGCCAAGTCGTAGTGCTGCCATGCCGTATGCCTTCGATAAGGTTTGCATTACTATAAGGTTCTTATGCTCGCCCAACACCGTCAGGAGACTTGGTTGTGATGCAAAGTCTATATATGCTTCATCAACCACAACTATTCCGTTGAAGCCATCAATGAGCGCAAGCATCTCGTCGAATGGGAAACTATTGCCCGACGGATTGTTTGGCGAACAAAGAAACATGAGCTTACTATGCTCGTCGGCTGCTTCAAGTAGTCGCTCTACTGGCAACGAGAAGTCATCATTAAGTCGTACTTCGCGCATCTCAACATCGTTGATGTCTGCCGAGACGCGATACATTCCGTAACTTGGGGCTATGGCAATGGCATTGTCAACTCCTGGATTGCAGAATATGCGGAAACACAAATCTATTGCTTCGTCGCTGCCGTTTCCTATAAACATATTCTCTACAGGAACGTTCTTTATTGCCGAAATCTGCTTTTTCAGTTCCGTTTGTCGTGGGTCGGGATAGCGATTGTAACCATTTTGGAATGGATTTTCATTCGCATCAATGAAAACGCCTATCTCTCCCTTATACTCATCCCTTGCGGTAGAATATGGTGTAAGCTTCGCTATGTTCGGACGAACCAATGAGTCAATATCTTTCATTTCTTCATTATTCTTATTCTTGCAGCATTGGCATGGGCATCAAGTCCTTCGGCACAAGCCATCGTGATGATGCACTCACCAAGGTTGTCAATACCCTCCTTCGTAAGTTCCTGATAGGTTATCTTTCGCGTGAAACTATCTACATTCACACCGCTGCATGAGCGTGCCCAGCCTGATGTGGGCAGTGTGTGATTGGTTCCCGACGCATAGTCGCCGGCACTTTCAGGGGAATAGTTGCCTATGAACACGCTTCCTGCTGCCGTAATCCTTTCTGCAACTGCCCACGGATCACGCACGGAGAGTATCAGATGTTCGGCTGCGTATTTGTTGGCAAAGGCTATCTGGTCGTCAATCTTCGACAATACTATCGTGCGACTGTTCTCCAAAGCCTTGCAGGTGAGGTCTTTTCTCGGCAACTGCTCAAGCTGAATCATCGTCTCTTCTTCTACAGCATCGGCTATTTTCTCGTTGCTGCACACGAGCATCACCTGTGAATCTGCCCCATGTTCTGCCTGTGACAACAGGTCGCTCGCCACAAATGCTGGCACGGATGTCTCGTCGGCAACTACCATAACTTCCGAAGGACCGGCTGGCATGTCTATTGAAACCTTCCTGCTTACTTGCTCTTTCGCCTTGGTCACGTACCGATTGCCTGGACCGAATATCTTGTCAACGGGGGCAATTGTTTCCGTTCCGTATGCCATCGCGGCTATTGCCTGTGCTCCGCCCACCTTATATATATGGTCTATGCCACACATTGATGCGGCATAAAGCACTGTCGGAGCAACCTTTCCTTCCTTGTTTGTCGGCGTACAAAGTACCACTTCCTTGCATCCGGCAACCTTTGCAGGCACTGCAAGCATCAATACTGTCGAGAACAATGGTGCCGTACCACCAGGGATATACAAGCCTACGCGCTGTATCGGCACTGCTCTTTGTACGCATCTTACGCCCTTTGTGGTCTCCACTTCTACGGGTTGAAACTGCTGTGCCCTATGGAATTTACATATATTTTCTATCGCTGTCTTTATCGATTCCTTCACTTTTTCGTCAACCGAAAGGGCTGCTTCTGCCATTTCGCTTGCGCTTACCTCAAGCGCATCAAGGCTTACTTTATCTATCGACAAAGCCAATTCGCGTATGGCAGCATCGCCATTCCTACGCACATTATCTATTATATTGCTTACACGCGCATCGATAACTGCGTCATCATTCATGGCTCGCTGGCACAAATCAGCCCATAAAACCCTGTCTGGCTCAACATATCGTTTCATCAAAGCACTATTTTATCAAGTTTCAACACCAGTATATCCTCGCCGCCAATAGCCTTCAACTGCTCTATGACGGTCCATAGATCATTGTCATCCACCACTGTTTGCAGTGAACACCAACCTTCTTGTGCAAGCGGAATCACCGTTGGACTCTTCATCGACGGCAATATCTCAATGGCTTTTTCGAGTGATGACTGCGGTATATTGAGCATCAGATACTTCTTACCCTTGCCTTTTATCACCGATTCAAAACGGAACATCAACTGCCGTGCGACTGCCATCTTCTCCTCACTCAACCCTGGTGTGCCTATCAATACAGCCTCAGAGAAGAGCACCTTCTCTACTTCAACCAAGCCATTCGACACTAATGTGCCGCCCGACGATACGATATCGAAGATTGCATCAGCCAATCCTGCGGCTGGCGAAATCTCTACTGATCCCGTTATAGTATGTATATCGGCAGTGATATTGTTCTTTTTGAAATACTCCTGCAGTATGTTTGGATACGACGTAGCAATGCGTTTGCCGTTAAAGTATTCAATTCCCTCATACTTCTCCGTCTTTGGTATTGCGAGCGAAATACGACATGCACCAAAGCCAAGCTTCTCAAGAATATCGACATTGTAGCCTCGTTCAGCCACCTCGTTATAGCCTACGATGCCCAAGTCGGCAGCACCCATTGCCACCGTCTGCGGTATGTCGTCGTCGCGAAGAAACAGTATCTCTACAGGGAAATCCTTTGCCTGCATCAGGAACTTGCGCTTGTCGTCGCCAATCCTAACGCCAGCATCGCGCAGCAGTTCCATACTCTGTTCATTAAGTCTCCCTTTTGTTTGTATAGCTATCCTCAACATAATATCTTTTATTTTAACAACCTTTACGACTGCAAAATTAAACAAAATCTATGAAAAAACAAAAAAAACGACACGACTTTATCAACTTTTTGTCAAACAATGTATAATTCCGTCGTTTTTTATGTACAATTGTATTTTCTCGTGCAACGTATCAGCCACCTCGGGATGTATCTTATACTTGTTCGGAACGTCAGCTATACTCATAAGTCATCGACGCTTGCGTCGGTTGCACCAAGCGCAGCGACTAAAAGAAAACTGCTACAGTTTTCAAGTCAAAACTGCTACAGTTTTCGATCCAAAACTGCTACAGTTTTTTCCCGACTATAAGGCACGTCTTCAGACATCCTTGCGTTCACCACAAGCCCCCATCAATGACACCTTCGCAAATCAGCTTTGATTTTTATAATGATTTTCCAAATCAAGCAAAAAAAAGAATAGCCTGAAAGGCTTACACCTATCAGCCCAGGGCAACGCCCTGGGTATATCGACGCAAACTCATAGCCTGAAAGGCTTACACCCATCAGCCCAGGGCAGAGCGCAGCGGCACCCTGGGTATATCGACGCAACCATACGCTCTGTAAGAGACATTTGCAACAATGCCAAGGGGTGGATTTCGGTTTTTGTCATAAATGCTTACACATATCAACCAACAACCCACAACCGATAACCAACCACCTAATAACCTACGAAGTTATTTAACGTATTCAATCTTCTTGCAGGTTTTGCCAGTATAGTTGAGCGACGGCTGACGACGGAGCCAGCGCATGGTGATGTCGGAACATTTATCTACAAGCGTCGTACCTTTATCGGCTTTTGCTGATGTGCTTACCGACGCAGCATAACTGTTTGTCACGACTTTGTATTTTGCCTTAGGGTTGAACTTGCCCTTGTCCATCGTGATCTTGATGCTTACAGGATGAGTGGTTTCCTTCGTTGCACCTTTCCTGACTTTCATGACATACGTGCAGCCAGAGACAAAGACAGGTTGTTTTTCATCTACGTCAAGGTTGTTCATGATGAAGTCTTCGAGTTCCTTGCCCGTAAGTTCATAGACAACTGCTGAGTTGCCAAATGGGTCGAGTGCAAGCAAATCGCCCACCGTGAAGTCACCTGCAGGGAATGTGGAGTATCTTACACCGCCACCGTTTTGTATTGCGACATCTACTCCGAGTTCTTCGCGCAGGGCATCGGTTTCCATGATACCCAATTCTTCGGCAGTCTGGAATGGCGATATCACTTCTGTCAGCTTTTCCTTCAGGTAAGGATTGTTCTTGAATCCGGCAAGCATCTCCTTGGTCTCGGCATCTTCTTTCGAGTAACTTGTGAGGTTGAAGAGCTTTGAGAACTTGCGCACTACCTTCCCATCCTTGACAAATATGTCGGTGATGTTGGCATATTTAAGTTTGTTTCCAGCCTGGTTGACCAGCACTCCGTTGTAGAATTCATTGTCGGCAATGACGTGTGAATGTCCGCCTATGATTGCGTCATAGTATGGGAACTTTTTTGCTGTCATGGTGTCAACCTCGTATCCGTCGTGAGACAAGAGCAGCAATACGTCAACTTGCTTGCGCAACCACTCGTATGAAGGCAGGACATCGTCGATGTGGCGGAACGTAATTCCTTTCAACACGTCGGGATGAGAGTCGGGTATGCCACCGCTGTTAATCTGCACTCCGCCTAAGATTCCTATCTTCACGCCATTGCGTTCCATTATCTTATACGGATATACATGCATACGCAGCGTATCGTCGAAGAATGCGTTGGCACAAAGATATGGGAAATTGCTCTTGTTTATTACATTGCGAAAACCATCTGATTTGCTGTCGAACTCATGGTTTCCTATTGCCGACGCGTTGAAACCTACCTTGTTCATAAGCATTGTCATAGGCAACGATGTCTCTGGATAGGTGTCATTATGGGGATTACCTGTGCGGTTGTCGCCGGCGGAAAGTATGATGAGGTTTGGTTCAACGCCACGAAGACTATCGGCCAAAGCCTTTAGTTTTGGCATCTGATCGATTGAGGCATGCATATCGTTGACAGAAAGTATCTTGATATGTCCTGTCTGTGCAGCCACAGAAACGGTAATCAACAAGCAGCAAAAAAGGGAAAGAAGTTGTTTCATAAGTTTTAAGGATTTGTGATTTTACGGTTATACGGTTTAGCGATACTCACAATCGTACAACCGTATAACCGAAAACATATCAATTCTGACTACCGCCAACGATGTCGAGCAATTCACTGGTGATGGCTTGCTGACGAGATTTGTTGTATTGCAGATTAAGCTCACGTAGGAGTTCGTCGGCGTTGTCCGTCGCGGTCTGCATTGCAATCATTCGTGCAGCATGTTCACATGCATTGCTGTCGAGGAAAGCAGTGTACATTTTCAAATGGAGTGCTTGAGGAATAAGCTTTTTCAATACATCGTCCACACTCGGCTCGACGATGAAATCAACATTCGGCACCATTGATGGTTTGAAGTCCTCGTTAAGCAATTCTGCTTCAGCACCCTTGTTGTTGAGGTAATCCATCGCAGCCTTTGATGAATCTACACGACTCAGGTCGCGATTCTTTCGGTTCAGGATATCGTTGGAAACGTCAATAGGCAGATACTGCTCACGTGTTACAATGAGCGATGCTGTGCTTCGGAAATGATGATAGAGCATTTCAACCTTGTCAATCTTATGATCGATGAAGTCGGCCATCAACTGCCCAGCCAACGCACCACAACCTTGCGGATTAGGTTTCTCACAAAGTTTGTTGTATTCGCCCTGTGGGACAAAGCCGAGTTTCTTCACCTTGTCATAGACTTTTCTGCCAATAGGATAGATGAGGATATTCTCTCGTCCGACCTGTTCGGTGTATTCGTCTATCACCTGTTGCAGCAATCTGATGATGTTCGCATTGAAACCACCGCACATGCTGCTGTTTGAAGTAAACACGACAATAGCGACCTTGCTGACCTGCTTGTGTTCCAGTTCGTAATCGGAAGTCAGGTTTTCGGCAGACTCAAGGAAGGTCTTGAGAATATGGTCGAGTTCCGTCTCATACGGCAACATATTCTCAATCATCTGCTGGGCGTGATGCAGTTTTGAGGATGCAACCATCTTCATAGCACTCGTAATCTTGCGAGTGCTATTGACGGATGCTATTCTGGTTTTAATTTCTTTTAATGAAGGCATGAGGTTGAATTTACAGATTTACACATTAGGTTTTCTTGCAGTCACTGCGCTTTGTATTCATCGCCCTTGGGCGGTTCTTGGAATAGCTAAGCGGCAAGCCGATGAGCCATAGCAAGAACCAGCAAGCCGATGAGAGGTTTTAAGGTCTTGAGGTCCTTGCAACCGTACAACCTTATATCCGCACAACCGCTTACTTATATTGACCTGCAACGCCAGCCATTACGTCTTCGAGAATGGCTGTAATATCGTCGGTTATCTTACCACTTGCCAATACGTCGATGACGTCTGCCTGATGCTGTGAACGCAGTTGGTCGAGGAATGTCTTTTCGCATTCGCGTACCATTTCGACAGGAACATCGTGCATAAGTCCATGTGTACCGCAATAAAGTATTGCAATCTGCTCACCTACTGGTTGTGGTGAATACTGTGGCTGAATCAACAGCTGATTGTTCTTGCGTCCACGGTCGAGAGTCATTGCTGTTACAGGGTCCATATCGCTTGAGAACTTTGAGAAAGATTCCAACTCACGGTATTGAGCCATGTCTATCTTCAATGTACCGGCAACCTTCTTCATAGACTTTACCTGAGCGCTACCACCTACACGGCTGACCGATATACCGACATTAATAGCAGGACGGAAACCTTGGTTGAAGAGGTTCGACTCAAGATAAATCTGTCCGTCGGTAATTGAGATTACGTTTGTAGGGATGTATGCAGAAACGTCACCTGCCTGTGTTTCAATAATCGGGAGAGCCGTAAGCGAACCACCACCCTTTACTTTACCCTTGAGGCATTCAGGAAGGTCGTTCATCTGTTCAGCAATTTCCTGCTGATCGTTGATACGTGCTGCACGTTCCAATAGACGTGAATGCAGATAGAACACATCGCCAGGGTATGCTTCACGTCCTGAAGGACGACGAAGAATCAATGATACTTCACGATAAGCAACTGCCTGCTTTGACAGATCATCATAAACCACCAATGCAGAATATCCTCTGTCACGGAAATACTCGCCTATTGCTGCACCAGCAAATGGTGCATAGTATTGCATTGCTGCAGAGTCGGCTGCAGTTGCAGAAACGATGATTGAATATGGAAGTGCTCCATGCTCTTTCAATGTCTGTACAAGGGCAGCAACGGTACTTGCCTTCTGGCCAATCGCAACATAGATACAATATACAGGTTTTCCAGCTTCGTAGTTTCCTTTCTGGTTGATGATGGTGTCAACGGCGATTGCTGTCTTACCCGTCTGACGGTCGCCAATGATGAGCTCACGTTGTCCACGACCAATAGGAATCATTGAATCGACTGCCTTAAGACCAGTCTGCAATGGTTCTTTAACAGGTTGACGATAGATAACGCCTGGTGCCTTTCGGTCGAGAGGCATTTCGAAGGAATCAGTAAGGTCAATCTCGCCAAGTCCATCGATAGCTTGTCCTAACGGATTGATTACACGTCCAAGCATGTTATCGTTAACGCGGATTGAAGCAATACGCTTTGTGCGCTTTACCGTCATTCCTTCTTTTATTTCTTCTGATGAACCGAGAAGCACACAACCCACGTTGTCCTCTTCAAGGTTCATGACAATAGCCATAGTGCCGTTTTCAAACTCGAGAAGTTCGTTAGCTTCTGCATGCTGTAAGCCATAAATGCGGGCAACGCCATCGCTAACGGTAAGCACTGTTCCAACTTCGTCGAACTGCTGGCTGTTGCTTATGCCTTGCAATTGCTGAAGAAGGACTTCAGACACTTCGCTTGCTTTAATTTTATCACTCATAATAAAAAAAATGTATTCAAATTATTTCAACTGTGCCGAAATGGTGCGTAAGGAATTCAGAATGCTTGAATCCATCCTGTATGTATCATATTCGAGAATAAAACCGCCTATGATTTCAGGATCCACAACCGTTTCAAATTCTACAGTTCCGTTAGTCTTATGCTCTACCATCTGTTTCATCTTTTCTTCCGTCTGTTTTGAAACAGGTGTAGCCGTAATAAGTTTTCCGCTGGTGATGTTCTTATGTTTCCTATACAACGTAATGTATGAATTAGCCATGAACAACAGGTGCTTTGCTCTGTCTTTGCTGAGGACGAGAGCGACAAACTTCCTTGACAGGTCACATGGATTACCTCCCATTGCCGTCATGGCAAGTTTCTCTTTATCCTCACTACTCATCATCGGATTGTCCATTGCCGAGTGCAATTGTTGCACTTTAGCGAATGAATCAGCCAACGTGAGCATGTCTGCATAGACAGCGTCTTCCACCTTCTGCTCAAGACTGCATTTCAGCAGAGCCCTTGCGTATCTAACAGATATAAGTCCTAAATCCATAATTACTTGTTTGCAGTAACTTCGTCCAGCATACGGTCAATCATTTCCATCTGCTTCTGGTCGTCGCTAAGTTTCTCGCGCAATATCTTTTCGGCAATCTGGATGCTCAATGTTGCTACCTGTGAACGGATGTCGCGTATGGCGTTCTGTTTTTCGGTTTCGATCACAGCCTTTGCTTCATTGATTATTCTTGCACCTTCATCCTTTGCCTTATCTTGTGCCTGTGCAACGATAGCATCACGTGTCGCAGCGGCATCTTTCAATATCTTTGCCTGCTGTTCACGCGTCTGCTGAAGGATGGTTTCACTTTCTGCCTGTATATTGGCTAACTTTTCGTTGGCTTCTTGTGCCTTCCTCAGACTTTCATCTATGAAGTTCTTTCTTTCCTTTACCATATTTGTGATGATAGGAAAGCCGTACTTCCACAAGATGAAAAGCACAATCAGGAAGACGATGGTCATCCAGAAAAGCAAACCAAAATCGGGGGTTATCAATGACATTTGCTAAATCTTTTGAAGTCTTTAGGTTTTGAGGTCCTTACAACCTTATAACCTTACAACCTAATATTATACGAAGAGAGCAAGAATTGAGATGATAAGTGCAAAGAATGTAGCACCTTCAACAAGGGCAGCTGCCACGATCATTGAAGACTGAAGCTTTCCCTGCATTTCTGGCTGACGAGCCATTGCGTCCATTGCCTGACCACCGATCTTACCAATACCGATACCTGCACCGATTACTGCGAGACCACCACCAATTGTTGCACCGAGCTTTGCCAGTGCTTCTGCTGCTAATAAAACTGATAACATAATGATTTAATTTTTCTAATTGTTTATAATATTTAATAATTTCACTTATTTCTTATTCTGCATGAGAATGACTCATTTGTATGTATATAGCACTCAAGAGTGTGAACACCATTGCCTGGATGTAGCATACCAGGAGTTCAAGGAACATCATGAAAACGCTCATCAACACGCTGATTGGCGTAATTGCTCCGCCAAGTATGTTTCCGAGTACGCCACCGACACCAAACATGATGAATATCATGCATGCCAACGAAATTGCTATTGCGTGACCTGCAAGCATATTGGCAAAGAGTCGGACAGTAAGTACGATTGGCTTGATGAAGACTCCAAAGAGTTCTATTATTGGCATCAAAGGCACAGGAACCTTCAACCATGTAGGAACTTCTGGCCAGAAGATTTCTTTCCAATAATGACGGTTGCCGGTAAAGTTTGTCAGTATGAACGTAAACAATGCCAACGTCATTGTCACGGCAATGTTACCCGTAATGTTTCCACCGCCAGGAGGGAATGGTATAATGCCCATAAGGTTTGCAAAGAAGATAAAGAAGAAGCAAGTCAGCAGATATGGAGCGTACTTGTCTGCTTTTTCTCCCAAAACGGACTTTACCAAATCTTCATATATTGACATGATAAACATGTGCATCAATCCTACGAATCCCTTTGGTGCAGGGCTGTCAACCTTATGCTTCTTGCACCAACGTGCCGGTATCAAGATGCACAGCAACAGTATTATTGCATCGATAAAGAGTATGCAAACTTGTTTCGTTATCGAAATATCGAAGCACACTGGCACCAGTTCTTCGCCGACTTTCTCCACTACCTTTCCTTTCTCGTCTTCTGCACCCTGAATAAAGAATCCATCTGGTCCTTCGCGCAGTAACTGTTCGTCAGGTTCATGTGCGAACTGCGAACTGCAATAGAAATGGAAGCCGCTGTTGGTACTGTAGAACATCATCGGCAGACTTATTACCACTGGTTTGCCGCCAACGTCGGTAATATGCCACTGATACGAGTCCTGTACGTGACCAAAGAGAACTTCCTTCAAGCTGAAGCCTTCCTCTTTCCCACCCTCTTCGTCAGCGGCAAGGGCTGGAGTCATTGAAAGGCATAAAGCCAACAAGAACAATATCTTTTTGAAATAATTCATTCTTCGTTGTTTTATTTCTTTTTATTATTTAACATCTTTAGAGAGCAATAGAAATATATCGTGTCGAACGCTAAAAGGAGGAAATAGATGATGACAAACAGTATCGTAAACAGTTTTATTGCATCCACATCGTCTTTCATCAGCATCAACGAGATTGCAAATATCGCAACAGAGACTATCAGCCTTACAGCCATCGAGACGAAAAACACCTTTGCCAATGACACAGGGTTTGTTTTCTCTACAGTCTTCCATACCTTTATGCTCCCTAACGTAAGCACGGCATGCAATACAAGAGTTATGATTATCAGTATTGCCAGCATTACGATTTTATTTTACTGTTCTCGGTTTTAAGGTTTTTCGAAACTTCGAATTTTCGAGTTTGGGCAACCAAACCAATAAACATCTTCAAAACTCTTTCTCAATACAAAGATTTACCATATTCTCTTTTACCTCTACGAAACCACTTGTAATCATCAGTTGGACACGTTCTGATTTCAGCGGTTCGTATTCTACACATCCTTTCTGCAGGGTTGAGAGTATCGCAGCATGCTTGTCGAGAATTTCAAATTCGCCGACAGTGCCTGGTACTTTTACCATCTGCACATCCCCATCGAACTCTACTTTCTCTGGACTTACTATTCTTAAATGTAACATTTTTTTTTGCGGTTTTTACCGTTCTGAGGTTTTACGAAACTTCGAATTTTCGAGTTTGGGCAACCTTATAACCTTACAACTTATTCGCCCTTTGCTGCCGCAAGGAGTTTCTTTCCCTTTTCTATTGCGTCTTCTATCGTTCCTACATTAAGGAATGCCTGCTCTGGTAGGTCGTCAACCTCGCCGTCGAGTATCATCTTGAAGCCTTTTATACAGTCTTCTATTGATACCATAACGCCTGGAGTACCTGTAAACTGCTCTGCTACCGTGAATGGTTGGCTGAGGAATCGCTGCACACGACGTGCACGGTTTACCGTCAGTTTGTCCTCGTCTGAGAGTTCATCCATACCGAGGATTGCGATGATATCCTGCAATTCGGTGTATCTCTGGAGTATCTGCTTCACTCTTTGTGCCGTCTCGTAATGCTCCTTGCCTACAATCAGTGGGTCAAGAATACGCGACGTACTGCCTAATGGGTCAACGGCAGGATATATACCAAGCTCAGCAATCTTGCGGCTAAGCTCTGTAGTTGCGTCAAGATGTGCGAATGTTGTTGCAGGTGCAGGGTCGGTCAAGTCGTCTGCCGGCACATAAACTGCCTGTACTGACGTGATGGATCCATGCTTTGTCGAAGTGATTCGCTCCTGCATTGCACCCATTTCCGACGACAGTGTAGGCTGATAACCTACGGCTGATGGCATACGGCCCAACAATGCCGATACCTCAGAACCTGCCTGTGTGAAGCGGAAAATGTTATCTATGAAGAACATTATATCTGCTGCTTCTCCATCCTTACCACCATGATCGCGGAATTCCTCGGCAACTGTAAGTCCCGACAATGCCACTGATGCACGTGCACCAGGAGGCTCATTCATCTGTCCATACACCAATGTTGCCTGCGACTTTGCCAATTCTTCTGGGTCAACAAGCGACAAATCCCATTTGCCTTCGTCCATTGCCTTACGGAACTTTTCGCCATAGCGAACAACGCCTGATTCAATCATATCGCGGATGAGGTCGTTACCTTCACGTGTACGCTCCCCTACTCCGGCAAACACTGAATAACCATTGTGTCCCTTTGCAATGTTGTTGATAAGTTCCATGATGAGCACTGTCTTGCCCACACCAGCACCACCGAACAGACCAATCTTACCACCTTTCATATAAGGCTCCAGCAAGTCGATCACCTTGATACCCGTTGCGAGCATCTCCTTATGCGTAGAGAGTTCCTCGAACTTCGGAGCTTCGCGGTGGATAGGATAAGCCCCCTCCATACTCAGTTCCTTCATGCCGTCGATAGGTTTCCCTATCACGTTCATCATACGGCCCTTGATCTGTTCTCCAGCCGGCATCCTGATAGGCGAACCCATCGGAATAGCTTCCATACCACGCATCAATCCGTCGGTATTATCCATTGCTACCGTGCGTACAGTGTCCTCGCCAATATGCTGCTGCACCTCGATGATAAGTTCTCGGCCATCCTCACGCTTCACCATCATCGCATCATGAATCTTAGGCAACACCTTCTCAGCCTCCTGCCCTTTAGTATCGAAGAATACGTCGATAACAGGACCGATAATCTGAGAAATATGCCCGATAATTTGTGACATAAGCTAAATCTGTTTTTTATTTAATTATTCTTTACCATTTTTTCAAATTCGATGCAAAGGTAACAAAAAAAATTTAACAATCAAAACAAACGCATACTTTTTTCTCACCCAACACCATGTTTCCTCCCATTAAAGCGACATATTTTCTGCACTCGAACGCTACCCCTTCAGAATACGTTCTGTTGGGGGTAAAAAAAGTTGTACAACTTTCGCGCGAAAGTTGTACAACATTCAGTTGAAAGTTGTACAACTTTTTTCCGACTTAAGCGTTCATCCCCATCAACGCAAACAATTATAGCCTGAAAGGCTTACACCCATCAGCCCAGGGCATGCGAAGCGAATTAAATAGACAATTTGCAGCAATTAAATAGACAACTTACGACAATTACATAGACAATTTCCTTCATTCATATTGACAAATCAATGCCCCATCGTTTGTTGTCAGTTCATAATCATCAATCAAAACGTCAACACCTGGATTCTTTGAATTCATGATGACGAGGTTAACTGTTGTTGTTGCTGCAAGTGTGAAGCTTGACGTTACTTCTGTCCATTGGTCAGTTACGTCAATATAATTTTCATTATAGACATAAGATCCGACCGCACTACCTTCAACAGGAACATACCCAGGGCGTATGGTTGATGTACTTCCCGTAGATTTAGCATAGAATTTAATATTGTATGTACCAGCCGAGAGAGTTATCTCCTTATATGCAATACGCTTGTTTGCTGTGGCTGAACCAAGGACACGTGCTGAGTATGAACCGCTGTGAGCGTCTGTTGACTGGCTTACAGCTCCTAATGATGAAGCCGTTGTAGTTGATTTCCAGCATGTAGCTTCGTTAGTGCTACTCCACTCCTCGAAGCCACCATTTTCTATAAGTGGGGTTGAGTCTAAAGATACATTAAGATTAATCAAGTTATGTTCTTTAAATTCAATTTTATTTTTTGACTGTTTGGTTTTATACCCTACTTTTGACACTTCAACAAAGTATTCGCCAGGAGGGATATCGAATAGGTCAAAGTCACCGTTAGCATCGGTATAGGTAACGAGATTATCGGCTCCGAGGCTTATTTTCGCATCCGATAAAGGTAATTTTGTCATGTTGTCTTGTATATGACCATACAGTCTTGCGCCATTAGTCTCTGAGATATTGAGGTTTGAGATTTCCCAAGTAGATGCTACATCACCCCCACATTCATATACGAAAGCAAAATAAACCTTTGGCTGATTGACAAAATCAGTAGGAAGACCTATCTTCCCAGAAGAATAGTGCGACCAATCATAAGTGATGCTTTCGTGAGGTTTGAAATTCAATTTAGTCCAAGTTGCCTTTGATACATCACCATCGTAATCGGTGCTTACAAGCACTTGATGACACGCATTTATGTCTTGTCCCCACCAATATCGAATAGTATAGTCAAAAGACAAGCACACCAAGCCGTCGTCTGCAGAAACTGACAGATCGCTTGCCTTTGCTCTGGTTTGAGGTTGCCACGATATTGTTGTATTTACTGGTGGAGAAATCAACCATGCCTTTGTTGATGTTATAGTCTGAGATTCTGATGAGTATCCTGAAGCTAAAGCACAAGACCTGCTAAATTGCCAAGGCAAACCGTATTCTGTTACGGCAGAAAAATCATTACATGAATAAGAAATATATGGCAATGATTTTGGCTCTGGATAAATTGGATCGGGTTTTGTAAGTATTATGCTTGCGATTGTGGTGATATCAGCGACATCAATTGTTCCATCAAAATTGGCATCTGCATTGTTTTCAATAAAATTATCAAACGCATTTCCTAAAATATAAGAAGATACGGCTGTTACGTCAGCTACGTCAACGGAAAAATCTCCATTTGCATCACCTACATGATTGCTTGGGACAACATAACCTTGTATATCCCAAAAATTTGCCCACGGAAGTATATTCATATAATTGTTTTCAGATCCATCTGGAACATGAAGTGTCTTTGTAATAAAGCCATTTGTCGTAACATCAAATATCTGGTTGTATAAATAAGGAGGAGTTAACCATTCAACATAAACATCTTGTAAACTATTACAATTAGTGAAAACATACGAACCAAATTCAGACAGAGATTGAGGTATTCTTATCTCTGACATGTTTGTACAACCGAGAAATGCATTATCTCCTAAACGTTTCAACCCATTCGGCAATCTGATTTTTTCCAAATGACTACAATTTGCAAAAGCGGAAGAGCCAATTTCAGTAACAGAGTTTGGAATAATAACTTTGTGCAAGTTAGTACATCCTGCTAATACGTTGTCGGCAATGACACTTATAGATGATGGGAATGTAAACTCTTGTAAAGCAGAGCAATTAGCGAACGCATAAATACCTATATACTTAATGGTTGATGGCATTTCTATTTTCTGTAGTGAACTACAATTATAAAATGTAGAAATTGCAATGCCTGTCACCTTGAGTTCCTTATTAAGATATGTAACTTTTTCTGGAATGGTTATCTTATCCTTAACCTTTATGACAGATACTAATTCGCATTCAGATGTAGAAATGATGGTATAGCCCAACCCGTCAAATTCAAAATCGTATGCCAATGTACAAACTGTAAACAATATCGACACACAGAAAATAATGATTCTTCTCATAGTTCTATTTTTGAATATCATCAACAAAGGTAAAAATAAAAATTCAAAACTCCAAATTTTAGAGTCATTATTTTCAATTTAGCAGCAATACAACTAAGTCGTTTTCCATTTATCTACGTTTGATTTACCAAATATAAATAATATAGAAAAGCGGAAGGAAGAGAAAAATAATTCCAGAAAAGTGAAACTTTCGAGTGTAAAAGTTTTGATTATTTGTATGCGCGCGCACGCGCGCGCGTTTATTAATAAGGTGTAAAAAATTACAATGAGTCCTCTGACGGTTCTATGTGGATATTTATCTGCATCTCGGCACCGAGGGCTTCGCGAAGTCTCTCCTCAATGAGTACAGTGATGTCGTGTGCCGTGAGAATGTTCATCATAGGGTCAACCACCAAGTGGAAGTCGGCTATGCAGTAAGGACCACATTGGCGAGTCTTCAGATCGTGGACATCGTTCACGCCTTCCACAGAACGTGCAATGTCGAGAATCTGCTGTTCAGTCTCATCGGGCAAAGATGTCTCGGTCAGTTCGGCAAGGGCAGGAACCGCCATCTTCACAGCCACCACAATAATAATGATGCTAATCACTCCTCCTACCAATGGGTCGAGAATAGTCCACTCACCTCCGAGTAGGATAGCCCCGCCTATACCAACAAGCGAACCGATGGAACAGAATGCATCCGTTCGATGATGCCAAGCATTGGCAATAACCACTTGGCTCGACAACCGTTTCCCCACGCGAACAGTCCATTGATACAGGATTTCCTTAACGGCAATTGAAACAACTGCTGCCCAAAGAGCAATGTTTCCAGGAACAGGAAGTGTAATGCCATTTACAGCGGAACAAACCTGTTCATACGAAGCAATGACCATCTCCACGCCTACAGCCAGCAGCAGGACACTCACGATAGCTGTAGCCAGCGTCTCGAACTTACCGTGTCCATAGTCATGACTCTTGTCACGCCCTTGTGCTGAAAGGCGTGTTAAGGCTATGACGACAATGTCGCTGACTAGGTCGGAAGCGGAATGCACAGCATCGGCAATCATAGCAGCACTGCACCCAACAATGCCGGCTATGAACTTGACAGCCGTGAGTAAAATGTTACCCACAATGCCCCATAGCGTAACACTTTGTATTTCTCTTGTCCTGTTGTCCATTGCTGCAAAATTAGCGATTATTTTCCAAAGTGCCAAATCTTTTGTGCGTTTTTCACGTTTTGAGTGCAGACAAACTTCTTACGACTTTATAACCTTACTATTGGTTGTTTGGTGGTTTCTTTCAGTCGCTACGCTTTGTGAAAGCGGCAAGCCGATGACTTTCAATCGTTACGCTTTGTGCTCATCGCCCTTGGGCGCTTGCCAGAGCAAGAACCGGCAAGCCGATGAAAGGGAGCCTAAACGACTAAGATATGTATATCTCCAAGAGTTTTGCCGTGCTGTGCGGAGTAACTTTGAAGCCGTTGGAGGTGGCTGGAAGCAGTATGGTTTCGCCGGCGTTGAGTGTGGTGGCTATACCGTCGCACTCGCAGTCTGCCTTTCCGTCAAGTGCCATCCATATCACGAAACTGTCAAGGTCAGCGTAAGACAACAACTTTGAGGACGTCAGTTCAAAGAGGTTGGTGGTGAACAGAGGACAACTTACCAGTTCCACACGCTTATTAAGCGAAGGCTGGTAGTGGGTGCGGTAGTCGGACTCTACATTGAAGTCGATGACCTGACGAGCAAGTGCCGTATGCAGTTCACGTGGCTTGCCGTTCTTGTCAACACGATTAAAGTCGAAGATGCGATAGGTAATATCCGACGTTTCCTGTATCTCAGCTATGAACGAACCTTTCCCTATGCTGTGAATCCGACCTGCTGGGAGGAAGAAAACATCGCCTGGCGATATCTCGTAGTCGCAGAGAATGTCGGTTATGGTGCCGTCGTTCACCTTTGCCTCATATTCGTCTGGGGTTACCTTCTGGTTAAGCCCAGAACGCAGATGTGCTCCCTGTTCAGTATCTACGACGTACCACATCTCGGTCTTGCCTCGTGTTCCGTGCAAGCGTTCTGCCTGTTGGTCGTTGGGATGTACCTGAATGGAAAGATCCTGATTAGCATCAATGAACTTGATAAGCAGTGGAAACGTGTTGCCAAAACGTTCGTAATTTGTTTTGCCGACGAGCTGTTCACGCTGTTCGCTGAGCAGTTGGGTGATGTTCTTGCCGATGTGTTGCCCAAAGGTTATCACGGATTCATTGTCCTTTACGGCTGAGAGTTCCCAACTTTCACCGACACTATTGAGCGTGGAGTCTATGCTTTTGAAGCGGAGAATTTTTTCTCCGCCCCAAATTGTTTGCTTGAGTATAGGGTTGAATTTGTAGATCATAACCTTTTACCACGCCAGTGCTGATGCTCCGAGAACGGCTGCATCGGCGTCCTTGAGCGTTGAGAGAAGCAACTTAGTCTTGCCTTTAAACACGTTAAGCATGTTGGCTTCCATTGCCTCGTATGTTGGTTTTGTAATAAACTCGCCCGCTTTTGCCAAACCACCGAAGAGCACTACTGCCTCTGGGTTTGAGAATACTACGTTGTTGGCAAGGGCCTTGCCGAGAATCTCACCTGTGCGGTTGAATATCTCAATGGCAAGTTTGTCGCCTTTAACTGCAGCATCGTAGATATCCTTTGACTCCAGGGTGTTGATGTCCACGTTGCGGAGCAATGAAGGCTCGTCAGTGTTCTCAAGCACCTCACGTGCAGTGCGTGCTATGCCTGTAGCAGAACAGTAAGTCTCGAGACAGCCTTTTCGTCCACAACCGCAGTCACGGCCATTTGGCTCTACAATAACATGTCCGAGCTCGCCTGCAAAGCCATCGTAACCATAGAGCAGTTTACCATCTATGATAATGCCGCTGCCTACACCTGTGCCGAGGGTTATCATAATGAAGTGCTGCATGCCTTTTGCTACACCGTAGGTCATCTCACCGAGTGCTGCTGCGTTGGCATCGTTGGTGACTATGACTGGTATGCCGAGACGCTCTTCAAACATCTTTGCGAGTGGGATGATGATACCCTTCCAAGGGAGGTTAGGTGCATACTCAATACTGCCACGGTAGTAGTTGCCGTTAGGCGCACCAATACCTAAACCATTGATAAGGTCTTTGCCGCCAACTTTGTCCATCAACACTTTTATCTTATCGGCAATGGTATTGATATAGTCGTCCAACACTGGGTAACTGCGGGTTTTTACACTGTCGCTGCACAAAACTTTGCCATCTCTGTCAACAACACCGAATACGGTATTCGTACCGCCGATGTCCATTCCTAATGCGTATGGTTTCATTTTCATTATAATTAAAGGTTAATTATATTCATAACGCTTATTGTTTATTTACGGTTTTATATTATTCAATTACGGCAGTAAAGCCACCATTGCGTACCATTTTGATGTTCAATGCATCTGCATTAGTAACGCTCTTGACCTCACGGCGATAATCCATTGCCTGCACATCTGCATTGAAACCATCGGTGAAGATGGTCATCTGATGTGCACCTGATGCAAGGAATGTGAGCGGAACATTGAAATGGCGGACTTTCTCCTTGCCGTTGCATATACCGGCAACATACCATTTCTGACCATGACGCTTGGCTATAACGAGGTATTCACCGAACTTTGCCTCAATGGCGCGAGTTTCATCCCACGTAACTGGTACCTTACTCAAGAAGTCGATGCAATCTGGGTTCTTATAGTATTGCGTAGGAGAGTCAGCCAACATCTGCGTACCTGTTTCAAGTACAGTAAAGAGAGCCATGTGATAAGCACGTGTGCCAACGGCAGAACAGTTTGGATCAGACCATTTATCATATTCCGGTTGAGTATTTATCATTGCACCTGGTGTAAAGTCTGCAGGTCCAACAGCATTGCGCAAGAAAGGAATAAACAAAGTATTGTCAGGTTGGCAACCGCTCATTTGTTCCAATCCGCGGACACCTTCGTATGCCAGAAGGTTAGGATAGCGTATCTCAAGACCTGCAGGCTTCATTGCTCCGTGGAAGTCAACGACGATATGATGCTTTGCTGCTTCCTTGATAGTACGCTCATACCAATTAATCATCCACTGATCTTGACGGTCCATGAAATCAATCTTGGTGCCAGCAATGCCCCATTTCTCGTATGTATCGAATATCTTGTCAAGGTTACGTTCAACGCATATCCACGTAAGCCAGAGGATAATTCCTACTCCTTTTTGCTTACCGTATCTTATACATTCTTGGAGGTCGAGATTTGGATTTGCCTCAAATGGGTCAAATGTGCTTTTTGCCCAACCTTCATCCATGATGATGTACTTGATACCGTACTTAGCTGCAAAATCTATATAATACTTATAAGTATCCGTGTTGCAACCTGGTTTGAAGTTAACATCGGGACCATATACAGCCTTGTGATTCCACCAGTCCCATGACACCTGACCTGGTTTTATCCAACTTGTGTCGTCAATCTCACAATTACCTGCAAGCTGCGCAGTAAGTGTCTGTTCAAGTATTCCCTTGGAATCAGCAATAACAACATAGCGCCAAGGGAGTGAACGCTTTCCTATAGTACGCACTGAATAAGGGGCAAGTTCCTTGATTTTTGTCCCTCTATCCCAGAAAAGTTCCCATTTCTTGTAATAAGGCACGAGGTTTCCAGAAAGACAATCCTTGTCTCCATTTCCTTTAATATAAAGTCCTGCATAGTCGCGGAGGTCACTTTCTGAGATAAGGAGATGCAAGTCGCGTTTTGTTGAGGAAAGTGCCATTGGGAGTACCGACATGTCGTGGTCAAACTTCCATTCCTTCAGCATACAACTTATGTAAGGTGATTCTGAACTAGTCCCCCACCCTCCCGTTGGTTGGAAATGCACTGCCATCTCATCTGCAGGCTTGAGATTGAAAGTCTCATTTACTATGTTGATAGAGTCCTTCTCATTCAGTATGAAACGATAGGCAACAGCATTGTTGAAAACGCGAAATTCAACAGAGTATCTTTCGCTCATTGAAAGGGTTGCTTTCGTGTAGCGATTGGCTATTTTCGACTGCTTAACAGGAACTACTGGTCTAAGCACCTCATTGACATTTGAAGTCTTGACGGATTTTATTTTAGTTTTGGCACCGATTGATTTGTCTTGCAACTTGACCATAAGATCTGTTTGAGTGAACAACTTTTCACCGTCAAGGGATGCAGAATAGGACAAACTTCCGCCTACATCAGTGATTAAAACAGATATTTTTCCATCTGGAGATGTAACCTTTACATCTTTTGCATTAGCGTATGTGCTTGAGAAGAAAACCAGCAACGCAATGACTAAGTTTATACATTTCTTTGTTTTCATTGTAGATATGTTTTTTATAAAATATAGACTATGAATGGAGACTATTGTTTCTTTCACGCTAAAATCTGATCGTAAATCCTGCGTTTGAATTTAAGTCCTCCCATATATGCGATGTTTGATGTTTCACACGTGCAAAATTAATAAAAATCCACGAAGTAATCTTCTTTTTGGGAGAAAAATTACTTTCACCCGCAAAAAATATGATATTTGCCATTTAATTATTACTTCTTGAATGCGTAATTAATCTTTTTGAAATTGTCAAAAGATTTTTTATGGATGATTATTTCCATAAACAAATAATGCCTGTATTACGCCATGTTCATACAAGTAACTTATTCTTTCTGCTATAATATGATCACCGATTCCGTAAGGGCTAAATTTCCGAAATACCTCACATAAAACCATTCGATATTTGCTATATTTATGAAGTGTTTGCAAAATAGCCTTATCCATAAAGTCACCTGGGTAAGCCTTCAATTCTCCACCAGGAGTATTGAGAATGAATTTAGTTGATGTATTTTTCCATTTATTCCACAAATCCCTGTACTCTTGCAATTTTTCTTCTTCGATTTGTGACACATAGGATGTCAAATGATTTTCTTTTGCAGTGTACGGGCTTATACTGCCCATATAAATAGTCCAATGATCTTCATTACCATTATTCCTTTCATTGGTATATTTCAGAAGAGCAGGAATCTTTGTCAAGTCAATTTCATATAGATTCTTTGACGATACAAGGTCGCACATCATATATAAAAATAACAGTTCAAAAGTTATATCACCATGCCAAATAATAACTTTGTCATATTTTGAGTAATCATGATGAACAAAATCTAATAATTCCACAAACCGATCAAACTCTTGGCTGCGAGAACTAAAAAACGTTCTTGCCAACTCCAAATCCGAATAATCCTTTGGCAGAGGATGACAACACAAGTCCACAGGGAAATAGGTGACATCACTATACTGCTTTTCTTCTTCTGTTAAGCTTTGTTTTACAACGGATGTAACACAGCTGCTCGCTACAATATGCAATTCTTTTTTCATATATATCGTTAAATAATTAATCAAAATAATCGCCTTTATTCCAGTCTATATCATCATATTTATTTTCGCCTTCTGGATATGAGCCGTAATCACTTTCTGTCGTTATCTCGATGTTGAAATCTCTTACCCATAGCAAGTCATAGATAGAAAAGTCCATGTCGGTAAACAGAGTATGGAACGGATATACCAGATGCATATCCTTCGTCATCTCCTTATCGAGCATTTCATTCCAGTTGTCAAGGCAATCGTCAAGATACAGCATCTGGTTTATGGATTCAGGCTTTTCATTATTGCTAATGGAAAAACTACATGCACCATTGTAGTACAGAGGCATGAACTCGTCGTAAGAGCCATTGAGAATATTCCAGATTTTCTTTGCCCTCATGGTCTGCACAGGATGTATCGAAGAGTATTTGTAACCGAGGAAACATTTACCTGTGGTTTCTATATCGCACTCTATTCCGCAGTTGATACTCGCATTGTGCAGTTCAATGACACGCTTCCGCATTTCTGTGGCATGCGCTATGAAGGCTTCATTGAAGTCTGAGAGCAATGACTTATAGTTTTCGTCCATGACGAATTTTGAGTCAAGAATGCTTTTCCTGACTGATAGCAGATGTTTGACTGATTCGATATAAGCGTTATTTGAGCACCAACGCCTATCATTTTCTTCAATGATTGATAGAATTTCAATCTCTATCTCACGAACTTCTACCGTGTTGAAAATTTCTTGTACTGTCATATCCATAAATATTTATAGTAGTCAATGAATAACTGCATACCCTCCTTGATGCGGACATCTTTTTCGGGTTCAATGTTAAATTTGTCATGAACGGATTGATATTCGTCGAATGCGTAGATCATCTTCCTAATCATCTGCAGCCATGACTCGTGTGCCTTTCCTTCTCCAACCTGATTTACTATGATTCCAGGACAGCCTCCGTTGGGACCTTTTTCAGCTTTGAGAAATGCGTGAAGGTGCTTGCTTATTATGCCGGCAAGTCTTTCATCAAGACTCCACACGTCGCCATAATCAACATCGGCATAGCCTTCATGAGCTTTCTCTGCCAATGTTTTCGATTGCCATACATACTTTTTTATAGAATTATTCTTCTTGCTCTGCTTCATTTGTGATTTTTTGTCTGTACGCCTCGATGTCTGCAATCAGATCATCGAGTAATTCCAATTTCTCTTCTTTTGTGAACGATTCAACATTTTCGTCAGTATCATCAAAAGTCCAGTCGAGGAATTCTTCAATTGTTCCTTCTATAAAATTACAATCTTCACTGGTAAACAACGTGAAGTAAAAATCTCTGAATTGTGCCATCACCTATTTGTTTTTATGAGTTAATAATGAAATCTGATACAAAATTAAAAGAGAGGTGTGCCAATATAGGACACACCTCTCAAAAAAGTGACTATTAATAGTGATTTTTTTAGGTTCTTCCGCTTTTTGTTGGTATTTACATACTCAATTTGTAGTCTGTCATGATACAAACGCTTGGTTTGCAAAGAACCATACTAATGACGATGAGGATCAAACGAAGTGACTGAAAAAAAACTGTAGCAGTTTTGGATCGAAAACTGTAGCAGTTTTGATTTGAAAACTGTAGCAGTATTCTTTTAGTCGCTGCGCTTTGTAAAAGCGACGCAAGCGTCGATGACTTTCAGTCGCTGCGCTTTGTAAAAGCGACGCAAGCGTCGATGACTTTCAGTCGCTGCGCTTGGTGAAAGCGACGCAAGCGTCGATGACCGCCGAGTATAAGGTTCGTTCTTATAAAGCATAACCCTCGTGTCATAATCAGAAACAAATAAATCAGAGTCAAATAGCTTAGCATGAAAGTTGAGACCATCAAGGCTGACAAACTCTTATCCAACCAACGAATCATTGGCTTGCCGCGTTCTTGCTATGGCTCATCGACGAAGTCGCTCGGCTTGTCCGAGAACCGACAAAGTCGATGATACAAAGTTTGCGACTGAAAGAAAAACGGAAGAATCATTTTTATTTGCCGACAATCGGATCTCCGCAATATTGCTTACGTTTACACTTCTTACACATCTCTCCACGCCAGACTTTGTCAAACTCTTCCATCGCAGCTTCTACAAGTTCTGAATCATCAGTTAGAATACCTGCCTCAAAATTCCTTCGATTGGGTGACTTCATACCCATTCCCGCACCAGTCAGATTCGCACTACCGATGTATGCCATTTTGCAGTCGATAACGATGATTTTGAAATGGACACGGGAACAGAGCACTCTTTCCAATCCAATAGCCAGATGTTTGTATTTGTCAAAATCCTCACGAAATGCTTGCCCAGGCTCCTTAGCATGAATAAGACGAACATTCACGCCTTTGCCAATCAACTCAGATAATACTCCAAGGAAAGGCTTGTCAGTCTTTCCGTTGGAGATGTACAAATCTTTGATGTCTGCGGTGCCAATCCATAAGGTTTTATATGTTTCTTTACACTTAGAGAGGACCTTATTATAATGTTCAGTGTCAACAATGAGCTGTGTCATAATGAGCCAAATAGATAATCTGTCATTTTGAGAACTTCTTTATTCCTACGAGCTTCTGCCTCTTCGGTATTCCATTGATTCAATTTAGCTATCTCTTTCATGGCAAAATAACAACTTTTAGGATATTCTTTTCTTTTTTCGGAGAAAGGCTTGTCCTGTATAGATCTGTTTAGACTTTGTTCAAGCTGAGACAGATTACCAATGCTATTCTGTAAAACATCATCCAATTGAACTTCCTCGTCCGCATTTGCATGTATATGTTCTATATCAAAAGGAGTCCAGAAAATATGCTCAATTATTTCCGTTGGACAGAAATCCTTCTCTGATAGGTATGTTGATAGCGCACAAATAAGATTCTTACGTTTTGCATTATCACTGATGTAACCTAAAAGGTTATCCTTTACCCAATTCTGAAAATCCAATCCAGAGATTTTCTTTCGAAAGAGGTTAATCGTTTCATCTATCGTTTGCGATTTAACACCTTGAACAGCATTTGCTACAAAGCTATTAATTTCCCAAATTTGTTTGTAGTAAACGATACTGTATGTGAAGAACACCTTGTTCATAGCTATCAAAAGTTCTTCAAGTCGATCAAACACATCTTGTTCATCCCAATGGAAGAATAGGAATACATACATCATCAGACCTTTAGAGCGAGCATATCTTGACCAATCTGTATGGCGTGTGGCAAATTCCGTCTCTACGTTTTTATATCTATATGAATATTTGCTGTATCTTATTGAAATCACCTTATCTAATTCTTCAAGTGACAATTCCAGATGATTCTTTGTAGCAGAACGGAATACCGTTCCCCAGTCTTTTATGCCAAGTAGTGTATCAAACAATCTGTTATAAAATGTTTCCCAACCGAACGAATATAGTTCTATAGATAAGTCATATTTTGTAATAAGGACATTCTTATAGATGTCCAACACTTGACCTATATCCGTGACATAGCATCCGAACTCTTTGTTTATGCTGTCTATTCGTTGGTACAATGCGTTAATTTGCTCAAATGCAGTTTCGTCTGCAGACTGAAAATCAGTAAGGTATTCATACATTCTAACTTTGAACAAGTCACCACCATTAAGATCAAGCCCAGTATTATTTATGGTATTAAAGATTTGAATTGTTTTAGATAGGCCTGCTGCTGTCTCAATTACTACGAAGTAAACTGAGTGAAACAGAAACTTACAAAAGGAATCTATATTCAAATCAAAATCCTGCAAAGCGTTATCAAAAGCCTCTCGTACAATATACGAGTTCTTGTAGTACTTGTTTAATGAGAGCTCTTCTCCTTGTAAGAAGTAAGCTTTTGTATAATTACTTTGCTGCTGATTGATATGATTTTCCAACCAATTGAACTGTAAGTTCTTTAATGCATTGCAATCGGGATATAGTTTTTTCAACTCCAAAAGAAAAATGGAAAGAGTTGTAATACGCTGTTGCCCATCAATCACGTCCTGCTCGTATTCATTTTTTGAGATGTACTTTTTCTGGGACAACTGCATTGTTCCAATAAACATAGGTTCAGAGTGTTTTGCAGAACGCTCTTCACCTAAGTAAGCGTTCACAATGTCTGTAATGAACGGTACTATCTGGTCTTCCCCCCACTCATATGGACGCTGATATACAGGTATAACGTATCTTGTATGCGTATCAAGCAACGAACGATAGTCATTATCACCACCATCCATCAAAGTCGCAGTATAGGATTTGATTGAAAATAAGCAACTTTGTCTCTCGTAGTATTTGATCACTTCCTTGGAAAGGCTTTCGTTTAAGGCAAAGAAAGTCCCCATTTTCCAATAATAGAAAGACTCATAATCCTTTTTGTTTATTTCAACAATATGTACCTTTACACCAACAACCCATTCTTTATCGTATTCATAGTTGAAATCAAAATCATTAGAAGTGGTTTCAAGTTTCTTGAGGTTCTTCAATAGATCAGGCGATCCTATCACTTTAGCAATTGCAACTATTTGCCTTCCATCTGCTATAGCAAGATAATCTCCTTTTTTTACCTCTTTAACGAATCGTGTTCTCGTTTCGTCAGAAGAACCAACAAATACCACATTATTGCGCCTAAAAATACTTAGCACAGAAGTATTTTTAAGACCGTTTTCACTCCAGCGTGAACCAACTTTCCAAACCTTTGTCATATCTAAAATAAATTAACTATGGCAGCGCAGGTTTCTGCATATGCCAATGAATAGAACCTTACATTATTCATGAACCTAACGATTTGTATTTATGAATTGACCATTAAAATCTATTCTGTTGTATACATACGTTTAAATGCTTCATCAATAACTTTTCTCCAGTCAAGATTATAATCCATAGGGAAGAATTGTCGTTCCCTTGGGTCGAGATTCATATCTTTTGTAATCACTCTTATTTCTTTTGTCAGAAAGGCATTCAGTTTTGCATAGGGCATATTACGTCCTATGTTGAATTCTTCTTTCTTTTTTCTCAAATACTCGTCTGCGTCGATGAAAATTTTCTGAGATATGGGCAATTCATCAGAAATGCATGCTATGTTTAACTCAATGCCGTAAGTTATTTTATCCCAAACTCGGAAACTTCCATTTCCTCCTGTATAATGGTTGTAGAATTGAGGACGTTCTCCGTCCTTAAACCCTTGGACAACCCCCGTGTTGGACTCGCTTGTAATTTGGACAGTAGCCGTTGTTGTCCATGATTTGAACTTGTGTGTGCCATTTTCGTTGTACGAACTGCTTTTTCGACACATGGCAATGAAATCTGTTTGATTACTTTCTATATAATGAACAATATCGCGCATAGCCTGTGGCATCTGTTCGGTAGTGACTGGGTAGATATAGTGATCGTCTATTCTACGGAAATTGCCCTCAATCCATGAGGACATGTATTTTTTCTTCAACATAATGTGCTTGAAATCCTCCCCACGCTGACCAATAAATAGGTGGTAGAAGTTAATCATAATCTGGCTATATCGACGGTTCTGAACATATTCCAAAAAGACGTTGAAATCATCTATGGTTACTTCTATGCCGAAAGAACGACCGAAATGGGGTATCTCCCAATGCTCGCAGTACTGAATCTTGATGGATTTGTTATTCGGGTATGAGTCAGCAAACTCTAACAATTGCCAGAGCGCATCGTTAATATATCCTCTTAATTCGTTCGCTTCACGTTCATAATATGCAATTTCCTTCTCATCACTTGCATTCTTTTTTTCATTCAGCAGTTTATAATACAAGTCGTATATCTCCTTTGCAGATACATACTGTTTGTGACAGATGTCTAATATCTCTTTTGAATATTTGTACATGCTTATTATATTATTTAGTCCTATAGTATTTTTAACGCAATCACTGCACATGTTTCGGCATCTGCCAATGCATGATGATGATTCTCTAAATTATATCCACAACGCTCGGCTATGATGTCGAGATTATGTTGTAATCTGGCCGAAGTTGACGAAATTTTCAGACAACTCTCTTTGAACTGTGGGTATTTGTACCATGGAATCTAGCTTTTCCCACTTATTTCCGAGAACTGACCTTCTGCATTTGTCAAAGTTTTGATAGTTTCAATCAAATTGGCAATTAGGTTTTCTTCTTGGCACGACAAACCAAAGAAAGTTCCGTCCTGTTTATAATCAGGAAGAAGTCTGCTCATTAACTCACGGTATGAAAGTTGATGCTTTTCAGCTGTGAAGTAAACACTTATCTTTTCCGACGTAGGCATTATGGTAATAGTAGCACTTCCTAATTCTATTGTGAGGTTGCCATTATTATCCCATGGAATGTTATAGCCTGCTTCTTTCAATGCGTCTTGAACATTATTGTAGAAAGCGGTGTGCTGCCGCTCTTCAATTTCCTCTTTGAGTTCTTCAATCTCACTCAGATAACCTTCCAATTCTTCAATCAAAGAATAGATTTCTGTTTCTTTTTCTTCGAGAACTTTCAGTTTGTCATTGTCTGACAAATCTTGAATGGATTCCTTAATTTCTTCGATGTCAAATTCAATCATAATATTTTGTTTTAGAGTATTTGAATAGCTATGGCAGCACATGCTTTTGCATCAGCCAATGCGTGATGATGATTCTCTAAATTATATCCGCAACGCTCGGCTATGATGTCAAGGTTATGATGTCCTTCTGGCCATACTTCTCTTGACTTCAGGAGTGTGCAATGGAACTCGTAGTCAGGATAGTCCATCTGATAGGTGCGGAATGCAGCTTTCAAACAGCTCTCGTCGAATGCTTTGTTATGAGCGACGAGTGGCAATCCTTCTATGAGTGGTTCCACCTGTTTCCAAACGTCAGGGAAAATAGGGGCATTGTCTGTGTCCTGTGCAGTCAGTCCATGCACTTGGGTACACCAGTAATTGTAGTAGTTTGGTTCTGGATTGATGAGCGAATAGAAGGTATCGACAATCTCCCCGTTCCTTACTATCACGATGCCGACACTGCAAACGCTGCTTCGTTCACAGTTGGCGGTCTCAAAATCTATGGCTGCAAAGTCTTTCATTGTTTATGATTATTTCCATTTTAACGTACAATTATTGG
>JAKSIZ010000023.1 GCA_024398515.1 Bacteroidaceae bacterium | reverse complement strand
GGGGAGTGCGTGGATATGACGGAAAACTCGATATCCGTCCGCCGTATCAACGCGAATTTATCTACGACGAGAAGAAACGAAATGCTGTTATCACTACTATCCGACAGGGATTTCCTCTCAACGTGATGTATTGGGCAACACGTGACGATGATGCCGATGTGCCTTATGAAGTAATGGATGGACAGCAACGTACCATCTCAATATGCCAATACGTGAATGGCGACTTTGCCTACGACTTCCAGTATTTTCACAATCTTACGCAGAAAGAGAAGGATGACATTCTCGATTATCGCCTTATGGTTTACGTCTGTAGTGGCAATGATAAGGAGAAACTCGACTGGTTCCGCACCATAAACATTGCTGGTGAGAGGCTCACTGATCAGGAACTTCGCAACGCAGTGTATGCTGGTCCTTTCGTGAGTGATGCCAAGCGTTACTTCTCACGTTCCAATTGCGCAGCATGGAACATGGGCAAAGAGTTGATTAACGGTTCACCTATTCGGCAGGATTATTTCGAAACAGCATTGAAATGGAAGGCTCAATCGGAATCGACTCCTTCGCTGAACCAGACGATAGAGGGCTATATGGCGCAGCATCAGCACGACCCTAATGCTTCACAACTGTGGCAATACTTCGTGGCTGTGATGACTTGGGTAGCAGCAACCTTCGACATAAGAAAGCGCAAACAAATAATGAAAGGCGTGAACTGGGGCGCACTCTACGACAAACACCGCGACGAGGTGCTTGATAAGTCGGCTCTCGACATTGAGATAGGACGGCTTGTTATCGACAGCGACGTGCAGTCGAAGAAGGGCATTTGTCCGTATGTGCTCAACCGCGACGAGCATGAACTTGGGCTTCGGGCTTTTCCTGACGACATCAAGTTGGAGGTTTGGGAACGTCAGCATCATCGTTGTGCCAACCCTGAATGCCCGAACGGCGACCAGGAGTTTGAACTATCTGAAATGGAGGGCGACCATATAACGCCGTGGCGTGAAGGGGGCAGGACGGTGATTGAGAACTGCCAGATGCTTTGCCGCGACTGCAATCGACGGAAGGGAAGTAAGTAAAAAGTTTGTATATTGAGCCATCGTTTGATGCAGATTGAACGGTTGGCTTTGGCGGGTTGAGCGGTTGGCTTTGGAAAGTTGAACGCTTAAATTGGAAAAACATTGCAGCAATGTTGGTCCGAACATTGTAGCAATGTTGAGTCGAACATTGCAGCAATGTTTTTCGGACTTTAACGCACGACTTGAGAAACGACTAAAGCCGTGTGCCGAAAAACTATTGGGGAAGGTGAGTGAAATGATGTGTTGTTAGAATTGCGGAAGTCACTTTTCAACAATAAACGTAAAAAAACTGTTTTTTTCTTTGTATTGTCTTCGATTTACAAACGTTGACTTCGTCGAAGTTAGGCTGCATCTCAACAATAAACGTAAAAAACTTTGTTTTTTTCTTTGTATTGTCTTCGATTTGCACTAACTTTGTAACGAATTTTGAATAATGAAGGCTTAATGGCACTGAAAACGGACAAAAACCTGAAGGTGTATTACTCAACGAAAGAGGTTGCACAGATGTTCGACGTGAACGAGAGTTTGCTTCGATATTGGGAAACTGTGTTCCCGTCGATACGCCCCAAGACGGTCGGTAACGGTGTGAGACAATATAGCAAGAAGAACATTGAAGAGATACGCGTGGTGTATAATCTCGTCAAGGTGCGTGGCTTCAAACTCGATGCTGCTGCCGAAATGCTGAAGCGTAACCGTTCGGGTGCCGACAAGACGGCTGAGATTATCGAACGCCTGACCAATGTAAGCAGCGAACTCACCATGCTGAAACGCCAGTTGGAAGGACTAACGTAAAGCCCAAAGCCCCCCTCTGTCCCCCCAAAGGGGGATGTAAAGGAAGTGAAAATTGTAAATTACGCCAAATCGTAAATAGATTGAATACTGTAAATAGTAAATCCGTAAATAAAAAATATTATGTTAACAGCAAAAGAAATTCGAGAATCGTTCAAGAAGTTTTTTGAAAGCAAGGAGCACCTCATCGTGCCTTCTGCACCTATGGTAATAAAGGATGACCCGACGTTGATGTTCACCAATGCCGGCATGAATCAGTTTAAGGACATTATCCTCGGCAATCGTGTGCCGCAGTGTCGGCGTCAGGCTGACTCGCAGAAGTGCCTCCGAGTGAGTGGTAAGCACAACGATTTAGAGGAGGTTGGACACGATACATACCATCATACAATGTTCGAGATGCTTGGAAACTGGAGCTTTGGCGACTATTTCAAGGAGAAAGCAATTGATTGGGCATGGGAATATCTGGTTGATGTCCTGAAACTCGACCCGAAGGATTTGTATGCTACAGTGTTCGAGGGAAGCAAGGAAGAAGGTCTTGAACGCGACAATGAGGCAGCAAGTTTCTGGGAAAAGCACTTGCCAAAGGACCATATACTGAACGGAAACAAGCACGATAACTTCTGGGAAATGGGCGATACAGGTCCGTGCGGACCGTGTTCAGAGATTCATCTCGACTCACGTACCGAAGAAGAAAAGGCAAAAGTACCAGGATCACAACTCGTCAACAAGGACGATCCGCAGGTTATAGAGATTTGGAATCTTGTGTTCATGCAGTATAACCGCAAGGCAGACGGCAGTCTTGAACCACTTCCTGCAAAGGTTATTGATACTGGTATGGGCTTCGAACGTCTGGTTAGGGCATTACAGGGCAAACATTCAAACTACGACACTGACGTGTTCCAACCAATAATAAAGGAGATTAGTCGCTTGAGTGGATTGGAATATGGCAAGGATGAGAAGACTGATATCGCAATGCGCGTCGTTGCTGACCACTTGCGTGCAGTAGCTTTCTCTATTGCCGACGGACAGTTGCCAAGTAATGCAAAGGCAGGATATGTGATAAGGAGAATACTTCGTCGTGCCGTTCGCTACGCTTATACGTTCCTCGGACAGAAGGATGCGTTCCTCTACAGACTGCTTCCAGTGCTCATCAACGAGATGGGTGAGGCTTATCCAGAACTTCCAGCACAGAGAGAACTCATTGGCAAGGTTATCATGGAAGAGGAAGATTCGTTCCTCCGCACATTGGCTAACGGCATAAAGTTGCTCAACGATCTTATGGAAGAAGCAAAGAACAACAACCAAACCACACTTGCCGGCGACAAGGCTTTCACACTTTTCGATACTTTCGGCTTCCCACTTGACCTCACGGAACTTATATGCCGTGAGAACGGAATGACCGTTGATGAGAAACAGTTTGACGTTGAAATGCAGAAACAGAAAGACCGCGCACGTAATGCTGCGGCTGTTGAGACAGGCGACTGGGTAACACTCAAAGATGCAGAAACACAGTTTGTAGGCTATGATTTTACCGAATACAGTTGTTACATCACGAAGTATCGTCAGGTAACTCAGAAGAAAAACACGTTCTACCAGATAATGCTCGACCATACTCCTTTCTATGGAGAAATGGGTGGTCAGGTAGGTGATAAGGGCGTTCTCGTCAGCGATGGCGAAACAATCGAGATATTCGATACTAAGCGTGAGAACGGAGTAAGTGTTCACCTCACAAAGAAGATGCCGCAGAATCCTGAGGCAGAATTCATGGCTTGTGTCGATACAGATAAGCGCGACGCATGTGCAGCCAATCACTCTGCAACTCACTTGCTCGATCAGGCATTGAAAGAAGTGCTCGGCGACCACGTAGAGCAGAAGGGTTCATACGTTTCGCCTGACATGCTTCGCTTCGACTTCTCACACTTCGAGAAGGTTACAGATGAACAGTTGCGTCAGGTAGAACGATTAGTAAATGAACGCATACGCGAGAATCTTCCGCTTCAGGAGCATCGCGATTGTCCGATTGACGAGGCAAAGAAGATGGGCGCAATTGCACTCTTCGGCGAGAAATATGGCGACAAGGTGCGCGTAGTTCAGTTTGGAAACAGCATTGAACTGTGTGGCGGTGTCCATACAAGTGCAACTGGTCGCATAGGAATGTTCAAGATTCTCAGCGAAGGAAGTGTCGCAGCAGGCATTCGTCGTATTGAAGCCATTACTGGTGAAGCTTTCGAGGAAGCAGTATATAATATGGAAGACACTCTGAAGGAAATCCGTGCTCTATTCAACAACGCAAAGGACCTGAAGGCTACAATAGAGAAGTTCCTCAACGAAAATGCTGGAATGAAGAAGGAAATAGAGTCATTCCAGGCACAGAAGGTTGAGGAAATGAAGAATAATTTGCTCGAAAAAGCAACTGAAGTAAACGGAGTGAAGGTTGTGAAAGCAGTCATCCCACTCCCAGCACAGGCAGCAAAAGACCTTGCATTCAAGTTGGCACAGGCACAACCTGCGAACCTCTTTGTTGCTCTCGGCACTTACGAAGCAGAGAAACCGTTGCTGACAGTAATGATTAGTCAGGACCTCGTGAAGGCAAATAATCTTAATGCAGGTCAGATTGTACGCGAAGCAGCAAAGCTTATACAGGGCGGCGGTGGCGGTCAACCTCACTTTGCATCAGCTGGTGGCAAGAACAAGGACGGACTCAGCGCAGCATTAGATAAAATTGTAGAATTGGCAGGAATGTAAAACGAGGTTGTAATTTGTATTGTGTATGTTGTAAAGTTATGATTACCATGACGCACGACATATCATAAACATACAATGTAAAATATAAAACATAAAAATATAAATAAATATGGCAGAATTTAAGTATGCACCAATGTTCCAACTTGGTGAAGACAAAACAGAGTACCGACTCCTCAGTAAGGACGGTATAAGTGTAAGTGATTTTGAAGGCAATCCAATGCTCAAGGTTAGCAAAGAGGCGTTGGAACTGCTGACCACTCAGGCTTTCCACGACGTGAACTTCATGCTCCGTCGTGAACATAATGAGAAAGTTGCTTCTATCCTCAACGACCCAGAAGCATCAGACAACGACAAGTATGTGGCACTAACAATGCTTCGCAATGCCGAGGTAGCATGTAAAGGCCAGTTACCTTTCTGTCAGGATACGGGCACGGCAATCGTTCATGCAGAGAAAGGACAGCAAGTCTGGACAGGTTTCGAGGATGAAGAACCGATAGCAAAAGGCGTATTCAACACATACACTGAGGATAATCTGCGCTATTCACAGAACGCTCCTCTCACAATGTTTGATGAAGTAAACACGAAATGCAACCTCCCTGCACAGATTGACATCGAAGCAACCGAGGGCATGGAATACAAGTTCCTCTTCGTTGTGAAGGGTGGCGGTTCGGCAAACAAGTCGTACCTCTACCAAGAGACAAAGGCACGCATCCAGAACCCAGGCACACTCATCCCTTTCCTCGTTGAGAAGATGGCAAGCCTCGGAACGGCAGCATGTCCACCATACCACATTGCATTTGTCATCGGTGGCACATCTGCCGAGAAGAACTTGCTCACTGTGAAGCTCGCTTCTACAAAGTTCTACGACTCGCTCCCTACTACTGGCGACGAGACAGGACGTGCTTTCCGCGATGTTGAATTAGAAAAACAATTGCTTGAAGAGGCACGCAAGATAGGTTTCGGAGCACAGTTCGGTGGCGTTGCATTCGCCCACGACGTTCGTGTCATCCGTTTGCCTCGTCATGGAGCAAGCTGTCCTATCGGTCTCGGCGTAAGCTGTTCTGCCGACCGCAACATTAAGGCAAAGATAAACAAGGACGGTATCTGGCTCGAAAAGATGGACGACAAACCTTACGAACTCATTCCAGAGTCCTTGCGTCAGGCTGGCGAAGGCGATGCTGTGTCTATCAATCTCAACCAACCTATCAAGGACGTATGCAAGGAACTTTCGAAGTATCCAGTCTCAACACGCGTAAGCCTCAACGGAACAATCATTGTTGCACGCGACATAGCACATGCAAAACTCAAGGCACGTCTCGATGCTGGTGAGGATCTTCCACAATACTTCAAGGACTACCCAGTGCTCTACGCCGGACCGGCAAAGACTCCTCAGGGTATGCCTTGTGGCAGTATGGGACCAACGACGGCAAACCGTATGGATCCATACGTTGACGAGTTCCAGGATCATGGAGGCAGCCTTATCATGATAGCAAAGGGCAACCGCACACAGGTCGTCACTGATGCCTGCAAGAAGCATGGTGGTTTCTATCTCGGCAGCATCGGAGGTCCTGCAGCATTCCTCAGCTACTCTAACATCAAGAGCATCGAATGTGTAGAGTACCCAGAGTTAGGCATGGAAGCCATCTGGAAGATTCAGGTAGAAGACTTCCCTGCATTCATCCTTGTTGATGACAAAGGCAACGACTTCTTCAAAACTGTAAAAAAGTAATATACGAGTATAATATTTGCATTACGCCCCGATACCATTTTCAAGTATCGGGGCTTTTCGTTTCTGACATTGAACGTTCAACTCCGAAAAACATTGCCCAATGTTCGCCCCAACATTGGGCAATGTTTTTCCAACCCCAGCGTTTATGTTGAGAAAGACCAATGCTCACGTCGCCATACATTAAGTAACAAAATAAGACGTGACATTCATTTTTTATGTCAAAAATGCCCCGAAATAAATAAAATTTATTATTTTTGCAAAGCAAATCATTTTGCCGGCCGCAATCCCGATAGATGTTGCATAATTAAGAATAGAAATGACCCAACTAAAATTGCGCAAGATGACATTACACGAAGCTATGGTGCAAGTCCTTCAAAGAGTAGGACACCCGATGACGACACATGAACTTGCTGATGAAATCAACAAGTGTAGGTTATACGTTAGGAAAGATGGACTCCCTCTTCCGTATGGACAGATCTCATTAAGAGCATACAATTACCCTCAATATTTCAAAATGGAAGCAAGTGTTATTTCATTGGCATAGTAAAAAATCACAACAAGACTATTATGGATTTCATATTAAAAGTCGGAGTGATTATTAATGAAGGAAAAACGACTATTACAATTTTGGATGAAGTGCCATTTTGTTATAGAGTTTTTATCTGAACGTAGTGGAAAGAGAGGCATACGTTTGATTTCAAAATCAATACTGGAAGAATTCGTTAATTATTATGTGGCCAATCCTGGTGAACTTTCTAGAAATGCTAGAATAGCATTATCAGGCAAGACAATTAATGATAAATACGAATATGGATACGACTCTACATTTTCAAACTTGGCTAAAATAGTTATAAGGAGAAAATAATATTTTTTTACTATATAAAGACGGTTGTCTTTTGAATATAGAAAAAATACTATATCTTGCAAATATAGTAAATAATTAGCAAATATATTATATATAAGCTATTAAATAATGTTAATTTTTTGCCAGTTTTGATTTATATTCGATAAATATCACATATATTTGTGTCGGATATTTTTATTAAAGGAATATGGCAAATAATTCAAAGCGCAACAGATTTACAAAAGTTGCATCAAACCGAGTACAGAAAGTGATTGATTATTTGAATCTTCTTCAGAACTGTTCAAACCGTAATAATTATGAATATGACGAAGAAGATGTTGTCCATATGTTTGAGGAAATCGGCAAGACTCTTCGCGAAACAAAAGCTGTATATTCTAATGAACTAAATAAGGCTTCCGGCAAAGGAGGTTTCTCGTTTAATAAATAATACTAACAATTATGTCAATAGAAAAGGGGTGTAAATGGTATTTTCCTCCTCTTACTAAAGGTATTGAGGAAAAGAACACAACAGATTCAGATGAAGAAACCTTAAGAAATCAATCAAGTGTTGAGGCCTTAGTGCGAGAGTCTATCCAAAACTCTTTGGATGTCCATGATGGTTCTAACAATCCTGTAATCATGGAATTTAAACTTGGCTCAATAAAAAATCCTTTAGAACAAATTCCAAATTTTATGGAAATCAAGAAATATATTGAAGGCTCAAGGGATTATATATTTAGTGAAGGGTATGATGATGCGACTTTTGTCTTCAACCCGATGCTGAAATTTTTAGATGGTCATACAGAGGCTTTTCCGTACCTTTGCGTTGCAGACTACAATACAATTGGGATGAATCACAATCGCTTTAAGGCTTTTACTTCTAAAGGTTCTAGCTTCAAGTCAAATAAAGGTGCAGGTGGGTCATATGGAATAGGTAAAGCTGCGTATTATATGGCATCAAAGATTAGAACAATTCTCGTCTCATCTATGTATAAAGATGAAAATGAAGAAAAACATGTCTACTTTGAAGGTTTTTCAAAACTGACAACCAATAAAGTTGATGACGAGATGCATTATGATAAGGGATATTATGATGTTAATGAAGCAGAACCGATAGATAGTACAGATTATATTCCAGATGAATTCAAACGTAAAAAAGTTGGTACTAGCGTTTACGTAATGGGTATTGACGATTCAAAGGAGTCATGCGGGAAGTTATACAATGATATCGTTCGAACAGTTGTTAGGAATTTTTGGTTGGCCATTTTAGATGAAAGACTTCAAGTTGTTATAGATTTTGAAGATGACAATACTCATTCTTTAATTATTGATAAAAACGAACTTTCGAAAATTATCGAATCCTATAATGATTACGACATAAAAAGCGAGTACATTAATCCTCGCCCATATTATGAAGCGGTAGTAAACGCAATAGAATTTAAGTCTAAGGAAGACAATCCTCCTGCGGTTTATTTTGTAAACAATCATGAAACTTTTGGTAAGGCTGTATTCTATCTTATCAAGAATGAGCAAAGGCACGATCGTTATTTGAAGATGCGAAGTCCAAGGATGTTCGTTTCATTAGAAAAAACTGAAGGCAAACATGGATATAATGGTGTGCTTGTTTGTTATGACAAATGGAACGAACTTTTAACTTATGCAGAGCCACCTGCTCATGATTCATGGGAGAAAAAAAGGATATTAGAGAAACAAAACATTAGTGAAGAAGATAAGGATAATGCAAAAAATGCTTTGGAATTAATACACAAATGGGTTTATGATTGTATCGTAGAATATTTCAAAGAGAACTCCGATAATGATGTGGATTTCTATGGCCTAAAAGATTTGTTATATACCGACAAAGACTTTGACTCGGATTCTCATCATTCAGGAAGTGCTCCTTCTAATGAAAATGGTTCTTCTACAAATCAAGAAGGCTTGTTTGGCATAGCTTCAAGTAAATCCATAGGAGTAGATGGAGAACCTTTGAAAGATTCGCGACCAATAGCATCGGTTACTGCTGTTAGACCGGCATTAGCAAAGCGAGATGAAAATGGTAATCTATTAGGAAAGAAAAGACGGAAACGCCATAAAGTCAAACCTGACCCGGAGCATAAACCAGGTACGGGCTCTCCGATGCGTGAGAGCAAGAATAAGAAACCAGGCCGTTATCGAGAAATCTTTAACGTTGCTGTCCGTTGCTTCATACCTAGTGGGCAAGAAGATAGACATTTATACACGATGGTTATCAACTCAAAGAAAAAGATTGATAAAGCAATGGTTGAAATTACAACTGGTGCTGCTATTGGTACTGTTGAGGTTCCTATTGCTTATTCAAACAAAGGAACAGTTAAAGATAATTGCATTTGTGATATCCCTTTAGAAGAAGGTAATAACATTCTGAATTTTAAATTTAATGACAATATTTCGCATAGTATAAAAGTAGCAACATATGAGTTTAAATAATTTTTCCTATCCTCATCCTATTCTTGGTAATTATGATGATATTACAATCGGATTAAAGGATGATTGCGTTGCTGCATTTACGACTACAACAGACTATTATCACGAATATCGATTTGTATTAAGCCTTGAAGATAATACTGTGCTAGAGCTTATTAAAAACCATAAAGCAAAATATGCGGTTAATGTCAAGTGTAAAAGAACGTTGTACCAAGATAGAATATTGAGTGAATCTAATGAAGTTATTGTTAGAATTCCAAGAAATTATGTTTTAGGGAAGTTAGATTTTCAAATATTGGTTATTGCAACAGAGGAATTCAATTATCGCAATCCACTGGCAAACCCAATCTTTATGGGGTGCTCTTTCGACATCCAACCAGGGGATCCACTTGTTTTTTTTCCAAATCAATATGATTACCTAGATATAACATATCATACTCTTAGGCATTATTCTTCTATTTTGGTACCAATACCAAATGAGGATTTAGATGATAATGATATATTAGTCGTTACTGATGAAAGAATTAAGGTCAATCTATCTCCGGGTACTTTCCAGATGTTTAAAGATGTCAATACTAGGGAAAATTCTGTCGAAATAATCTCTTCTATTGTTCAGGTTGCATTAACGACAGCATTGTTCAAGTTATTTATTGGAGATGGTGATTCCATTCCTGAGGCTGATGAAATTAAAAACAATGAAAAAGCATGGGTCGTTGCGATACTTACTAGAATGAGGAACGAAAATGGTATGCCGTCAATAGAGGATATCATGGATTCTCCTTATACCGAAATTCCCTCGTTAGTTCAAAAATTGTTGCATAATCCTATTTGGAATTTGTTATACAAAATTAATGTAAAATCGAATTCAACAGATGAATTTGTGGATGAAAATAATGAACTTTAATTATGGAATTACAAAAACAATTTTCACAAGAGTATTTATTTGCTCTCAAGAATCAGTTGGAGGATACCACAGCCTTTTCTCTATACAAGGGTGATGTATTTAGCATAGATGATAATGAAGATAACGTTGTTAGAATACCCGGTGTCTATAATAAACAGGTAGACTTAGTAGTATCGAATGAGAATAAACCCGCTGATGATGACTACGAAAATTCTGTAAAATTTTATGATGCTTATAAATCGTTATCTCCTCTAATTGCTTCGCAAGAATCGTTTTGGGCATATTTAACACATATTGAATACTTTCAGTACGTAAAAAAAAGATGGCAAATATCATCAGATACTTCTATTGATTCTATGGTAGATCATTTCTTTGTCACAAGTATGTTGAAGATTGCAAGAAATGGCTTGGCTCGTTTATGGTGGCCGGCATTTTTGACATACGATGTATCTCATGAAAATCCTTATCATCTAACAAAAGTTTTTTTTACAAATACTCAAGTCGTTCAACTGATGTCTGAATCTCAATTCTTCATGTGTAAACCTATCACTCATGGCGTTTTGGAATTTTTTGAGGAACATACAGAGATAGAACTTACTAAAAAAGCTATTGATAAAGTAATGCCATATATTAATAAATTGGGTGGTGTTAGACAAATTGCTTTTGAAGAAAAAGAGTTCTTTAAAAATACTATTGAAAAGGAAATTGACTTTAATTCATGATAAGAATAGGAACTTTATTTAGTGGCATAGGAGCATTTGAGGCCGCTCTAAAGCAGATGAATATCCCTCATGAGATAATGTTTGCATGTGATAATGGAGAAATAGAATTAGTACCATTAGATTCAGTTGACAGAAAAGAATTTAAGGCTTTAGCGAAAAAAAAGGAACCTGATGATGAAAGCAAGGAAAGAATTTCTTTCTTTAAGGGAAAAATAGAAGGAGCTATAGAGCATATTCGCAAATACTCATTGTCTTTAGGGACTAAAAGGGAGTTGCATCGTTATGTTAGTCTTGTTTATAAATTATATCGTGCAGATAAAGAGAATGCGATGAGGAAAACATATGAAGCCAATTATGAAATTGATTCGATGGATTTCTATACTGACGTTCGCTTTATGAATGGAAAATTCTACAAGAACGATATCGATATTATTGTTGGAGGAAGTCCCTGCCAGAGTTTTTCAACTTATGGTAAGAAGAGAGGTCTTGAAGATACCCGTGGAACACTTTTCTATGATTATGCGCGTTTAATTAAAGAAATACAGCCCAAAGTATTCATTTATGAAAACGTCCCAGGATTATTGACTCATGATGCCGGAAGGACATGGCATATTATGTTAGATGTGTGGGAGTCATTAGGTTATCATTTGAAATGGAAAAAATTGAATTCAAAAGATTATAATCATCCTCAGAACAGAATTCGTCTCTTTCTAATAGGTTTTAGAGAGGATATCTATAACCATGAATATAGATTTCCGGAGAAGGTAGAACTTAAATGTAAAAGTTTTGATTATTTGGAACCTTCTCCTGTAGATGATAAATATTATTTAGGACAAAAGGGGTTTGAATGGGTTACAAAAAAAGACAAAAATAGAAACAAAACCCGTTTTAATAGGGATGTAATAGGATGTGAAACAGCAAATCAACAATTCAATTGGATTGGAGATCTTCGTGTTGAGCATCCAAGTCCAAAGCATTATTCAAATCCAGACATTTATATAGGGAAGTATGATGGAGAAGATGCTGTTGCAAGGATGATGACTCCAAGAGAATGTTTAAGATTAATGGGATTTGATGACAGTTTCAAAATCGTTGTGAGTGACAAAGACGCTTATCGTCAGGCCGGAAATTCGATTGTCGTTCCTGTATTGAAAGAAATTATAAGATCGATACGTCCATATTTAGAATGATAAAGATAGTTCTGAATAGAGGGACTCTCTAACGCTTTTTGGAATTCGACGGAATGATTATTGAGCAGGTGGCACTTTTTCAAGGAGTGGCGAAAAAAATAAAACGACAAACAAATGGTTGTATGTCGTTTTGTTTTGGTTTACAATTGTTTGCGTGCTTTTTGTGCTCGTAAATTCAATCAATATTCATCCTCGTTGAAAAGGAAGTCTTCCTTTGTAGGGTAGTCAGGCCAAATGTCCTCAATGCTTTCATACACATCGCCCTCGTCCTCTATTTCCTGAAGGTTTTCAAGCACTTCAAGCGGTGCGCCAGAACGTGTTGCGTAGTCAATGAGTTCTTCCTTCGTTGCTGGCCAAGGTGCATCTTCAAGCTTTGATGCCAATTCAAGTGTCCAATACATGTTGATATCTCCTTTTTGATTAACTTTTGTTTTTGCGGTGCAAAAATAATAAATAATTATTTATTTGCAAGTTTTTTGCCAAATTATTTCGGGTGTTTTGTCAATAATGTTGCATTTTCGTGCGAGAACGAAGAAATAATCGCTAAGTCGATTGACGTAAATTGCAATGTTGGCGTCAATTTCGGCAGTCTTTTCAAGACGTACGATGTTGCGTTCCAACCGTCGGCAAACTGTGCGGCAGACGTGTGCAAGCGATGCTTCGTTGCATCCACCTGGCAGTATGAACGAGTGCAGTGCGGGAAGTGTGGCTTGTATCTTGTCTATTTCCGCTTCAATGAGCGACGAAGATACTTCCGGACACACCTTGCTTGGGGTTGCCAATGCTGCGCCGATGTCGAACAAATCGTTTTGTATGTGCATGAGGAATGCTTTGTCGCTCTCGTCCTTGACGTTTGCTGCGAGCAATCCAATGAACGATGACAACTCGTCGGCTGTGCCGTATGCCTCAAGCCGAACGTCGTCCTTATCAACTCTTGAACCATCTACGAGGCAAGTTTTGCCTTTGTCGCCTGTCTTTGTGTATATCTTCATTGCGTTACAGATTAACGATATAGTTCCTTTTTTGTAGTCCTTTTGTGAAAAATACTATGCCGATTTTGCCGAGGTCAAACGTTGCTGTGGCCTCCTTTATGCCGCAAACCTTACGCCATTGCATCAGACTTTGTCGGTCGCGGTAAATGTTTTTCAGTGCAAGCACTGCATCTGCCTGGGTTTGGTATGCCTCTTTGTCGAGGATGTCGGCTGTCAGAACTTTGTCAGCATACATCGATTTTATGCATTCTATAGTGCCAAGTCCTTGCTTTTTACCATTGCGTAAGGTCATGACAAAGTCGTATGCAAACGGCGACTGAATGCCAAATCCTCGGCTGTGGCCTATGCCTTTAAGGTATCTAAGCGTTAGCTGAACAGGCATCCAAATCATCTATGCAGAAGTTCTTAATGAACGTGTAGCACCGCGAAACCTCGCTTGCTGCGAGTTTTGTATAGACTTTTGCGCTGTTTGCAAACAGGTCTGTGCCCTCTGATGATGCACGTCTGGCATCATCGATAAGGAAGAGTGCAAGTAGGATGTTGCCCGTCATGTCGTAAAGACTGCGTCCGAGGAAGTCCAAGACTGCTTGGTTTTCGAAGTCCTTGGCCGTCTGTATTGCCTCTTCGTACTTGCTTATTGCGTCAGCGATAATGGCATTGTCGATGCCGTCGGCCATCTCTTTCATCATTGAGAGGTAAGTTCCGTTGGTGATGTAGCGCATGGCTGCGACAACTTGAAGTTGCGTAGTGCCTTCGTAAATAGAGAAGATACGGGCATCACGATATAGGCGTTGGCTCTTGTATTCCATGATAAATCCCGAGCCACCGTGTATTTGTATGGCATCGTATGCGCATTGGTTGGCATATTCAGACGTCATTCCCTTTGCTATTGGCGTCAGTGCGTCGGCAAGACGAGTATATTTCTTCAATTCCTGACGCTCTTCCGGTTCCAACTTTCGCTCTTTAGAAAGTTCTTCTATTCCTTTATATATATCAACGTAGCGTGCCGTCATATACAATGCTGCACGACCAGCATCGAGTTTTGCCTTCATTCTTGAGAGCATATCATAGACCGCAGGGAACTGGTTTATTACTGTGTCGAACTGTTTTCTCTCGGCAGCATACCTCTTTGCTTCGTTGTATGCTTCCTGGCAGACGCCTATGCTCTGCGCTGCAATGCCGAGGCGTGCACCGTTCATGAGCGACATGACATACTTTATCAAGCCTAATCGGGTGCTGCCACAAAGTTCGGCTTTTGCATTGCGGAACGTCAATTCGCACGTTGGTGAACCATGTATGCCGAGTTTGTTTTCGATATGACGGACATCAACACCGCCAGTTTGCTTGTCGTAAATGAACATTGAAAGTCCACGACCGTCGCGTGTGCCTTCTTCAGAACGCGCAAGTACAAGGTGAATATCGGAGTCGCCGTTTGTAATGAAGCGCTTTACACCATTGAGATACCAGCATTGGTCTTCGTCGGAATAAGTTGCTTTCAGCATTACGCGCTGTAGGTCGGAACCTGCATCAGGCTCGGTCAAGTCCATCGACATAGTTGCTCCGGCACATACACGAGGGATGTATTTCTCGCGTTGTTCCTCGTTGCCAAACTCGTAAAGCGTGTCAATGCACGACTGCAACGACCAGATGTTCTGGAAACCGGCATCGGCAGCGGCAACTACTTCCGACAACATTGAGAACACAACTGCTGGAAAGTTAAGACCACCATAACGCCGTGGCATACTTACACCATTAAGTCCTGCCTTCTGCATCGCGTCAAGGTTCTCGTATGTCTTGCTGGCATAAACCATTCTGCCGTTGACAAGATGCGGACCTTCCATATCAACCGATTCGCTGTTTGGCTCGATAATGTTTGCTGCAACGTCGCCAGCAATCTCCATTACCATGTCATAATTCTCAATTGCATCATCATAGTCAGATGGTGCTTCGGCGTGATTTGCTTTGTCTTTGTATCCGTTTTCCTTGAGTTCAACAATCCTTTTCATCAGTGGATGGGAAAGGTGAAACTTCAATTCAGGGTAGTCGCTATAGTAATTCATATTCGGTTTTGCGGTTTTTTCGAGTTTTCGAGATTTCGAGTTTTCGAGATTTCGGATATTCGAGTTTTCGATAATTATAACTCCTATTCTTTCTCCTTATAATATTTAATGAGTCGTGGCACGACTTCTTCCACGCTTCCTGTCACTACATAATCGGCAATGGCATTAATCGGAGCATTAGGGTCGGTGTTTATCGAGATGATAATCTTGCTGTCCTGCATACCGGCAATATGCTGAATCTGTCCACTTATGCCGCAAGCAATATATACTTTCGGGTGAACGGTAACGCCAGTTTGTCCTATCTGCATATCGTGTTCGCAGAATCCTGCATCCACAGCTGCGCGGCTTGCACCTACTTCTCCGTGGATTGCCTTTGCCAAATCGTAGAGCATTTGGAAGTTTTCCTTGCTTCCAACCCCATAACCACCAGCCACAACAATTGATGCACCTGGCAGATTGTTCTTTGCTTTCTCAACTTGTCGGTCGATGACTTGAACAATATAATCCTCTGGCGCAACGTATTTCTCAACGTCTTCATAGATAATGTTGCTGCCGTTACGTTTGCCTGTTGCGAGTTTCTGCATCACTCCCTGTCTGACGGTTGCCATTTGCGGACGGTTGTCAGGGTTTACTATCGTGGCAATGATGTTTCCACCAAAAGCAGGACGTATCTGATAAAGTAGGTTCTCGTAGGTCTTATTGTTCTTTTTATCCTCGTATGATCCTATCTCAAGACTTGTACAGTCGGCAGTAAGTCCACTCTTTAATGCAGATGAAACCCTCGGACCGAGGTCGCGACCTATTACTGTTGCACCCATCAAACAAATCTGTGGCTGCTCCTTTTTGAACAGGTTAATCAGTATTGATGCGTGTGGATTTGTGGTGTAAGGGAACAATCTTTCGCCGTCGAACACGTGTAAAACATCAACACCGAAAGGCATTATCTGTTCTTCAACTTTGCCTTTTATTCCTGTGCCGGCAACTATAGCCTCAAGCTTCACGCCTAATTCGTCGGCAAGTTGTCGCCCTTTTGTCAGCAGTTCAAGTGATACCTCAGCCACTTGCGTGCCTTCTATCTCGCAATATACATATACGTTGTTCATAGTCAACTCCTATATAACTTTGTTTCCCTTTAGTTCTGCAACCAATTCTTTCAGTTCATCATCCGTCGCAGTCAACACCTTTGCCTCCTTTGCCTGGAACACAATGTTCTGTATTGCCTTCACTTTTGTAGGCGAACCACTCAATCCACATTGTGTAGGATCACCGTCAACGTCGGCAACGCTCCACGTATTAGGTGCTTCGTCATGCTTATGTGCCATCGTCAGTTTTGCATTTCTTGGACGGCAAGGCGCAGCACTTCCGTTTACGGTAATAAGGCAAGGCAATGGCACTTCGACCGTTTCTACACCTGTGTCGATGTGTCGTTTTACTATAGCCGTGCGTCCATCTTCCTTTATTTCAACTTTTTCGGCGTAAGTTACTTGCGGAATGCCAAGCTTCTCTGCCACTTGTGGTCCCACCTGTGCCGTGTCGCCATCAATAGCTTGACGGCCACCAAGTATGATGTCAACCTTTCCAATCTTCTTTATTGCGGTTGAGAGTGCATACGATGTTGCGAGAGTGTCGGCGCCGGCAAACAATCTGTCGGTCAATAACCAACCTGTATCTGCACCACGAAAAACGGCTTCGCGTATTACTTCGGCTGCACGTGGAGGTCCCATCGTCAGCACACCAATTGTAGAACCAGGGTTTGCGTCCTTCAGGCATAGTGCTTGCTCAAGTGCGTTCAAGTCCTCTGGATTGAAAACTGCAGGCAGTGCACTGCGGTTGATAGTCCCTTCAGGAGTCATTGCATCCTTGCCCACGTTGTGCGTATCAGGCACTTGCTTGGCAAGGACAATAATATTCAGTTTTGCCATATTTGCTAATTTACCAATCAGTTTGCAAATTTAGTAAATAATTTTCTTTATTCAAAGTTTTTCATGACAAATGTGAGATTTGCCGCACACTAACGTATGCTTTTTTCGTATCAGGATTACAATCTCCTTATCTTAGAAGTGGTCTAAGCACCCATTTGGCTGTTTTACCAATCTGGGTAAAGAGATGATCAATCTCGGCTACTTGTGCATTGTGGGCAGCCAACTCTTCTTCTGTTCGGTCGTCCTTGAAACCTGCCTGTGCCTTTAGCATTCGGCTTTGTTTCTCAATCTTCAATTCAAGGTGAAGCTGAACCAGACATATCATGTCGAAGAAAACTTCAGGTTGGAACTGTTCTTTTACATGCATAAGGTATTGTCCCGATTTTGTGGCTGAGAAGTTGCCTTGACGGATTGCTGCCAACGTGTATATGTCCTCACTGATGCTGTGGTCCATCCATTTGTAGATAAGACTCTCGCCTATGGTCATGATAACATAGAACAGTATGAGGAACAAAATCACAGTACCGAACAACCTATAGGATGGTTCGATGTCGATGATATTATGCGCGAGGTGAATTATGATGCTTGGTACAATCGACATTGCAACTGCATTCAGCATCTTCATCTTTTGGCAGGTAAGGATAAGCAGACATGCCATGATGCCTGTACAACCCATGTGCATGATGGCTACACCTACGCCACGGAACATTGCTGTTCCGAAATCCATAGTAGGGCAATAGAGCACATATATCGTGTTTTCGAGTATGGAGAAGCCGCCACCTATAGCCGCACCGTATATCAACCCTTCGGCAAGGAAACGTATGCGGCGACGGTTGATAAGGTAAATAATGAACAGTGCCTTTAGTGACTCTTCAAGTATTGGCGAAATATAATCTGCGCTCCATCCTATTGTCCTTGCCAGGATGAACGCCACGAGGCAACTTGCCAATCCGCAAAGTATGCTTTTTGCCAATATCGATGGCTTGGCAACTGCGAAACTGTCTAAGGATTTCAGCACTAATATATATAGGAATATAGGAATTATACCTACGAGATAATTTGCAATCATAATAGTTTTAACGAAATCATTAATTCACCTCCCTTGAGGTCGTTGGCGAAGATGCGTGCATAGCCTACGGAAAGTGTGGTTGTCATGTGGGTGAACAGAACCAATTGCATGTTCATCTGTGTGCCTATGCTAACGTAGTTCGACTTATATCGGCGGTCGCATCCCCACAAATCAGTCATCAAGTCGGCGGCAAACACGTTGAATTGTATGAAGTTTGGGTAGCAGCGCAGTGCACCGAAGTTGTTGAAACGAATAGGACAGAAACTTATGTCGCCCTGCACTTTTGCGTAAGTATGTGCGCCAATCTCGTTGATTTCTGCACCTGGCATCGACGACAATGTCTTGAATCTATTGATGGAACCATTGTCAACATAGTTGTTGCCAAAGCCGCCAAAGTACTCATTTCCAAACGACGAGTCGCTGTCGCCAAACGATTGTCCCACGGTGGTTCGCAGCCATGCCGTGTTGTGAAGACCGAATGGAAGGAGCGTTCCCTGTGCCCATGTGGCGTCAACCGATGGGAACAGTTTGCCACCAGCAATGACAGTATTGGCATTGACGTCGAAACTGTAACCGCTTTCTGCTACTATTGCACCGAGGGTAGAATAGGATTTCGAGGTTGAAAGATACGCATTGACCGACTGGAATGAGTTAATATTGTCGTCAACTGCTACGTTCTGATACATTGGAAGTGCGTCAAGGTTTCCATAGTGGGCAACGGATGCACCATAGTTTACGACGTATGGCGACTGAAGTGTCATGGAATAGTTGTAGGCAAGTTGTGCGTAGTAACCCTTACGCGAGGTACGTGTCGGACCGAAAAGGTCGTAGAAATTCGTTGGGTTCCATGCGGCAGAGAGTGTCCATAGCCAGTATTTCAACGATGCCGACACGTGGAACTTGTTGCTCCAGTCGTTGTTACTCCAAGGCGAAGCACCCAAAAAAAGGTTCATCGATGCTAATGAAAGTGGGTCGTAGAAAGAGAAGTGATAGCCCAGAACAGGCGTTACGTTGTTCCATGCCTTGCGGTCAACGAAGCCGCTGATGTCAGGATGTGCGCCTTGGAATTTCAGTTCACGCAGCGGTTTATAAATGCCTATGCTGTCGTAAACGGAACTGAATGACACATTCGGCAAGCTTTCTTTCAATTTGCCGACACCTTCCAAATCCTTGTTGGCGCGGTATGCTTTCTGCCCAAGATACTCAACAGCGTTGGCGTCGTTAATCTCCATGCGGTTGAAAACCACTGGTCGCATGCCGTCAGTTTCGAACAGATATGCATAGATGCTATCGTTTGAGGCAAGATAAGGAGCAAACATTCCTGTCTCGACATTGGTTAGAAGTGCCATCTTCCGACTGCTCAAGTCGATGCTCCACACGTTTGGAACTCCAGTATAATAACTGAAACCAACGAGACTTTTGTCGTCGTGGCTGAAGCGGAATTGGCTTAAGTTCGAGTCGTCGAGAGTGTAAATGGTCTCGTATCCGAGTATTCCATTTTCGAGTTTCTCGGCATCAAACATGATGAGAGAGTGCTGTCCCTTGGTGCCGAGAAGCGATGCTACTACCTGTTTTCCGTCGTGAGAAACGTCAAGATCGCTCACACTAACGCCGAACGGGAACTTATAAAGTATCTCGCGATTATCCATATTGGAGTCATATTTCACTAAATGACACACGCCTTCATTGCACATAAGTCCATAAAGACAATCGTTTGTGTTGTCGTAACTGATGTCGTAAGTGCGTTGATATTTCTTGTGGATAGTCTGTTTTCCTGTCTTCAGGTCATAGACTACGAGCCCTCTCCAGTTATAATTTCTGTCTGTCCATATCAGTCGCTGACCATTTTTGTCGTATGCGAGATACGTCACCTGATACAGCATTGACCCATCTACTTTGCTTAAGTTGCGTGTCTTTCCTGTCGCGAGGTCTATTTCCACTATGCGGGCAAGGTCGCCTTGATGGTTCACTGCTGCGTAAGCCACGCCTCGTTCCTCGTCAATACACATAGGCGATGCCGAACCAAGACTGCTGTTTGTAATGCTTGTGACCTCGGTGATGGGGTATTGTCGTATCTTTTTCAGGTTTTCTTGTTGGTGTTTTCCTTCGTATTCTTTCCATTCGTCCCACGCTTCTTTCAGCGGTTTTCCGTATATTTTCCTGAATTGTGATGCGAAGAAAGTCTTGCTGTCCTCCGTTCTGTTGTAGAAATCCACCAGTTTTTGATAGCCGTAAGTAAGCACTAAATAGTTGACGAAGCGCATTCCGTAGAGGTAGGCTGTCGTTCCTTGTTGGAAATCAGCAGTGCTTCCTTCTGTTTCGAGCCCCACAACGGAATAGAGATCTACGTGTGAAGAGTCAGCCGAATGTTGTGCTACGGTGCGGAAATAGGCTTCATCATATCCTCCCAATGCACGTCCTGCTCCTCCGCAGAGCCATGTCTCCATGAAGCAGGCAATGCCTTCGTGGAACCATCGCGGCGCATACCATCGCGGTGCATCAAGGTAACTCCACACGGCAGAGAGCGGATATTTCGAATCGAGCACCACTTTGTTGCCCGTGAACCGTCGCCAGGCGCGGTCGCGGCTGTTTGTCTTGTCGGTCATGGCTACGTGTGTGTATTCGTGCTTGAACAGGTGGTCGTAGCGTTCTACGCTCGGTCCTACGAAGTACGACATGTTAAGCGGTGCCATGCCTATCGAAATCATTGAGTGCGGTATGGCGCTGACACCTGCGTTGCCGTCGTCTTCCCAGTCGGAGAGCATCATGAATGGTGGCTGCGAAGGAAGCGTGCCCCATATCTGCCGGTGCAGTGCTTTTGCCGTCTGGTAGCGTCGCATCAGGTGAGGGATGTACTGCGATTCGTCTTTCGAGAAGAAGCAAACCGTAGCATCATCTTGCTTATATTGGTATATTGTCTGCGCCTTGATGGTGCCGGTTGTTGCAATCATCAGGCAAAGGACGAAAAGACATTCGACTTTCGACATTTGACATTCGACTTTTAATGATATTTTGAAAGTTCAATGCAAAAGTACGAATTTTTTATCAAAAAACGTAATATTTTTTCTGCTTTTTGCATTGTTTCGTTGATGTTCGCGTTATCTTTTGCCTCACTCCTTCGAACGAAGTTGAAAGATTGAACGCTTAACTCGGAAAAACATTGCAGCAATGTTGGTCCGAACATTGGAGCAATGTTGACTCGAACATTGCAGCAATGTTTGAACGGGTTTAACGCTCGACTTTACAAACGAGAACAAACGAGGCGATTGAATCGTAAGTTCAATCGCCTCGAAAGATGCGGTGGATGTTTATCCTCTTTTAGGAAGTTGTGTGTTGCCAGTAATGGAGTAATACACGCGACGATAGCTTTGCAGACTGTTGAAACCGCTTTCGGCTGCAATGTCGGACAGCGTCATCTGTGGTTCGCTTTCAAACAGATGTTGGGCATGTTGTATGCGAAGCGTGTTGACAAAGGTGTAGAAGTTGGTGTCCTTCTGCCTAAGGTATTGCGACAGGTATGTGCGGTTTGTGCCTATGACCTGCGCGAGATATGCAATGTTTAGGTCGGGTTGCAGGAAGAGTTTCCTGTCGATACACTCCGTTTGCAGCCTTTCGCCTATCCATTCAAGCTTGGTCGTGACTGACTTGTCGGCTTGCTCGGGCTCGTCAGTTATGTCGGAAATGGATTTGTCAGTCCAGAAGTCGTCGAGTTTCTCTTGGTGTTCGATGTGCCAGACAATGTAACTCCAGGCACAAAGTCCCATGATGTAGGAGACGTATAAGTAAAATTCTCGTTCGGACAATGTGGCGATGATGTAGATGATAAGGTAAGAAACGAATATCGTTGTGATTATTCCCAACCATTGCAACTCGCGGTTTTCGAGGTCGGAATAGTTCTCCTTGAGTCGGTTGGTGTAGCGTTTCACCTTATTTATATATACGATGAGGAACGTGACGGTGTATATAATCCAATATGCAATGGATATTTTGTAGAAGATATTATTGTTGGTTGCAATGAAACATACCAACAAGACTGCTGGTGGTAGGGCAGGGAGGAGGAACTTTTTCCACTTGATGCGTGGCAGTTGAACGAGCTTCATCAGCAACAATGTGCTTAGTGGGAGCAGGAAGAAACTGAGTTGCCGCACAATGTCGTGCGTCATTTCGTCGGTTTCAAAGTGTCCTTTGAAGAGAAAAACACTGAGAAGAAACGAAATGGACCATGCTATGAGATTCACTCCTGTCACTCGTCGGAGCGAAGGAGAAGGGTGTGTGTCGGCAAAGATGTTCCTCTCTGAAAACAACATATACATGCCCAAGAGAAACAAATACGTGAAGCTTACGCTGTGGAAAAAGGTTGAAAACGGTTCCATATCTATTATTTTCCTCCACCGCCAAGGGCTATGTAGAGTGCTATTACGCCTTGAGTGCAGTTGTAGAGATTGATGGCTTCGGAGAGTTGTGCGTTGAGAAGCGACTCTTGTGCCGTGAGAACTTCGATGTAATTAGTCTTGCCGTGGTTCATCAGTTCGTGCGTTCCGGCGTATGCTTGCTCAAGAACTGCGACTTGCTGCTTGTAGATAGCATCCTTTTCAAGCGACTTCTGATAGAGCGTCAAGGCTTGGTTTACTTCGTTTCCTGCCTGTAACAGGGTTTGCATATAGGCGTTCTTTGCCTCTGCTTGCTGCAGTTCGCTCAGTTTCAATTGCGCCTTCAGCCTTCCCTGCATGAAGATTGGCTGCGTCAGAGAGCCAAGAGCGTCGAGAAGAATCTGCCCAGGATTAACGTATGTAAGGCTGTTGTTTGTCCATCCAATGGTTCCCGAAAGCGTCAGGGTAGGGTAGAATGCAGCCTTTGCTTGCTTCACTCCATAGAATGCAGCCTCTATTACTCGCTCTGCTGAACGCACGTCGGCACGGTTGCTTATGAGCGTCAGAGGTACGCCAGTGCCAAGACCGGCAGGCAAATCAATGTGATGCCATGAACTGCGAACGATGTGCTGAGGCGTTTTCGACAGTAGAAGACAGATAGTATTTTCGACTTCACTAATCTGTAATTCAACGTCAACCACCTGTGCTTTCACTCCAAGCAGCGATGCTTCCATCTGGTTTACCGACGTAGAATAAGCCTTTCCATACTGCGCAAGTGCCCGTTGAGTGTCAAGCGACTTGTTCCAAAGCTCGACGGTGCTCTTCATTATCTCCAGTTCACGGTCAAGAACAAGCAGTTGATAGTAGGCTTTTGCAATGTTTCCTACGAGTTGGGAACGCATTGCAATCTCTGCATCTGATGCCTGATTGCGGTAGGCTTCAGCCTGCAACTTCTTGTTTTTTATACGCGAGAACAGGCTTGGCTCCCAGTTTACCGTAAGAGGAACGTTGTAAGTCTTGAGGTCTTCACCGTCAAAACGTGTGTATCCTGCTTGCGGAGACAGTGATACCGTTGGAAAATACTGGAGCTTTGTAGATGCGAGAGAGGTCTCCGCTTCCTGTATTTTCAGTTGTGCATCGTTGAGGTTGAGGTTGTTTTCAAGTCCTTCAGCTATCAATGCCTGCAAGTTATGGTCAGTAAAGAACTCCTTCCACGATAGGTTTGCAGCAGAAGTTTTGCTGTCGAAGCCCGAGAGACTCTGCGTTTCGCCGAAGAGATTAGCCGGAACAGAATCAACAGGCTTGTACTTTTCTTTGAGCGAAGCACATGCCGTAAGCAATAATGTAGCCGTGAGGCAAAGGATTATATTAGTCTTCTTCATTTTCTTCAATTGATGGTCCAGCAAACTTTTCCTGTAGTTTCTGGAAGATTATGTAAAATACTGGAACTACAAATAGCAACGCAATGGTGCCGACAATCATACCACCCGTGACACCAATAGCCAAAGATCGGTTTCCGTTTGCACCTGCTCCACTCGACAAAATGAGAGGGATCATACCTATGACCATGCTGGCAACGGTCATGAGAATAGGGCGCAGACGTTCGATGGATGCCTGAAGTGCAGCTTCATGAATGGATAATCCTTCCTTGTGACGCGCCACAGCAAACTCGGTAATAAGGATTGCTGTCTTGGCAAGAAGTCCGATGAGCATGATTACACCCGTCTGCAAATAGATATTGTTTTCAAGTCCCATGAGATATGACACACCGAAAGAACCCATAAGTCCGAACGGTACGGAGAAGAGAACTGCAAGAGGAATGAGCCATGACTCGTAGAGACAACCGAGTATGAGGTAGATAAGCAATACGCAGATGGCATAGATAATAGCAGTCATATTGCTTTTGTTGTTCTCTGCTAACTCGCGCGACATGCCTCCATACTCATATCCGTAGCCTGTAGGCAGCACCTTTTCGGCAACTTCAGCAATCGCATTCTGCACGTCACCGTCAGAGTAACCGCTTGCAGGAGTGACAGAACAAGTGATGCTTTGGAAGAGGTTGAAGCGCCGTTGCGTGCTTGAACCAACCGCAGGAACGAGCGTCACGAACTGTGACAGCGGAGCCATTGCACCATTACCAACCTTGACAAAGATGCTCTGGAGTGACGTTGGATCAAGGCGATATTCAGGTGATGCACTTGCCATGATGCGATATACCTTTCCGAACTGGTTGTAGTTGCCCACAAAAGCACCACCACAGTAACTGCCAAGAGTGTTGAGCACTTGTTGTGGAGATATTCCTGAAAGGTCGCATTGCGTTGCATCTACTTCTACCTTATATTTAGGGAAACTCTCGGAATAAGACGAGAGAGCGGCAGATACCTCTGGACGTTGCTGCAATTCAGCAAGGAACTCTTGGGAGTATTGGAAGAATTTCGACATGTCACCGCCTTGTTGATCCTGAAGCACAAGTTCAATGTCGTTTGAAGTTCCGTATCCAGGAATCTGTGGCATCTGGAATGGAAGCACAACAGCTTCCTTGATGTCCTCGCAATCATAGTATAGCCGTGCGATGACAAGGTCTATTATGTGGTTGATACCCTTGCGGTCGTCCCATGGTTTAAGGCGGATGATGAATGTTCCGTAACTTGAACCACCACCTGAAACCATACCATAACCTGCAACGCGAGCATAGCTCTGCATCTCAGGAATCTTCTTGACTTTCTGCTCAATCTTGTCGAGTACGGCATCTGTCTGTTGTAGTGTGTAGCCAGGAGGAGTACGCACTTCGGCAAGGATAACACCTTGGTCTTCTTGCGGAACAAGTCCTGAAGGCAATGACTTCATGAAGAAGAACAGCAGTGCAGCAGATATGATGAGCAAAATCCATACAGTCTTTGAACGGCCGAGGAACTTGCCAATGGCTTTCTGATACTTTCCTGCGATGGCATTGTATGATGCATTGTAAGCAAGTTTTGTGTAGTAGTTTAAGTCTTTTTTCTCGCTACCTTCCTTGTGTGGACGCATGAGGATTGCACACAGAGCAGGGCAAAGCGTCATTGCTGAAACGCAAGACAGACCAACTGATGCGGCAATGGTAACACCAAATTGGGTAAAGAATTGTCCTGATGTGCCAGGCATGAACGTGACAGGAATGAACACTGCCATGAACACAAGCGTACAACTGATAACGGCTGTTGAGACTTCGCTCATAGCATCACGCGTTGCTTTGAACGGACTCTTATAACCTGATTCCAACTTAGTCATTACTGCCTCGACCACCACTATGGCGTCATCGACCACGGTACCAATGGCAAGTACGAGAGCAAAGAGCGTCAGAATGTTCAGCGAGAAACCTGCCATCTTCACAATAGCAAAGGTGCCGAGGATGGAAACAATGATGGAAATCGATGGAATGATTGTTGCCTTGAAACTCTGAAGGAAGAAATATACAACGAGGATTACAAGCAAGATGGCAATGATGAGCGTTTCAACCACATTGTGAATGGCTGCAAAAAGGAAATCATTGGAACTCATCATCTTCTCGTACTTCAATCCTGCAGGGAATGTCTTTGAGAGATCTTCCATCAACTTGTCAATTTCTGCATTGACTTTTGTTGCATTTGCACCTGCTGCTTGATTGATGATGAAGATGACGCCTGGCTTACCATTTGCCTGTGACGTGAAAGTATAACTCAAGGCACCAAGTTCAACGTCGGCAACGTCACGCAATCGAAGCGTCTGACCCGTTACTTTTGTTTTAAGGACTATATTGTCGAATTCCTCGGTGGAATTGAGAAGTCCGCGATACTCCATATTATATTGGTATGTATTGTCAGACATTTCGCCCAACGAACCAGCAGCAACAACAAGACTTTGACTTCCGATTGCTGCGAAGATGTCGTCAGGTGTAAGTCCGTACTGTGCCATCACATCTGGTTTCATCCATATACGCAGCGAGTAGGTATTACCAAGGTTATTGACATTACCAATACCCGAGATACGTTGCAGACGTGGTTTTATGTTGATGTCTATGTAGTTGGCAATGAAACCTTGGTCAAACTTTCCGTCGGTGCTTATCAATGCACCCATCTGCAGAATACTATTCTGGGTCTTTTCTACCGTAACGCCTACGCGGTTCACTGCATCAGGCAACTGTGGCGTGGCTTTTGACAGGCGGTTCTGCACATTAACGGCAGCCATGTCTGGATCTGTGCCTTGCTTGAAATATACCTTGATGTCAACTTCGCCAGTTGATGATGCCGTACTTTGTATGTAGGTCATGTCCTGGACACCATTGATTGCCTCCTCTATTGGTGTGATAACTGATTTCAGTATTGTATTGGCATCGGCACCATCGTAGTTCGTTAAGATTTGAATAGTAGGCGGAGCAATGTCAGGATATTGCTCTACAGGCAGAGTGTTGAGTGATATGAAGCCAACAAGGACTATCACAATAGAAATGGCACACGCCATAACCCGCCTGCTGATAAACATATTTCCTTTCGACATAATTTTGTTTTAAGGTTTTGAGGTTATAAGGTTTTTAGGTTATACGTTTTTGCGGTTTGTTGATTTATCAATTCATTCTTCCTCTTCCTTTGAAAATAATACCTTTTGCTTTTCCTGTATGTTTGCTGCACCCGACGAAATAATCTTTTCGCCAATCTTCAAACCTGATGTTACGGCAATGTTATCCTTCTGTCCTATGTCGGCTGTAGTAATGATAACGCTATGTGCACAACTGTCTTTGCCTACCTTATATACAATGGTCTTGTCCTGCATACGTACTATTGCGGATTGAGGTATTACGATAACATCATCAATATCGAAGTCGAAGACAATCGTTCCTTGCTGACCTGAGAATAACATTCCCTTTGGATTAGGGAAAGATGCCTCGACAAGTATTGTTCCTGTCATGTTGTCCATCACACCCGATGCATTCTTCACTTTTCCCTTGTATGGATATTCGCTGCCATCTTTTAGGAATAATTTTGCAGATGGAGTGCTGGCTATGATGTCATCGGTAGAAAGATCTTCGTCAGAATTGAACTCTTCCAGCAATTCCGATTCAGAAAGAGCAAACCTAACCGTAACGTCGCTATTGCCACTAACTGTAGTCAACTCGGTGGCTTCGTTTACTTGTGTGCCGACCTTGAAAGGCAGTTCGCCAACAATCCCACTTACTGGTGATGTGACCGAACAATAACCTAATTCTATTCTTGCAGCATTCACTGCAGCCTCTGCTTGTGCCACATTTGCCTTTGCTGTGTTGAGAGCATTGAGTGCTGACTTGACCATATAGTCGCTCACGATACCCTTCGAACAAAGTTCGCGGTTGCTCTCATATTCCAATTGAGCACTGTTCATCTGTGCTTTTGCTGCCTGTACGTTTGCTTGAGCATTGTTCAACTGAATCTGTGCTTGCTTTTGGTCTATTACAAACAAAACCTGACCTCGTCTTACACTTTGTCCAGGAGTAACACAAATTTTTTCCAACTGTCCTGATGTTCGAGGGGTAATGATTACATCATTTTGTCCAACTATGGTAGCACTGTATTTTACAGGATATACTATACTTTGCTTATTAACTGTTATTGTTTCGCTCGAAGTATGCGTCTCTTTCGGTATGTCTATATTGCAAGAGGCAAATATGAGAGAACAGGTAATAAGTAATGAGACATAGAATTTTGTTTGCATATAAAATGATTTTAAGGAATTAAAAATATAAAGAGTTAAGGAGGATATACCTCCAAAACTCTATTAAATAAATGTCAATTATCAATTAACAAGGTCTTGTCTTTGGGAGGTTGAACACGTCCTGCACTTCTTTTATTGCAGCGTCGGTCATTCCTTCAGGTTCAAAGCCCATGTTCTTTGCACACATATATATGTTTGCTGCCTTGTTGAGCACGTCAATCTGGTCGAAAGCATCCATAATGTCAAGTCCTACAGCACATACTCCGTGCTTTTCCCACATGACAACATCGAACTTCTTTATCTGTTCAAGTGTTGCATCAGCAAGCTTCACGCTTCCTGGTAATTCGTAAGGCACGATACCAAGACCGAGTGGTGCAAATGCCAAAGTCTCAGGTATCATACTCCAGAGTGTCTTTGTCATCACTCCAGGAACGAGGAACTTTGGATTGTGGCTCATTGCAACCAATTCTATTGGGTGCGTATGGAGTGTTGCTTTATACTTGCTGCCTGTTTCAAGCAGATAGTTCTGCATAGCGAGATGCGATGGAAGTTCGCTCGTTGGCATAACAGGTTCGTCAGCAATGATTTCATAGCTTGCGCAGTCATCGCAAATGCGGATTACTGCACCGTTCTGCATTGGCCATCGTGCAAGGTCACGCATACGTTTGCCTGTGCCCTTGGCATAGAAATATGTACCTTTCAACTGCGGCAGTACCTTGCCAATCTGCTTGACAGGTGCTATAGCCTTCAGCGACTTAATCTCGTCGTCAACAAACTCTGTTATGTTTACAGTGATATTGCCACCGTTACGTTCTGCCCATCCTTTCTGCCAAAGGTAACCAGTAACTTCTGCAACTTGGTCAATGACAGCCTTCAACTCTGGGCGATTGTCTAATATACTTTTCATATTAATACTCTTCTCCATATCTTTCTTTTGTTATTTGGTCAAGTGATTTTCCTCTCGTGCTTGGACATCCGATTACACCAACTATCAATGAGATAACGAGCAGGGCTATCATGCAGTATGCTGCAATAGTAAAGCCTTCGCCGTTTTCTCCATAGATATAAGTGAACACAAGTCCCCATACTGCTGACAATCCACGAACAACAAAGAACATGAATCCTTGTGCTCCGGCGCGGAACTTTGCAGGGAACAACTCTGTGCCCCAAAGAGCATAGAACACCTGAACGGAGATACCACCTTCGATACCCCAAAGCACTACAAACGACCAAAGGCCTACAGGACCATTTACGCCAACGCCTACAACAACAATCCATGCGCTGAGTGCAAACACGAGACCAATGATGTAAAGCAGTTTATGGTTTGTCTTGTCTATCAATCCTGATACAACAAAAGTCGTTCCAACGATGATTGCCCATTGTATGCAGTTCATCCAGTTTGCCTGCTCATTGCTTACTCCACCAGCAGTTTCATAGATATGTGGCTGGAAGAAGCCCATAACTGATGCCACGAGGTTCCATGTAAGATAGATTGCTGCAAGGAAACAAACGGTCTTTATGGCTGTCTTGTTCGAGAACAACACCTTGAAAGCATGGATAAGTCCAGTGTCCTCACCCTTAGCCTTTGCAGTTTCCTTACTTGCCTTCCATTCGTTGCTTTCCTCAAGTTTACGCTGCATGTTCCATGCTATGAACGCTACAACAAACAGCGAGAAGAATACAACTCTTGAACTGAATACGTTTACAGCATCTACTGCCAAACCTGCACCTCCGATAGCTGCAGCAAGTGATTCTACCCAGCTGAACAGGTATCCACCTGGTGCAAAGAACATACCGAGAAGGAGAATAATCATAGGACCAACGCCCCACGACATCTGTGAAATGCAAATGTTACGTCCACGGTTGTTGATTTCTGAACTTTCCGAGATGTATGTCCACGATGCTGGTACACCAATACCTACTGAAATTCCTGTAACGAGGAAGCCTGCGAGCAGCATAGGGAAGTTTACTGAACACATCACGAGAAGCACGCCGAGCATATAAACCAGCAAGTTATATGTGTAAATGAACTTGCGACCATACTTATCGGCAAGGAAACCACCGATGATTGCACCCAATGCCGCACCGAGACAGTTGGCACTGATGAAGTTCAACCAACCGAGATGAACCTCGGTAAGGCCGAGATAATTCTGCCAAAGTGTGAGTCCACTTGCACCTGCAACAATGGCACCGGCATCAAGATAATTGGTAAGAGACACTGCTATCGTGCTCTTCAGACTGCTTTTGTTTGCCATAGTGTTTATCTCTTTAATGTTACGTTTGCTTCGTATTCTTCAACTTCCTTGATGAAAGCATCGCCTACAGGCACATTGTTTCTTACGCAGAACTCGTCATATACAGCCTGCCAAGGCATTGCCTTTTGCTCTTCAATCGTTGCAAGAACTTCAAATCCCTTGCCTGCAACTTCGTCTTGTGAAATCTTTGCTGATGGTTCAAGCAGTGCGCGAAGCATACACTTCTGTGCTGCACGGGAACCTGTAACGTATGCACCTATGCGGTTGATTGAACCGTCGAAATAGTCAAGACCATAGTGAACGCGGTCAAGAGCACCGGCACGTACTATTTCAAAGAAGAGTTCCTGAGTAGGATCGTCCATGATTGTTACGTGGTCAGAGTCCCAACGCACTGGGCGTGAAACGTGGAGCATAAGCTCTGGAACGAACTGCAGCACGGCACTAACCTTGTCGGCAGGGCTTTCTGTTGGGTGATAGTGACCTGTGTCGATAGTCAGCATCACGTTGTTCTTTGCTGCGTATGCAGTATAGAAGTCATGCGAACCAACCGTGAAACTCTCAAGACCGATACCAAATACCTTGCCTTCGATGCAGTCCTTCATCATCGGTTGTTTCTTTGCGAGTATCTCGTCGAGGCTTTCCTTCAACAGTTTCCTATATAAATAATGATTAACGCTAACGTCCTTGCATCCGTCATGAACCCAAATGTTCATGATACATGGATCGCCCTGAGCCTCACCCATGGCGTTTGCAATCTCACGACAACGCTTTGTATGTTCAATCCAGAAGTCGCGTATGCCCTTGTCAGGATTAGAAAGACTGAGGTTTCCGCTCTTTGGATGTGAGAACGATGTAGAGTTAAAGTCGAGTTTTGTGTCGTTTTCCTTACCCCAATCTATCCAACTCTTGAAGTAGTCAACAGTCACTTCGTCACGGTCAACGACCTTTCCCTGGAAGTCGCCATAAATCTCATGAAGGTTCAAACGATGCGTTCCTGGTATCAGAGTCTTTGCTTTCAGAATGTCGGCACGCAGTTCATCTATGTTTCTTGCCTTGCCTGGATAGTTGCCTGTGCTCTGAATACCACCGCTCAATGCACCTGCCTGAACTTCAAAACCTGCAACATCGTCGGCTTGCCAACAGTGCATACTGAGGTGGAAATCCTGCAATTGTTTCAGCACAGCCTCTGTGTCAATACCAATCTCTGCGTAGCGTTCCTTTGCTACTTCATACGCTTTCTTTACTAATTCTTCTTTCATAATCTTTTAGTTTTATGTTTTACATTTTATATTGTATTGTTATTATTTGCTCTGCATCAAAGTAATTACAACTTATAAAGTCACTTTGTTATTGCGAGATACTTCGCAAAAGCTTCGTCCCACTCAGCTGTGTGATTAGGATGGAAAGGCTTTAGGTCAATGGATTTGGCTATTATCTTTCGCATTTCCCATACGTCACCAACCTCTCCGGCAGCTTTTGCCTGAAGCATAATGTTGCCAAGTGCGGTGCCTTCCTGCGGTCCTGCAAGCACTTCTACGCCCAAAGAGTCGGCCGTCATCTGGTTCAGATAGTTGTTCATTGAGCCTCCTCCAATGATGTGAAGAGTCTTTATGTCGAACGAAGCGAAGTCTTTCAGCCACTCAAACACTTCTTTGTAACGCAGTGCAAGAGAGTCGAAAATACATCGACAGATAGTTGCATATCCCTCAGGACGCCCTTGTCCGGTCTTCTCGCAATACGCTTGAATGGCATCGACCATGCGTTCCGGATTAGCAAACATTGCATCGTCTGGGTTGATGATATACTTAAACGCTGGCTGCTTCATTGCTTCTGCCTGCAAAACTGGGTGCTCACGTGGCGCATCAACCCACTCTTTGCGGCAACGTTCATACAGCCACATACCGCAGATGTTCTTTAAGAAACGTGTTGTTCCTTCTATTCCGCCCTCGTTGGTGAAGTTCTTGTCGTAGCTTTCATCATTGATTATTGCGTCCTTTGTCTCTATTCCCATCAGCGACCATGTGCCTGAACTGAGGTATGCAAACTCCTCATTCCTTGCTGGAACAGCCGCTACAGCCGACGCAGTATCGTGTCCTGCTACGGCAACTACAGGCACTGCACCAAGTCCGGTAATCTTCTGAATCTCCTCGGTCAACGTGCCGATAATGGTTCCAGGATTGGTCATCTCGCCGAAATTCTGGTTCGTCAGTCCTATGCTTGAAAGCAAATCTTCGTCGAGTTGCTTGGTCTTAGGGTTGAGCATCTGCGATGTCGATGCTATGGTATATTCTGTTACTGCCTTACCTGTAAGCATATAGCTGAGGCAGTCGGGCATAAAGAGAATCTTGTCTGCGCATTCAAATGCCGAGTTGCCAGCCTTCTTCATGGTGTAGAGCTGGAACAGCGAATTGAAGTTCATGAACTGAATTCCGGTCTTGTCATACACCGTTTTGCTGTCGATGACGCTTTTGAAGTATTCGTCCATCATGCCGTCGGTGTGTGGGTCGCGGTAACATGCAGGGTTGCGGAGTATTCCGCCGTCCTTGCCTATATACACAAAGTCAACGCCCCAAGTGTCGATGCCGATGCTTGCGATAGGAATTTCCTGTTCCTTCACCTTCTTCAGTGCCTTGATTATTTCGCTGTAAAGTCCGAAGATGTCCCAAAAGAAATGTCCGTTAGTCTCGATGATAGGGTTGTCGAATCGTGTAAGTTCGTCGAGTTGTATCTTGCCGTCGTTCAAGGTGCCGACGATAGTGCGTCCACTCGTCGCTCCGAGATCCACTGCAAGGAAGTATTTGTTGTTCATACAATATAGTTTTTTTACGTGTTAAAACATAATGCTACATTCATTTGCAAAGATAGTAAAAAATAATATCATAATAATATATTGCAACTATATTTCATCTTTTTTAACCTTATGAACGCTCTCATTTTCCGCCACGAACGTTACCCTCTCAGAATATGTTCTGTTGGGGGTAAAAAAAGTTGTACAACTTTCGTCTGAATGTTGTACAACTTTCACTCGAAAGTTGTACAACTTTTTTCCGAGTTAAGCGTTCGTCCGAAACAACGATAACGCATGAGTAGGGAAATTCCTACGCAAATTAGGACATTTCCGTTTTGATGTTTGTAAAATAAGTTGTATTTTTGCACCGTGAAACAATGTAAAAAAGAAATAAGAAAGGAAAAAGTTATGAAAAGGATGATTAGTTTAAGCAGAACGACAGCACTTGTTTGCGCAGTTCTTTTCGCAACAAACGTGCTTGCACAGGACGACATGTACTTCACAAAGAAGACAATGAAGGCAACTGTTTCCGATGCGCCTACGTACGTGCCGGTTGCTGTTGACGAATACAATGACAACAATGATGTAGTGTTCATCGACAACAATGGTGGCATAGATGTTGACGTCGATGCATACAACCGTCGCGGTCGCATCACCTCAGACAAGGAGTATGTCGATTCCGTAGTACAGGACACGATGTACGTCACTCGCCGTATCGAGTTCATCGACAATGGCTGGTACGATCCTTATTATTCGCGCGCGTGGTATTACGATCCGTGGTACTATGACCCATGGTATTATTCTTGGTACGACCCTTGGTATTACGGTCCAGGATGGCGTTACGACTATGCTTGGGGCGGATACTATAGACCATATTGGAATTGTGGGTGGTATGCACCGGTATATACAGGTGGAGTCTATGTATATAATTCGCCAGGAACACGCAATCATTCTGTTGTCGGCACTTCAAACCACTCTGGATATCGTGGAGGCTTTGCTTCAAATAGTCGTGGTTTCAGTCGCTCTACCACAGGTTTCGGCTCACATACTACGGCATCTAACTCAAGCAAGAACACAGGTTTCCGTGCTTCAAAATCGGGTTTCAACAGCCGTACAACCACAACATCAACCAATACCAATACGAATTACAACACCAATACTGGCTTCTCACGCAGTAGCACTCCAATCAACAGCGGCTTCTCACGCAGTAGTGGTTCGAGTGGTGGCGGCTTCTCAAGCGGAGGCGGCGGTGGATTCTCAGGCGGAGGCGGCGGCTTCTCAGGCGGTGGTCGCGGCGGTGGAGGTGGTTTCTCAGGAGGCGGTCATAGATAATTCCGAAATCTTGAAACCCTGAAATTTCGAAAGTTTGTAAAATAATTAAATCGAAAAAATATGAAAAAGTTACTTATTATCGCAATCGCTTTTGCACAGGCAATCGCTGTTTCGGCACAGGAAACATACGAAATGGCAACAATTGAAACACCCGACCTTAACGGTACAGCACGCTACGTCGGCATGGGTGGAGCTATGGAAGCACTCGGTGCAGACCTCTCTACAATAAGCAGTAACCCTGCAGGTATCGGACTCTTCCGCCGTAGTCAGGCATCAGTTTCGTTCGGTTTTGTCTCACAGGCTGGAGCTGAGGAGACACGTGACGTCTCTCCTACACGTATGAGCTTTGACCAGGCAGGCTTCGTTCTCAGTACTAACACCTCAGAAAATAAGGTGTCGTTCTTTAACTTTGCGTTCAACTACAGCAAGTCGCGCAACTTCTCGCAGATACTTTCTGCTGCAAATAGCGCATACAATGGTAGCTCGCAGAACAAGCAAACGTTTGGAAAGATACGTTCTGGTATCGTGACGGACTCTAATGACAATACCTACACACCTGTTGATTACACGTATTTCAACGCAAATGGCAATGGATTGCTCAATGTTCTTGGCGACACTTGCTTCGATGCAACGGAGTATGGCATGGATCGTGGAGTGAAGGGTTACATCGGAAACTTCGACTTTAATATCTCTGGTAACATTCAAAACCGCGTATTCCTTGGCCTCACAGTAGGCATCAAGGACGTACATTATGAAGCTTCTTCACTCTATGGCGAAACACTTGTTGACTTCAAGGGACAGACTCTTGGCATCGCCATGAGCGATGAACGTATCATCAGCGGAACAGGATTTGACGTAAAGGCAGGTGCTATCATACGTCCTATAGAGACTTCACCATTCCGTATCGGAGCATGGGTATCGTCGCCTACTTACTACAAACTGCGTTCTTCAATGTTTACTGCACTCGCAACATCAGACACTGGCATGGGCTCTATCACTACTGAAGAGACTTATCGCTACAAGTTCTATACCCCTTGGAAGTTTGGTCTTAGCCTCGGTCACACCGTAGGACAAAGCCTTGCTATTGGTGCAAGTTGGGAATATGCTGACTACAATGCAACAAATCCTCGTATTGATGAAGGCGGATACTACGACGGATGGTATGGAAACTATTATGAGCATACAAGCAAAGACGAGTGCATGGCAAGAAACGTGAAGGAATCACTCAAGGGCACACACACACTCAAAGTAGGTGCTGAATTCAAACCTACACCAGAGTTTGCTCTTCGACTTGGCTACAACTACGTGAGCGCAATGTACAAGGATGGTGGTTACAAAGATCCATCTGTATGGTCACTTGGCAACTATTACACATCACAAACCGACTTTACAAACTGGAAGGCAACAAATCGCATCACTGCTGGCTTGGGTTATTCGTCAAAGAACTTCTTTGCTGATGTCGCTTATCAATACAGCACACAGAAAGGTGACTTCTACCCATTCACAAATGGAACATTCTCGTATAAAAATGCGGAGGATAAGACGGTGTCGATTGAAAACATACCGCAGATTACAGAAGTGAAGAACAACCGCCACCAGTTGCTTGTAACACTCGGATATAAGTTTTAGTACAAAAAAATAAAGGCTCTCAAATCGAGAGCCTTTATTTTTTCTTTTTGCCTGATAAGAATTATTCAGCAGGAGCTGCTTCTGTTGCAGGAGTTTCTTCTGTAGCAGGTGCCTCTTCTGCAGGTTGTGCAGCAGCAAGAGCAGCAGCCTTCTTTTCAGCTACTTTCTGTGCAATAGCAGCGTTCACCTTCTTCTCTGCCTCAAGGTTTGCCTTAGCAAAAGCTTTCTTTGCATCAATGTCCTTAGCCTTAATAGCATCGTTGCTCTTCTGCTTGTTCTCCATCCAAGCGTCAAATCTCTTCTGAGCTTCAGCCTGATCGAAAGCACCTTTCTTAACTCCTTGGAGCAGATGCTTCATCATATACACACCCGCCATGCTAAGAACCTTGCGAGTTGTGTCAGTTGGCTGTGCACCTACCTCGACCCAATGAAGTGCGCGCTCAAAGTTAATTAATACTGTGGCAGGGTTGGTGTTTGGGTTGTAAATACCAAGCTTTTCAGTAAATCTACCATCTCGTGGTGCTTTTGTGTCAGCGACAACGACACGATACACTGCGTATCCCTTGTGTCCACCGCGCTGCAATCTGATTTTTGTTGCCATGTGTTATAAAAAAGTTTTTTTAATTAATAAATATGTCCTTCTCGAGGACGGTTTTATTTTCGCGGCTGCAAAGTTACATTCTTTTTTTGAATTGGCAAAAGTTTTTTCGTCTTTTTCTCTTCTTACTAATGAATTTTGTTGTATTGTAGAGTCCAACAGCAAATGCAAATTTATATAAAATGTTTGAAGAAACAATA
>JAKSIZ010000022.1 GCA_024398515.1 Bacteroidaceae bacterium | reverse complement strand
GGCGTTATGAACTTGTTCATATAAGCACAGACACAACCACCACATCAAGGCTGCCCAAAGGCAGACCACACATAATGAAATGTATTTTTTTTCTTATAGATTACACAGGGTTTTATGGGCGTACTAAAAGCTTTTGCTCTTTCAGAGCGTGGTATGTTGCGTCGATATACCCAGGGTGCCGCTTCGCTATGCCCTGGGCTGATTGGTGTAAGCCTTTCAGGCTATAATCTAAAGGACACCAATAATAACCAATAGTATTTTTCTCTATATGACTGCACACGAAAAGGCTTTATTCTGGTCGCTGCGCTCAAAATCTAACTAAAAATCAAAAGATAATCCATATAGTAAAAGCAGTTGAACGTAAGGATGTATAGAAACGTGCCTTATAGTTGAAAAAAAACTGTAGCAGTTTCGGATCGAAAACTGTAGCAGTTTTGATATGAAAACTGTAGCAGTTTTAATTCGGCTATAACGTACGTCTTGAGTCATCGACTTCGTCACATGCCAAAGCAAGAACGCAAGAAGGTCAACAGTTCATGATTTCAGATGCAGAAATGTTTGTTTTTACGGAGTATTTCTGCAATAAAAAAATTCCCCAACTTGGAAGTTGAGGAATTTCAGTGCGTTTGTACACCCTCAGGGGTTCGAACCCTGGACACCCTGATTAAGAGTCAGGTGCTCTACCAACTGAGCTAAGGGTGCATCGTTTTTCAAATGCGGGTGCAAAGGTATAAAATTATTGACAATTGACCATTGATATTGGATGATTTGTTCTTTTTTTTTATTTTTTTTAACACAATATGATGAATATATTGCGATTTTGAAAAATAAATAGTATATTTGCAGCATGAAAACAAGATTATATATAATTATGGTGCTGTGCTGTGTGTGCACGGTATCGGCTGCAGACAGAAAGAGTTTCTATTTGAGAAATTGGGATTTTCATCATCCTGGTGAAGGGTGGGAGAGAGTGGTTGTGCCTCACGACTGGGCTATTTCTTGCGATTTCGACAAGGATATAGACAAACAAGTAGTGGCAATCGAACAGAATGGCGAACGCATCGCTACAGAAAAGACCGGCAGAACTGGTTCTCTACCTTGGATAGGCAAAGGCGAGTATAAAACGACTTTTACAGTTCCGGATGGATGCAAGAGCGTAGAGATTGTGTTTGATGGCGTGATGAGTGAGCCAGAGGTATTCATCAACGAAAAGAGGGTAGGGGAATGGAAGAACGGCTACAATGCCTTCAAGTTCGACATTACCCAATTCATTCATAAGGGCGAAAACGGTGTGCTTGTTAAGTGTAATAATCGTCCTGAGAGTTCACGTTGGTATCCAGGTGCGGGAATTTATCGTCCTGTGAAGGTTATTTGCCGTATGAATGATGTGGCCATAAAGACGTGGGCGACGTTTGCCTATACAAAAGAACTGAAAACAAACGATGCTGTGTTGCATTATGAAACGCAAATCGAAGGAAAGGCTGATGGAGTTAGCGCGGTAATAAGAGATGCTGTTGGGCAAATTGTATCAAGCAAAATACTTACGCCTGACGAAAAGGGTAGGGTAGAAGGACTGCTCACAGTGCCCACTCCAAGACTGTGGTCACCGGAAACACCTTATTTATATACGCTCGAAACAAGTGCCATTGATGCAAACAAGAACGTGCTCGATGCCGAAACTATGAAGATAGGTATAAGGACAATAAGCGTCACAAAGGAGCATGGATTCCAACTCAATGGCATTACAAGGAAGATAAAAGGCGTGTGTATGCACCATGATCTTGGACCATTGGGTGCTGCTGTCAACAAGGCAGCACTGATAAGACAAGTGAAAATACTGAAAGATATGGGGTGCGATGCCATTCGAACTGCTCACAACATGCCTTCGACAATGCAGATGGAGGTATATGATTCGCTTGGGATGATGGTGATGGCTGAGAGTTTTGATATGTGGAAATATCCAAAATGCAAGAATGGCTATGCTCTTTTCTTTGATGAATGGGCTGACCGCGACATTGAGAACCTCGTGTTAAATCATCGTAATCACGCCTCGAACATCATGTGGAGCATCGGAAACGAAATACCGGAACAAGGAGGGCGTGATGGTGCTGTGATAGCAAAAAGACTTCAGGACCTATGCCACAAGCTTGATCCTTCAAGAATGGTAACGTCAGGCATGGATCGATCCACCGCTGCAATCAAGTCTGGTTTTGCTGCTGTCCTGGATATTCCTGGGTATAACTATCGCTTACCAAAGTATGAGGAAGCGCATAGACTTATGCCACAAGGTTTTCTGCTCGGTAGTGAAACGGCATCGACAATAAGTAGTAGGGGAGTGTATAAGTTCCCTGTTGAGCAATACAAGAACAAGCAATACAGCGATTTGCAATGTTCAAGTTATGATATGGAGTGTTGCAGTTGGAGCAATCTGCCTGACGATGATTGGTATTGGCAGGACGATAATGACTGGGTGATAGGCGAATTTGTGTGGACCGGTTTCGACTATTTGGGCGAACCAACGCCATACGATGACTTCTGGCCATCAAGAAGCAGTTACTTTGGAATATGCGATTTGGCAGGTTTGCCGAAAGATAGGTATTTCCTCTATAGAAGCCATTGGAACAATGATTCGGAGACAATCCATCTACTTCCGCATTGGTCGTTTGGCAATGATAGGATAAACCAGGTAACCCCAGTGTATTGCTACACGAACTTTCCAACAGCAGAATTATTTGTAAATGGCGTATCCCAAGGCAAAATTACTAAATCTACCGATTATGATAAATACAATCGATACAGATTGCGTTGGAACGATGTAATATATAAGCCAGGACAAATCAAAGTTGTTGTGTATGATAACCAAGGCATTAAACGTGGGGAAAAGGTTGTCAAGACTGCAGGAAAGGAGAAAAAGATAGTGTTAAAGACTGACAAAACTACATTGAAATCCGACGGCGATGACTTGGCATTCATTGAGGTTGAAGTCGTGGACAAAGACGGAACGCTTTGCGCAAATGCTGACGACCAGTTGAGCTTTGAAGTTTCGGGCGCAGGAAAATTCCAATGTGTATGCAACGGTGATGCAACTTCAACTGAAGCATTCAGCAAACCGACAATGAAACTCTTTAATGGAAAACTTGTTCTTGTTGTTAGAAGCAACGAAAATGCTAATGGGAAAATCAAGGTTACAGTTAAATCAAAAGATAATAAACTAAAGCCTTCGACATTAATCCTAAACGTAGAATAACTTTAAGGTGAACAAAGTCGAACGTTAAGGTGAATTTCTTAAATGTGATTTATCATAATTATATATACTATTTTATATTACAATGCCCATTATGGTAAATCATGTTTTTACACCTTCTATTATATGTTTGCACTATATATTTAGCACGTGGTAATAAACTATTATACGACCATCTTTGAAATTTGTTCATTCTTGCAGATTATATTATTATACGAACAACTTGGCGATTGCGTTCATTCTTGCAGAAATGTTCACGCCAAATGGGCAACGTGATTCACACGCGTGACAATTCAGGCATTCGTCAGCATGATGCGAAAGATTCTTGTAATGGTTTAAAAGACTTTCGGGAATTGTGGGTTGCATCGTTGCAAGGTCATAAAGTTTGTTGACCATAGCAATGTCGATGTGCTGTGGACACGGTGCACAATGACCGCAATAAGTACATTGTCCTTTATAGGAATGTTTTGGAGCATTCGCCAAAACACTGGCATAATCCTTTTCATCAGCATTTGCTGTTTCGTATGCCAAGGCATCAACTATGTGCTTAGGAGAATCATATCCAACCATAACACTTGCAACCGCCGGACGAGTCAAAGCATAATGCAAACACTGAACAGGCGTCAGAGCTACACCAAACGGTGATTGCTGCGAGTCGAAAAGTCGTCCTCCGGCAAAACCTTTCATCACAGTGATGCCAACATTTTCCTTTTCGCAAAGTTTATACAGATTACTCCTTTCAATATTTATGCCGTTAAGGTTTTCGTCTTTATACTCTTCATTGAAAATGTCATCAATACTTTCACAAGGCGGAAGCATGTCGAAAGCTGGATTTATTGAGAACAAAATCATTTCAACAATACCACTCTCAACAGCCTGATGAGCAATCTTTGGATTGTGGGTACTCATTCCGATATGCTTTATAACGCCTTCATCCTTAAGTCGGTAAACATACTTAAGATATTCACTATCGAGAACTTTATCCCATTCCTTTTGTTCATCAATATAGTGAATCATTCCGAGATCAATGTAATCAGTGCCCAGACGTTCTAACAAATCATTGAATGCGACCTTACATCTTTCTACATCACGACTTCGTTCATATTGTCCATTTTGCCATGTGCTGCCAATATGACCTTGAATTATCCAATGACTTCTATTGCCTTTTATGCCTACGCCGATATTGCTCCGAACTGTCGGCGATGCCATCCAGCAGTCAAGTATGTTAATCCCTGCGGCTTGCGCCATAGAGATAAGTTCCGAACATTCCTCAGTAGTGTGTCTCTCAAGCCATTCACCACCAAATCCAATCTCGCTAACTTTTAATCCAGTTTTACCAAGGCACCGATAATTCATACTTCTATTTATCTTAAAAAGGGAAGAACTCCCCTACTCTATTTGTATTACCAACCAAAGTCTCCCCAATTGACGGCATAATACCACTCCGTAGAATGCAGGTCATAATTATAATTCCAATGACTTGCAATATAGTCCGACGACGGAACATACATTGATATTCCGCTATAATGGTCATCGTTGGATAAGTATTTGTAGAATGACATGAAGTCATTTTGTCGCATGGTATTGGTTTTCCATCTCGTACATCTATACTTCAAGGTCACAACATTGTCGAGACTCCTTTTCCAATCTATATAGTCAGCATTGGTCACATCACCTTTTGCCAAGTGCACAAGCATGAAATTATTCATGTCGAACATAACCCTATCGTTATTTCTTTTTGTATCGCGCAAATAAAATATAAGGTTCGACAAATCGATTCTTAATGGATTCTGTGGCATGAACATCTGCAGTTTCTGGTGAGTAACATTGGCAAACTGTTCCAAATCTTTTGTGTAAATGAGCGACAACGGCAATGAGTCTCCCCTTTCGCGTGCATAGTAATTCCAGTATTCCTTCAGTGTCGTCTCACGATAATTTGCTGCATGTGAAAACATTGCAGGCACAAGTTTGTTATACGGACCACCTGCAGATGGTATTTCTGAAGGCGAACCCATTAAGCAATCCGTGGTATTCCTCAGTTCGTATGCCACCTCAATGCACTGCATATTACAGCAATCCCAAAGGATAAAATCCAATTTCGGCAAACCAGACAACGCCATTTTGAGAGAAGGAATATTTATCGACATTCCTCCCTTATCGTATCCGTACGATGATTTTGGCGTCTTTGCAACAGCAACTGTATCGCCTCTAACAAGCCATCCGCTGCCATGCGAAGCGAATATCACACCATAACTTTCTGCTGGATAATGCTCGAAACTCCATGCAATTGCATCCCTAACCACCGATGGATCAACGCTGATATTGTTTGTTTTATAGGTCATTAATGTATCAATTGCACCGTTTGATATGCGCAAGAGCATTGATTTCAAGTTTGGTCTATCCAAATATACAATGAGATTGTCGTTGTCAGAAATACCGACCGAACCAGATTTCATCATTCTAACATTATTGAGAATAGGTTCGTCCAAGCTTTCCGATATCATGTAAGCACACACTGTTCGGTGTGCAATAGTTGGTTCTTCATCCGAATGGCTGCAACTTGACGTAAACATTGCCATTGCGATGCAAAGCATACAAACCCATGCACCGCCCCAAAAACATCTTTTAGTATTCTTCATTTTCAAAATAGGCATCAATAGTATCAGACATGGCTTGCATTCTGCGTTCTGCCTCCTCACGTTCATCTCTTAGACGGCGTAATGCGTTGTGTGCATCATAGTAGTAGTTTCCGTTCGAATGATGCTCCATGTAAGTCGTATAACTTTCCTCTGTATCCTGACGTTTTGCAGTGATCCAATCAAGCGAATCAATCATAACCTTTGCCTCATGAGCATGGACATCGTTTGGATATTTGTGTACAAAAGTTACAAGTGCACTTCGAGAACCACGCTCAACAGCATCGTTCCAATCGTTTGCAACAATGCTCAACTGTGCTATCTTCTTCTCCAATGCCTTTCGTTGACTTTCTGGTGTGTTTGGGTTCAGGTCGAGGAATTCTTGCATCTCGTCGATGTTATTGCTTTGCATTACCATCTCGAACTTATGTTGTCCCATGTTTTTCTTTTGTTCCTGGAAATAGAAATAGCCACATGCAATGCCTATGACAACAGCAATAACCGACAGATATATCAGCCATGCGTAACTGCGTTTCCTTATTCTTACTCCACAGTGCGGACATTTGCTCGCCTTATCACTAACTTTTCCTCCACATTCCGGACAATTGATAACCATAATTATCTTTCTTTTATTTATTTTTATTCAGACTTAAAATAACGGGGGAACATTATAAATTAGACTCCATTTCCCTGAAATGTTTGCCAAGATTAAGGTCAAAATACACCTTATATAATAGTGGTGCCCACCGTTTCTTTTCCTTTGGTTCCATGTCGCGGTATATTTCTAAATACTTACGCGACAGGTTAAGTAACGAACGTTTTTCCTTCTTCTCCTGTCGGGAAAGCGGTTCTGCCTTGCTGAAATAGCACAATCCAATGTTATAATAAGGCATTGAAAAAGCACTATCTAATACAATTATTTCCTCGCTGACGGTAATACACTCGTCCCATTTCTGCTGTTTTAAGAGAATACCCGACTTTGAATAACTGAAATGTTTCTTTAAATTCTTGTCAGACGCGACATCACGACTTAGTGCCTCATTACACAACATCAGTGCAGAATCAAGTTCTTCTCTATCCAAATAGTGCTGTACAAGTCCATTGAAGAAATATGTGTAGCTCGGGCAATAGTCGAAACCCTTTCTCAAGGTCTGCGCATATTGCGGAATAGAATCAAGCGACATATAAGCATTCGCTTGCATTTGCAACACTTGGTCCTGCCTTACCCACTTGTACGCCAAGTCAGAATGTTTCAACACTCCATGATGATTATTCTGCAAACCTGCGGCAACCAATGCCCAGAATGCCAATTGAGGCATCAATGAATCTGTTTCGTTATAGTTGTACGACTCAAACATTGGTTTCTTTGCACACTCAATATAATCGTCATAAAAACAAAATGCTTCTTTGTTGTTGCCCTTACGCAAGAAATAGTTTCCGCCGTTGTAGAGGTTTCGCCTATAGCCGTCGAGCATTTCGCTGTTCTTCTTGCGGTACTTTGGTTTCTTGTTCTTCGCCACGTCAAGTGAATCAAGTTGTCCAAGGGTGGCAAACATCTGACGAGTAAGGTTAAACAACTTTGCTGTGTCGTATCTTTGCTTTAAGTATGCCTTTTCGTTTTCCTTGTCGTAGTTCAACTTTTGGCTCAGGAACACATTTTGTATCGAATCAATCTTCAGCTGCAGTGAGTCGCTTTTGCTTGTTACCTTCTTCTTTGCATCGGCAGGCATAGTTCCAAGCATTGACGACAAAATGACCATCAGGGCAACAGCGACCGTATGCCATGCCCTAACATTATACTCTTTTGACCGACGCACATAATTCATGAAGGATGAGTTACAACTCCCCCACTCTATCGGCTTATTTGAAAACTTTTTCACACGCATACTTCAATGCTATGTATTTTGTTTTGCAAAGTTATACAAAATATTAGAAAATAAGAAATAAATGGGTGTAAAATTAATATTCTTTATATTTCGTTTATTATATGAACGCTTAACTTTACGAGAATGTCCTTAATACTTCGCAGAAAACTGCTACAGTTTTCAAGTCAAAACTGCTACAGTTTCCGATCGAAAACTGCTACAGTTTTTTCCCGACTATTACGTTCAATCCAAAAAAGCCTTGCGTTCACATTGGAATGAACTAATTGCCAGTCGGCGCAAATATCAAAGCGAAATAATATGAATAAGCCGCAATACGTCGCAAATGAGTACATCTTTCTTAAAAAAAACTAAAAAATAAGCGTAGATATTCCCAATGGCAATTTTTTTTATACATTTGTAGAAAAATTATACGACTATGGCTAACAGAAGGAACTTGAAGAAGCTAATCAACTACGCAACCAGTCAACTTTTCAGTGAGTGTGTAGCAGTGTCATTGTATAGTAGCAAACCTGACGAGAAAGATGTTGAAGCACTATTGACGTCTATTGTCAATTTGAGAAGAAACAGTATCGACCGTGTTTCGCATCTCGAACCAGGAAAAACCGCCAAGGAATACTTCGACAATCTAATCGTGGCATTCAACAGTCAGGTTGAAGAGACGCTTGACCAGATTTATAACTTGAACTGATTTTTACGGTTTTATGGTTATGAGGTTATACGGTTTTAAGACCTCCCTATGCCCCTCTCAAGGAGGGGTGATTGTTATCATGGCTTTGCTTACATTCTTCGCAACCTTATGTTTTGCCGATGACTGGGGCAAAATACGTTACGAAGGGCAGCCTTGGACACAAAACATATCGGAACCTTTCGACATAGAACACGGATTGCAAGGGCATCATTTGTCGTTGTGGGCGTCTCACGGAATGTATTATGACAAGAACAAGAGCAAATGGCAATGGCAACGACCATCGCTATTCCTGACGCGGGAAGACCTGTTTACCCAAACTTTTGTCGTTCCTTATCTTATTCCTATGCTGGAGAATGCCGGCGCAATAGTGTTCACTCCACGCGAAAGAGACTGGCAGAAGAATGAAGTTATAGTCGATAATGACCAACCCATACAGGACAATGTGGCGCATTATATAGAAACATCGAGTGGAGAAAAATGGCAGATGGCTGATACTTGTGGCTTTGCTTTTCACGCGGGAAACTATTACGACAAGGAAAATCCGTTCCGTTCTGGCACTGCAAGAAAGATTAGTACAACTTCAAAGAAGAAGGTTTCGACTGCTTCATACATTCCTCTGATACCAGAACGAGGGAAGTATGCGGTATATGTAAGTTACCAGACGGTTGATGGAAGTGTTGACCGTGCGCAATATAGCGTGTATCACCAAGGTGTTAGGACCGATTTCATCGTCAACCAACAGATGGGTGGTGGCACTTGGGTATATTTAGGAACATTCGACTTTGATGAAGGATGCGATGAGCAGAACTGTGTTGTCCTTACTAATTACTGCAAGGATAAAGGCTATATTACCACCGATGCAGTACGTTTTGGCGGTGGTATGGGCAATATATCGCGTGGAGGTTCGACGAGTGGAATGCCTCGTAGCCTTGAAGGGGCAAGGTATTTTGCCCAGTGGTCAGGCATGGATTACGATGTCTATAGCAGCAAAAACGGTAACGATGACTATGGCGACGACATTAACGCACGGTCGCTGATGACGAATTATCTTGCCGGTGGTTCGGTTTATATGCCTACTGTGAAGGGGGTAAATGTGCCTATTGAACTGTCGCTTGCCGTGCATAGCGATGCCGGATACCATCAGAATGGCACTGACATATACGGAACTCTCGGCATTTGTACCACGACAAAGGAGGGCAATTTGCTTTATAGCAGCGGACTTTCACGCTCGATGGGATACGAATTTGCACAGAGTTTGCTTGAGAATGTCAATCGTGACATTACTGCAAAGTACGGAATTTGGGCTACACGAAGCATCAGGGACAAGAATTATTCCGAGTCGAGAGTACCCGAAGTACCATGCGCAATCATAGAAACATTGTCGCATCAGAACTTTCCTGACATGAAGATGGCACACGATCCAAACTTCAAATTCACCCTTGCTCGCGCAATATATAAGACTATTCTTCGCTTCGTCACAGGCAAGCACAATGAGAAATACATCGTTGCTCCGCTTGCACCGACACACTTTAGAGTGGATATTGACAAGAAAGGTAACGCAGAACTTGAATGGGAAGAACGCAAGGACGAACTCGAAAAGAGTGCCGATGCCGATGGTTACATATTATATATTAAGGAAGGAAATCGCGGATGGGACAATGGACAATACGTGAAATCAAAGTCGTTCTACATAAGTTTGAAGCCAAACATTCAGTATGATTTCAAGGTTGTAGCTGTAAACGATGGTGGAAAGAGTTTCCCTTCAGAGACAATCTCTGCTTATTATTACCCGCAAAACAAGAAAAAAGTCTTGGTCGTAAATGGCTTCCATAGGCTTTCAGCGCCAGCACAGATAGACGACGAAACCTCACAAGGCTTTAATATCAACGAAGATCCAGGCGTTTGGGAGGGCATTAACCCTGGATGGTGCGGCAGGCAATTGTCGTTCGATAAGCTGAATATGGGTTCAGAATCTTCATCTGGTCTCGGTTACAGTGCAAGCAATCTTATTGGAAAATTCCTCGCTGGTAACGAGTTTGACTATATCTCCACACATACAAATGCCATAACCCGATGCAAGAAAGCCACGGTTTGCAGTGCTTCGTCCGACGCATTGGAGGATAACTTAATGGACCTTGGCAAGTTTGAAGTCATTGACCTTATACTTGGAAACGAGAAAGACGACGGTCATTCACTTGTGAAGTACAAGACTTTCTCGCCAAAATTGCAACAGGCTTTGCGTGCTTATACCAGTGTTGGCGGTTCGCTTATGGTTAGTGGAAGCTACGTGGCAAGCGATATGAGGAGCGTTTCTGATTCAACTTTCCTTGCAAATGTACTGAAACTGAACTACGCAGGAAGGGCAACATGCGAAACAAACGGCTTGTTAAGTGGTATGAATGTGCAGTTCAACATCTACAATTCGCTGAATGAAAATCATTATGCTGCGACATCAACCGACTGCATTGCACCGATAGAACCGTCATTTTCGGCAATAAAATACGACAATGACTCAACTTCTGCATGTGTGGCATACAAGGGTAACGACTACAGATGCATCACAATGTCGTTCCCGTTTGAATGTATTACCAATCCAAACATCAGGGTTTCACTGATGCAAGGCATACTTGATTTCCTTATAAAATGACAACTGACCTACGCCTTTGGTTACCTACAACCAAGAAAGAATGTGATCTTCGCGGTTGGGACGAACTCGACATAATACTGTTTTCAGCCGATGCTTACGTCGATCATCCTTCGTTTGGCGCAGCAGTTATAGGACGTGTGCTTGAAGCGGAGGGCTATAGAGTTGCCATTGTTCCACAGCCAGATTGGCATGGAGATTATCGTGACTTCAAGAAACTGGGGCGTCCACGTTTGTTCTTTGGCGTTTGTCCTGGTTGTATGGACTCGATGGTAAACAAATATACAGCCAACAGAAGACTCAGAAGTGAGGATGCTTATTCTCCAAACGGAGCGCACGACAAGCGTCCAGAGTACCCTACGATTGTCTATACTCATATATTAAAGGAATTATTTCCTGATATTCCCGTTGTTCTTGGGGGCATTGAAGCATCGATGCGACGACTTACTCACTATGATTATTGGCAGGAAAAACTCCGTCCGTCGATACTTGTTGACTCTGGTGCCGACCTTATTATATATGGTATGGGTGAGAAAGCGATAGTCGAGGTGGCACGTCAACTCTCCCCTGCCCCACTTCAAACTGTTCGACTTTGTGACAAGATAGACTCAAAAATAACCGATGGAGCCATCACACTTTGGAGCCATAACGAATGTCTGAAGGACAAAAGAAAGCAAGCCGAGAACATTCGCATCATCGAAGAACAGAGCAACATGGTCCATGCAAGTCGCCTGATACAGCAAGTTGAGGGCAAAGGATATGTCGTGGTCGAACCTCCTCTGCCTATGATGACCACGGAAGAACTCGACAGGATATACGATTTACCTTTCACCCGACTACCTCATCCTAAGTACAAGGATAAGCGAATACCGGCATACGAGATGATTCGTCACTCCATAACCATGCACAGAGGTTGTTTCGGAGGTTGCGCTTTCTGCACCATTTCGGCTCATCAGGGCAAGTTTGTTGCCAATAGAAGTAAGGAAAGCATACTGCGCGAAGTGGAGAAAATAACTCAGATGCCCGACTATAAAGGCTACATTTCCGACCTTGGAGGACCATCTGCAAACATGTATGGCATGGGTGGAAAGGACAAGTCTCTCTGTGTAAAGTGCCGCCGACCATCGTGTGCACACCCGTCAATATGCAAGAACCTCGACGTTTCCCACCGCAAATTGATTGAACTTTATCGTGCCGTCGATGCCAACCCAAAGGTTAAAAAGTGCTTTGTAGGAAGCGGTGTGCGTTACGACCTGGTACTTGCCGACAAGGAATATGGGCGAAAATATGCACGTGAACTAATCGAAAAGCATGTAAGCGGAAGACTTAAGGTTGCACCGGAACACACGTCGGATGCCGTACTTCGATTGATGCGCAAGCCATCTTTCGACCTTTTCCGCGAGTTTAACCAGTGGTTCGACGACATCTGCCGACATGCAGGATTGCCTCAACAGCTCATTCCTTACTTCATAAGCAGTCACCCTGGTTGTACGGAACGCGACATGAAAGACCTTGCCAATATCACCAAGCATCTCAACTTCCGCCTTGAGCAAGTGCAAGACTTTACGCCAACGCCAATGACCATATCAACAGAGATGTGGTACACAGGCCTTGACCCTTACACACTTCGCCCCGTTTTCAGTGCCCGTTCGCCTAAAGAGAAACTTGCACAACGCCAATACTTCTTCTGGTATAAAAAGCAATAAACTAACGATTTAAGTGCTATACTGCCTTTTTCTGAGAGTAAAGACTTTCGGTCCTTACACTGTTAAAGTAATACTTTAACCACAATGAGCATAACATACTGTGATTTTGTAGTTTCAATTATTTTGCTTAACTTTGCACTCGAAATCGAAAGATCGTGAGGATCTTTAGCAAAAAAGTATTTATGAAAAAAGTAATTTTAGCATGTCTGCTATACTTGTCATTTAGTGCTTGGTGCATTGCTGACAACGAAACAGACAACAACGGTTTTGATTGGGAACCATTGATGGCAGCACTGATTAAAGTAGAAAGTAATGGAAATCCTAATGCAGTTAGCGGGAGATCAGTTGGTGCTTTGCAAATCACTCCAGGTTTAGTTGAGGAGTGCAATCGGATTCTCAAGAAGCGTGGAAGCAGCAAGCGGTACACCTTGAAGGATAGGTTTAGTATTGATAAGTCAAAAGAGATGTTTGTTCTATTCCAATCAAGGCACAATCCGAGCAATGACATTAGTTTTGCTATCAGGTCATGGAACGGAGGACCGCGTTTTTCGGTAAAAGCCACGCAGCGTTATTTCAACAAAGTCATGAAATACTACAAAAAGACGGATGCTTAATTGAGCATCCGTTTTTACTTTATTCCTCTATCTGTTCTATTATATCGTTGAGTGTATTCTTGGCTTTTCTATGCATCAGCAACCCTATCGTGCCGCCAATTGCTCCGCCTATTAATGCTCCGATGAAGACTCCTAACGCCATTTTCATGTCGTTGTATATCTGGTATTGTTCGTAACCAAACCATGCGAGCCACAGTATAATCGACGGAATTGCGAAGTAAAACCAGTCGTGGTAATCCTTTTTAAGTTTCTTTGCATGCTTTGCTACAGTCAGCAAGTCGCCGTTTGCAGTGTCGTCACGATTGAGATTCCTGTGCATTATGAACGTTGCCACGGCGCAAACCGACATATAAAGTATCGTTCCTATAACGAATGACCATGAACATCCCATCGCTTTGAATATGACTGAACCTATTGTAATTACAAACAATGTCGAGAAATATTCCGTGTATTGTTGCATCTTGAGCGACGAAATCTTTGTTTTCATCGTCTTGCGCAGCATCTTGTCGTTGACCAGTTCCTGCCTGTCGAGTTTCTCTTTGAGCAAAGAGACTTGCTGCCTCATCTCTTCTAATTCAATATTTATATCCATATCGTTGATTGAATTGATAGTTGAAAATTGATAATTGATTTCTTTTTATTATTACGTTGCAACCTAAAAACCTTGTTGGCACTTCGACCTCGAAGCCTTATTTCATGCTCATCAGCTTCAGTTTTATTCTATGAAGTTTGGCAGAGACATTGCTCACCGTGATACCGATGATGGCTGCAATCTCGTCGTAGCTCATGTTGTCTAACCACATCAGTACGATTGCTCTGTCAATTGGCCCCAGACAATGTATGCGGTCGTAGAGTTGTCGTATCTGCCGCGTGTCCTTGTCGTCGTCTTCAAAGAGGTTGATGTTCATGTCAAGCCTCACTTGCTTGTTCGATTTTTTCTTCTTTCTCTCCATCGAGATGCACGTGTTGAGGCTCACACGATACACCCATGTGTTAACGCTGCATTCGCCGCGAAACTTGTCAAACCCCTTCCACAGTCGGATGAGCGACTCCTGGAACAAGTCGTTGACCTCGTCTTCATCCTTCGAGAACATGTAGCATACGGTGTAGATGGTGCTCTTGTGTTCCCTGACCAATTGGGTAAAGTCTTTTTCTTTCTCTTCCATCTTTTTGTTATTCGTTACAACCATTTGACGCAATCATCAACAAAAAAACTACACTTTCAACGTAAAAAATTATCAACTTCTCATTTATCATTACTCAAGTCGAACGCTTAACTACGTCAAACATTGCTGCAATGTTGACTCCAACATTGCTCCAATGTTCGGACCAACATTGCAGCAATGTTTTTTCGACTATAACGCTCAACTTGAAAAAGCATAGCGTTCAATCAATGAAACGCTATGCTTCAATTCTGCAAAACATGTGTGTCGTCTGTCGCTTAGAGTTGCCTCAGCCACTTCTCTACTACTGCAGTCCATTCACGCTTGTAGAGGAAACTGTCGATGATACCATAGCCATGTCCGCCTACAGGATAGATATGAATCGATGCACTCACACCAGCCTTGCGCAATGCGTAATAGTATTCTATGCTGTTCTTCGGGTCAACGACATTGTCGTCGGCAGAGAGTATCATCAGTGCCGGAGGCGTTGAAGCGTTGACGTGTTTATCGTTGCAATACTCGTCAACAAGTGCCTGCGAAGGGTTGCTGCCCAAAAGGTTCTCGCGAGAACCCATGTGGGTGAAGTCCTTTTCCATAGTTATCACGGGGTACATCAGTATCTGAAAGTCTGGACGAGTAGCCTCTGACGAGTAATGAGTTGCAAGCGTCGAAGCCAAGTGTCCACCAGCCGAACAGCCCATGACACCAATTTTCTTCACTCCCCATTCGTCGGCATTCTCGCGTATCAACTGCATTGCACGCTCCGCATCATGCAGTGGCACCTGCGAAAAACCGAATGGCATACGATACTCTAAGACGCAATATGTGATGCCAAGCGAGTTGAACCAGTCAGCCATTTGGCGTCCTTCGTGCGTGTCGGACAGCATAGTATAGCCGCCACCAGGGCATTCGAGGATGCAAAGTCCGTTAGGTTTGCTTGCCTTATACACTTCCAACTTCGGTTCCATGTAGTCCTTCGGCAGCATTCTTTTCTGGAATTCACTTGGTTTAGCCACATACTCCTTCTCTGGAAATCCGTCAGGCCAGAGCATAATCTTCTTCACTCCCCTTCCCCATTGTGGTTGGGCAACGGCGCCAGACACCCCAAGTGCCAGCACCAAAATCATCAAACTAATCTTTTTCATACGTTCTTTGAATAAGTAATATATATAAACTTTTACATTTTACATGTTCAGAAAGCACCATAGAAAAGCGTATGTTTTCATTCCGTTGCTATTCTATCATGGCTTTGCAAAGTTAATTCTATTAGTTGAATTGTGCAATAGTTTATACCACTTTCTGCTAAACATTGCCGTAAAATCATGCATAAAATCATCCAGAAACAACCATTTTTGATTAAAAAAAGCAAAAAACACCCTCAAGAGAGCATTTTTCTCGCATTTTCTTTGTTGGATTAAAATAAAATATCTACCTTTGCACCACCAGAACCCGCCAAGCCTCTCAACGATGCTCAAATGTGTGGGTCGTTTTTTTTTACACAAATAACTCATGGCAATAACACCCACTCCTTTCGCAGAGCCTTATCAGAATATAAGTGATTTGATACAGTTCTTGATTACAAGAGGTCTTAACATTACAAACCGGAAAAAGGCAGAACGTTACCTTTCAACTATTGGCTATTATAGGTTATCGGCTTACATGATACCTTTATTGACAATGCCTAAGTCAGCAAAACGCTTCAAACGAGATGCATCTTTTCATCAGGTTATGATGTTGTATCGCTTTGATAAAAAGTTAAGAATGCTCATCTTCAACGAAATAGAGAAAGTAGAAGTTGCAATACGTGCTACCATTGTCAGCACAATCTGCGAAATGACAGAAGATAAATTTTGGATGACCAATCCTATTCATTTTGCTGATGCGAACAAATTTGCCAACACCCTATCCCTGATAAACAAAGAAGTAAGTAGATCTCATGAGGATTTCATAACAGAGTATAGGATAAGCCACGCCAATCCATATCCACCAGTATGGATGCTTGCCGAGATTTTGCCTTTCGGATATATTACAAATATTTTTAGCAATCTTAAGGATAAGAAAATCAAAAAGAAAGTTTCACAGCAGTTTGGTTTGCAAGTACCACCATTTGAGAGTTGGATGACAAAATTATATCTCACTCGTAATGATTGTGCTCATCATGCACGTGTCTGGAATAAGCGAAATACGATGAATCCAACCATACCAAATCGCTTGGCTCATCCATGGATAACTCTGCCTACAGACCCTCTTAGGGTATATCATGACATTTGTATAATCAAGTATCTTTTGAATGTCGTAAATCCTAACAATGATATGCTTGCAAAACTTCGTTGGCTTTTTGTGGATTTTCCAGAGATTGACCTCGCTTCGATGGGTTTCCCAAAAGGTTGGGAGATGGAACCATTATGGAAGTAACTTTTGTGTCACAAACTTGTAACGCTTAATCAATTATATATCTGATTTTTCCTGTTGTGGTGTTCGAGTTTAGCGTTAACGTGATGCGATACAATGTGCCCCACATGCCACTGATTATGCTGTCCTCAAGGTTGGAGATGTCCTCTACATCGGCAACAAGAGCCTTGCGGTCGAAGGTTATTGCATGTTTGCCGAGCACTACCTTGCCACGTTTCAGCTGAGGCTTAACGGGAGTTATGAAGATGATTTGCGACGGCGAGAGGTATTCTTTAAGCACATAATCCTCGGTCACGCAGACCTTTCCCTTGTTGCTGAGCATCACCGTGCGCAACCATTTGCCTACTTTTGCCTCCGCTGGATAGGCATTTGCAATGTCCATAGACAGCAATTTCGGTGTGTGTGACACCTCTGTCGCACGATATTGTTTGCCATCCTTCTGCCCTACTCCATTGATACGCGGCAGGTTATGGTATAAGGATTGCATGGTCCAGATGTCGTATCTTCCGCCCGAGAACGTCTTTGAAGTGTATTCACCCACACCTGCATCAATAATCAGAGGCTCACCGTCGGCATAGACTATGAACGAACCTACGTCGTTGTGGTTGTGACTCTCGTCGTTATGTCCACCCTTCATAGCCACGTAAAGCCCCTTGACGATACCCTCATGCTCACGTGCCGTCATGATTTGCAGGTCAGGGAGCCACACTTCTTCCAACAAAGGCTCGTGCGGTTGCTCTGCCATCAACTCGTTAAGATGGCGAAGAAACATCACCTCACGCCCCAATGTCGGGAAGTTTCCGCTTTTCCCGTAGTAGGCAGAAAGGTCGCGGCAGAACATGTGGGCAGCGAACTGGCGCATCGTAATGTCGTTCACATACAGAGCAAATGGGTAGAGGATGTTGAGTTGTTGCACCGAACGGTTTGTGTGAGAGTCGGCAAAATCCACGCAATAATCGTTGCCTATATACACCTTATATATATATGCACCCATACGTTGCAGCTTCTGGCGGTCGATATTCTTGAAGTCGTGCCATTGCATACACTCGAAAAGCGATGCCGCAGCACGATCCCAATAGCCAGGACCTTCGTCGCATCCGCCGTCGTCAGGGTATGCGTCGATGAAGCGTTGCAGTGAATTTTCTATTTGTGAAAGCGCATCCGCACGGCGACTTTCGTTCTTTTCGCAAAAAGAAATACATGCTAACCAGTTGCTGCATATCCAGGGATTCCAGTTCATACCCGCACCTTTCCACCAGTATTTGTCACGTGCAGCAGGTATCAGAATGCGATGTTCAATCTCGCTGTCTATCGTGTCGCAGAGTCCTGGGGCAAGGTTTTCAAGTTTTGATGCAAGCAAATGACGTGTCCATGCTATCAGACTGGCCGTTTCAGCATTGAATAAATCCACCGTCTGCACGTTGTGGTCAGGTTTTGCTTTGGAGTAATGAGCAGGAATACCCCACCAAGGTTCGGCAATATGAACCCTGATGCCATCGAGGATATCGCCCATAAAACGGCCTTTGTCCTCTACAACCTCAGCCATAACAAGTTCGGATAGTTGTCTGCGACGGTCGAAACACAATCCTTCATAGTTCACCCTATTGCCATTCTTCTTGAACTGGGCAAACACCGAATCAGGCAATTCCGCCCATGCACGGTGTAGATGCCGTTCACCAAGCCGCACATATCCTTCGGCGATACTGTCAGGTAACACCAGTTCAGAACCAAACGCCACAACATCTATAGCGGCAATGAGTAAAACCAAAAGTACGATTTTTCTAAACATAAAACATGTATTCAATTGTTCTAAATCAATAACCGAGTGCAAAGATAAAAAAACTTTTCCAAATTTGAGATTTTTCCATACAAAAAGACTGATAATTTGTATGCGCGCGCGTGTGCGCGCGCACAATATTAATAAGGTGTACCTATGTGTTAATTTATATTAATTTTGTCACTTCTTCCTATGATTTGAGAAGTATAAGATGTAATTTTGCGTAAATTTTTTAAATTTTAATTTTATTTAATTATTAACTGATTTATTAACGTATGAGTAACAACTTCAGAAAGACAGCATTTGTCATCGGACTCTGTGCAGCATTAGGGCTGTGTGGCGCACCTAAGACATTTGCTGCAGAGTCTGCTGCTACTGCACAGCCAGAACAGCAGGCAAAGAAAGTTTCAGGTACCGTTTTTGATGCACAGGGCGAAGTTATTGGCGCAACTGTCATGGAAAAAGGTACGAGTAACGGAACCGTTACCGACTTTAATGGTAACTTCTCTCTGAACGTAAAGCCAGGTGCAACGCTTGTAATAAGCTACATTGGCTACGTAACACAGGAAGTAAAAGTTGGTAACCAGTCATCAATCCAAGTAACACTGAAAGAAGACAGCAAGAACCTCGACGAGTTAGTAGTTGTCGGCTATGGTGTTCAGAAAAAGAAACTTGTAACAGGTGCAACTGTTCAGGTCAAGGGTGATGAGCTTACAAAGCTCTCAACGACATCTGCTTTCACTGCATTGCAGAGCCAGACTCCTGGTGTAATGATCATGCAGTCAAGTGGTCAGGCAGGTGAAAGCTTCAAGGTTAACATTCGTGGTATCGGTACAACGGGTAACTCAGACCCATTGTATGTTATTGACGGTGTTGCCGGTGGCGACCTTAACAACCTAAACCCATCAGACATCGAGTCAATCGACGTACTGAAGGATGCAGCTTCAGCAGCTATCTATGGTGCACGTGCTGCAAACGGTGTAATCCTCATTACAACAAAGCAGGGAAATGCTGGCAAGTTGCAGATATCTTACGATGGTTACGTAGGAAAGCAGTATCTGTACAAGTCACCAGATGCTCTCAACGCTCAGGAATACATCTACAGCCGTCAGCTCCGTGCATTCAACGGTGGTGCTGATGTGCCTGACTGGCAGTCAAAGCTTCCTGCAGGTATTTACGGACAGCTCTTTGACGAAAACGGAAATGTACGTCCTAATGGATGGAGCGGAACAGATTGGATTGACGAATCATATCACAAGGGTGCTGTAACTCAGAACCACGCTATCAACCTCACAGGTGGTAACGAACTTTCTAAGTTCTCATTCGGTTTCGCTTATGTTGACCAGGACGGTATTCTCGGTGGTGAGAACCAGTCACAGTTCGAGCGTTACAATGTACGCCTCAACTCAACACACTCACTCCTTCGTTCAAAGGATAACAAGTATGACGTAATCAAGATCGGTGAAAACGTAAACATCAACCGTGGTAGTCGTCGTGGTATCTCTCAGTCAAACATGTACTGGAACAACGTTCACGACCTTTACAATGCAAACCCATTGCTTCCTGCACGCGATGCTGATGGCAACTACTATACAAATGCCGAGATGGCAGCAGATGGTTGGACACTTGGTTCAGGTGTTAACCCATTGGCATTGGCTGCTACAACAAGCCAGGGCTTGAACGAGAGCAACTACTGGAATGTAAACACAAGCGCATTCCTCGAGATTCAGCCAATCAAGAACTTGATCTTCAAGTCACAGTTTGGTTATCGTTTCGGCAATAGTTCTTATCACACAATGACAAGAGTTCATGCTTCAGGTACTAATGTTGCAACTCAGGACAACGCAGGTCAGCAGATGAACCAGTGGTCACACATCTCTTGGGAAAACACTTTGACTTATTCATTTGACCTCAATAAGGTTCATCACTTCAATGCTGTCATTGGTCAGTCAATCGAACAGAATGGTTATGGAGAGAACCTTTCAGTAACAGGTTCAAACCTCCTCTTCGGCGACAGCTGGAATCACGCATACGTAACAAATGCTCAGATTCAGAAGCTTGCTGACGTTACAGTAAGTGGTGCACCTGCAAAGGACAGCTCACTTGCATCATTCTTCGGTCGTGTAAGCTACAACTTCGACGAGAAGTACATGGTTCAGGCAACTCTCCGTGCTGATGGTTCTTCAAACTTCGCAAGAGGTCATCGTTGGGGTTATTTCCCTTCTGCATCTGTTGGTTGGGTTCTGACAAATGAAAAATTCATGGAACCTGTAACAAATGTTATGGACTTCTTCAAGCTCCGTGCATCTTGGGGTCAGAACGGTAACTGTAACATCGATAACTTCAACTACCTTACTCAGGTTAGTTTCAATGGTTCTGAAGCATACTACTTTGGTGTAGGCAACCATGAGACAGCTACAACAGGTGGTTCGTTCAGCGTACTTGGTAACCCAGATCTTACTTGGGAAACTTCAGAACAGCTGAACATCGGTTTCGACGCACGCTTCTTCAACAGCCGCCTCGGTTTGGCATTCGACTGGTACAAGAAGACAACTAAGGACTGGCTCGTTCGCGCTCCTATCCTTGGCGTTTATGGTATCGGCGCTCCATACGTAAATGGTGGTGACGTTGAGAACAAGGGTGTTGAAATCGCAATCAATTGGAATGATCAGCTTGAAAACGGTCTCCGTTACGGTGCATCTTTCAACATGGCATATAATAAGAATGAGGTCACAAAAATTGCTAACGGTGAAGGTATCATCCATGGTCCAGGTGCTGTATGGCATCAGCTCGAAGGTGAAATCTATCGTGCACAGGTTGGTGAACCTATCGGTTTCTTCTATGGCTTCGCAACTAACGGTGTATTCCAGAATGGTGAGCAGATTGCAGAATTCTCTGAGAAGTATCAAGACAAGCTGCACGGTGGCAATGATAAGCTCCGTCCTGGTGACTTGATTTATGTAGATACTAATGGTGATGGCTTTATCGACGACAATGACCGTACAAACATCGGTGACCCTCATCCAGATGTAACAATGGGTGCAAACATCAATCTCGCATATAAGGGATTCGACTTCTCTATTACAGGTAATGGTGCATTCGGTCAGCAGATTCTCCGCACATGGGCTAATCAGGATTTCCTCCAGGAAAACCTCAACAAGAAGATTGTCTATGGTTCATGGAAGGGTGAAGGCACAAGCAACAAACTCCCTATCTTTGATAGCTTCGACGCTGTAAACTGGAAGTATATGTCACAGGCTATGCTTGAAAGTGGTAACTACTTCAAGATTCAGAACGTAACTCTCGGTTACGATTTCAAGAACATTTGGAAGTCTTGCCCACTCAGCCAGCTTCGTCTCTATGTTGCGGTTAACAACCTTTATACATTTACTAATTATTCAGGTATGGATCCAGAAGTTGGTATGAATGGTGGTACAGCTGATACTTGGGCTGCCGGCATCGATACAGGTATTTACCCTTCTCCAAGAACATATTTGATTGGTGTAAATATTAAGTTCTAAAAATTGTTATTACATTCCAATTAAAATAGCATATATTATGAAGAAAATAATTTTAATGATGGTTATGGCAGTTCTTGCCTTTACATCTTGTGAGGATTTCCTTGATTCACAGGACTACACAGGAAAGAACAGCACAAACTTCCCTTCAACAACAGAAGACGTTGATAAAATGGTAGCTGCCGTTTACAAGTCAACCTTCTATGGCCCATTCCAGGGCAATACCCTTGAGCAGTATTTCTCAATAGCAAACATCATGTCTGATGATATGTTTGGTAGTGCTGGTGTAGGTGACCCTTGGTGGCAGGCAATTGACAAGATCATGTTTGCTCAGACAAACCAGATGCAGGATCTTTGGAAAGCTTCATACGAAGCAATTGCACGTGCAAATGCTGCTTTGGCAGTAATTAACAACATTCCTGATTCAGTAACTCGTAACCAGACAAAGGGTGAGTTGCTCTTCATGCGTGCATACAATTACTATAATCTCGTACTTACTTTCAATAACGTTCCTGTTATCGAAAAAGCTCCTGAAACTGTGCAAGAAGCTCAGACAGCTCCTGAACAGCGCGATGGTAAGGAAATCTTCAAGCTTATTGCAGACGACCTTTATGAAGCTACATCTATCATGCCTGCATACAAATATGACGGCTGGCAGAAGCTCCAATTCGGTAAGGTTAGCCGCTGGGCTGCTGAAGCATTCCTCGGACGTGCTTTCTTGTTCTACACAGGCTTCTATGGCGAATCAAGCATGCCTAAGACAGAAGGCGCTATTGACAAGGCTTATGTTGTAAGTTGTCTTGACGATTGTATCAAGAATTCAAATCATGACCTGCTTCCTGACTATCGTTCACTGTGGGCTTACTCTAACAAATATACCGCAAAGGATTATGATTATGTAAATGACATGACTGATGCAACGTACTATCAGGAAGGCAACAAGGAAGTTCTCCTTGCTATCAACTTCCAGTATCAGGCAGGTTGGACAACTAACCTTCACCTGACAAACCAGTATGGTCTGTTCTTCGGTATCCGTTGCGATGGCAACAACATGGACGATGATCGTTACCATGTAGGTACTCCTACTTCAGTTTATCCATTCAGTACAGGTTGGGGTTGCGGTGCTGTAGCAACTAACCTTGTAAACGATTGGAAGGCAATTGAGCCAAACGACCCACGTCGCGAAGCTTCAATCCTTGATATGAACCATCTTGACCCAAAAACATTCTCTGATGGTGTTGAGTTGACTATGTATCACCAGAAGAAGATTACTTCTGTACGTTCAGCTGGCGGTACCAACTATTCTTGGTCAATTGAAGCAATGGGTTCAAAGGAAGCAGGTAACTATCAGGCTTCTAACTGTACTCCACTTACTATCTATCGCTTTGCAGATGTTCTCTTGATGTACTCTGAACTTCAGAAGGATGCAGCTACACTCAACCGCGTTCGTGCACGTGTTGGTTTGCCAGCAGTTGATTATTCAGAAGAGGCTCTCCGCAACGAACGTCGTTGGGAGTTGGCATTTGAAGGAAGCCGTTGGGACGACCTTCGTCGTTGGCACATTGCTCCAGAAGCTCTTGCAAAGCAGAATGGTCAGAAGATGTTCAACAAGGGTAACGATGCCATGATGAACTTCGACTATGCTAAACGCTACAATGAAACAAACGGTTTCTATCGTATTCCTAAGTCACAGATTGACCTTTCTGGTGGCATGTATAAGCAGAACGCAGGTTGGGAAAGTGATGCAGAGACTCAGTTTGCAGGTTATTAATTCTTAATAGGAAAAAAGTTATGAAAAAAGTAATTTATTCTATAGCGATATTATTCGCTTTCGCACTCACAGCTTGTAATCCTGTTGAGGATTATACTGAGCAGAATGCAGTAAATATCGAAGGAGAACAGATTGACGCAACTCTTGTTCAAGAAGACGGCGACAACCTCGTAAAGGTAACTGTTCACACAAAGGGAACAGCTCAAATCTCTAATGGCAAGCAGACAATCAAAGCAAACTATGCTGATTTGATTATGCGCGAAATGGGCGAGAATACAGTTTACATCAAGGTTCTTTGTGCTGACGGACGTATCGTTGAAAAGCAGTACCCTATTACTGTAACTAAGATGAATCACCCTCTTCCAGTTCTTGAGACAATTGTTTGGCAAGGTGAACAGTCTTGTGGTGACTGGGATGGTGCAAGTCTTCGTTTCAGCGATACTGAAGGCAAACTCCCTACTCTAAGTGATGATACATACGACTGGATGGTTGGAAAGAAAATGTGTGTTGACATTTCAGCAGTTAATGGTGAAGGCACAACAATCCGCGTAACCAACGGTTGGTGGTCAACAGAGTACGTATCTGATACAGAAGTTCACGCTGGTGACAAATTCGTATTCGAGTTCACTAAGGAAATGGCAGATGAATGTAAGAAGGGCGGTTTAGGTAAGGACCTCTTGTTCGTAAGTAACAAAGGTCTTACTATCACTAAGTTCTACTACGAACTCTAATACTCTAATCTCTTAATTAATGGGCTGACTCATTTGTTTGAATCAGCCCATTATTTCTTGCTTTGGCAAGCGACTAAGGTCGATATCTATAAAAAAAAACAACAATGAAAAGGATTTTTGAATATAGCATTTCTTTTATTATAGGTATTATTGCATATTTTTTTTGGGCATTTCCTTTCCGAAGTGCTCTCAATTATCATGAAGAGTTTCAGCTTTTCCTGACTGACTCGGAGTATTTCCTCACCCACTTATATCAAAGAGGAGGTATTGCCGTTTATATTTCAGAATTCCTTGTACAGTTCTACAACAACTATTGGATTGGCGCGCTTATTATTGCAATCGAATTCGTTCTAATCCAAAAATTATCCCTATTAATTTTACAAAACATCAATGCTACTTGGAAAGAGAAGCACTACTACTTGCTTTCTGCCCTATCACTTATCCCATTGGCACTTCTATGGATTGTGTTAGGCGATATCAACGTAATGCATTCTCTGATTGTTGCTGTCATCATTGCCTTGTCGTTGATTTATGTTCTTCTGCGAACAGTAAGAAGAAGGATATACAGAATTATCGGAATCATAGTTGCGACAATTCTATATATCGGTTTGGCAGGCACCAGTCATTACCGCATTCCAAATATCATTCTGACTTTGCCTAACATCTACAACGCAAAGACTTACGAACTGCTCGACTATGACATGATGGTAAGGGCAAACCGCTGGGACAAGATTATACAAAAGGCAGAACGTCAACAACCAGACCTCCCTATGAGCGTATGTGCCACGAATTTGGCTCTTGGCATGACAAACCAACTGGGCGATCGTGCCGGCAACTTCTTCCAGAATGGCACGGAAGGACTTATACCTCCTTTCGTCAAGGAGCCATTCATTTCCCTGACTACTGCCGAGGTCTATTTCCAATTAGGCTTGGTGAATACTGCCCAACGTTTTTATTTCGAAGCAATGGAGGCTGCTCCGAACTATGCCAAGAGTTGCCGTTGCATCCGACGTCTGGCTGAAACCAACCTTATTAACGGTCAATACGTAGTGGCTCGCAAATATCTGAACCTGCTCAAAAAGACTTTCTTCTACAAGAAATGGGCGCAACGCACCTTGGACATGATTGACAAAGGCGAAGATGCTATTAACAATCATCCGCTTTACGGCCGTACACGCAAGATGATGCTCGACAAGGATTTCTTTTTCAGCGAGGCTGAGATTGACAAAATTTGTGGTTGGCTACTTATGCACAACCACGATAATGTCCTTGCAATGCAATATATGCTGATGTTCCCATTGCTTGAAAATAATTACAACAAGTTTGCACAGTACATGTATCTTCTCAAAGAGGAAGTGCCAAACAGTCAAGAACTCGCCTCATTCACAAGATACTTAAGGCGGAAATAGCTTCCTAACGAATAGAAATCCTCGAAATCTCGAATCCACGAGAACCCAATATCGAGAACTCGAATACCCGAATCCCCACTAAACAAAATCAATATGAAATCAAAAATAACATTCTTTTTAATTATCCTTTCTCTCCTATTATCTGCTTGCAATAGCAAACCTGAGAATGTAAGGCAAGTAGATAGCCTTCCATCCATCTTTCCTGATTACATTGGAGTGACTATCCCAGTTGAGATAGCACCGATGAACTTCAATCTCCTATCCGATGACGACGTAGATTGTGTCGATGTTACAGTCAAAGGCAGCCGTTGTGGCGAGATACATTCGAATGGTGAATGGGCAGAGTTCGACATTGATGAATGGCATGAACTTGCCTGTCAGAACAAAGGCGGCACACTGTCGTTTACCGTTTGTGCCAAGATAAATGGCCAATGGCTGCAATACAAGGACTTCGATATGTATGTAAGTCAGCATCCGCTTGAGGAATGGGGACTCACATATCGGCGCATTGCACCAGGCTATGAGGTATATAGTCAGATGGGACTCTACCAGCGTGACATCTCTTCTTTCGAGGAATACGAGATCATCTCAAACACAAGAGTGCCTGGCAACTGCGTCAACTGTCACACCAGCAACCGCACAGAGCCTGATCAAATCCTGTTCCATGTGCGTGGAAATAATGGTGCAACAGTTGTTCGCAATCATGAAAAAATTGATAATCTCAACACTAAGACCGACGAAACACTCGGTGCTTGCGTCTATCCTTATTGGCATCCGGATGGGAAATACATTGTATTCTCCACCAACACCACGCGCCAATCGTTCCATGTGGCAGGGGAAAAACGCATTGAGGTGTTCGATGAAGCAAGCGACCTGCAGGTATATGACGTGGAACAACATCAACTCATCCTCTCCCCTCTCACCATGCAAAAAGGCAGTAACGAGAGTTTCCCAGCATTCTCGCCTGATGGAAAGACCATCTATTTCTGTACTGCAACGAAGCCCGACAACATTAATGAGACATGCGATATTCGCTATGACCTTTGCTCAATCGGCTTTGATGCCGCGACAGGTCGCTGTGGTAACAAGGTCGATACACTCGTCATCGCATCACGCGACAGCATGAGCATCTCTATTCCTAAGCCTTCCTACGACGGCAGATGGCTCATGTACACACTTGCCGACTACGGCACATTCCCTATCTGGCACAAGGAAGCCGACCTCTGGTTGCTCGACTTAACGACCAATCAGGCGCATCCACTCATCGAAGCTAACAGTCCTGATACCGAGAGTTATCACAACTGGAGTCAGAACTCACAATGGTTTGTATTCTCATCACGACGCGACGGCGGAGGTCTATACACATGCCTTTATCTCTCGTCAATCGATAAGAATGGCAGTGCCACAAAGCCATTCCTCCTGCCACAGAAGAATCCACTGCGATACTACGACCGCTTGCTTCACAGCTATAACGTTCCCGATTTCACAAAGTCGAAAGTCGATGTTGACTACCGACAGTTTGCTGATGGCATTAACTCAAACGAACGTATTAACCTCACCGTGCTTCATTAACGGTTCAGTGAAGCGTTTGCGTTGTGGAGGATGAACGCTTGACTCGCTCAAACATTGCTCCAATGTTCGAGTCAACATTGCAGCAATGTTGGGACTAACATTGCTGCAATGTTTTTCCGACCTAAGCGTTCAATCTGGGAAAGCATTTCGCACGAGTTGAGATTTGATTAGCGTCGAGTGAGAAAAAAAAACGAAAAAAAATGCGAAAGATGTTTGTGTATTACAAAATAATGTATTACCTTTGCAGTCGCAAACTAAAGAACGGTACCTTGAATGAGCGGCTTAGTTACCGGTCTGCAAAACCGTGAAGGGCGGTTCGACTCCGCCAGGTACCTCTCGGAAAAGACTTCAACAACGTAAGTTGAGGTCTTTTTTCGATATATGCGAAACGATTAAAACTATAATAACAATGAAGACAATCAGACTTATCATTGCAGTCATTGCGCTTGTGGCAATGGGCAAGATGAACGCACAGGAGATTACGTTTTTCACACCTTCGACGGTGAGAGTGGTTAAGAATGCACCCGACATGAGCAAGGAGATGGGGCTTTCGCTCGTAGTGACAGCAAAGCCGGAAGTGGTGAAAGTGACAAAGAAGACCGACGGCAACACGACGACTTACACATCGTCAATGCTCAGTGTGAGGGTTGACAATGCGTCGCATCGCGTGACGTTTGCCGACAAGAAGGGCAACATTTTGCTTGAAGAAGGCTCGTCGAAGTTCACGCCAATCACCACTGGACCAGACGCTGGACGGTATAAAGTGAGCCAAGGCTTTGCACTTGATGCCGAAGAACCGATATACGGAGTGGGCATGATTCAGAACGGAAAGATGAATCTTCGCGGAGAACATCGCCGTATGATGCAGTCAAACCTTGAGGATTTTGCTCATTTCTTCCAAAGCATAAAGGGATATGGAGTGTATTGGGATAACTACTCACCTACCCTTCTCAACGACGACAAGGAACTTATGCTCGAAAGCGAAGTGGGATGTAAGGTGGATTATTACTTCATGTACGGCGGAAATGCAGATGGAGTCATTGCAGCAATGCGTCATCTGACGGGCAAAGTACCTATGCAGGCACTGTGGACTTACGGCTTCCACCAGAGCCGTGAACGCTATAAAACGTCGAAGGAATTACTCGAAGTGGTGGATACATACAATGAAAAAGGCGTACCATTTGACGGAATCATACAAGATTGGCAGTACTGGGGCAACAATTATTTGTGGAATGCGATGGAGTTTCTTAACGACGATTTCGCTGACTATAAGGGTATGATTGACCATGTTCATCAGTTGGGCAAGCACATTACAATAAGCATTTGGGCAAGTTTCGGTCCTCATACAAAGGCATTCCGCGAGTTGCAGCCAAAGGGTTTGCTGTACGATTTCGAGACTTGGCCGCAAAGTGGACTGCCAGCATGGCCGCCAAAGATGGACTATCCGAGTGGCGTTCGTTGCTATGATCCGTATAGTTTGGAGGCACGCAATATATATTGGAAGCATCTTTCAAAGTTGAAGGACACGGGTATTGACGCTTGGTGGATGGATTCAACCGACCCAGATCACCATTCATATAAGGAGAGCGACCTCGACCAAATGCGCCCTATTACCGACCCAAAGACGGGAAAAGACATCATGGCATCGTGGAAAAGCGTCAGGAATATCTTCCCTTACGCATCAGTTCAAGGCGTGTATGAGAATCAAAGAGCAACGGATGAGAGCAGAAGAGTTTTTATACTCACCCGCAGTTACTTCGCAGGTCAGCAACGTACAGGGGCAATGTCGTGGAGTGGCGACGTAGGTTCTTCGTGGGACAGCTTCAGAAAACAGGTGCCTTTGTGCCTCAATCATACGCTCACAGCCAATCCAAACGTGAATACTGACATAGGAGGTTTCTTTGCAAATGCGTACAACAAACACTACATAGACAATAGTGCGACGCGAAATCCATTGTATCAGGAACTGTATGTACGCTGGATGCAGTTCGGTGCATTCTGTCCTATGATGCGCAGTCACGGCACAGAAGTGTTCCGCGAAATATACCATTACGGCAATCCAGGCGAACCTGTATATGATGCTTTGCTGTCGGCAATCAAACTCAGATACTCGCTCCTTCCTTATATATATAGTCAAAGTTGGCAGGTCAGCAAGAATGATGACTCGTTCATGCGTGCACTGATGATGGACTTCAAGGACGATAAGAACACGTGGAACAACAGTCGTGAGTATATGTTTGGGCACGCTTTCCTCGTTGCACCGGTACTAAATGCGCTATACACACCAGAGACTGCAAACGCAACAAACGAGATTTCAGGCTGGGACAAGACAAGAAAATCGCTTTATCAAGATGGATTCAAGGCAGATTGGTCGGCTGTGAAGACATACAATGTCTATTTGCCAAAGGGTACGGAATGGTACGACTATTGGACTGAAGAGCGACTTGCCGGTGGTCAGAACATAAAGGCTGCAGCACCGATAAGCCATGCTCCGCTGTATGTTCGTGCAGGAAGTATCGTTCCAATGTGTACGTCTGATGTAAAAAAAGCTGATGTTGCCGACTGGAAAACGCTTGAAATACGCGTATATCCAGGCGCAGATGCAGAGTTTACACTCTACGAAGACGAGGGCGACAACTATAATTGCGAGAAGGGAAAGTATTCAACGATACCGATGAAATGGGACGAAAAGTCGCAGTCACTAACTATTGGCAAGCGTTCAGGCGAGTTTGATGGCATGATGAAAGAGCGTCAGTTTAAGGTTTCAATCATTGGTGGAAAGACGAAAACAATAAACTATAACGGCAAAGCAGTTAAAATTTAATCAAAAAAAATTCGAGATTTCGAGAACTGAATTATCGGGTTCTCGAAATCTCGAAGTTTCGCAAAGCAATTCAAATTCTATTTCAAGCCATACTGTTTCAACACTTTCTTGTTGAAATAACGTTTCAGGTTCTTGTCCTGCTTCACGGTTTCCTTTATCAACAAGCCGGCAATGACCGAACCACCATATATATTAAGGTGTGTATCATCCTGTCGTCCGTTGGGTGCAGTCTTGTATTTTCCTACTGGCAACCAACAAAAAAGTTTCTTTGACTCCTCTGGTCCCATAGGTTGTATGTAGTCGTGAGTGATGACTGTTGCATCAACGAACATACATCCAGTTTCTTTTGCAACATTGCGAGGTGCCACAACGTATGCTCCATGAGTATCAACGAGAGTGTCAGATGCAATGGTTTTGTTCGATTTTATCTCAGAACCATCTGCTTTCAGCAGGGCATCATCGGCAGCAACAGCATTTGGATCGACATAGAACTTACGGCGGACAATGCTGTTCATAAGTATCGGAGTGCCGCCTTTTTCGCGCGTTTCACTGATAAACTTCTTGAGATTTGCATCGAAAGTTGTGCCTGGGTCAGTATGTCTGTCGGCTTTTGGCTTCTCATCATTATGCCCAAACTGAATGATTACATAGTCGCCTGGGCGTATCTTTTGCAGTACGGCTTGCCAACGACCTTCGTCGATAAAACTCTTTGAAGAGCGACCATTGACGGCATGATTGTCAATGACAATCTTCGTAGAGTCGAAGTATTGCTGAAGCATTTGCCCCCACCCTCGCTCTTGATTGTCGGCTTTGTCGCCAGTTGTTGGCTTGTTTGCCATCGTGCTGTCGCCTATCATAAATATGGTAATAGGCTTATTGCGGAATGCACTCGATACGAAAGCCAGCACCAAAACGAGAAGTGTAGCGAATATTATGTTGCGTTTACATTTCATAGTTCAAGTAATTTTTCTATCGTAACAAGTTCCTGAGTGCCTTGCTCCATATTCTTGAGCATCACCTTATTCTCTGCAATTTCATTGTCACCGGCAAGAACAACGTAAGGAACATTCTTTGCGTTGGCGTATGTCATTTGCTTTTTCATCTTCACAGCATCAGGATACATCTCACAACGTATGCCCTTTGCACGAAGCTTTGATATTATCGGCAGACAATAGTCGGTTTCCTTTTCTCCGAAATTGATAAAGAGCACCTGAGTACCTGTTGTCGTTTCCTTTGGATATAAGTCGAGTTGGTTGAGCACATCAAAGATGCGGTCAGCACCAAAAGAGATACCTACACCACTCACACCAGGAAGTCCGAAGATACCAGTAAGGTTGTCATAGCGTCCGCCACCAGTAATACTGCCGATTTCCACATCAAGAGCCTTCACCTCGAAGATTGCTCCTGTATAATAGTTCAAGCCACGAGCAAGACTGAGATCAAGGTTAAGTTTGGAATTTAGAGTATTCAGTTTTGATAATATAAAGTCAACCTCATCAAGTCCTTTCTGACCAGTTTCGCTATCCTTAAGCAACTCGCGCATCGTGGCAAGTTTCTCTTCGTTTGAACCTGAAAGGGTAAGTATTGGTTCAATCTTCGAGATTTGCTCGGCGTTAAGTCCACGTTCCATAAGTTCTGACTTAACATTGTCGAGACCAATCTTGTCGAGTTTGTCGATTGCAACTGTTATATCAACAATTTTGTCGGCTTCACCTATCATCTCAGCAATGCCAGTGAGAATCTTGCGATTGTTTATCTTTATCTCTACACGCACACCAAACTTAGTAAAAACTGTATCGACAATCTGCATCAGTTCGACCTCGTTGAGCAAAGAATCAGAACCAACCACGTCGGCATCACATTGATAGAACTCACGATAACGTCCCTTCTGAGGACGGTCAGCACGCCACACTGGTTGTATCTGATAACGCTTGAATGGGAATTGCAAGTCGTTGCGATGCATCACAACGAAACGGGCAAAAGGAACTGTAAGGTCATACCTCAAACCCTTTTCAGGTGCAAGAGAAGCCTTTTCGCCTGAGTTCTGAATGCGGAACAACAACTTGTCGCCTTCTTCTCCGTATTTTCCCATCAACGTTGAAAGTTGCTCCATTGCTGGAGTCTCTATCTGCTGATAGCCATAGAGCTGATATACTGACTTAATTGTATCGAAAATATAATTACGCTTTGCCATCTCGATAGACGAGAAATCGCGTGTGCCTTTTGGAATGCTTACCATATTTAATATAATATTTACAATTTACTATTAATATACAACAGAATTTACTTCTCTCCACCTCTACGGGATGTAGATGGTGAGAGTTTTTTCTTTGCTTCTTCCTTTCTTTGACGAGTAGTTTTTGCCAGACAGGAACTGCAAGTACCATAGACTGTGATTGAAAAACTCTCGCTGCGAAGTCTCTTGGTCGGGATATTGTTTAGTAACGCAGGCAGACTTCTAACCTTTAGATCTGTTACCTTACCGCAAGTCGTGCATATCTGGCAGCAATGATTCTTTCGTCCTATTGCTGGTTCATACTTCGCCACACCTTCCATCTGATGACGGACAATGAGATGTAAGTCTATAAACAAACGCAAGGTATTATAAAGAGTAGCACGACTAACAATGAAACGCTCTTGTTCAAGTGCCTGCTGAATATCGAATATAGAGCACAAATCCTTAAAGGAATAAATGAGTTCGAGCAAATAGTAACGTTCAGCCGTCTTGCGATGGTTTCCCGTCTCAAGATACTTGTCGAGTATTTGCCTTGCTGTTCTGAGTGCCGCCTTATCCAATTCTCTTTAATATATTTTGACCACAAATCATTTGCAGTCGGTTATTACTTTTAATTGCCTCATTTGCTATTTCGATAGCAAACGGTAGATGTCGCAGAAGATTAAACGATAACCATTCTGCCATTTCCTGCGTAGTAAGTGAACTCACCCACTTTTCTGCCGTGGCTTTGTCCATCAATTCCTTTGGCATAAGCAGTGTCGCGAGGATTTTGCATTCTCGAATATCCTCATCCCAAAGTTGCAGAGCAAGCATTTTCTGCTTTTCCGTGTCAGGAGTTTTTGCCTTTACTTCATCGGCTATTTCGTGTAGATGCTGAATTGAAACGCCCCAGATTACACGATAATTCAGTCCTTTCTCTCTCATTGAAGTGGCTACGATGCCATTCATGTAGAGACGAAACACTTGCTTTATCTCATTCAACTCCATACTGTGACGAATAGCGAAGCATTTGATTATCGTATGTCTCAGTATAGTCAAGCTTCACGTCGATAATCTCGCCGTTTGAAGAAAATACCGGAGTCATTATAGGATTGATAAAACCCTTATATGGAGCGATATTCAACTTCTGATAACGGTCAAGTATTTCCTTATGTATTTCAGGATTAACCTTCACTCCGTATGTCTCGACAAGGTTTTTGCAAGCCTCAAAGTCGCCTTCGCTCTTTACGCGTTGTATCTCTGCAAGCAATTCAGCAAACAGTCCGCGCAATGCTTTATAGTCGTTTATCTTGAGGAAAGTCTTGCCTTCTTTCTTTACAAGCTCCATTACATTGTCCTTCTTTCCCTTTTCAAAACACCAATTTGCAATCAAAGCACGGTTGCGCATGTGTGCTTCTTCAATGTTATCACCAGGTTTGATGCGAACAAGTTGCGTCATCAAACCATTGTTCATCTGGGTATAATAACTTGCCTTGTATGCTTCTTCGTTAGGCAAAAGACCGAGTTCAACAAGTTTTGGGTCGGCAAGATAATAGAGTGCAAACAAGTCGGCACGTGTTTCTTCATTCGTACTGCTATAGTTTTTCAGCGCATCTGGGTCAGTACCTGGCATCAACTGTCCACTGGCATGACCAAGACATTCATGAAGGTCGGTATGAAGATCGTCACAAGCATCGCCATAATTTTCTATGAGTTGGCGTGTAGCCTGGTCGATTACAAACTCTTCACTGAATCCATTTCCACGTGCTGCTTTGTTGTAAGCATCGGTGATATTGCTGATTGTAACGCTCTTGCTGCCATGCTTTGCTCTAATCCAATCAGAGTTTGGAAGGTTTATACCTATAGGAGTTGATGGGTATGAATCTCCGGCAAGCATTGCCGTATTGATAACATTTGCCGTAATGCCTTTCACTTGTGGCTTGCGGAAACGTGGGTCAACAGGCGAACGGTCTTCAAACCACTGCGCATTGTCGCTGATGGTTCTTGTACGTTTTGTTGCTTCGAGGTCCTTATACTGAACTATTCCCTCGTATGTTCCCTTCATACTTAATGGGTCTCCGTAAGTCTCTATAAAGCCGCAAATGAAGTCAACCATGCCTTCAAGCGAACCAACCCATGCAATTGAATACTTGTCAAAGTCTTCAAGATTACCCGTTTCGAAGTATGTAATCAATTTTTCTATCACATCTTTCTGCTTGGCATTTTCGGCATAATCCAATGCTTTCTTCAGATTTTCTACGATTTTGCTTATTGTTTTTCCGTATTTTCCACCGACTTTCCAAACATCCTCAACAAGTTTCCCCTTCTTTTTTATCAGTGTAGAGTTAAGTCCAAACATTGGCAAATCGCTGCCTTTGCCTTCTTTCATCTTTGCGTAGAAGTCTTCTGCTTCCTGCTGAGTAACGCCTTCGCCATAGAAATTATGTGCTGAAGTCAACACAACATCGGCATCTGCTGCGAGGTTTACACCCTTTGCCAACAGCGTTGGATCAAATATAACCTTGCAAAGTTCATCAAGTCCTTTCACTTTTATTTTGCATTCCTTCACCTGTTTCCTCAACCAAGATTCTGAAAATCCTGGTTTAAACTTATCCTTGGAATAGTGATGATAGATGCCACTTCCAAACCAAACTTGCTTGATATAAGTTGAAAACGCCTTCCAATCTGCCGTATTCTTGTCGCCATTGAAGTGTGTGTAAACGCCTTCAAGCATCTTACGAATGCGGAGATTGTACTTTCCTTGTTGATCGGTTGTGATGTCTCTGCCCCAAAGCGATGCTTCCGAGAGATAGTAGATCAACGCTTTTTGATTAGGAGTCAGGTTTTCAAAACCATTAAGTTTATAACGCAACATTTGAATATCGGCAAATCTTTCGTTGTTGTATTCAAAGTTGTCTGCTTCAATATCTACCACTTGTAGTGCCATAATCAGTAATATAAATAATTTCTTCATGCCTTTTTGTTTTATTGTTCGACGTTTATAGTCAACTGTTTTTTCTTTTAGTTCTTCGACTTTTTACTCTTTTTTGTCTTTTTATAGAGGTATTTCAGCGACGTGGCACTAACACCAAGTTCCACGGCTTTATCGAGATCGCGGCGTGCTTCTTCCGTTCTGCCTACGCGTATCAACAGTTCTGCTCGCGTAATATAGTTGTCTGCATTCGCCGGTTCGAGCCTTATTACCTCACCCCAGTCATAGATACAAGGTTCCATCATGTTCCTTTCCTTCTCTATTCCTGCACGTGCTATGTAAGCCGATACACTGTCAGGGAACATCTCGACGAGGTTGTTTATCTGGTCGTATGCCTCTGTATAGTGCATGTCCTTTTGGTTAAGCAGTGCCAATCCGAGCAGTCCTTCATAGTTGAACGGCGCTATTTTCAGGAAATGTTCATAGTCGGCACGGGCAAAGTTATACCTGTTAAGCTTCTCGTTTGCGTATGCTCGGAAGTAATATGCAGCGGGATTTGCCTTGTCCTTCTGCAACACTTTCGTGTAAGTATCGAGTGCATCTTGCCAGTTTCCTTTCTCCAACTGTGCTCCGCCAGCCTTCAGCATCTCGTCGGTGCTTTGTGCAAACAGGGCAAAACACGACATGAAACATGTAAGAAAAGCAATAATTTTATTCCGTATCATGCCTTTTATCTTAAATTATACATTTGACTTGGTGTCTTGCGCTTGAGTATTTCTACGCGAAAATCCTTGTCTGCAACTATGCCATAGCTTGCAAGAACGCTCTCCATTGTCTTTCGTGCAAGTTCCGGATGATTGTTCTCCTCGCTCAGATGGCACAGCCACAAATGCTTCAGCTTAGGCGTTGCATTCTCGGCAACAGCATTTGCGCAGTCCGTATTACTCAGATGTCCGAGCTGACTTGCTATTCTTTTCTTTAGATAATCTGGGTATGGACCGTTGGCAAGCATCTCTTTGTCGTGGTTCGATTCGATTATCAGATAGTTGGAATCGGATATGTATTTCTTCATTTCGTCGGTAACACATCCGGCATCTGTCATTAGACAGAACACCACGCCTTCGCATTCTATTCTGTAACCGACATTATCCTGACTGTCGTGCGGCACAGTAAACGGCATCACCTTGAAGTCGTCGAGCATGAACTCCTGGTTCTTCTCGATGCAACGCTTGTGTGTCGCTGGCACCTTTGCACGCACAACAAAGTTTTGGGCGATGCCAAGATGCACCTTTTCCGTTGCATATACGTTTATTTCCAATTCGGAACTTAGGTACCCAACACTCTTTATATGGTCTGCATGGTCGTGAGTGATGAGGATGTTTTTAATGCGATTAAGCGGAATACCACGGTCCTTGAAGTGCTTCTTCAAGGCACGTATTCCTATGCCGGCATCAATAAGCAGTCCCGACGTTTCCGACAACAACAAGTAGCAGTTTCCACTGCTCCCACTGCCAAAACACATGAATTTTAGCATAACTTTACTTTGAGCTCTGTTTTTTATCGGTGCAAAGTTAATAAAACTTTGCGTAATTCTGCATAAAATATAATTATTTTTTTTATAGTCGAACGTTATAGTCGTTTGCACATTCTTAGAATGTTCACGTGTACATTCTTAGAATGTTCCGCCGAACATTCTAAGAATGTTTTTTGCCCTTTTGCAAACAACTGCTAATCAGACAAATCGCTTCATTTTTCTTTTTCCCTGTTTTCGTTTCTCCTTTTCAGGTAATACTCGGCCTGGAGGATTTTGTTCTTCAG
>JAKSIZ010000021.1 GCA_024398515.1 Bacteroidaceae bacterium | reverse complement strand
GCCCATGTCTATGTGTAGTATTGCAGCGCTAAAGAACAAGTTCTTGCGCTGCAATACTACACATAGACACCACTGACGTGGCCATCCATACATCATATAAAAAATATACTTCGCATAAAAAATATCTCACTTCGTTCGTAAAAAATGAAGATTGTTGTTGGTTGAAAGTTTTAGGTCGTAGGTTAACATCAACCCCATAACCCCCATAACCTACAACCAACAACCTATAACCAAATATTATTTTTTATGGCCAACGGCCACATTTTTTACCGTTAGGCATTTTGTCTTTGTTATTGTCTTTGGCTGCTGTGAGTGGCTGTTCGTCTGTATAGCCATGGGGTATGCAGACGAACTGACGCTCATAGATGCCAGGGATGCATTGCAAATGCAGACCTAAACAAGAAGACAATAACAAAGTATTTTTATCTTTTAGTGTTGTGCTATCTCACGTTTTATCTTACGATGCTCTACAATTAACTTCCATGGAAGTTTTCAACTGTGCCAAATAGCTCTTTCTAATATAAAAATCATTCATCGACTTAGAATATCTTCAATTTTCTTGTTTGTTATGGAATAAATCATTATCTTTGCATAACGATACGATGTCGGTTATATTACATTGCACATAAATCTCTAATAAATATGTTAAAACTATGAAAAGATTATTTTTATTTGCCACGGTTGCTGTGCTGTCAGTGCTGAGCCTTGGCGCCAAGAACAATTCAAACAATGTAGTGTCATTCGATGCTTACGAGTGGGATTTCGGTAATATCGACGCTGCTAACGGTGCGGTATGCCATACGTTTACGTTCAAGAACATTAGTAAGAAGCCTGTGAAGATAGGCAAGGTCGTCCCGACATGCGACTGCATCACGGCACATTTTGCCGATGATGAAGTCATGCCTGGCGCATCTGCGAAGGTGATGATAGCCCTTTCGCCAAAGAATGCAGACGGCAAAACCTATAGAAGTGTGGAACTTCTCGATACGGAAGGCAGGACTCTCGGTTCTCTGACAACCAAGGCAAACATCAATACAGCCGTTAAAGAATACCCAGCAGGACACAAGTATCCATATCAGGACACGAACCTCACAAACGAGGAACGCGTTGAAAACCTCATATCTCTGCTCACACCACAGGAGAAAGTAGGCTTGATGATGAACAAATCAATATCTGTTGACCGCCTCGGCATACCGTCGTACAACTGGTGGAGCGAGGCTTGCCACGGCGTCAGACAGGATGGTTACACCGTATTTCCACAGCCAATAGGCATGGCGGCAGCGTTCAGCGAGAAGCTCGTATATGATGTATTCTCGAAAGTATCAGACGAGGCTCGTGCCAATTGGAACCGTTCCGACCATAATGTTTTCAATGTTCCTATGGGAGCAACATACTATCCTGGCAATCCTGAACTCACGTTCTGGTGCCCGAATGTCAATATATTCCGCGATCCACGATGGGGTAGGGGGCAGGAAACATGCGGCGAAGACCCATACATGAACGCTGTCCTCGGCGTACAGACAGTGTTGGGAATGCAAGGCAACAACGACAAATACTTCAAGACACACGCTTGTGCCAAGCATTATGCAGTGCATAGCGGACCGGAACCACTGCGCCATACATACAATGCATCGGTATCAATGCGCGACCTTTGGGAGACATATCTGCCGGCATTCAAGGCGTTGGTGAAGAAGGCAAACGTGCGTGAAGTGATGTGTGCATACAACAGGTATGAAGGAAAACCGTGCTGCACAAGCGACAGATTGCTTGTTGACATACTTCGTCGTAAGTGGAATTATGACGCAATAGTGCTCACCGACTGCGACGCAATAAACAATTTCTATAACAAAGGACAGCATGAAACCCACAAAGGACCGCTCGAAGCATCGGTTGATGCAGTGCTTAATGGCACAGACCTTGAGTGTGGAAAGGTGTTCATGGTGCTCACTGAAGCCCTTGACAAGGGACTAATCAACGAATCAACACTCGACTTCCACCTCCGCAAGACACTGCTTGGGCGTTTCGAACTCGGTATGTTCGACCCTGCCGACATGCTTCCTTGGGCTAATCTTACGCCTGATGTAATCAGCAGTGAGAGTAATGACGAACTCGCAACACAGGCAGCCCGCGAGTCGATGGTGCTGCTGAAGAACAACGGTGTGCTTCCTCTCTCGAAGCAAATCAAGACAATTGCCGTGGTCGGACCAAACGCTGACGACGTGGAACTGCTCAATGGAAACTATGGAGGCACGCCTACAAACAACCATAAGCATTCGCTGCTTGAGGGAATAAAGAATGCCGTGCCAGGTGCAAACGTGGTTTATCACAAAGCATGTACGCTAAATGATGAGTACAACACGGTGAATCATCTCTGTGATTTCAATGATGGAAAGGGAGCATTTGTAGAGTTCTGGAACAACAAGGAACTCAATGGCAAGCCTGATGCAGAAGGATATTACAACGAACTTAACTTCAGCACCTTTGGTGCATGGGGCTTTGCAAAGGGCATCAGCACTGATAAGATCTCTGTTCGTGTTTCAGGAAAGTATAAGGCAGACTTCACTGGCGAGATGAAATACTCGCTCATGACCGACAATGGCTATACGCTGAAAGTAAACGGAGAGGTCGTAGAAGAGGCTAAACCAGGCGGAATGCGTCGTGGTTTTGGTCGCAGGGGCGGCATGGAATACAAGTCTTTCCCAGTGAAATCGGGCGAAACTTACGACGTATGTATTGAGTATCGCAAGGGCGATGGCAACTTTGCAATGCTGCGTGGCGAAATATGTGAGCGCAAACTTGTTGATTTTACCGAAATCACCAACAACGTCAGGAATGCCGATGCCATTGTTGTCATTGGCGGCATATCAGCGCGAATGGAAGGCGAAGGAGGCGATAAGGCCGACATAGAACTCCCTCTCGTGCAGCAACGACTGTTGCGTGCAATGCGCTCAACGGGCAAACCAGTGGTTATGGTCAACTGTTCTGGCTCGGCTATAGCGTTTGGCAGTGTTGAGGATCAGTACGATGCACTCGTGCAAGCATGGTATCCTGGTCAGGGAGGCTCAGAGGCTTTGGCTGAGGTTCTATTCGGCGATTACAACCCTTCGGGTAAGTTGCCAGTTACCTTCTATGCGTCGAACAATGATCTTCCTGACTTCCTCGACTACAGCATGGACAATCGTACTTACCGTTACTTCCATGGCACTCCACTCTATGCCTTTGGCTATGGCATGTCATACACCACATTTGAGTGTGGCAAGGCAAAACTTTCAAAGTCGTCAATGAAGGCTGACGGCAAAGTTACAGTCACTGTTCCTGTCACCAACACTGGTTCATGCGAGGGAGAAGAAACGGTTCAGGTATATGTCAAGGCACTCGACTATGCCGATGCACCAATAAAGTCGCTCAAGGGATTCAAGAAAGTAAAGCTTGCATCTGGTGAAACGGCAAAGGCAGAAATAACGCTCGACGGCGAATCATTCGAGTACTACGATCCATCAATTGATGAACTTTCAACCCGCACAGGCCGCTATCAGATACTCTATGGCACCTCATCACTCGACAAGGATTTGAAGGCATTGGATTTTGTAGTGAAGTAAATTAATACTTGTGTTGATGCAAGTCAAAATTTTACAAATTATTTGATTTTATGGTACGTGATATAAAAAAAATGTATAAATTTGCAAACTGCTAAAACAATTAGACATATTATGAATAAAGAATTTTTATTAGGCTACGACATAGGAACGTCATCAGTAAAGGCTTCGCTCGTTGATGTTGAGACAGGAGCAATAGTTGCTACAACATTCTATCCAGAGCAAGAGGCTCCAATTATTGCCAAACAACTTGGATGGGCAGAACAAGAACCAGCAATGTGGTGGGAGAACCTTGTGGCTGCGACTAAGAAACTCGCTGCCGACCACGACATGAAGGCGGTGAAGGCAATAGGTATCAGTTACCAGATGCACGGTTTGGTTTGTATTGACAAGAACCTCGAACCACTTCGCCCTTCTATTATATGGTGTGATGGTCGTGCTGTTCCTTACGGTAACGCAGCATTCGAGGCAATTGGTGGCGAACAGTGCCTGTCTCATCTCTTGAACTCACCAGGCAATTTCACAGCATCAAAACTGGCATGGGTGAAGGAAAACGAACCTGAGATATACGAGAAGATTTACAAGATAATGCTCCCAGGCGACTACATTGCCATGAAGTTGAGTGGGGGAGTGGTCAATACCACTATTTCTGGTCTTTCGGAAGGCATGTTCTGGGACTTCAAGGAGCAGAAGGTTAGTGTTGACGTGATGACCTATTTTGGTTTCAGCAACGACTTGATACCTGAGATTGTTCCTACTTTTGCCGTTCAGTCAGAAGTATGTGAGGCTGTGGCAACTGAACTTGGAATACCAGTAGGCACCCCGATAGCATATCGTGGCGGCGACCAACCAAACAATGCTTTGTCGCTCAACGTGATGAATCCAGGCGAAATAGCAGCCACTGGCGGCACGTCGGGTGTTGTATATGGTGTGCTTGGAGAGGTGAACTACGATCCAAAGAGCCGTGTAAACACATTTGCACACGTAAACTATAGTCCTACACTTACTCGTCTTGGTGTTCTTCTTTGCATTAACGGCACGGGTATTCTCAATGCTTGGATTAAGAGAAACATTGCACCAGAAGGCGTTTCATACAACGACATGAACAGCCTGGCTGAGCAAATACCAATCGGATGCGAAGGCCTGAGCATTATTCCATTTGGCAATGGAGCAGAGCGTGTGCTTCAGAACAAAGAAGTAGGCTGCTCAATGCACGGCATAAACTTCAATGTTCACAAGAAGGCACACTTCCTTCGTGCAGCACAGGAAGGCATCGTATTCTCGTTCAAACAGGGTATCGACATCATGCGCGAAATGGGAATGACGATAACTAATATACACGCAGCATACGCAAATATGTTCCTCAGTCCTATGTTCTGCCGCACGTTGGCAAGCGTTACAGGTGCAACTATTGACCTTTATGAGACTGACGGAGGTGTTGGAGCAGCAAAGGGAGCAGGTATTGGTGCTGGCATCTACCGCGACAGCAACGAGGCATTCTCGACGTTGAAACACATCTCGATTATCGCTCCAGACGAGAAAAATAAGGAAGCATACCTCAGCGCATACAACTTGTGGTTGTCGCGTTTGGGCAAAGTAGCAAATGATTAATTGTATCATATAATTCACATTATTATTTCAAAACACTAAAAATCAAAAATTACAATGGCTTATTTTCCAAATGTAAGTAAGATTCAGTTTGAAGGCAAGGAGTCAAAGAACCCTATGGCTTTCCACTATTATGACGCAGAAAAGGTCGTCATGGGTAAGAAAATGAAGGATTGGTTGCGTTTTGCAATGGCATGGTGGCATACACTTTGCGCAGAAGGAGCTGACCAGTTCGGTCCTGGCACAAAGACTTTCCCTTGGAACAAGGGTGCCAATGCTCTCGAAGTAGCAAAGAATAAGGCTGATGCTGGTTTCGAAATCATGGATAAACTCGGCATCGACTACTTCTGTTTCCACGATGTTGACCTTATCGACGAAGGCGCAACAGTAGAAGAATACGAGGCAAACATGAAGGCTATCGTAGCATACTTGAAGGAGAAGATGGCTGCTTCAGGCAAGAAACTCCTTTGGTCAACAGCTAACGTATTCGGCAATAAGCGCTATATGAACGGTGCTTCAACAAACCCTGACTTCGACGTAGTGGCTCGTGCAATCGTTCAGATTAAGAACGCTATCGACGCTGGTATCGAACTCGGTGCTGAGAACTATGTATTCTGGGGTGGCCGTGAAGGTTACATGTCAATCCTCAATACAGACCAGAAGCGTGAGAAGGAACACATGGCAACAATGCTCACTATGGCTCGTGACTATGCACGTTCAAAGGGCTTCAAGGGCAACTTCCTCATTGAGCCAAAGCCAATGGAACCTACAAAGCACCAGTATGACGTTGACACTGAAACTGTAATCGGTTTCCTCAAGGCACATAATCTTGACAAGGACTTCAAGGTAAACATCGAAGTAAACCACGCTACTCTTGCTGGTCATACATTCGAGCACGAACTCGCTTGTGCTGTTGACGCTGGTATGCTCGGTTCAATCGACGCAAACCGTGGTGACTACCAGAATGGTTGGGACACTGACCAGTTCCCTGTTGACCAGTACGAACTCGTACAGGCTATGATGCAGATTATCCGCAACGGTGGTCTTGCTCCTGGTGGTACTAACTTCGACGCTAAGACTCGTCGTAACTCAACAGACCTCGAAGACATCCTCATCGCTCACATCAGCGGTATGGACGCAATGGCTCGCGCACTCGAAAGTGCTGCCGACATCCTCGAAAACTCTCCAATCCCTGCAATGGTTAAGGAACGCTACTCAAGCTTCGACGCAGGTATGGGTAAGGACTTCGAAGACGGAAAGCTTACATTCGAGCAGGTTTACGAGTATGGAAAGAAGGTCGGCGAACCTAAGCAGACTTCAGGTAAGCAGGAACTTTACGAGACAATCGTAGCACTCTATACAAAGTAAGAATCAATAAAAATCAAAAATGCCTCACTGCAAATACTGATGTAGTGAGGCTTTTTTATGCCTTTTTTAGAGGAATGGCGAAAGGATGTGTGCAAACCATCCGCGAGTCTTTTGCCAGCGAGTACGCATTTGGTTCCACGTCTCAGGTGTCAGCAAGAAACAATCTTCAATGTCTTCATCGTAAATCTTGTCCAGTTCTGCCGTTGTGTGGCGGTCGATTATTAGTGTGTTCACTTCGTAGTCGCTATTGAGACTGCGTGAATCGAGGTTGGTACTGCCGATTGTACAGTATTTGCCATCGATGGTCATAATCTTTGAGTGATGAAACCCTGGCTTGTAAATGTAAACATTTGCTCCACACTTCATCAAAGTATGGCACTGGAAGAATACACAATCCGGCGTCAAAGGCACGTCACCATGAAGACTTACAAGTATGTCAACCTTTATTCCTCGCTTAATAGCCCTGCGCAATGCCTTCTTGATGCTTGGTATTAGAGTGAAGTATGGATTGATAATTCTTATTGTAGATTCAGCATTGTCTATGGCAGAACAATAGAAACGTCGCATTATTTCGTTTGAAGTGCGTGGCTCGCGGTTCAGTATTCCTATGGTCTTGTTGCCGCGAGTGGCTGTAGTGTCAAGTTTAAGCACATCGTCGGTATAGTGTGTTCCGCCTTGTAGAAGACCGTTGACAGTAAGCGTCTGCTTTGTAGTTTTGTTCCAGATGCGAACGAAAATCTTTTGCAGTTCGTTGACTGCCGAACCTTCTATGCGACAATGCATATCGCGCCATGTACCTACTTGCGGTGTGCCCTTTATGTAATAATCTGCAACATTCATGCCACCAGTGTAAGCAATGCGACCGTCGATAACAACAATCTTCCTATGGTCGCGTGGCCAAATGTGGTTAACCCACGGAAAGCGTATAGGGTCAAATTCGTAGATTTCTATGCCGCGACTACGAAGGTCTTTTATATGATGCTTCTTCAATGGCTGGTTGTTTGAGTCGTTGCCGAACCCATCGAACAATGCCCGAACCTTTACGCCTTCCTTAACCTTTTCGGCAAGTATGTCGAAAAGCAATGATGCAATGGAGTCATTACGGAAGTTGAAGTATTCAAGATGAATGCTATGTTTGGCACTACGAATGGCAGGGAACATGTCATCGAACTTTTCCTGACCGTTCTTGAATACAACAACAGAGTTGTCGTGTGAGAATGTCACGCCATATTGCTGCATTGTTTCGACAATAGCACTGTCGCTTTGCGCATGTAAAAGCCCAGTAGCAAAAAAGAGAATGGCACAAAATACTCCTATTCTTTTCATGATTGTCCCTTCTTTATCAGGTCTGCAATAAGAGCAAGTTTCATTGCTTTTATGTTATATATAATTGAAACGATTACCGCTTCTTCTTTTATTACATCAACGATGTAGTCGTACGAATCTTCCTTTTGGAAATACTGTGCCATGTGAACTACGGCATTCTGTATGTCGTCAGCACAGGCGTAAGCCAGTCCAATGTGGAAGTGATCAACCTCTGTCGCGTCAGGTAATGCTATTGCTTCATTGTATTTCTTCAGCGCCATGTCAAGTTTACCATGAACAAGATATGCCCATCCAAGTGCACTAAGATACGATGTCTTGTCTGGATGCTCATAGCATAACTTGGCAAGTCCTGCAATGGCATCTTCAAGGTTTAATGAGAGATAGGTCATGCAGACGTATTTATTAAGTTTTACTACGTCATTGTCTGGCGACATCTGTTCGAGCAGATTATACATTTCGAGTGCCTTTTCATGTTCCCATAAATGGAAATAGCACTTCGCCAAACCGCGTACCGCTATCTTGCTCTCATTGTTCTCCTCAAATAGTTCTTGGAAAAGGTGCAGTGCTGTTTCATAATCTTCCTTTTGCATGTATCGCTTGCCTATCATGCCCAGCAACTCTTGTGTCATTGAAAGACAGTGCTGTGCAAGATACTGGAAGTATCTGTCGTTGTCTTTCTTTATAAGTATTTTAGCAATGCTTGTTGATTTCTCTATGAAGTGAGAGGTTAAAAACATAGAATTTGTAATGAAAAGGCATTTCTCCGGTTCAAATATGTTTACAAATTTCTTGTTCATCGGACACAGACGGAAGAAGCGATATAGGTCTTGTAAATATCTTCGCAATATCAGTGTGCTTTCAGGAATGTTTGCAAAGTTCTCCATCGATTTCAGTTCTCCGGTGTCGAGAAGTTTCAACATATCCTTAGGAATCTTTGGAATCACCATGTGCATAGTCAAGGCAAATGAGTATTTGTCCGAGTCGCAGAACGGTACAGCATTCAAAAGGTTCTTTATTGCATTGACGTTTTCTTCGTCGTTGAATACGTTTGTGATTTCCGGATGCTCAATGTAGAATGGGCAGAACCAGTTGGCAAGTGTGTTGAAGAATGCGTAGTTCTTCATTGCAGCAAATCCTCCAAAGTATATGTCAGCACCACTTCGCTGCATGTCCATCATCTGTTCCACCTTGTCTTGCAGTGCGTCGAGCTTGTCTTCTGCCTCTTCTCGTTCGAGGAAATCCTCTATTTCTTCAGGATCTTCTATGATACGTATGTCAATGTTTGGCGTGCCTTGATCCTTTACTAAGTCCGACAGGATGTCTTCTTTTATCGCCTTGTGGTCTTCCATTGCGTTGAGGCAATACACCATCTGTGCCTGCATGGCGTATAAATCTTCTATGACAGGTTGTGTGTCTGCTAAGTCGAAAAGCATTTCTTTCTGTTCAGGATAAACATCAACCATATCATAATCAATGCTCATAACCCATCCTACAAGCGCACGGATGCGCACATTCTCGTCATCGGTTTGAAGGTAAACGTGAAGCAAAACGGTCAATTTGCGCAAGTCGAATGTGCCGGCGGCACTCAACATGATTGCCGTTATCATCAAGAGTTTGTCCTTTGTATCGATTGTCGGCGACAAAAGGAGCATTTCCATCTTCTCTGCTGTGTCATTGCTCCAGAGTTCCTGATTGGTCAGAGTGGTGAACACCTTATTTATATATAACTGATGTTGCTTATAGTCTGGCTGTCCGAGAACCTCATCGGCATAGAAATTCTCAAGCTGTGTCTGGCAATACTCCACGTCAAAGTCTGGCTTTTGACCGTATATGAACGTCACAGCCTGGTTTTGTGTCTTCCTGATATGCCATTTTACTCGGGCATACAGGGCGTATGTCTGATGCAGGAGATGGGAATAATTCTCTTCAAGCGACGGGTCTTTCATGCCGTTGGCAAGCGATGAAGTCATGAGTTCAAAGTTGTCGGTAAGCGATTTCAGTTCGTCGCTTATGCCCCATTCCATGTGTGAATCAATGATTTCTTCGAGTCCTTTCAGTGCTTCTCCGAGTTTTGATTCGGTGATATTTTTCTTTATCGCATTAAGTTTCCTATTCATTTCTTATTATTTTGAAGTTATTGTTTCGGATTTTCGAGATTTCGAAAACTCGATTTCTCGGCTGTCAAAACCTTGCTTCCTCATTGTCTTTAATCCAAAATCAATGTTTATCCAACCATTTTTGAGCCAAAATCTTATCTGATGCGTTCACTGGCGTTACGTGTTCAAAGCGCATCTGTTTGAGTGAATCAATGGTCGAACTCTTCACGTTGAAGTATTTTTTTATTGTTTCCCTGTAATGTTGTATCCCATTTTTATTGATAGAATCCACCGCCATGTTATAGCCTAAAGCAAAGCGGTCAACCTCTGTGCTGTCGGCAATGAGGTCTTTGCGCATCACGATTGTGCCAAGCGAGAACGAATTTCGTGCGAAGTCGTACAGTACTTTGTTGTTATGGTTCGATGCTTCCGTGGCGTATGGTTCGGGCAGAAGAACGCCATCGAGTTCATTGTTGAGCAGCATACTCAGGCGGATGTTTAGGTCGTTTATCTGTACACGAAATACTTTTTCGCGTTTCATCTTCGCACTATCTATCGCCAACTCTGCCAGGAAGTCGGTGCCAGAGAAGCGTGTGATGCCTACAAGCTTCTCTTCCATATCCTTCATCTCGCGCACACGACTGCGGGGATTGGTGATAAACTTCCACGAAAGCGGCGTTTTCGAGTAGTAATCTATCGCTACTTTCTTGCGGATCAGACGCTGTGCACGTATCACATCGGTGAATGCCAAGTGTGCCGAACCGCCTATGAGTGCCGTGTCGCAATCCATTTGACTGGCAAAAGTCTCGATAAAGACATTCGCATTTGCTGCTTTGAACAGGCTGTCGTCGTATGCTACCATAGCCGGAAGGCAGTCAAGCGTTGGCATAACTGCCACGCATAATGCCGTGGAGTCGCGTTTTACGATTGTCTCAACCTCCTCTGATGTTCCTTTCGTTGCGTATGAAAACCATAGCAGAATAGCCAATGCAATGACTACGACAACGCCTGAAATGGCAATGATCAACGTTTTTTTATGGAAATTATAGTTCATAATTTTTCAATTTTTACGGGGTATCGAGTTCCCGAATGTTCGAAATTCCGAGTTCTCGGGACTGTTTTTCTTCTAACCAAACAATGCTCTCAGTGCCTCCTCTACGCGTTTTACTGGGATGAGTTCTATGTTGTAACGCCTTGCATCGATGCCTTGCATGTTGTTCGACGGCAGGATGAAATGGCTGAATCCAAGCTTTTCTGCCTCGGAAATGCGCTGTTCAATCCTTCCTACTGGCCGCACTTCTCCACTCAGTCCAACCTCTCCAGCCATGCAGAAGCCTGTTTCGATTGCCGTATCCACGTTGCTTGAAAGCACTGCAGCAATGATACTGAGGTCCATGGCGAGGTCTGTAACGCGCAAACCTCCCGCTATGTTTATGAAGACATCCTTTTGTATAAGCTTGAAACCGACGCGTTTTTCGAGCACGGCAAGCAGCATGTTGAGCCTACGTTGGTCGAAACCGGTGGCTGAACGCTGCGGTGTTCCGTATGCTGCCGTCGATACAAGTGCCTGCGTTTCGAGCATGAAAGGCCTTGCGCCCTCTATTGCCGAACTGATTGCTATGCCGCTGAGTCCGTCGTGGTCTTTGGTCAGGAGCAGTTCGGAAGGGTTTGAAACCACTCGCAACCCGTCTTGTCCCATCTCGTAAATACCCAGTTCGGAGGTAGAACCGAACCTATTCTTTATGCTGCGCAATATGCGATATTGGTAATGATTATCGCCTTCAAACTGAACGACGGTGTCAACGATATGCTCAAGTATCTTTGGTCCTGCCAGTGTTCCATCCTTTGTGATGTGTCCGATGAGTATTATCGGCGTGCCACTCGTCTTTGCATATCGCAGGAGTGAGGCTGCACATTCGCGCACTTGAGTGATATTGCCTGGTGCGGTCTCAATGTTTTCCGACGCGATTGTCTGTATTGAGTCGATGACAACAAGGTCTGGCTGCAGTTCGTTGAGTTGTTCGAGTATCTTCTCCAACGATGTTTCGCAGAGTATGGTAAGGTCCTTTGCGCCGTTGCCTTGCAGTCTTTGCGCCCTCATCTTCAGTTGGTGCGAACTCTCCTCACCGCTGACGTAGAGTATTTCCTTGCCCTTCATCCGCAGTGCCGTCTGCAGTGAGAGCGTACTCTTTCCTATGCCAGGCTCTCCGCCGAGCAGTACAATGCTGCCAGGCACCAGTCCTCCGCCAAGCACTCGGTTGAGTTCCGAGTCGCACATGTCTATGCGTTCTTCTTCGATGTCGGAGATGTCCTTCAGCTTCAGCGGCTTTGTGCTCATGGCGGTCAATGCTCCTCGCATGGCTGCCGGTTGCATGGCTTTCGATGCCCCGCCTGAAAGCTTTATCTCCTTGAACGTGTTCCATTGACCACAGTTAGGGCATTTGCCCAACCATTTCTGTGAGTCGTAGCCACAGTTCTCGCATACGTATGCTGTCCTGTCCTTTGCCATATATTAGTTTTTGACGTTTTCGCAATTATGATGCAAATATAATAAAAACGTCATACCTGCACAAATAAAATGCCAATTAAAATGAAGAAACTTGCAAATTCGCCTTATCTTTTGCTCCGGCTCTCCGATTGCACTTGAAAAGTTGAACGCTTAACTCCGCCAAACATTGCAGCAATGTTCGACTCAACATTGGAGCAATGTTGACTCCAACATTGCTCCAATGTTTTTCGCACTTTAACGCTCGACTTTAGAATTGAGCACGCACGACCTTGGAAAGTTATGCGTTCGTGTCAGCTAAATCATAGCCTGAAAGTCTTACACCTATCAGCCCAGGGCAAAGCGAAGCTGCACCCTGGTTAAGGCGTACATCGCTAAAATTACGCTCTGTAAGAGCAAAAGCTTTTTTACGTCATTGCGTTTTTAATGCTTTTGCTCCTACAGAGCGTACAGGATTGCTTATGTTGGGCAATTACTTTATGCCCATCTTCTGGCGAAGGTCGGCAGGGATGGCATTCTTGTTCACCATGAAGTCCATCGTGTTGCCAATGATGAAGTTCTTTGTCATATACCAGATTCCCTTGTAGTCACCTGTTTCGCCCCAAGAGTTCTTAACCATATAATACTCCTTGCCATTCTGGTCCTTTGCGATGCCATAGATAAGCATTCCGTGGTCGTCGGTGAGTTCCCAGTTGTCGAAACGCTCTTGGCGGAGTTCCTGTGTAGGCGTAACCTCTGGAACAAGACAGCCGAGTGAGTCAATCTTATCGGTCTTTGCAGTCTTGGCAAGCTTGAGCCACTTCGCCATGTCACTGCCTGCAAGCGACGATGTCTGCTTTGAATCCACGTAGTATGCAAGGCCCTTGCGGGTGAAACCATCCTCGCTTACGTCGCCGCCCCATGCTATTGTGTAGCCTTCGTTAACGGCATTGTCGATGATGCGTTGCATGTCAGCCATCGGTACATTGTAAGAAAGAGGGAAACGCCAGTTGTCCTGTACCTCAACGGCAAACTGTGTCCAGAATGGATGATGCGTGTAACTTGTTACTGATACATAGTCGTCCCAGTTGAGTCCAAGGCTTGCAGCAAACGATTTTGGAGTGTATTTCTTGCCTTCGTATGTGAACTCTTCAGGACATTTACCGAGGTAAGCATCGAGGATACCCTGAAAACCTACGCGCCATTGAGTGGAGAGTTTCTTGCTGTCACTCTTCGATACAGCGTTTACGTATGGTGAAAGCACTGAGAAGAACTCGTTGAAATTGTTGAGAGAATCGCCGTAGAGACTTCCTGCAGCAGGCATTGCATCCTCAGGACAGATGCCATAGTTCTGGATGCAATAGAGCGGATCGTATGCGCTACCGCCTTGTGCAAACTGACAATCACCGTGGAAACGAACTACCTGAACGGCACGGTCCATGTATGTCTTGTTGCATACGAATGCCTCGCAAAGGTCGTATGTCTTGCCGGTTTTCTTCAAAATCTCAGCCTCAAAGAACGAAAGTGTTGAGTAATCCCAGCACGTACCGCTGCGATTTTGGTCCTTGATGCTCGTGATTTTGTTCTCTTTTACTACTGTGAACACAGGTTTGTTCGAGTTTGACTTCTTAGCCTTGGTTGCAGCATTGCCGCTGACAGCAAACAATGCAAGGCATGATACTAAAAATAAATGTTTCATTTTTGATAGGTTTATGATTAATTATTATATATATTATGGTGTTGTTCGAACTTTTTAGATTTCGGGTTCTCGATATTTCGAAGTCTCGGAATCTCGATTATTCGATGTTTCGCGCAGGATGATTGCCTGTTTTTTGTTACCAGAACTTGTCCCACTCCTTCTTTTCAGCCTCCTTCTTGATGCTCTCCATATTGGCTTCGAAGGTATTTAACTTGTTCAGATAGTATTGTCTTACGTCTGTCCAATGGTAGTAAGGAGCGCAATCGGTCTTGACTGGAAGCGTGGCTTCGTCCTCGTTGAACAGCACTTTGACGAGAATATCCTTGTCGTTCACGTCGGCACGATAGAACACTAACTGTATGTTTGCCGCCATTGGGAAGCACTTATAGTTCTGCCAATTCGCGGTTATTTGCTCTAAGTCTGTCACCTGAACGGCATTGTTGTTGAGTTCCATTAGGAAAGAAAGAGGCAGCACCATGGTCTCGTGACCATAGCGAAGCGTTGCTCCAGGCTTTTCTAACAGCATACAACTGTCGGCTTCTTCGATGATCTTTCGCAGAAGATTGCGCTGAATGTATGGAGGCAAACCGTTGTTTTGAGGGTTTCCACCATAGCCGAGATACCACGAAATGTTATCATGTTCCCAGAGATTATATATTTCTTCCTCGGTGAATATGTCGTAAAGAGTGACTTTGTGGCGTGCTTCTTGGTTCTGAATAATGGAAGCAACCTTGAATAAAGCGGAGAAGAAAGGCGATGCAGGTATGCTGTCCTTGGCGTATGAAGCGTCGTTGAACAGCACGGACATAAGTCTGTCGGGCACGCAATGCTTTTGTTTCCACTCGTTGAACTTGACTTTCGTCTCCTTGGCAATGCGTCGGTTTTCAATCCAATCCTTGCCAAAATTCATATAATACATGTCGTGATTGCTTGCATCATGGCGTATTTTCAACTTTGGATTCATACCTTTCAATTGCTGAAGGGCGTTCTCCATTGAAAGAATGCAGCGTATGACAACCGTGCTCTTCGCATCTACATTGGCAGAATCGGCAAAAATTTCTGGGAATCGTTCGAACATTCGCTTTGCGATATTGCGATGTTGCTCGGCACCAAGAGGGGTAAGTTCGCCAACTCTTTTGTATGCTTCGTTGCTGATAAGCTCTACTCTGCGCAGGACATCCTTGCCAAGTTCGGTCAGTTTACCGCTCTTCTCAGCCCTTTTCAGCACTCCCAAAGGAAAACCATACTCCATTTCTCCGCACAGATAACGTGAGCCGTGACGACCGTAATGCGAAATATAGAAAGGTTTTTTGCCCTCAGGACATGCTGTCAGAACCTTTTGTGGACCTGGATATGCCATGTGATTACTTGCTGATTTATAGATATCTGCCTTGATTTCTTCGCGTGCTGTCTGTGCGAAAACGGCTATGGCAAGTAACATGCAAGCTGCGAGTATGGAGATTCTTTTCATATTTGTGGTTTTTGTAAAGCGTCACAAAATTAAACATTTTTTTTGTATTCAGCGAACATTTAACTTGATTTAGTACAATTTTCTCTTAAAAAATGTAAAATTGAAGTCTAAAAAAAGTATAAAATTAAAATTATTGTCTATTTTTGCATTTTGTTATTTGACGAATGTATGAACGACAAAGAATTATATATAAGGAATTATGGTGGCGAACCTGAATACCATATTTATTCGCCATATCGCGTTTGTCCACTTGGAGCACACGTTGACCATCAGCATGGATTGGTCACGGGTTTTGCTTTCGACAAGGGAATAAATCTATATTTTAGCGTAACGGAAGACGGAACTGTTGACTTGAAAAGCCCCGGCTTTGATGGTGATGTGAAGTTTGACATTGCTGCACCTGTGCAAGTTAAGAATGGAAACTGGGGTGACTACGCACGTGGAGCAAAGTATGCTTTGAAGAAAAGGTTTACACTTAAATATGGCATCAAAGGCGTTGTCATAGGTTCTTTGCCAGTCGGTGGACTTTCATCTTCGGCTGCAGTACTGATTGCATACGTCATGGCAATGGCTAAGGCAAACAACATTGAGTTGACAAAGATGGAGGTTATCAAGATTGCTTCCCAGGCTGAAAGGGAATACATCGGGCTGAACAACGGAATACTCGACCAAAGTTGCATTGCTCTTTCTGAAAAGGACAGCCTTCTTTTCCTCGACACTGACACAGAAGAATACCGAGTTATCAAGAAGAATCCAAAGATGCCAGACTTCCACCTCGGCATTTTCTTCTCCGGTCTCACCCGTTCTCTTGTTAGCAGTGACTACAATCTTCGCGTTGCTGAGTGCAAGACAGCCGCTTGGAATATGCTTGCTTACACTGACCAACCGTTGAAGAAACTTGACAAAACATTCCTTCGCGACATTCCTAAGGAGGTTTATGAAAAGACCTGCGACATCATGCCAAAGCGTTTCGCACGTAGGGCAGAGCATTTCTATACCGAATATCGCCGTGTTCGTCAGGGCGTGACAGCGTGGGAGAGTGGTAACTTGCAGCTTTTCGGCAAACTTTCATTCGAGAGTTGCGAGAGTTCTATACATAATTATGAATGCGGATCAGCCGAACTGATTGCTATCTACGACATCATGCGTTCATTGGATGGTGTGTATGGCGGGCGTTTTTCGGGCGCAGGATTCAAGGGAGCTTGTATTGCTCTTGTTGACCCGAGCAAGGAAGAAACCATCAAGGAAGAGCTTACCCGACGCTATCTTGAACAGTTCCCAGAGTACGAAGACACGTTTGCCGTCCATTTCTGCAAGACTGATGACGGAGCAAGATTTATATAATACGGAACGATATATATATAATAAGGTGTATGAAGAATATCGTATTGGCAGCAGGGTATGCAACAAGAATGTTCCCATTAACCGAGAATTTTCCTAAGCCATTACTCAAGATTGGCGACAAGACGATACTCGATCGCATGATGGAGGACGTTGATAATTTCGACGACATAACGGAACATATCGTTGTTACAAACCATAAGTTTGCCTCAATCTTCAATGAATGGAAGGAAAAATCAAGCTATAAGAAACCAATTACTATCATCGACGACGGCTCGACAACCAATGATAATCGCATCGGAGCAGTGAAAGACCTGTTGCTTGCACTCGAAACATTGAAGTCGCGCGAGGCAAATTCTACGTCAAACGACCACTCATTGCTCGTCGTTGCAGCCGACAATATCCTCGATTTTTCGCTTAAAGGTTTCGTAGAATACTTCAAAGAGAAGGGCACATCATTGATTATGTGCCACAACGAAGAGAGCATTGCCAACCTCCAACGCACGGGAGTCGTATGTCTTGACAGCGATAACAAGGTGTTGCTCATGGAAGAAAAACCGAAAGAACCAAAGTCTCATTGGGCGGTCCCACCTTTTTATATATACTCAGAAAAGGATTACGAACTGATTGAACACTGCATAGAAAACGGTTGCGGCTTCGATGCTCCAGGCAATCTTGCGCATTATCTTTGCGACAAATCAGTGATGCACGCATGGGAAATGCCAGGTAAACGCTACAACATCGGCAACCTTGAAGTGTACGAGAGATACAAAAACGGAATATAAACATAGAGTATCGAAATCTCGGATCTTCGAGAACTCGAATAAAATAGAAAAAAAATATATGAAGATATTAGTAACAGGAGCCGCTGGCTTCATTGGTTTTCACCTCACTCAGAAACTGCTTCAACGTGGTGACACGGTTGTTGGAATCGACAATCTCAACCATTATTATCCCGTAGAATTGAAGCACGCGCGCCTTGCAGAAATCACAAATCCTAACTTCAAATTTGTTGAAGGCGACATTGCCGACAAGCAGATGCTGCCAAAACTCTTCGGGCAGGAACAGTTTGACAAGGTGGTAAACCTTGCTGCACAAGCAGGTGTACGCTACTCAATCGAGAATCCTTTTGCCTACGTTGATGCCAATCTTGTAGGTTTTGCAAACATTCTTGAGTGCTGCCGCCACTATCCTGTGAAGCATCTTGTATATGCTTCGTCGAGCAGTGTGTATGGTGGAAACACCAAAACTCCGTTCTCTGAAGAGGACAAAGTAGATAATCCAGTGTCGCTCTACGCTGCTACAAAGAAGGCAAATGAGCTTATGGCAAGCTGCTATTCTAAGCTTTACAAGATTGCAGCGACTGGTCTTCGCTTCTTTACCGTCTATGGTCCTTGGGGCAGACCAGACATGGCGCCGATGCTTTTCGCCAAAGCAATTAGCAACGGACAGCCTATAAAGGTGTTCAACAATGGCGATATGATGCGCGACTTCACGTATGTTGACGACATTGTTGAGGGCGTTATCCGCGTTCTTGATAACCCTCCGACGGAAGATTCCGACGGTAGAAGCCACGAAGTATATAACATCGGTTGCAGCAATCCAGTGAAATTGATGGACTTTATCTCCACTATTGAGGACGCAATCGGCACTCCTGCCGAGAAAATCATGCTGCCAATGCAGCCAGGTGACGTGTATCAGACTTACGCCGACACGTCAAAACTCGAACAAAACATGGGCTACAAGCCAACGACAACACTCAAAGAGGGCATTGGCAAGTTCATTGAATGGTATAAAAGTGACAAGAATCCTTTGAAATAAGTTTAATTTAATTACTAATAATTATGAGAGTAATCATCACTAACAATTACGACGACATGTCGAAATGGGCTGCAAATTATGTTGCAGAAAAGATTATTGATTATAACCCAACACCAGAAAAACCTTTCAAATTGGGCTGTCCTACTGGTAGTTCTCCACTTGGTCTTTACAAGAATTTAATCAAATTGTACGAGGCTGGAAAGATATCGTTCAAGAATGTCATCACATTCAACATGGACGAATATGTAGGTCTTCCAGAGGATCACCCTGAAAGTTATCATAGTTTCATGTGGACAAACTTCTTCAGTCATATTGACATCAAGAAGGAGAACGTGCACATACTTAACGGAAATGCCCCTGACCTTATGGCAGAATGTGAGAATTACGAGAAGGCTATCGAGGCAGCCGGTGGCATCGACCTCTTTATGGGTGGCATCGGACCTGATGGTCACATTGCTTTCAACGAGCCAGGAAGTTCGCTCGGCAGCAAAACCCGTATCAAGACTCTTACTACAAACACAATCCAGGCAAACTGTCGTTTCTTCAACAACGACGTAAACCTCGTGCCAAAGCAGGCGTTGACAGTTGGTGTCGGCACCGTTATGGCAGCACGCGAGGTGCTCATCGTTTGCAACGGACCACAGAAGAGCCGTGCTCTCCACCACGTAATCGACAACGGTATCAACCACATGTGGACTGTATCGGCATTGCAGGCTCATCCTCACGGAAACATTGTCTGCGACGAGGAGGCTTGTGTAGAGCTCAAGGTTTCAACCTATCAGTACTTCAAGGACAAGCAGCGTCTTGAAGGAATCGTTGAGCGTTATTTGAACAGATTTTAAGTGATTGCTTTCATTGTCGCCCCCAATCTTTCCGTATGTGAAGGGTTGGGGGATTTATTTTGTCCTTTTTGAATTGCAGGGTTCAGCGTTTGCGTTTGTGAGGTTGAGCGCTTAACCCGTAAAAACATTGCAGCAATGTTGGTCCGAACATTGTAGCAATGTTGACTCGAACATTGCAGCAATGTTTGGCAGACTTAAGCGTTCAACTTCAACACCCCAACCGAACATTCCCCGAAAGCATAGCGCTCAAGTCAGCCTCAACCTTCCAACGTTCCGATGAATTAATATGGCTCGAATGCAAAATCTGGTGTAATCATAATGGAAAAAAATGATATGATGTATGGTGTGCATCATACTGAAGCCCATGTCTGTTTATGGTATTGCAGCGCTAAAGAACAAGTTCTTGCGCTGCAATACCATAAACAGACACCACTGTCGTGGCCATCCATACATCATATACAAAATATGCTTCGCATAAAAAATATCTCACTTCGTTCGTAAAAAATGTGGTTTGGTTGTTGGTTGATAACCTAAAATCAGAACTCCATAACCTACAACCCATAACCTATAGTCAAATATTATTTTTTATGGCCAACGGCCACATTTTTTACCGTAAGGTATTTTGTCATTTCATTATGTGTGGCTCTTCGGAACGAAGAGCGATGTGTTGGTTGCGACTGGGCTTTATGAACTTGTTCATATAAGCACAGACGCAACCAACACATCAAGGCTGCCTAAGGCAGACCACACATAATGAAATGTATTTTGATCTTATTGAGTAGCTCTTTCAGGGCGTTCACTCCTATGGAAGATTTAATCTGTGCCGAAAAACTAAAAACCGTAAAATCGAACTTTTTGGCGAAAGATGTTGGAAGTTGTGGGGGAAATGTGTAAATTTGCATACGGAAAGAAATAAATCGTTTTGTTATGAAGAAAGCATTGTTTATCGGGGGCACGGGGACTATCAGCATGGCAATCACCCGCAGCCTTGCACAGAACCCTGAATGGGAATTGTATCTGTTGAACCGCGGCAACCGTATGAGTGAGGTGCCCGAGAACGTGAAGGTGATACGCGCTGACGTGAACGACGAGGCAGATGTGAAGTCGAAAATCGAAGGTATGCACTTCGATACGGTCTGCGACTTCATTGGTTTCGTACCGGAACAAGTGGAGCGTGACTACAGATTGTTCCACGATTGCACCGACCAATATATGTATATCAGTTCGGCATCAGCCTATCAGAAGCCATCGGCAAACTACATCATCACTGAGGGAACACCACTTGCAAACCCATACTGGGAGTATTCGCGCAACAAAATAGCGTGTGAGGAATACCTCATGAAGCAATATCGCGAACAAGGATTTCCTGTGACAATCATACGCCCAAGCCACACTTACGACGACCGTAGCGTTCCACTCGGCGTACATGGCAACAAGGGTTCATGGCAAGTAATACGCCGTATGCTCGACGGAAAGCCTGTAATCATTCATGGCGACGGCACATCACTGTGGACAATGACGCACAACACTGACTTCGCAAAGGGCTTTATAGGGCTTATGAATAACGCACATGCCATAGGCAATGCCTTCCAGATAACGTCTGACGAGAGTCTTACATGGAATCAGATATACTCGACAATAGCCAACGTATTGGGCGTAGAACTAAAGGCATACCATGTGTCGTCCGACTTTCTTGCCTCGACCGGCAAGTTTGATTTGCTCGGGGCACTCATCGGAGACAAGGCTACGTCGGTAGTTTTCGACAATACAAAACTAAAAAAGGCGGTGCCTGAGTTCAAGGCAACCGTCAGATTTGACCAGGGAATACGCTGGACATTGGAGAATGTATTGTCCCATCCGGAACTCCAGGTAGAAGACCCAGAGTTCGACGAATGGTGTGATCGCATCATCGCAGCGGTGGATGGGATGAGGTTTTAAGGTTTTGAGGTCATGAGGTTTTGAGGTTGCAAAAAGAATAATTGTATGAACAGACTAAAACATAGCTTATGGATTCTACTCGCGTTTGTCGCTATTCTGATGGGAGATAGTGCGTCTGCCCAGTTTGTCACAGTAAAGAACGGCAAGTTCTTTCTCGGCGACAAAGAATACCGGTATGTAGGAACAAACTTCTGGTATGGTGCCATTCTTGCCAGTGAGGGGCGTGGAGGAGACAGGAAACGCTTGAAAAAAGAATTAGACCTCATGCAAGATAACGGAGTTGAGAATGTAAGGGTGCTGGTAGGAGGCGATGGCAAGGAAGGGCTTGCAAGTCATATTGAACCAGTGTTGCAGACAGCTCCAGGAGAATATAATGACACAATCCTGCAAGGTTTGGACTATCTTATGGCAGAATTTGAAAAGCGAAACATGAAGGCAATCCTTTATTTCAATAATGCTTGGGAGTGGAGTGGGGGATATGGAACCTATCTTGAGTGGGCTACAGGCAAGCGATGCCCCATCCCAAGTGTTGACGGATGGCCTCAATATATGGAATATGTAGGCGACTTCGTGATGAACGACAAGGCTATAGAACTATCGACCAATCATGTAAAGAATATCGTAACAAGACGCAATACGGTAACAAGACAACTGTATAAGGATTCTCCGGCACTGATGGCATGGGAGATAGCCAACGAACCACGATGCTTTGTTGATGATTCTGTGCATAAGGCACGGCTTGTTGCATTCATCGACCGCCAATCGAAATTGATTAAACAACTGGATCCAAACCATCTTGTCACGACGGGTTCTGAGGGCAAGCACGGATGTGAACAGGATATCAATCTTTTTACAACCATTCATTCCTTGCCGTGTATTGACTATGCATGTATTCATATATGGCCATACAACTGGAGTTGGATAAAAGAAAAACCAGATTCTGTAAATGAACTGACAATGCGTTATATTGACGAGGCATACGAGCGTATGCAACCTTTCGGGCGTCCTGTAGTGCTCGAAGAATTTGGATATCCACGCGATAATATGTCGTTCAAGCCAGGAAGTCCGACCACAGGGCGTGATGCATATTATAAATATGTGTTCTCCGTCATCTATGATTCTGGCAAAATTGCAGGTTGCAACTTCTGGGGATGGGGAGGCAAGGCAAAGGTGAAACATGTCATTTGGCAACGCTGGGATGATTATGTAGGTGATCCTGCACAGGAAGAGCAAGGACTGAACTCCGTGTTTGACGATGACAAATCGACATTGAAGATAATAAAGAACTTTGCAAATAAATTAAATCAACTTTCGCAAGTTGATAACTTGCAAAAGTTGTAGGTTATAGGTTATTGGTTGTGGGTTATTGGTTGTAGGTTGTGTGTGTGGGGATAATTTACAATTTATCCTCTAAATCTTTCATCCCCCCCTCTGGAAGGGCAGAGAGGGGATGAACCATGAAACCTAAATCTCAATCTCAGGAGTGATGAGCTTATAGCCCTTTCCGTGGATGTTGATGATTTCAATCTGAGGATCTTCACGCAGGTGCTTGCGGAGTTTAGTGATGTAAACATCCATAGAACGAGCGTTGAAGTAGTTGTCGTCAATCCATATTGCCTTCAATGCAAAGTCGCGCTGGAGTATTTCGTTTGCGTGACAGCAAAGCAGTGTAAGCAGTTCGTTCTCCTTTGTAGTGAGCTTAGTCTGCTTGTCGCCAAGCAGGAGAAGCTGCTTCTGAGTGTCGAAAGTGAACTTGCCGATGCGATATACATTGCACTCCTTAGTCTTCTTTCCACGTACACGACGCATGATAGCCTCGATACGAAGCACGAGTTCTTCCATTGAGAATGGCTTTGTGATGTAATCGTCGGCACCAATCTTGAAGCCTTCGAGAATGTCTTCCTTCAGTGCTTTTGCCGTGAGGAAGATGATTGGAACGTCGGAATTGACAAGTCGGATGTCCTGTGCGAGTGAGAAACCATCCTTCTTTGGCATCATCACGTCGAGCACGCAAAGGTCGAATTTGCCGTCGATGAACTTCTTGTATCCGTCTTCTCCGTCAGGGCTGAGGGTTACGTTGTAGCCTTTTGCCTGTAAATATTCGCGCAGCAACATGCCGAGGTTCTCGTCGTCTTCGCATAAAAGCAACTGCACTTTTTCTTCAATTTCCTTTTTCATAATCGTCTCTTTTTATAATGTTAATACTGAATTTATCTAATTATTTTGCACATGCAAGTGTGATGACAAACTTTGTACCCTTGCCATATTCGCTCTCGGCGCGGATTGTTCCGCCATGTGCCAGCACAATCTTCTTGACGTAGGCAAGCCCGAGACCGAAACCTTTCACGTTGTGTACGTTTCCGGTGTGAACGCGATAGAACTTGTCGAATATCTTTTTTAGGTTGTCCTTCTTTATTCCAAGCCCATTGTCTGCCACCGAGATGCAGAGTTTTTCGCCTTCGTTCCATGTTGAAATGTCGAGCTTCAACGGCACGTCGTGGCGTTTATACTTCACGGCATTGTCCATGAGATTGAACACGACATTCGTCAGGTGCATCTCGTCAACGTATGACATTGCGTTCTCTGCATTGAGTTGTGACGTGATCTCGCCGCCTGAGTAATCGACTTTCAGCTTGAACGTCTCGACAACATTCTCTATCAACTCGTTCATGTCGAGTTCTGTTTTCTTTAGTACAGACTCTGCCTTATCAAACATTGACATTTGCAGAACCTTATCTACGAGCATCCTGAGGCGTTTGCTCTCGTCGAGTACAACCTTGCTGACATGGTTCATCATGGTCTCGTTCTTCACCACATCCTTGTCGCCAATCATCTGTGCGGCGAGTGAAATGCTGCTTATAGGCGTCTTCAGTTCGTGCGTCATGTTGTTGATGAAGTCGTTTCTCATCTCGCTGATGCGCTTCTGGCGGAACACGGCATAGATGGTGAAGATGAACGTAATCAGCAGAACAGCCAGGAATATCAACGACGGAATCATGAACCGGACGCTGCTGAAGATGTATTGGTTCATGTCAGGGAAGTGGATTGTGACAAGTCCCATCTTCGACGGAGGGTCGTTGCGGAAGAGAACCTGCGTGTAAGTGTTCTCGTTTCCGTCCTCAACATAGTCAGGGCAGCGATAGACAATTCGCCCGTCGGCGGTAGTTACAGAGAAGTGATACGGTATTTTTATGCCGTTGTTTGCTAATTCGCTGCGCAAGTCTTGGTCGAGATGCTTGAAGTTGATGCGCTCTTTCAGCGGTCTGTCGCTTGCAGTATAGAGTATGCTGTAGATGACTTCATCGAGCAATGCTTTTTGATATACGTAGCGTGTGCGTACCATGTCTTGTATGTCGGTAGAGACATTTTCGCTCTTTTTCTTGCCGTTCCAACCAAACTTTGACAGGTCTTTTGCCTTAGTCTGCGTAGTCTTTAGTGTGAACGAAGAGTATGTCGTTCCGTCGTTTCCAGTGGCTGAGAACGTGCGTGCCTGTGATACGATGCCATTTGAATCGGTAGAAACAGACTCTTTGAAGAGGGAATTTTTCTTCACCTCGTTCACGTCGTTCTCAAGATACATCATAGTCTCGTTGAGCTCCAGGTTCTTCGATGCCTGATACAGTGAACGGTTGACCGATTCGTCGAACTGCTCACGCTTCATCTTGACCATTGAGTTGATATAGCTTAGCTGCATGAACAGCAGGGCTATAAACGAGATACCCATGACGATGCTAATGATCCAAATAGTCGATTTCTTCATTTCTTATTTTTTAACTCGCTGCAAAGGTAAGGCATTTTATGTTAAAAATAAGAATGATTTTAAGCATAAATTCGCAGATATATTAAAAATTAACAGAAAAAAGCGAATATAGTTTCGTATAATTAACTAACATTATAAAATAGAATTTGCTTGATTTGCAAAAATAATCTGTAAAAAGTGAAACTATTATGTGTTAAAAGACTGATACTTTGTACGCGCGTGCGCGCGTTTATTAATAAGGTGTAAAAATGAAAAACCTTCATGGCAGACGAATCTACCATGAAGGCAAAAGTCACTCCCTTTGGGGGAGAACAGGGATTGGAGATTTACTTCTTGTTGATAAATCTCTTTCCGTTGCGGATAATAATACCGTTGTAATCCTTATTTACGCGAACACCATTCAGGTTGTAAATAGCATTGCTATTCATCATGTCTGTAGTGTTTACGTTCTTGATGCCAGTTGCATGCTGAACAGAAATCCATGTTGTAACGTATGGAACTGCATCTGTAAAGTTAGCAAGTTCGGCATTTGACAGGTAGCAACGGATGCTGTCGTTGGCTGTGATGAATGTGAATACACCATTTTCAACCGTGTAGTCAACGCCTTCAACGAGAACGTCGCCAGCAGCATTCTTCCATACGAATGTTGTAGCTGCCTCGCCAAGCATAGCCTGTGAAGAAAGGTCAACAGGTGCGTCAGCAGGATAAGTCTCATCAAGTGCGAAAGGAACCTGAGCAAATTCACTTGTGAACATACCTGCTGTTGCATAAGTGAGAGTAGTTGCCTTAGACTTGAGTGCATAGAGTTCAACAAGGTTCAGTGCATTACCGTCAACCCAAAGCTGCTTGATTTTGCCAGGGAGCTTGATAGAGTCAGCAGATGCAAAGATGTTGTCGCGCAAGCGCAAGTAAGTGCCGCTGAAGTTCTCAAGGCCTTCAAGAGAAATTGAAGCCAACTTATTGCCACCGAACTGCAAAGTATGGTTCTTGGCAGTGTTCTTGCCAAGGTTCACACTTGTCAATACGTTGTTAAGACAAGTAGCTGTCTTCAGCAATGGGTTGTTGCTGAAGTCGAGTTCTGCAATCTGGTTGTTGCTCAAAACAACAGTAGTGATTGCAGGGTTCTTGCTGAGGTTGATGCTTGTAAGATTGTTTGCATCAGCAGTGAGTGAAGCAAGTTCTGCATTAGCAGATAAATCGATAGTCTCAAACAAGTTGCTTGCAATGTTCAAAGTCTTGAGTGCTGTGTTCTGGCTCAGGTCAATGCTTGAAAGCTTGTTCATGTTGAGATACAGCTCTTGCAAAGCAGTAGCCTTTGTAACGTCGATAGAAGTGATAGCATTTGGAATGTCACCATCAGTAAGTCTTCCAACTGCCTCGATGTAAGTGATAGCATCACCATAAATCTTTATTGCGCCTTCGCCTGCAGGAGTACCAGTGAACTCAGCAGGTGCAGGGTCGCCCCACATATCAGTTGAGATAGTCTGTTCGATAACGTTGCCATCACCCCAGTCGAGCATAACCTTATCGCCTACTGTCTTTGTACCTACGCTGATAGTGCGTTCTGCACCAACAGTACCAGTCATAGTGATAACAGGAACAAGAACAGCTTCTACAGAAGTCCATGTTGTAACGTATGGAACTGCAGCTGTGAAGTTAGGAAGTTCGGCATTTGACAAGTAGCAACGGATGCTATCATTGCTTGTCATGAATGTGAATACACCATCAACTACAGTATAGTCAGTGCCCTCAACGAGTGTGTCGTTTGCAGCAGTAATCCATGTGAATGTTGTTGCGCTTTCACCAAGCTTAGCCTGTGCAGAGAGGTCGATGACACCTTCTTCAGATGTTATAGCGAGAGGTGCCTGAGCAAATTCAGTTGCAAACGTAGTTGCGTATGTGAATGTCTGTGTAGCCATTGCCTTGTAAGCATAGAGACCAGCGAGAGTGAAGTTGTTACCATCAAGCCACATGCGCTTTACTGCTGTAGGCAATACAACAGAGTTGTCTGTAAGCTGGTTGTTGCGGAGATAGACGTAAGAAGTAGAAATGTTTGCAGCATCAGCAAGGCTGAATGAAGTCAGCTTGTTGTTGCTGAAGTTCATTGTATGCCCCTTTGCCTCGTTAGGACCAATAACAACGCTTTCGATTTCGTTCTCCTGGGCATAAATGCTCTTCAATACTGTGTTTGCAGTAAAGTCAACAGCCTTGAACTTGTTTGCATTGATATAGAGAGTAGCCAATGCAGTGTTCTTGCTGATGTCGATAGTTTCAAAGTTATTGTTGTTTGCAGTAAGCGAAGTCAATGCTGTGTTTGCAGAGAGGTCGATATCAGAGAACATGTTGTTTGCGATGTTCAGAGAAGTGAGCTTTGCGTTCTGGCTCAAGTCGATGTTGTCAAGCTTATTAACATTGAGAAGCAGTTCTTCCAAGTCAACAGCCTTTGTCAAGTCTATTGAAGTGATTCCGTTAGGAATATCGCTCTTGTCTTCATTGAACTTACCGTTAGCTCCGAGGTAAATGAGACCATCAGCATAGATCTTTACGATGCCTTCGCCAGCAGGAGTGCCAGTGAATGATACGCTACCGTCCCATCCGTCGTATGCCTGAGTAGTAGTTTGTTCAGTAATAACGCCATCACCCCAGTCAACACCAACTGTACCAGCGGCATTAAGACCAACAGTTATTGAACGTTCAGCGCCAACAGGTGAAACGAATGTGATAACAGGATCTGGTGCAGGAGCTGCTGCTTCTTGCTGAACTGCGTAGTTCAACTTCATGCCATAGTTGTCGATAATGATTTCGCCATTGCGACCAGAATCAACAGTGTTTTCTGCAGCTTCAAGGCAGAGATAAACCTGACTGGATACGTTGAACTTATCTTCCTGATATGCTACTGTGTATGTAAGCCATTCAGGAACCTGAATCTTCAGGTCTTCTGGTTTTTTGTTAGTATAGAAAGCAATAGTATCCTTGCCTTCCTTTGCAGCAAACTGGAATTCTGTCTTGCCTGTATTCAGTACGCCAGGGAACATAGCATCTACTGATACAAGATAACCGCTGGTTGTTTGATAGAACTTACCACCTTTATGATATTGTGTTGTGTTGCTCTGTGCCTTATCACAGAAAATGCGTGTCTCAGCACCCATACTCTCAAAGTCGGAGAGAACAACCACGAACGGACCTACGATATCAACAGTGTCTTTAAACTTAATATTAATAGAACCTACGTATTGCTTAGAGTCTGAATTTGGGGTAAAGTTATCAATTGTAGCGGTGTACTTAGGAGTCAGTTCTTTGCTGCCTTTAGCTTTTGTTGTGGTCCAATCGGCATTGCGAGTAAATGAAGCGTTGAACAACTGGACACACATGTGTGCATTCTCGTCAGGGAACAAAGCCTTGGTTGTTTTGTCATCACCTTTGTTGTTGGTGGTAATAGGAATAGAAACACCCTTTACGCGCATTACCTGTCCTGCCTTGTTAGGCATATAAACGTAATAGTCAGTAACGCCTGCAATCTTTGGCACCATTGTTGCGCTTTTACCTGCTGCAAAGGTCATACCACTGGTCATCAAGTTAAAGTTTGGAGATGCTACGCGTGCAACCTTAGCGCCTTCGGTTGAAAAACCTGAACCATACTGATAAGATGTTTCCCCAATGGTTACGGTAGGAATAGGGTTGCCTGAGTTGCCTGAGTAACCGAAGACATACTTGGCGTCAAAAGAATTGACATCAGTAGCGGTTACGTCTCCTGCTTGCCATGCACCTGCTTCATTGGTAGTGAAGACATAAGTCTCAGCGCCTGGCATAAAGAAATAAGGACCCAAGAGGCCACCCTTGTTGTTGTAGCCAGAGAAGAAGGTTCCTTCTGGGAACATGTAGGTCGGAGCCACTTCGTCTGCCGGTGCAGGAGCTGCTGCTTCTTGCTGAACTGCGTAGTTCAACTTCATGCCATAGTTGTCGATAATGATTTCGCCATTGCGAACAGAATCAGCTGTGTTTTCTGCAGCTTCAAGGCAAAGATAGACCTTACGGTTTGTATAGAACTTATCATCTGACTGGTATGCAACTGTGTATGTAAGCCATTCTGGAACCTGAATCTTCAGGTCTTCTGGCTTTGTGTTAGTATAGAAAGCAATAGTATCCTTGCCTTCCTTTACATCAAACTGGAATTCTGTCTTACCTGCATTCAGTACGCCAGGGAACATAGCATCTACTGATACAAGATAACCGCTGGTTGTCTTATAGAACGAGCTACCTTTATGATATTGTGTTGTGTTGCTCTGAGCATTATCACAGCAAAGGCGTGTCTCAGCACCCATACCAGCAAAGTCAGAGAGAACAACCACGAATGGACCTACGATATCAACAGTGTCTTCAAACTCAATATTGATAGAGCCTACGTATTGCTTAGTGTCTGAATTTGGGGTAAAGTTATCAATTGTAGCAGTATATTTCGGAGTCAGTTCTTTGCTGCCTTTAGCTTTTGTTGTGGTCCAATCGGCATTGCGAGTAAATGAAGCGTTGAACAACTGGACACACATGTGTGCATTCTCGTCAGGGAACAAAGCCTTGGTTGTTTTGTCATCACCTTTGTTGTTGGTGGTAATAGGAATAGAAACACCCTTTACGCGCATTACCTGTCCTGCCTTGTTAGGCATATAAACGTAATAGTCAGTAACGTCTGCAATCTTTGCCACCATTGTTACACTTTTGCCTGCGGCAAACGTCATACCACTGGTCATCAAGTTAAAGGATGAAGAAGCAACGCGTGCTACCTTTGAGCCTGAAGTAGTAGAACCAGAACCATAAGAATACGGAGTTTCTCCGATGGTTACGGTAGGAATCGGGTTGCTTGAGTAACCGAAGACATACTTAGCGTCAAAAGAATTGACATCAGTAGCGGTTACGGTTCCTGCTTGCCATGCAGCTGCTTCATTGGTAGTGAAGACATAAGTCTCAGCGCCTGGCATGTAGAGATAAGGAGCCAAGAGGCCACCCTTGTTGCTGTAGCCAGAGAAGAAGGTTCCTTCTGGGAACATGTAGGTCGGAGCCACTTCGTCTGCCGCCCACAAACTGCTGCAAGTTAATAATGCAGCAATAAAAGTAAATAAAACTTTTTTCATAAAATTACTTTTTTGTTAAACACTAAATTAATAAACACTTATTTTAAGATAATTGATGCTGTACCAGTGATGTCGGCAACTGTGATATTATTGTCTGTGTCAACATCTGCGTTTTTCTTGTTAAATGGAGAAGGATTCTGCCCAAGGATGTAAGAAGCAATAGTTGTGATGTCGGCAACATCAACATTCTTGTCCTCATTTGCATCGCCCAACAAAGGGTCGTCTTCAACTACTTCATTCTTTGGAGTCGTAACCTTTATACCATGAATGTATAATGGATATGCATTACAATTTTGGAAATAGAAATAAGTTGGTCCGTCAGAAACGAAAGTAAAATTAGGATGGTCAGAGCAATTGTTTGCAGTTTCGATACCTTCCCAAGCAAAAACTCCTGCACCGTGTAACTGCATGAATCCAGTAACGGCTTTGATGCATACTGGCCAATATCTGTTGAAGTCATAAGTTGGGTCACTTGTTGATAGTGTACGTCCGAGCATACGAGCTTCGGAGGAAAGATACATGCTGATAGTGCTACATGAAGGCAACTTCAATGCAATACCTCCACCATTAGTTGACATCTGTTGTGTTGAAGGAGCAAGTATGATGGCACCTGTGCGAGATGTCTCTTCGCCGTATTCAGCATTGACGCCAACTCCAACGGCGTATGGGTTTGCCATGGTTTCAGGATAATCAGGAATTTGGTCAGCATAAATCATCTGAACAATTTTGCCTTCCATGTCAAGGCGGTAGTTCTCTTCATCGATAAGACCGACATATTTATCGATTTTTTCTTGTGTGTTAAACCATAGCCAGCCGTTTTCGTCAACATCTGAGGCAGGAAACAGATTGTAAGTTTGTTGTGCCATAAGGCTACTTGTCCCAAGCAAGAGACATACGATAGATAAAATCTTTTTCATAATCTTTATTTTTTATAATGTTATAAATTTATTTACACCTTATAATATTATACTTCATCCCATCCTGGGTTTTGCTCTATTCCTTGTGCTCTGACTTCATCCCAAGGAATAGGGAAGTAATAATCCTTTTCACTAAAGACACGTACCCTGTTCGGGAACCTGTTCATATTTGTTACCTTGTATTCTAATTTGTTTATACTTGTTGTGTAGTTGACGGTGATTGTCTTAAGAGGGTTCTTTGAACCATTGAGTTTTTCCATTGCATTCCCAAGACGGAAATGATCCCAATAAACTGTTTCCTCAAAAGCAAGTTCTACGCGTCGTTCATTTAGTATCTGGTCAAGAGTCACAGTGTCGTATTCATCCATGTGTACACGGTTGCGAATAAGGTTCACTTGTTTGCAAGCCAGTTCGACATCGCCAAGTCTATATGCAACTTCAGCATAGTCGAGTATTGCTTCAGACAAACGCCAGATAATGAAGTTTTGCTTACTTGCGTATGTGTCGTTATCGTCGATTGTCTGTGATTCATCTACAAACTTGCCCAAATAATATCCTGTTCTTGTAACAGCATCAGATGTTGACGAAGTATAGGTAGTCAGGTCTTTTCCTGCTTTGCCATTTGTATAGCGAATGTCCAAAGTCTGACCGCGGAAGGTGCAGCCATCGTACAAGATGTTTGCATAGAAACGGTAGTCACGATTGTCGAAAGGATGTTGGTCATCGTACTTTGCACCATTGCGCATACCATATTCCATTGCGTGATTATGAGTCGGAGTGTATGCGGCAGTTGTACCTGTAAGTGAAGGTGGAGCTGCCTCTCGGTCAAGCTTATGACCATATTTCATGTCATAGTCACCATCGTCGCTATGTTGTATTTCGAGTATTGACTCGACGCTATTCTTTGTAAGGAAGATTGAGCGGTATTCATTTTTTATTCCGTCCTGAGTCGTTGACTTGATTGGAATAAGTGAGTAAACTCCAAGTGCAAAAAGGTCTTCGTATGCTTTCTTGGCCTTCTTGAGCAACTCATTAGATTGATTGTCCGTGAAGCCTAAGTATTCCTTTTCCTTGTTTTGGAAAGTTTCGCTTGCTGCCCAAAAGTATGCTTTTGCCTTAAGCATTGCAGCAGTTCCTTTTGTAACTCTACCTGCATCAACGGCATCGTACTTTTCCGGCAAGTATTTCATTGCTTCTTCAGCATCTGCCACGATGAATTTGAGCATCTCTGTATATGATGCACGTGGGGTAGTTTCCACTTTCACTAATGGGTCGATAACATGGTCGATGAGCAATGCACCGCCAAATCTACGCCATAGCATGTAGTAGTAATATGCGCGGAAGAAATGTGCTTCGCCCAAAACACGTTGCTTCTGTTTCTCATTTGTTACTTTGTCAGCATTCGCAAAGAATGTGTTGATGTATTGAATGTTTGTGTAGTATTCAGTCCATGTTGTCTTGCCCCATTGCTGTACGGCTGTCATGTTGTCCTTAAGGATGTCACCGTATCCTGAATTGAACCAGTCGTTTTTGCCAACTGTTATTTGGTCACCGAACCAAGGGAGGTAATAACGTGATAGGGTAGAGAATTGCGACATAGTGAATACGAAAATGTCGAAGCCACATCCCATGCCTCTATACCATGTGTTTACATATTCATCGAGTATGAGTGTGTTGTCCCATGTTGTCTCTTCCGACAAAGTGTTTAGCGGAGCATCGTCAAAGAGGCTGTTACATGAAACGCTGCTCATGGCAATCATTGCCACCGCTACACCTTTTATTATATGTTTGCTGATTTTCATAATTTCTGATTTTTTCGAGTTTTCGAGTCTCGAGATTGCGAGTTCTCGGGAGTTCGTAATTCCGATTATTCTTTATTCCTTAAAAGCCTAAATTAACTGTAACGCCATAACTTCTCTGGATAGGATAGCCACGCAGTGACTCTGGATCCATGTCGTCAAGGTTTGTAATCGTAAAGAGGTTGCTGCCTTGGAGTGCAATACTTGCCGACGTGAGGTGTATCTTTTTCAGTGCAGATGTTGGCACTTGATAGCCGATATTCAGTGTCTTCAGTCTTAGGAAGTCACAGTTCTTTACCCAGAAATTCGAAGTCTTTCTGTTGTTGTCTGAGGTAGTGACAAACTTAATGGCAGGATATGATGCATCAGGGTTGTCTTCGCTCCATGTATCTGTAAGATGATACCTTTGGAAACGCTGCAATGTTCCGTTTTCAAGGGTATAGTAATCTTTTATGTTTTGTGTATATCCCTTTTCTCCCATGAACATTGCATTCAAGTAAAATCCCTTATATGACAAACCGAAACGGAACGAAATATCCATGTCAGGATATGATGAATTCTTTATATACGTCTGGTCGAGTGCCGTAATTTTGCCGTCACCATTCAGGTCAACATACTTAATATCACCAGGAGCAATGGTTGCATTTCCCTGTCCGTCTTGATCAACGCCATAGTTGGCAATCTCTTCTTGGCTGCGGAACAATCCGTCGGCAACGTACATTGTCCATACAAGACTGCTTGTTCCTACGCGGCGAAGGTTTTCGTTTTGTGCGCTCTCGTCACCATAGTCAAGCCATTCGTCATCCGACTTTGCCAAGGAAAGACCTACGTTGTATTTGAATTTACCGATTGTGTTCTTGTGGTTTATCGACAAATCCCAGCCCCAGCCCTTCAGTTTAGCGAAGTTGATATTAGGAACATTGCCGTTGATACCTGTTGAAGGTGGGTACAAGTATTCCGGAGCGTAAGTTATCATATCGGTGTCGTAGCGTATAAAGTATTCAAACGATACGCCGATACGTCCACCCCAGAAACCTAAGTCGGTTGCAAAGTTGTAGTCATGTGTCTTTCCCCATGTCAGGTTTGGATTAGGATTTCCTTGCAGCATCAATCCCGAACGATAGTTTCCGCCAATGCTGTAACCATAGTTCGGCGACTCAATATAGGTCTTAAGATATGAATATGCTCCTGCAAGACCATCGTTTCCGAGCCATCCTGTAGATGCGCGGAACTTCACGTTTGATATAACCTTTTGCTTCCAGTTCTTGAAGAAGTTTTCATTTGACAGCACCCATGCACCTGAGAATGATGGGAAGAAACCCCAACGGTGTTCTGGTGCGAAGTTGTTTGATCCGTCAACACGGAAACTGAATTCAAAGAAATACTTGTCATCGTAACCGTAGTTTGCCCTTCCAATCCACGAAGCACGTTGGTTCTTCGTCTCAGTTCCATAGAGTTGTGCATCCTGTACCGTTCCCATAATCTCTGGGAATATGCCCTTGTCGAGGTTGGCACCACGCATGTTCTGGTTGTGAGTACGCTGATAGTTTGCCACCATCATTGCACCTACATTGTGCTTTTCAGCGAATGTGCGGTTATAGTTGATACCCATTTCGTAGAGTTGACTTTCGTAAAAGGCATCCTGTTGAGTATATGTTACCTTTGCTGAAGGGTAAACCGTATTAGGATCTTCGCTGTATGTATCGTTTTCAGCATCATACAAATAGAGTGTTACAGGCTTGCTGAAATTTATTTCCATGCGGTTATTGTCGTCGAATGTTCCGCGCAGATATGCACTCAGGCCCTTTACCCAAGGCACTTCCCAACGCAATGTGGCGTTGATTGTATTCATCTTGCTGTTCTCCTTGATGTATCCGCCAAGTCCGTTTATGTTTATGAGTGCGTTGCTTCCATCGTCACTGGCAAGATAACCATTGGTAAATGTCGTCACCTGCAAAGGCGAGAACGAGTAGGCCGATTCGATAGTAGAGTAGCTACTGTTGCGTGCATTTGAGCGAGTTCCACTGAAATCGGTAGAGAGAGTGAGGCTCTTGCTCAGTTTTACGTCAATCTTTGCCATGTAGTTCAGTCGCTTTCTACCTATTTTGTTGTAAAGACCTTTCGAGTCGGCATAGCCGAATGAGAGGTAATAGTTTACGTTTTTGCTGCCGCCGCTTGCCGATACGCTATGCGTAGTGTTCCATCCTGTCTTGTCAAGATAGTCGAGTATGTTCTCGTCGCCAAACACATTAGGATTGGAATGTGTGCGTATCTGTTCAAGCTGTTCCTCGGTATAAGGCAATACGGTAGTCGAAGGCGTATTGGCAACTGCACGGTTTCGTAGCAGTGCAAATTCGTATGCATTGAGGAAATCAGGCAAATGCGCTGCCTGCTGCAAGTTGAATTGTCCACGATAATTGATCTTCAACTTTTGTTCTCCTTCCGAACGTTTTGTCTGAATCAGGATTACACCATTGGCAGCACGGGCACCATAAACTGCCGATGCAGCGGCATCCTTAAGTATGGTTACGCTCTCGATATCGTCAGGGTTGAGGTCCGACATGCGCAATTCTCCGTCGCCGGTTGATGTTCCGAAACGTGGCACACCGTCGATAACGAGCAATGGACTGTCGTTGATACCACGAATATGTATCGACGCTTCCTTTGCTGTACTTGGGTCGCCTGTGGTCTGCATTACCTGCAAACCTGCTGCCTGACCTGACAGGGCTTGGTCAAGGTTTGATGTTGGTGCCATGAGAAGGTCGGCGGCTTTTATGGTTTCAACCGAGCCGGTGAGTGAATTTTTCTTCTGCACACCGTATCCTACAACCACAAGTTCATCGAGGTGCTGGGCATCGTCCTTTAGTTTTACGTCGATAGATGTCTGTTCTTTCCCGATTGTGACTTCGCTCGACTTGAATCCGATGCACGATATCGTGAGCACGTTTGTACTTGCATTTTTCTCGATTGAGAAGTTTCCTTCAACGTTTGTTATCGTTCCTGTCTTGGCATCTTTCCATTTTACAACGGCACCGATAAGCGGTTCGCCGCCGCTGTCAACCACTTTTCCCTTGAGGAACGACGGGTTAGATTGGGCAAATGTTGCGTTTGCGAAGGCGAAAATCCCAATTAAATTTACTATGAGGAATATTATTTTCTTTTGCATTTTTTCTTAATTTTTTTTCGAGATTTCGAATATTCGAGATTTCGATTGGGGGTTATCCTTGATTACAGCTTCAATGCTTTTTCTATTTGCAATATCTCGTAATCATAAAAGTCCTTTGTCAAACCTTTGGCGAGGGCACGATTGGCACGATATTTTGTCAGGATTTTCTTCAGCCGTCCCATCATTATCGCACTCATCTGGTCCTTCGACAATGCCGAAACTCCCATGTTGATGCGTGCAAAGTCGGTGCTGTAGTGTGAGCAGAACGCCTCTTCGCAGTCGTCATCCGTTATGCTGCTGCTTGAAGATGATGCCGCTGCCTTTGGTAGGAGCCCTGAATTATTGATGATATAAGTCAGTGCTGCGGTCTGTATCTGTTGCTCTGCCTTGCTGAGTTCGCCGTTTGTCGGAGCCTTGAATATCTCGTTTGTCATGTCGTTGAGATAGTCCTCAAGTGCATAGTTTGCCGTTGGATTTGCGAAATGTCCTTCCTGTATGCGGTAGAGAACAGACGCATTCATCATGCCTGTCACCACTTGTGAACGCAGTTTCTGGTTCACGTCGAGGTCTATTTCGAGTCTGTCCAGGAGTCGTTTTGGCAGCAACCAACTGTCGCAGGTACGCATCTGGTTGAGCAACCACTGCATTGCTTCCTTCGTCTTTGCCTTGCTGATGAAGTTCTTTGCACAGTCAGAACCGCCGCCCTGGACTATTTCCTTGTAGCGGATTCCGCCTATGTATGGCAGCACATGCTTGATATAACGGCCATACTGCTTCAGTATTTCGCGGTAGAGGTTGTCTATTTCGTCGTAGCGTTGTCCCTTTTCCATCATCCAGGTGTCGAAATTATCGACGAGAATCTTCAGGTTGCTTATCGCATAGTTGCCTGCTTTGATGTGGTCGTCGCCCAAATCCTCGGTCTGGTCGGTAGGGTCAATGGTGCTGAACAACTGCTGTGCACCGAATTCATACATCGCGTCGTTGGCTTTTTCGGCAATCCATCTGTCGAGAGTTGGCTTTTCTGCCTCCGGCGTTATAGCGCCTGGAATGATGCGATAGCCCCAGTTGATAGCGTAATAGTCGTAAACGCCAAGCTCCGGTGGGGTAAGTTTCACGCCTTTTTCAAAGTCACCAGGCTGTGCGATATAGTTGTTGCGGGCATAATCCATGATACTTGGAGTGGTGCCGTATTGCTGTGTGAAGGCTGGATCGCGCAGTTTTTCTACTGGGAACGAGTAGCTTGCACCCATATTATGCATCAATCCGAGGGTGTGACCTACCTCATGCGATGCCGCATACTTTATTGCTTCGAGCATCACTTCGTCGTCGAACTTCACTTTTCTGACGCGTGGATCGACGGCACCCGTCTGCACAACTCTCCAGTTATGAAGCAGTGAAATGATGTTATGATACCAAATCACGTCGGCAGCCAATATCTCTCCTGTGCGTGGGTCAATGTAACTTGGTCCCATGGCGTTGGCTGTGTTGGTCGCAACATAACGGAAACAGTTGTATTTTATATTGTCAGGATCGAACAGGGAGTCGTTTGCAGGGTAGTCCATTGCACGTACAACATTCTTGAAACCTGCCTTTTCGAATGCGCGGTTCCATACTTCAATGCCTTCCCTTATCGTTTTGCGCCACTTTTCAGGGAATGCTGTATCTACGTAGAACACGATAGGCTTCTGTGGTTCTACCAGTTGTCCGGCGAAATACTTGTCTATGTCTTCCGTCTTTGGTTCGATACGCCAGCGGTTGATGTACGTTTTCTGGTGTATGCGGTCGGCATCTGTTGTGTAAATACTCTTGTCTGTAGGGAAGTAACCTACGCGATTATCCTGCAGTCGCATCTGCATCTTTACGTCAGGAAGTGCGAACAAAGAGCGGTGAACCACTACTGAATATGGCTTCTGTATTGCGCCTGTGAGTTGATATGAGAGCAATGATTCTATCTCAATGTTCTTTTCAAATGCCTTCACAAGTGATATTCCCGATGCGTCTGCCTGGAATGTTCCTTTCAGTTTACTGTCTGATCCGAGCAGTTTACCGAGCACTCCGGTGTCCTTGATAGGGCTTATGGACTTCTCGTTTCCGCCAAAGAAAGTGGTCACGTCAATGACATAATCCTTTCCGTCGCGTGCTGCAACCTTGAAACCCTTCATTACTGGGTCGAGGTTATTACGCTTGAAAGCAGGTGCCATCGGGTCGTCTTCGTCAACCACGTTAAGGTTTTGCGCCTGGTGCATATATACATTGCGCCCGTCGGTTGAGAACGAAATCAGGATAGGTTGCGTGTTCAACTGTCCTGCCACGTAGTCTTGTCCGTCGCTGGTCGAGGCTATTCGGCTCGAAATCATGTACTGTTTCCTGAACGCTTCTTCGGGAAGTGCAAGGTAGAGTTTGCCAGTCTTTTCGTTGAAATAGGTGGTGAAAAGTCCCTTCTTGATTGTTGCGTCTTTCTTGATTTTACTGATGTCGCTTGAAGCCGAGTCACTTTTCAGGCTCGACAGCGACGATAATGATAAGCCAGCCTTAGCCGAAGCCCCCGCGAGGTTTCCGCATAGCAGCAATGAAAGAGTGAATAAACGTAAATGCATTTTCTTCGATATTTTTTTCTATAAATAGGTTTATAAATTCAGTTTTTACAAGTTAAAAATTCATTGCGCAAACATATAATAACAACAATGTTCAACAATGTATCGGTTTTGCTGCATATAGTCTTTGCCCATATCTTTTTCTTGCAAACAGGTTTGCAGACAA
>JAKSIZ010000020.1 GCA_024398515.1 Bacteroidaceae bacterium | reverse complement strand
GTGAGCAAGCTCCCCAGCAAATTCTCGCACTCATAGCATCACCTTCTTCGAAGGCTGTCATCCTCTTCAAGGAGATAAACCAAAATAAAACTTTTCTCCCAAAAAACGGCGAAACTCACCATAAGCTTCGCCGTTATTTTTGTTTATCAGTAACACTACCATTCTTCTTCTAAATCTTCCTCTTCTTTTGCTTTGCCGGTGAGGATTATACTTGCCACTCGGGTAATATCTGCCACGTCAACTACACCGTCGTGATTTACATCGCCCTCAAGTTCTGGTGTTGGTGGCGTAGATGGATCCCATTCCTGAATATCATAGAAATCTTGCCACACTCCTGCATTTTCATATATTTTCGTTTTACCTTGTGGAACATACAACGAGATTAGAATTTTATTTGTGGTTTTATCTCTATCGAAAACATAGTTATTTATTGATATCGGTTTACTCCAAGAAACATAAAAATTCTCCAAGTTTACACAGTCCTCAAAAGCATAACTTCCAATATAAGTAACGGAATTAGGGATTGTTACACTTGTCAAACCTGAACAACCTGAAAAAGCACTCTCGCCAATTGAAGTGACGGAATTAGGGATTGTCACACTTGTCAAACTAGAACAATCATTGAATTTGCAAATTGTTTTGTATCAGTTGTTTGCGCGTTAAACGGTAGAAAAGTGATGACATGGATTATGAAAAAGGCGAAAAGAACAATGATTTAACGTTTTTAACTTTATTAAACCACAAATAGAGGGTTTTTGTGCATTTTTACCCTTTCTGTTAGAAATAAGACCTAAGCTATAGCATCTTACTTCAAACTTAAAATTTTGGCAGTATTTATTCCTGATATAGACAGTTTCATCTTTTCCCTTGCTGTTGATAAAATTGCGTAGCGACCAGATTGTACCCATGTGTAAGGATGTTCGGCTTTTGGCAATTTGTTAATCTCTGGTGCATGGGTCTTGAGCCAACACTTCAGCCATTTAACTTTGTTGACAACTTTATCTACCTCAGATGTTTCTGCAGGATGTACCTCAAAAAAATAAATCTTGTCATCATACGATAGAGCATAGTCCCAACGAGGTTCATTAGGATATAATGCTTTAACTTGACTATCAATATCAAGGCTGCCTTGCAATCTATTTTTGTCAGCAGCAACAACCTTGCTGCGATCAATACTCTTTATGGCATGTTTTCCTACGCAGAATCCATTTTTCACTTCTTCTGTTTTTTCTATAGCCACCTGAAAAGCACATTTGGCGAGCTTTGCTCCAATCTGTTCCTTTTTTCTATTCTTATTCGCCATATTGTGCCATATACTTTGAAACGACCTCATTTGCTTTACTTGAGAACTGGGTGAGACCGCCCCATTCGTTTATAGCCACATCCTCGCTATAAACATCAAGAGAAGAAATATCCTTAGCTTTTACTTTCCCGGATGTATCACGCGAAAAATAATATGTTTTAATATCCTTCTCATAAATATCATTTAAGAAATTAAGATTATATTTCTTGCTACTTTGCATACCAAACACCTCACATAATGCACCAACACGCTTATCTTCGGGAATGCTCTTCAAGTAATTGTATGCCCATACGAACTCTAATAGTACGGGTGAATGTGTTGACACAATTACCTTGTAGCCAGCATGTATAAACTCTATCATTTGCAAAATAATAGTTTGGATTGCTAAAGGGTGTAAACCCATTTCAGGTTCCTCTAATATAATGTATTCATACTCCTTGCGATTCACAACATTCTGAGGGGGTCCAGAAAGACAGTAGAATGCCATTAACAGAGGCATAAACTCTTTTTGACCAGCACTCCATGTCATCAAAGGAAGATGCATGTTCTCAACATTCATTGCAATCTTACGCTGCCCCCCCTTCTCATCTAGGACGACCTTGCCACCATGAAAGATAGCCTTGTCATACATTCTTTTGATTGTAGACTTAAGTCTATTAGGAAGAGGGTATAAAACGCCACTATCCCCTAAGCCATTTTGGATAAGCAGCCTTAATGTATCGCTGAACTTACGTAACACAAAGGGGTCATTCTCGCTAAATTCCATAAAATATTTTGGACGGCCATCAGCAATGCTCAAAATACGTTGAGCAGGGATGTAAAAAACCTTATCTGCGGGATTTCCTTTAGGTGAACTCTCAAAACACTTACGAGTGTATGATTTGTCATTCAAGACAAACTCGGATTCCTCAGTCCACATGCTTGATAGTCCTTCGCCCAAATAGCGATTCAGCAGATTCTCTAACTTGTTGTTCACTACAAAACCATAGTTTTCTAACGATTTTAATATGGCAAACCGGTCTTTTATCAATTTGAACATTTGTAGGAACAAACTCTTTCCACTTGCCTGAGCACCTATAAGCACAGTTAAATCACCCAATTCAACATTAACTTCTCGAATTGGTCCAAAATTCTTAACTGCAATTCTTTCTTTCTGTGCAATATCCATTATAAAAATCCAAAAAGCATGCAAGCGTAAGCTAACACACCCAATATAATATATCCGTGTGCAAAGATACTCTTTTTTTTTGAAATAACTACATAAAAACAGGTTTTCGCGCGTAATTTAAGCAAATTTTATCTAAAATCACACTTATGTAGCATCAAAAGTTTCGATAATTAAAGTTTTTTGAGTACTGTAGAGTCCAATTTCTTGCAGTCGCGCTTCGCGCTTTGTGCAAGCGGCATGCCGATGATTTATATGATTACACAGGATTGATGGGCGAGCCAAATGCTTTTGCTCTTACAGAGCGTATGGTTGCGTCGATGTACCCAGGGCGGCGCTGCGCTCTGCCCTGGGCTGATAGATGTAAGCCTTTCAGGCTATAATTATTACATTTGTCTGCGTCGCTATGCCCTGGGCTGATAGGTGTAAGCCTTTCAGGCTATAGTTTCTGGCGGGGTGGCAGTCGGGACAGGGAGAGGTGAGCGCATGGGGGACGGAGGATGTGGTTTATAGTTGGAGGAAAACTGTAGCAGTTTTCATGTCAAAACTGTAGCAGTTTCGGATCGAAAACTGTAGCAGTTTTCTTCGGAGTATTAAGGTCGTCGGAGAAAGTTCTTACGTTCATGCGGAGAAAATAATCCGTTTGCGACGAAAAAATGAAAGCAAAATTTGTAGGAATCAAAAAATCTTCATAAATTTGTAGCGTATTTTGTAGATAAGCGAAAGAATGAATGATATAATCCTATCAAGCCTATTAAACCTGTTTGCCTTGTCCTGCACCAAGAACAAGACAGCGAAGGAAGTGTCGAAGCCTATACTGACTAACTACCTCACACGCCAGTTTGGTGTGCGCGACCTTGACTCGTCTATTGAGTTTTTCGACAGTCTCTGCGACTTTTACGTTGATATGCCCAACGAGGAGCTTCACGACATTGCGACCAACATTTGCGAGAAGCTCATCGGAAAGATTTCGGCTGAGGAGCAGACGCTGATGCTGTTGCGACTGATGGAGATATGCAGTGCACAGACGCATAGGCTTGAGAACGAAAGTTCATTCAGGCGCATTGCCGGCATCTTCAATATCAGTGATGACTGCTTCAACGACCTCGTCACGTTTGTCACGAATGGTGCAACGTCGGACAAGGTACGGGCTATCGACTACAGCAACGGCATACTCAAGTCGCTTTATCTGCCGCAGTTCAACCTTATCATCTTTATCTACGACGGAAAAGACGAGGTGAGGATGAACGATGTGCCGGTCGTTCACGGTGCTTTTCAGGTTTGGCAGCGCAGTGGAGTAATGAAGAGTCACACTGACAAGACGCTCTATTACTTCAACATGATGGAGCCTTTCAAGACGGATATACGTCGTCAGCAGCAGATTAAACTGCGCGGAAACCACATTGATTTCCGTTTCCGCGAGGGAGGCGACAACGGAATGCACGACTTTACATTCAACCTCTACAACGGTGAACTCGTTGCTATTATGGGTGGAAGTGGTGTAGGCAAGTCAACTCTATTGTCGTTGCTGAACGGCAGTTTGCGTCCTCAGAGCGGATCGATAACCATAAACGGGCACGACATAAGCGAGAGTGAGGCAAAGGCATTGATAGGTTTCGTGCCGCAAGACGACCTGTTGATAGAGGAGTTAACGGTGTATCAGAACCTTTGGTTCACTGCCCGACTATGCTTTGACGGCATGAGCGACGCAGAACTTGACGAGAGGGTGATGAACGTTTTGCGTGACCTCGGGCTTGAACAGGCGCGTGACCTCAAGGTTGGTTCGGCTATAAACAAGTATATTTCGGGCGGTCAGCGCAAGAGATTAAACATAGCCTTGGAACTTATACGCGAGCCTGCGATACTTTATCTCGATGAACCTACGTCGGGATTGTCGTCGGCCGACACCGAAACTGTGGTCAACCTGCTCAAGGAACAGGCATACAAGGGCAAACTCATAGTGGCAAACATACACCAACCATCGTCGGATGTGTTCAAGTTGTTCGACCGTCTGTGGCTCTTAGACAAGGGAGGCTACCCTATCTACGACGGTAATCCTATCGAAGCCGTAACGTATTTCAAGCAAGCCGCAAACTATGCCGATGCCGACATAAGCACCTGTCCGACGTGCGGAAACGTGAATCCAGAGATAATTCTCAACATCATCGACGAGAAAGCACTCAGTGATACAGGCGAACCAACAAACAAGCGTAAGAAGACTCCACAGGAGTGGCACGAACTTTATTTGAAGACTGTGCCGCCGGCAAAGGAGAAGGTTGAGGACCTTCCAAAGACCGACCAGAACCGTCCGAACGCACTGAAACAGACGGCAATCTTCATACATCGCAACTTCAAGGCAAAGATTACAAACCTGCAATATATACTTATCACCCTGCTCGAAGCACCGGTTTTGGCACTCATCTGCGCCCTGCTCACACGCTATGCGCCTATCGAGGGCTACAGCATACTGAACAATTCGAACCTTGTGTCGTATTACTTCATGGCAGTAATCGTAGCAATCTTCCTCGGAATGAGCGGAAGTGCAGAGGAAATAATAAAGGACCGTGCACTGCTGAAGCGTGAAAAGTTCCTCAGTTTATCGTATAAGAGCTATATCTGGAGCAAGATTCTCTTCATGGCAGGCGTCAGTGCATTGCAGACATTGCTGTTCATCGTAGTGGGCAACAGCATCATGGGCATCACCGATTTGTTCTTCACATGGTGGCTGATACTGTTCATGGCAGCATTCCTTGCAGGGCTGACAGGACTTATCCTGTCGCAATGCCTCAACAGCGTAGTGGCGATTTACATCACCATACCAATACTCCTGATACCGCAAATACTTCTCTGCGGACTGGTAGTGAAGTTCTCCGACCTTACGCCAAGGAGCACCACGGGCAATGTGCCTGTTCTTGGCGACGTGATTCCATCGCGTTGGGCGTTCGAAGCATTGGCAGTAACGTCGTTCTCGGACAATGACTATGAGAAAAACTTCTTCGAGAGCGACAAGGAGAAATACACCACAATGTACTATTCCAACTTCTACCTGAAGGAAATGGACTCGCAGCTTGAGACGCTCAACTCGAAGAAAAACCGCAACAGAAACGTTGAGGACATAGACCATCACATGGCAGTCATCAGGAATTCATTGCCTACTTTGGCAGCCATCAGCGGTCAGGAAGAGTATCGTGGCGACTACTCTTATCAAAGTCTGAAGGATTATTTCGATGAGGCAGAGAGCATTTTCAACAAACGAGGCAACAAGGCTGCGCTCGATATGGATGCCAAGGTGACGAGGATGATACGCGAAATAGGCAAGGAAGCAGTGACAAAACTGAAACGCGACCACTTCAATCTGCAGCTCGAAAGCTTTGTGGTCAACTCCGCATCAGAGGAACTTTGCAAGGTTGTTGACGACCATATCGTCATCAATGCAGGCTTTGCTTACATCTCACCATTGAGCCATAACGGCAGCGCACCGTTCTATAGCAGCGAGAAAATACTCGGCGACTGGCACATAAAGACGCTGTGGTATAATATGGCAGTGCTGTTGCTGATGAGCATAATCGTATCGGTTTGTCTGTTATACGACTTCCCTGGACGATATATAAGGAAAGAAAGAAATTGACATTATTTATATTTAACACAAATCATTAAAAAACAAAACAAATTATGAAGAAATTATTTTTCGTTTCATTGGCTGCACTTGCAATGCTTGCATCATGCGGCGGTAACAAACAAAAGGCAACTGCCGTAGTAGAAGAGAAGAGTTTCGAACAGGAACAGATTGAAGCTAACATCAAGTTGCAGGTTGACAGCCTTGCAGCAGAGTATGCCAAGATGGGCAACACTCCTTTCATGAAGTCACTTCGCGAAGGTACACTGGAACTTACAGAGGAAGAAAAGCAGGTAAAGCCTGAATTCCTTATCGACCCAGCATCAACTGACACACTCGTTACATTGTCACAGAAGTATCGCGCAATGGCATTGCTTTACATTGACAAGGTTATTGCTCAGGCATACGGTCAGCCTATTGACGAGTATGAAGCAGCAATGAAGAAGCTCGTTGCAGACATCGACGACTCTGCTTTCAAGGTATTTGTCGAAGACGCTGACACACTCGGTCATGAAAATCTTATCCAGAAATTCTATGATGCAGAGAATGAAAACGGCCGCATCAACTTCTTCTGGGAGACAACAGCAGCTTTCGTAATCGAGGAGCTTTATGTTCTTTCTGAGGATCCTAACAACAAGTTCATCGAGTGCTTCAACGATGAATCAGCTTCAAACGTTACTTATCGTATCGTTCTCTTCCTCGATGCTCTCAACCGTCTGAAGGAGTACAATCCTGAACTCAACGAGCTCAACGACGCTATCAAGCCACTTGAAAGACTCAATGCAATCGACGTTGCACAGCTCAAGGAGCAGCTCGCTGACATGCACGAAGACCTCATTTCAATCCGTGAAAACTTGTTGAAGTAATCAGCAAAAGTAATCAAGCAATAAAAAAATGCTATCGACATCAGTGCCGGTAGCATTTTTTTTATTGCTTGATTCATGTCATCATTTGCGTGCGAAGTTACAAATAAGTTTCAAAACATGAGATTTTCATGTATTAAAAAGCTGATTATTTGTACGCGCGCACACGCACACGCGCGTTTATTAATAAGGTGTACTTTACTCTCCGACGAGTTTCCACGTGCCGGCACCAATGTCGAATGTCTTGCTGCCAAGCGTCACCGTGGCATCGCATCCCATAGGAATTGCTATTGTTGCCTCAATCTTTCCGGAAGATTTGCGGCTTGCCTTGACACCGACTATACCGTAAAGTGTTTCGGTTGAAGCGGTGACTTCGGTGAGGTCATCGATTAACTGAGGGCAGATGACGAGGTGTTTCATGCCGTGTGAACCCTCCTTTTGGCGTATTCCAGCAAGCGAAGTGAAGAGCCATTCGTCAATTTGTCCCATCATGAAATGGTTGAGTGAAGTGCCGTGACTTGGGTCCCACTGCTCTGTAAGCGTTGTTGCACCAAACTTTAACTGATAGCCATAGCCAGGAGCATCGTAGTGGTTGAACATCTTATACACCAAAGTGTCCTGACCATTACGTGCAAGCGACTGGATGAGATAGCGGTTGCCAACGTCGCCAGTCGTAAGCCTGTTGCCGTGTTGCTGCACATCATCAATAAGCGTACGCAAAACAGAATCCTTGTTTTCGCCACAAATCCCAAGGAACAACGGCAGAGCATTGGCACATTGTGAGCCCGAAGTATAGGAACAAGAGTCAGGTCGGTAGAAGTGACGATTGAAACTTTCCACCACCTTATTATATATAGTGTCGAAGTTTGCAGCATCTTCTGCATATCCTGCCATGCGTGCAGCACGTCGCATGAGTTGCAAGTCATATATATAATGTGCTGTTCCCACAAGGTTTCGAGGCGTGTTTCGTGCAAATCCAGCCTTCCACGGACCATAGTCATACCAATCGCCAAGCCCAAAGTCAATGATATTGTCATTGGCTTTCGACGCAAGATAATCCATGTAACGACGCATCGTGTCATAGTTTTCTATGATTAGTGTACTGTCTCCATATTGGTCGTAGTACATGAAAGGAAGTATCACCAGCGTTGACGACCACTCCGGCGAATCGTCGAACAAGTTGCCGAAACTTACGTATTGAGGTGCTGTCGTAGGCACCATACCATCTTCCTTCTGTGTGTCGGCAATGTCGTGGATGACCTTTGGAACGTATGTCGTCATGTCGTAATTGTACAAAAGACTCATTCCATTCAGGTGGTCTTGCTCGAGCCAACCAAGCTTTTCGCGATGCGGACAGTCAGACAAAACGGCTTGCATATTGCTGCGTTCGGCACGTTCTATCAGTCGATGCGTTCGAGTAAAAAGGTCGTTGCTGCACTTAAAAGAACTCACTTCCGGTGCAGAACTATAGACAAAGCAACTGTTCAGGGAATAGATTACCGGCAAGTTGTGAGGGTTTGGCTGCCCTTGCATTACGGCACCTTCGACCTGAATATAGCGGAATCCATAATATGAGAAATGCGGATGCCACGTATCAATGCCCTTACCACGGAGCGTATATTCATAATAATGTTGTCGCCCTGTCTGCCGTTGGTTGCATACACCTTGCGGAGTGAGGGTTTCGGAGACGTATATAGTAATCTTCTGACCACGCTGTCCCGACACACTTATCTCTGGAAAACCAGCAAGGTTTTGCCCCATGTCGGCTACAATCACAGAAGGATCAACAGCATTCCTTTTCATTGCTGTGGCTGCCGCTGCGAGTGAATCTGACGGAATCCTCTGCCAGGATTTCACTGGATAACGCTCCATAATTTTAACCGGAGGTGCTGTCTGCGGACGAAGTTGCCCTTGTGGACCTTCAACAATCTCAACCTTATGCCACGAAGGATTGTCCTCAAGCGTTGCGTCGTAACTTTCGCCACCATAAATACTGTTGAATATAATCGGTGAAAGACAGTATTTCCACGACTCGCCACTCTTGAGAACCTGTGTCGTTCCATCGTTGTAACTCACCTCCAAGCGCAGACAAACCTGTGGCGCACCAAAGCTAATTTGCAGTTTGCTGTAGCGATTGCCGCGCTGAACATTAAAGAAACCATTGCCGAGAAGAACGGAAATCTCGTTCTGCGACTTGCGCAACATCTGCGTCACATTATATACATTATAATATACCGTCTTGCTGTATTCGCTCCAAAGAGGCGCAAACTCGCTGTCGCCAACCTTCATGTCGTTGATGCGAAGCTCGTAATGTCCGAGTCCGCTAACATACACTACGGCATCGACAATGTCTTTCTTTATCTTAAACTCCTTGGCAACAATGATGCTCCGTGCGGACAAAGTGTCAACTTCGCCCCATGCCTTAACGAAATAATCCTTCTTAAACTCCGTGTTTGCAAAGCGTCCGTCGGGTATTTTGGCGTCTTGTTTTGTTATGGCACCAACCCATTTTGCGTCAAGACTTGTGGGCATAATGCGGAAATCCTGCGGTGAACTCCATAGCGACACGTTCTCATCGCTGTCCCATACACGCACTCTCCACGAGTAACCATAGCGATTGCGCGGCATTGTCGGCAGGTCTATGAACTGACTTTTTTCGTTCCAAACCTGACCAGAGTCGTATATAGTGTCGTTTGTTACACGCTCACACACAAGAATTTGATATGCCGTCTGGTAATCGCCATTCCTATCCGATTGCATCTGCCACCCTACTCTTGCGTTTTGTTCTACCAACGCCAGCCCCGTCTGATAGTTGCAATGCGTCTTGGTTATTGTTATCCTTGCGTGACAAAAGGAGGCAAAAACCATGCACACGACAAGACAAACCAACTTATTTGTACAAATATTTCCCATCTTAAGACCTTAAAACCTCAAAACCTTATAACCTAAAACCTATAACCTTAATTCCTCAATATCTTACAACCTTAGATATCTTTCCATCTTTTATTTCGGCTTCAACAACTCTTCCATTCGTTGCATGCAGACGGAATGTGCAGTTCCATTGCTTTGGCCAACAAGGGAAAAGCATCAACTCGCCCTCTGGAGTCTCCTGCAACAGCATTTCCTGCAAGCCAATCATAGCCGCACCGCCCTTGTTTACATCAGGTGACCAGTCGAAACCTCTGTCGAAGAAGACAGGGAAACGGAATGGTCCGTCGCTCCATTTCTCCGTATTAAGTTCTACTGCCTCAGCCTCAAGTCCGAGACATGCTGCCCAGATGTTGTCCTGTTTCCAGCCTTTCGACGAGTGCATTGCTATTGCCTGTGGGTCTTTCTTATACGTATTCCGCGCAATATTGAGGTGTGGTCTGCCCAAACCATAAATACGCCAAGGGAAGACAGGATAGAGTTGCGGAGTCTCTTCGTTCTGTATTCTGTCCCAAGCAATGGCTGGTGCTATGCAAGTATCACCGTCGATGACGTGCAAAGGAATCTCTGGAATACGGTTCAGCATTGCCGTATCCTTGCCCCAGGTTCTCAATACAGTCTGCAAGGCGCTTAGTGTTGACGACGGGTTATACGCCATCTTATACGTCTCGGCACCCGAACCTGGGAAGATTGTGAGCTTCTTGTCGGCGTTCAATGCCTTTAGTCCACGCTGTTTTGCAAGGTATTGATAGTGCAAATCGAAGAACTTCAGGCACTGCGAAATCATTTCTTCGTATGGTCCGACATCCATTCCGCTGTATTTATTGGCAAGCAAAATCATCTGGCAGAACTCAAGACTTGTGTCCCAGAGATACTCCAACCACGCATTTCTCTCCGTTCCATAGTCGTCGCCTGCCTTATGTTTTCCGTATTCAGCAGGGTTTGGCAAACCGAAATTCTCTATTTGTTCGGTGAACGATGCACCTTCATGTCCCCAATAATGTTTGGTTCTCGCCACTGCATTCGGCAGCATACGCAGGTATGTATCAAACTGTGATTTCATCATATCCACGTCTCCACTCTTGAGCATTGGCCAATAGATTAGGCGTTGATTTTGGGCTGTCATCGTTCCGCCGCCCCAACAACGGAAGTCAGGCGAGAATGGTCGTGTGCTGTCAGTAAACACAGGATCGAAGGTAAAGAGCGAACCATTGAACTTCGACGGCCACTGTCCGTATGCATTACAACCGAGCATATAGCGGAAAAGTTCATAGTTGCGCACCATTTTCTTTGCCTCGGCATTGTCGGTTTGAATCCAACTTCTCTGCCAAAACTCGTGCCACCACTGCGCACTTCGCCTTTCTGAAGTCTGCGCATTAAGTTTCTCTTTGGCATCCTCGAACGTAATCGTAACTAAACTATTTCTTATATTTCCGCTGAAATCCCATGCGCGATAGTCCGTATCGACGTATTTCCCATCCTTTGTTCCCACGTATGTAAAGTCTGGGCAACTTATCTCACAGCCCCAACGAATTCCTCCGATAGGATTATATAGTTGTGATTTTATTTCACTCAAATGTTCGTATTCAACTGTATAATCGAAAATTGTCTCCCCTCTGTTTTTATGATAGAAATCAAGTGTGTGCTCTGCTGGCTTTATGCTGTCGGCAAAAGTATAGGTTTCCTTCGGTAAAAGCCACTTCCACGAGCACTGCTGGCACTCATCTTTAGTGATAAGACGGTCGCGATAACGCCATGACTCATACGAAAGTGTGGCTTTTTCTTTCTTTGCTCCCTTTATTTTCATGAACACTTTGGGCGTAAAAACGTCAGCCCACAAGCGTATTTCCATGCCTACACCATATATATATATAGCGCCATCGTCGAGACAAAGTCGCTGGGAAAAGTCTTTGCCGAAAGGATTTCCTTCGATATGCAGGCGTATGCGCCCTGCTTTCAACAGCGTATTGTTCTCGTCGAACAGCCCACTTTTCGACAAATAAAACATCAAGTCGCCGTTCTCAACCCACACGTTCATCCCAATGTCATGCCCTCCGCAAGGCATCGACTCCGACGAGTTCTTGCTTTGTGTGGTCCAAACATAGTCGGCAGGAACATACTCCTTTGCCGTTAGCACAACGCAAACAAGCAGCATCATGCATAGAGAGATTGATTTTTTCATAGTCTTCATTCCGTTATTGATTAGCATTACAATTCACCTCGTTTGGCGGCTGATGCGGTACACTGGCTGCAGAGCCCTTTGATTACATACTCAGCCTCCTCCATTCTGAACCCTTCGGGAATGCGAACTGCAGGGATATCGGTCGTTTCAAGGCAGTAGGTCTTCCCACATTCCGTACACGAGAAATGCACATGACCTCGGTGCAAGTCGTTTTCGCATCGGCAAAGACAATACTTGCACTGCCCCGTGCCGTCGTCAATCTCGTGTATTATATGATGTTCGGCAAACAGCCGCAGGGCACGAAAGATGCTGCTGCGATCCATGTAAGGCTGCAACCCTTCCACATCCTTTAGCGTGAAAGCATCGTGGCAGTGGGCTATGCTTTCCCATACGAGCATCCTCACGGCAGTTGGTTTCACCCCATGCTGTGCAAGGAACTTTGCTGTTTCTTCGTGGTTCATGTGACAAAGTTAAGCATTTTTTTCCAATTATCACGCAAAAGAATGCAATAAATTGCATTTAACAGTTGCTATGGCGTGCTTCATGTTTGGCTGACACGAGCGTTATGACTAAACGGGTTGAACGCTCGGACTTCAGAAGTCGAACGCTTAACTCGGAAAAACATTGCTCCAATGTTGGAGTCAACATTGCTGCAATGTTCGGACCAACATTGCTGCAATGTTTGGCGCACTTTAACGCTCGACTTCAGTAACGCTAACGTTTTTGCAACTGAATTGCAAAGGTTATTCCCTAACTTTGCAGCGTTGGAACGAATAAAACATTAAGCAATGCAACAGATATACAACATCATTGTCGAGATATTCAATCTCATAAACGAAATGTCGCCCTACCTTCTTCTGGGGTTTCTCCTTGCAGGAGTGATGCACGCATTCATGCCCAAGGCACTCTACAGCCGTTATCTTGCGGGCAACAATATGCGTTCGGTCGTTGCGGCAGCATTGCTTGGCATACCGCTGCCGCTGTGCTCGTGCGGAGTAATCCCAACCGCGATGTCGTTGCATCGTGAGGGTGCGTCGAAGGGAGCAACAGTGTCGTTCCTCATAGCCACACCGCAGACCGGCGTCGATTCCATCATTGCAACCATGTCACTAATGGGTTTGCCATTCGCAATCATTCGCCCGATTGCCGCACTTCTTACCGCTGTCTTTGGCGGACAAATGGTGAACCTGACCGACAGACAAACGAAGATTCATGAGACACAATGCGAATGTTGTTGCGAAGATGAAACGCCAAAAAGCGTCGGTTTAATCGATAGATTTCGGGATTGTTTGCATTATGCTTTCGTGGAAATGATGCAGGATATAGGCAAATGGCTTGTCATCGGACTGGTTGTTGCAGGACTTATAACGGTTCTTGTGCCCGACAGTTTCTTTGCCATATTCAAGGATAACACCATGCTTAGCATATTAGTTGTGCTTTGCATAGCAATGCCTATGTATATTTGTGCCACCGGCAGCATACCAATAGCCGTTGCACTGATGATGAAAGGCCTCACGCCTGGGGCAGCACTTGTGTTGTTGATGGCAGGTCCAGCGTGCAATTTAGCGTCGATAATCGTTATTAGCAAGGCACTTGGTCGCAAGACTCTCGTCACTTATCTTGTCTCGATCATCGTCGGTTCCGTTCTGTTCGGCATAGGAATTGACTTGATTTGCCCTGCGTCATGGTTTGCCTTGAATGTGCCTACGAGTTCCTTATATAATATTGAAGGCACATCCTGGTTCAGCATAGCGTGCACCGTCGTGCTGGCAATGCTTCTTGTCAACGCATTCTTGCGCCGCCATGACCATTGCCACTGCCACGAAAAATAAAAGTTATTTGATCGTTTTGCTTACCAATTATCGCTGCGGAAGGAACTTACAGGGAGGTCTTCGCAGAACAAATCGCCTTGTACCCAGTTCCTGAACCCATAGCGTACGGCAACCGGATGCTTCACTTTTTCGCTCTTGACCATTACTTTGCTTCGCTGCAACCATGCCTTGGCAGGATAGAAAACCCTGTCCTCACCTGCTACTTCAAAGTTCTCCGACGATGGATTACCCTTGAAGTTGACCCACATTTTGTCTCTGTCGAAGCCTATTATCACTGTATCGCCCTGCATCTTAACCTCACTCAGACGTGGACTTTCGGCTGTCACACCCTTCACTCCGTATGTTTTCACGAGAGCCAAGCGTGCAAGTCGTTCGCCTGCAACTTGCTTTTGGCGTGGATGTATGCAGTCGCGCATACCTGCGTCAAGCAACACTGCCATGCCCGAATTAGGTATCATCGCCTCAGCATTATACTGCTGTTCGCGAAGGTAAGCGGAGTTGATAGCCTCTTCTCCCGCTGCTGTAATCAATCCATATTCGTATGGAGCAATCTGCGCAAAGTAGAATGGGAACTCTCCTATGCCCCATTCATTGCGCCATCCCTTGACCATAGTCGATAGCATATCGGCGTAGGAACTGGCACGATTATAGTTATCTTCGCCCTGATACCATATTGCTCCTTTCATTCCAATGCCGATGAAAGGATGCAACTGGGCATTGTAGAGAGCAGACGAAACGCGGTTTTTGTCCTTCATCTTGTTGTATTCTTCCTCGGTCGTAGGCACTTTCGACTTAGGATAAGCCTTCACCCATTCCTCTTTTATCCACTCCGGATTCATCCAAGCCTCGCATGCACTGCCACCGTATGACGATGAAAGCAAGCCTACAGGCACGTCGAGAATCTCGTTGAGAAGTCGGCCAAAGTAGTATGCAGTGGCACTAAACTCACGTACTGACTCTGGATTTGCTTCCTTCCAAGTGCCAGTGACATCGTCTTTCGGCGTGAAACTTCCCCCTCGCTTTACTGTAAAAAGGCGCAGATTCTTATTCGTGGAGTGCAACACATCGTTGTTTGCATTCTCTATTGATTGTCCTGGATAGCCCTTCATCGGTATCTCCATGTTGCTTTGACCAGAGCAAAGCCACAACTCTCCCACCATAATATTATCGAGAATAAGTTCCTTTCCGTCGCTTATCCTTATAGTATATGGTCCGCCAGCCGCTGGAGTTTGCAGTTTTATCTTCCATTTTCCGTCACTGTCAGCAACCGTAGAATACGCATTTTTTGCCCATTCCACCGACACTTTTACCTTTGCATTCGCCTTTGCCCATCCCCAGATGTTGCACTCTGTCTGCTGCTGCATAACCATGTTACTGCTGAAAAAGGCAGGCATTCTCACCTCTGCCTTGCATATTGTTGCCCCGATAAGAGCCACGGCAACAAACACCCCAATCTTAAAAGTCATATTCATAATCGTGAAATTTTAGTTGTTGCAAAGGTACTGAAAAATCCCAACATCTGCAAATTTTGGCAACAACTAATGAGAAAAAAAGAAAAGAGCCAAAAAACAAATGTTTTTGACTCTTTTTGCAATCTTTGAGATTTCTTGCGCTCCAGGATGGGCTTGAACCAACGACCCCCTGATTAACAGTCAGGTGCTCTAACCAACTGAGCTACTGAAGCAGTGTAATGCACTTTTTCAAATGCGGATGCAAAGGTATAAAATAAAAAACAAACAACAATTGAAAATTATTTTTTTGTGCTCGTTTTTTAGATAATTTAACAATCCAAGCCCTACGCGTGTGCTTGTATATAAGGTAGCGTAATAAAATTTTGCGAAAAAATTTGCAGAATGAGAAATTTTTATTAACTTTGCTGCGTCAAAGACTTTCAATTATTAAACTAACGATATATTTTATTCATTCATTAACTTAAAATCAAAACAAAAATGAAAAAGAAACTACTTTCTTTATTTAGTTTGGTAGTTCTCATTGCAGGTTTTGTATATGCAGCAGGTGAGACAGAAGTATTCACTATTGCTTTCAACACAAAGCCAGCAACAGAATCTACGAGTGGCTACTTCACTTTGGGTGAAAAGCAGAACTGGAACTCAAAGTACACTGGTACTTATGAAGGCGTAAGCTATGGTCAAGGTTTGAAGATGGAAGCTGCGACAAGCGTAACTTTCACGACAACAAAGGTTTCAAATGTAACTATCGTTCAGTCGTTGGCAGCTAACGATACAAAGTACATGAAGCTTGACGACACACAGTTTAGCGCATCTGACCGCGTTGACGACAAGCCAAATGCAGTCGGTGTATATACTGTAACAAGTCTTGAAGCAGGCACACACGTGTTGACAAGAGGTACGGGTGAAAACGGACTTCTCTTTATCCGCGTGGAGTATATTGACGATACTAAGAAGCTTTCTGACCTTGCACTTGTATCTGCAACGAAGGAGATGCCTATCTTTGGTGGTACTTACACATTGGCAAAGGATGTTGACTTCACAACTTCAAGCACTGGCGCACTCACATTCCAGAGCACAAACGCCGCAGTTGCAACAGTTGACGAGGCTGGCGTTATCACTCCAATTGCAGAAGGAACAACAAACATCGTAATCTCACAGGCAGCTGACGAGGCTTACAATGCTGGTAAGGCAACACTCGCAGTAACGGTTACTGACTCACGTACAATCAACGACATTGCCCTTGCTGAGACATCTGCAACACTTGAAATAGGTGGTACTGTATCAGTAGCAGCAACTACATCAAGTGCATCACCAGTTGTCTATACTTCAAGCGACGAAGCTGTTGCAACTGTTGACGCAGCAGGTCTTGTTACAGCAGTAGGCGGTGGTACGGCAACTATCACTGCAAGTCAGGAAGGCAATGAAACTTACAAGCCAGGCTCAGCAACTGCAACAATCAAGGTTCTCTTCCCTGACATCATGCTCGAAGGCGACAAGTTCATCCTCAAAGAAGGCGATGCAGGCAATGGCCGCAAGGTTATCGGTAAGAACATTACAATGACATTCCCTGACAACCAAGGCAAGTGGAACGTGGATGCTTCAAAGCAGAACTTTGCTGACGATTCATATACTTATTGGTGTGCAGGTACAGAAAACGGCAGCAAGTTCTCATTTGCTCCTTATACAAATGGTAAGTTGACTATCGCTGTTGGTATCGGTGCTGGCAAGACATTCCACTTCCAGAAGAACGACACAGAAATCGATGTTGCTGACTTCACATATAACCTTCCTTCAGCAGCAGGTGGTGCTTCAGAAATTCTTGATGGCGGTACAGTTCCTAATCAGGTTTACGGTACAGTAACTGTTGACGCAGAGGCTGGTGCTGTTTATACTATTTACTGTGATGGTTCAAAGGTTGGCTTCATGGGCTTCAACTTCGAAGCAGAAGTAGCAGACAAGGCTCTTGTTTATCCGTTCTGTGAAATTCCTGATTTCTCAACTTGGTCTTCATCTTATATAGAGCATGTTGTTGACTACACATTAGATGGCGTCAAGGTTACATTCGAGAAGGCTGACAAGCAGAAGAATACTATTTCTGACGTACCTGTAACAAAGGGTAACTACGTCTTGGTTGAGTCTGCAAATGAGATTAAGAGCGTACGTCTCGTTTGCCGTAAGTGGGCTGCTAAGGCACAGACTATCTATGTTGCAGCCGGTACTGACAAGAACGACCTTACTCCACTCGATACCCAAAGCGATAACTTCGTGCTTGAAGCAGCTATTGGCAATGGTGCAAAGGCAGTTAAGTTCACATTCAGTTCTCAGGACAATCAGGTTGGTATCGACTCACTCTACATGACAGTTGCCGGTGGCGCTGCTCCTCTTGCTGTAAGCATGAACCCTGGTGCTGGCGACTACTATGCAGCACAAACTGTTGAGCTGACTCCAAGCAAGGCACTTGCCGACGTATTCTATTCATTCGACGGTGAGAACTTCAGCCGCTATACAGAGCCTCTCAACATAGCTGAAGACGCAACCATTTATGCAAAGGCACAGCTCGGCAATGAAACAAGTGCAGTAGCTACTGCAGCATACCGCATCGCAAAGGCTTACGATTCATTCGAAGCTCTCTATGATGTTCCTACTCAAGGACAACCAGTCATCCTCACTGTAAACAGTCTGCCTATTGACAGCTTCTACGTATCAAAGAGCAGCCGCAACGGTGTTTACGTAACTGTTGGTGGCAAGGTTGCTGAAATCTATTGCTACGATGTTCCTGAAGAATGGGAAGTTGGCGGCACAATCACTGGTACTATTCAGGGTGTTTGGAAGGAATACAATGGTATCAAGGAAATCTGTCCTTCATCTTGGGATGGTCTTTCTTACAAGGGTCCTAACGTAAATGTTGATAAGCTTTGGAACTTTGCTGAGTTCACCGACGCAGACACAGTAGGCGTTGACGCAACAGGTACTTGGACTGGTTCTTACGATATGTCGAAGAAGACCAGCGCATACAAGAGTCAGGCTGCATTCGAAGGTCCTGTAATGGCTAACGAAACTACTCCATTCGCAAAGATGGAAGGTCTTACATTCAAGACTACTACTGCCGAAGCCCTCCAGTATCGCTTCTATACTCTCGAGACAGTTGGTGGCTTCCACCTTTATATGTATGACGGAGTTCAGATGACTGTTCCTACATCAAAGGGTAAGGTTGTGAAGTTCGTTGCCAAGTCATACAGTGGCGAAATCACAATGAATGTGACAGGTGCTGACCAGGAATCTGTTGCTATTGCATACGCAAAGAACTCTGACTACTCTACATACATCGTGACTGCACAAGGCGACTACACAACATTCGCTCTGCCTAAGTTCATGCAGATTCAGAGCATCGAAGTTTGCGACCCTAAGGTTGCTGAAGATCCAGAACTTCAGGTTGTAGATTCTGCTTCTGTAATTTGGGTTAACGAAACTGACACAATCGTTTGGTCAAGCAAGAACGCTGCTGTTCCTGAATTCGTTTCAAGCGATGAGGCTGTAGCAACTGTTGATGCCAACGGTATCATCACAGCAGTTGGTAAGGGCAAGGCTACTATTAGCGTAATCCAGGCTGCAACATACGATTGGGCTGCCGACACAGCACTCGTTGAAGTAACTGTCAAGGCTCCACTCGAATACCCTGCAATCACTGAAAACACTAAGTATTACTGGAAGTCTCCTGCTGGTACACCAGAAGAAAAGGGTGGTGTTGCAACTGCTGTTGGCGATGCAGCTCGCTTGAACTATGCTAACGCTGACTACTATACAATGTGTCTCACAGGCAAGAACGACTTCGCAACTTGCATCGAGATTGCTCTTGACCAGCCAATAGCTTTGGGCGACAAGCTTGAAGTATTTGCTTATCGCAACAAGGGCGATAACTCTAAGCTCGTTTCAATATGCGCTGATTTCATCAATGGCACAAGCGAATTCAAGTACAATGCTGTGACTGAAGGTGGCACAGAAGGTGCTGACTTCAACGACATAGGTCTCGGTCTCGAACCAAATGTTGTTACTTACACTGTTCCAGCTGATGCTGTAGGTAGCACAAAGATTAAGCTTTCACGCAACAAGGCTAACACGAACCTCTTCATCCTTCAGTTTGCTATCATTGCTGACCCAGCAACTGGTATCAACGAAGTAAAGGATAACATCTTCGATGGTTCTGCTATCTACAACCTTCGTGGTCAGAAGGTATCAAGCCTCAAGGTTGGTGAAATCTACATTTCTCACGGAAAGAAGTTTATCGTGAAGTAACAAGGATTCTATCCGATAACAAAAAAATCCCCCGAATGTCATAACGACTTTCGGGGGATTTTTTTGTATTCATTCCTGATGTCACGGCATCATTTCTTCCCTTTGTTGTTGTATTGGTTCATGGTGAAGTCTATGCCTGAAAGCACAAACGACTTGATTATTTCGCCCGATGTTTCAACAACAGGATTTAGTTCCTTCATATCCTCATCACTGAAATGTCCAAGCACGAACTGTATCTGCATACCAGTTGGGAAATCATTGCCAATGCCTATACGCAAACGCGAATATAGTTGTGAGCACAATACTGATTCAATGTTGCGCAGACCATTGTGCCCTCCAGCACTTCCACTCTTGCGCAATCGGAATGCTCCAAGTGGCAAGGCTACATCATCCACAATGATAAGCATTTTCTCTGGGTCAATGTTTTCCTTGTTGAGCCAATACCTGACGGCATTCCCGCTGAGATTCATGTAGGTTGAAGGCTTAAGCAATGTCACTTGCCGTCCCTTGACAGACGTATGGGCAACAAAGCCATAACGCTTGTCCTCAAAAACAGCATTGGATGCCTTTGCGAAAGCATCCAATACTATAAATCCTGCATTGTGGCGGGTACCAGCATATTCGTCGCCGACATTACCCAACCCAACGATAAGGTACTTCTCCATTCTCCTTATGCTTCAGCTTCTTCGCCTGATGCAGCAGAACGAGCCTGACGTGTCATCTTGACTGAGCAAACGACAACTTCAGTAGGAGTAGCAATCTCAAGACCTTCGAAACTGAGTTCGCCTACCTTGATGCTCTTACCAAGTCCAAGGCTTGTAACGTCAACAACAAGTTCTTCAGGTATCTGAAGGTAAGGAGCTGTAACATTAATCTTACGAACAGCAAGACTAAGTTTACCACCATCGCGAACACCGGCAGCGAAACCAGTTGTCTTAACAGGGATACCTACAGTGATAGGCTTTGTGTCGTTAATCTCAAGGAAGTCAACGTGGAGCACTGCGTCTGTTACTGGGTGCTGCTGTATTTCCTTAATAATAGCCTTGCGTACAACTCCGTCAATCTCGATATTGCATACATAAATAATAGGAGTAAAGATGGCCTTGCGGATCTCGCCTTCTGCTATTGCAAATGGCAATGACTTTGGAAGTCCGTTCTGATCCTTTTCCTCACCATAGATGTTGCAAGGTATCATACCTGCTTTTCTCGACAACTTAGCAGCCTTCTTACCTGTTTCGGTTCTGCTCTTACCAGTTAAATTAATCTCTTTCATTTTAATAAATTTGTTTTTGTGTTACTATAAATTAAGTTTTGTCTCATTGCTTAATTCGCCATCACACGGAGCAAACCCACGACCATTACGCCAAGGGCAATTCACACAGTGAATGCTCAAAAAGCGCCGCAAAGGTAATAGTTTTCTTTGAAATGTACAAATTTTTCAAGCAAAAAGCATCGTATTTGCCTTTTTTTTGCTACTTTTGCACTGCGAAAGAGGTGCAAAGTGTGTACTTAAAAGAAAAAAACATGATTAACAGAGAGTTGATAAGATTAAAAGTTCTCCAATTGACTTATGCATATTATCAAAACAATGGTAAGTCGATAGAGAGTGCCGAGAAGGAATTGTTCGTTAGTATGTCCAAGGCTTACGACTTGTATTTAACCCTATTGGCCCTGATTGTTGCTATTCATAAGGAAGGAGAACGACGTTATGAAATCGAATCGGGAAGAGCCTTGCGCGAAGGACTGCCACCTGTCAACAACAGATTTGTAGAAAATCGCTTTGCACACCAACTTGCAAACAACGCTACACTTATGTCTTTCCTCGACGACCAAAGCCATCGTTGGGACAATGACGACGAGTTTGTGAAGAAAATATACACGCTCATCGCCACTTCTGAAATGTATGAGAAATACATTACAGGACCTGATTCCTACGATAACGACAAGGAATTCTGGCGTATGGCTTACAAGACTTTTATCGTTGACAACGACGACCTCGACGAAGTTCTTGAGTCGAAAAACATTTATTGGAACGACGACAAAGCCACGGTTGACACGTTTGTGATGAAGACAATAAGGCGTTTTTCAGCCGACAGCGACGACGAATACAAGCTTTTGCCTGAGTACGACAACGAAGAAGACGACAAGGAATTTGCGAGAAAATTGTTCCGCAACACGTTATTGCACGCTCAGGAATACCAAGCTTACATGACCGAAAGCGTGCAGAACTGGGACATCAGCCGCTTTGCCTACATGGACATCATCATCATGCAAATAGCAATTGCTGAGATGCTCACATTCCCAAGCATCCCTGTAAACATCACCATCAGCATCTACGTTGACCTTGCAAAACTCTACAGCACATCGAAAAGCTGGAAATTTGTCAACGGTTTGCTCGACAACATTGCACATAAATTGGTCGAAGAACACAAGATGCTGAAACAAGTAAAATAGCCATGACACGCATAGCCATCTTCGTTTCGGGCAGTGGAACCAACTGCGAGAACATTATCCGATACTTCCAACACCACGACAAAGGTCGGGTGGAACTCGTTGTAAGCAACCGCGACGATGCATACGCACTCGTACGTGCAGCAAACCTGAACGTGCCTTCCGTCGTAGTCAACAAGTCGCAACTCAACGACGAATCTTACCTCATGCCTATTCTTAGGCAGTACGACATCGACTTCATCGTACTCGCAGGTTTCCTCCTGATGGCGCCGTCATACCTTATTAATATATATAAGGACCGAATCATAAACCTTCATCCGGCACTTTTGCCAAAGTTTGGAGGTAAAGGAATGTATGGACATCACGTACACGAAGCCGTAAAAGCTGCCGCCGAAACCGAAACTGGCATCACCATACACTACGTGAGCGAGGTATGCGACGGCGGAAAAATCATTGCGCAGTTCAAGACTTCATTGCTCCCGACCGACACCATCGAGGACATTGAGCAGAAAATTCACGTGCTCGAACAGTCCCATTTCCCACAAGTAATCGAGTCGGTAATCACTAATATTTAGGAATAAAAACCCTTTGCAAAACCCCATTCTTACGCCCCCCTCTACAGGTACCTCTGTTGGGGGGCTTTGCACATTCTTAGAATGTTCGGCGTAACATTCTAAGAATGTTCACGTGAACATTCTTAGAATGTGCAAACGAGTTAAACGTTAAAGCAGTTTAGGCAATTCGAAAAGACGTGTGCCGTTACTGCCTTTTATGAGGATGAAATAACCGCACGGTTTGTCGGCTTCGATGGCTGCCTTTACCTCTTCCACATCGTGGAACTTGCGGAATGTGCAGCGTGTTTTTTGGAACTCTTCACCTACGAGCCAGATATTGCTTAGGTTGTTCTCTTGCAGGAAATCAACTACTTTCTGATGCTCATCGGCACTGATGTCGCCAAGTTCACGCATTTCGCCGAGGATTGCCATCTTTGGTTCTACCTGCATATCGCGGAAGTTGCAGAGTGCAGCCATCATGCTTGTCGGGTTGGCATTATAGGCGTCGATGATGAGTTTATTGTCGGCAGTGGCTTCAAGTTGGCTGCGATTGTTGGTTGGGATATAGTTGGAGAGGGCGTGGCACACTTGCTCCTCGCTTACGCCAAAGTGCAGTCCTATACATGCAGCAGCAAGCATGTTGTCGATGTTATATGAACCTATAAGGTGAGTTACGAGTTCGCGAAGCTTAGAATTACCGCTATTTTGCTTCCATTCAAGGTTCAGATACGGATCGCATTTGGTTACTTTGCCGCAGACACTAAGGTCGTCGGCTGGCTGCGTACCGTATTTTATGAGGTCCAAACCCTGTGAAATGCCCATGAGGTATGGGTTATCGTTGTTGACGAACACCTTCGAGTTTGGCTTTTCACGCAGAAAATCGTAGAGTTCTCCCTTGGTCTTTATCACGCCTTCAAAGCTTCCGAAGCCAAGGATATGGGCTTTCCCGACGTTGGTTATGATGCCGTAATCGGGTTCGACAATGTTCACCAGCATCTTTATTTCGCCTGGATGATTGGCTCCCATCTCAACGACTGCGATGTCGTGCTGCTTCGTGAGGCGCAACAATGTCTTTGGCACACCGATGTGATTATTGAAATTTCCTTGGGTGTAAAGCACGTTGTACTTCTCAGCAAGCACTGCCGAGATGAGTTCCTTAGTGGTGGTTTTGCCGTTTGTACCGGTGACGCCGATAATTTTTGTGCCAAGTTGACGGCGATGATAGTTGGCAAGTTGCTGAAGTGTAGCGAGTACATCATCGACTATTATGCCCCTTCCTTCTTCCGTAAGAGTAATGGGTTCGTCAACTACAGCGTATGCACAGCCCTTGTCGAGTGCTGCCTGTGCGTATTGATTGCCGTTGAAACTCTCGCCTTTCAGTGCGAAGAAGATGCTTCCTTCGGGACAGTCGCGGCTATCGGTAGTAATAACTGGGTGTTTGAGAAATAACTCGTAGAGTTCTTTTATGTCCATGTTTATATTGTTTTTTGATTATTGAAACTTCGAAATGTCGAAGTTTCGAGAGGTCGGTTTTTGGTGATTAAATTGTTAGAAAGGTGCTCGATAACGGTCTTCATCCTTGTCATCGAGCATACTGAGGTAACTGTTGTAGCGACTTTGGGCTATAAGATGCTCGTCCAAAGCCTTCAAAACGGCGCATCCAGGTTCATGTGTGTGGGTACAATTGCTGAAACGGCAACCCTGGGAATAGTGGAATATCTCCTTGAAATAGCTTGTGAGTTCCTCTTTCTCAATGTCGAAAGTACCGAAACCTTTGATGCCAGGAGTGTCGATAACGTATCCATCATACACAGGAATCATCTCGCTGAAGGTCGTCGTATGCATTCCCGCATCGTGTGCTTCGCTTATTTCAGCCGTCTTCAGCACTCGGTTTTTTACGAAATGATTGAGGATTGTGCTCTTTCCTACCCCACTGTGACCGCTGAATACGCTTGTCTTTCCTTGCAGAAGTGCGGCGACTTCATCGATTCCTTCGCCCGTTTCAGCCGAGATTGCCATACATTTATAGCCGATAGTTTCGTAGAGCGTTATCATCATTTGCTGCAAGTGCAACTCTTCTTCGGTCAATATGTCGCCTTTATTAAATAGGAGTATGACGGGTATGCGGTATGCTTCAGCCGATGCAAGGAAACGATCGATGAAGGTTGTTGACGTGGCAGGGTGGCTTATTGTAGCCACAAGAAAGGCTTGGTCAACATTTGCAGCGATGATGTGGCTCTGCTTTGAAAGGTTTATCGACTTCCTTATTATATAGTTCTTGCGGTCGTAAATCTCGGTGATAAGCCCCACTTGCTGCTGTTCATCGAAACGAATTTCCACATTATCACCCACGGCAATGGGGTTTGTACTGCGTATTCCTTTAAGACGAAAGTTTCCTTTTATCTTACATTCACGCTCAAGTCCGTCGTCGGTTTTGACGATGTACCAGCTGCCAGTGTTCTTAATGACGAGTCCTTTCAAAACGAAATCCAGTTTGTATTGTCGCCAAATACGTTCTTCAGCGTCACTTGTTTTGCTTCTTTTGCAGTGAGCTGTCTGCTCCACTTGGCTCTGTTGTCGGTCTTTGCACCTGCACCAGTGTTGTTGTATTCCTCGTATCTGGCAGTTTGTTCGTTTGTCTCCTTGCCCCAATTATGCCAACCTTCGGCACGGATATGACCGCCGAGTTCGCAGTTCATGAACAAAGTGTGGGCGTATGGTCGCCAAGGTCTGCCAAGATAACACTTGGTTGCAGCCTCGTCAGCAATAATTTTGCAGTTGTTGAAGATGTAACCGTACTTGACATTCTGCGGAGTTGAGGCTGCCGTGACGTAACTGTTCACCTTATTCTTAATGGTGCAGCCCTCAAACCATGCAGTCGAAGGACCGAAGATGAAGTCGGTTGTGCCCTCTATATAGCAATCCTTGAAGTAAAGCATAGTCTCTATTCCGCCAGTGTAGATGGTATCCTGATTGCCAAGGAAACGGCAATTTACGAAGACAATGCGTGTGCCTTCGGTGTGAAGAGCAACAGCCTGACCGAGTCGGGCAGCATTGTTTTCGATAGTGATGTTCTTCATTTTTATGTCGTTGCCTTGTATCTTCAGCGTATAAGTACGGAAGGTTCCCATGCCTTTTTCGGTGCCTGGCATCTTTATGTTCGCATGGTCGTCGTAGGTAATAATTGTCTTGTCGCGGTCTTCGCCACAGATTTCAATGTTTGTCAGCCATGAAGGAATGATGAGTTTTTCCTTATACACGCCTTTTTTTACAAAGATTACCTTGTGGTAATCCATAAAAGCACGGCACACTTCAATGGCATCGTCAATGTTGCGGAACTCTGCAGTGCCGTCTCGTGCAACAAAAAGTGTGTCAGGATTGTCGTAACTTTTGGCTGAGATTTCAATAATCTGCAATAATGCAATCGTAAGAAGAATGATTTTTTTCATAGTTTAAGTAGTTTGTTTTATTTCGGTTAATGCTTTTATTTCCTTTAATTCCTTTATAATACGCTCAACTTCGTCCCTGTGATGAACGCGAAGGTTGATAGAGCCTTCGGCAATTCCATTCTCAGAAGAGATGATAAGTTTAGTCATATTGATGTTCAAGTCGCGCGACAATACCTGAGTTATCTTGTTCAGCAAGCCGAGTTCATCAATGCCTTTCAGCATGATTGTCGCCTCGAAGAACTGCTCTTTTGTTGCCCATTTTGCGTCAATGATACGATTACCAAAACTGCTTTTCAGTTTGTTTGCCACGCTACAAGCACGATTATGGATTTCGATGTGCTTCTTGTTGTTGATAAATCCGAGAATATCATCGCCTGGCACACAGTTACAACATGAAGGGAAAATGAAATTACCTATGTTCTCGTCGGTTATGAAAATAGGCTTTTTCTTGTTAAAGTCCTTACCGACAACGAATAGTTCATTTGCAGAATTAACTGTGATATTGTTTGTCTGTGTCTCTTTCTTTTCCTCTTTTGCAGGTGTGCTTTTGACGAAAGGCACATACTTTCGCCAACCTCCACCGGTATTGTTTTCCTTTTTGCCAAGCGCCACATCCTTGTCCTTGTCGCCAAGTTCTATGTCTTTATTGCCAATAGCATAGTAAAGGTCGTCGCGTTTTGCCAACTCATGCAACTTTGTCAACTTGTCGAGAATGGCAGTTGTCACTGTCAACTCGTTCTCTTCAAAGAAAGCTTTCAGCATTTCCTCACCCTGACGTTGCACGTAACGTATGTCCTTCCTCAATGCGACTTGTATCTTGTTGCGTGCCTTTGCAGTATAAACAATGTTAATCCAGTCGGGCATCACATGTTGCGACTTCGATGTAATAATCTCAACTTGGTCGCCACTATTGAGTTTGTGACTCAACGGAACAAGTTTGTGATTGACTTTTGCCCCAATGCAATGCGTGCCGAGGAACGAGTGGATGATGAAAGCGAAGTCAAGTGCAGTACTTCCTGCCGGCAAGGTCTTTATCTCACCTTTAGGAGTAAAGACGAATATCTCCGATGCAAACAGGTTTAACTTTATTGAATCGAGGAAGTCCATTGCGTCAGGCTGTGGGTCGTCGAGTATTTCCTTGATTGTTCCCAACCAATTCTCAAGTTCACGGTCTTCCTCACGTTCAACCACAATGCCGCCATCCTTATATTTCCAATGCGCAGCAAAACCGTGTTCAGCAATCTCATCCATGCGCTCACTGCGTATCTGAACTTCTATCCATTGCCCCAAGTGGCTCATCAATGTAACGTGCAAAGCTTGATAACCATTGGCTTTTGGTTGTGACAACCAGTCGCGCATACGGTCAGGATGACTCTTGTAGATGCTCGTTATCGCCACATATATATTAAAGCACTCGTTTATTTCGCTCACGTCTTCTTTCGGATGGAATATGATCCTGACGGCAAGGATATCGTAGATTTCGTCGAAGGTGACGTGCTTGGTTTGCATCTTTGTCCAAATGGAGTAAGGTGCCTTAACGCGTGCCTTAATCTCATATTTCAATCCCATTGCATCCAAAGCAGTGTGAATAGGTGCGGTAAATTCCTCAAACAATGCTGTACGCTGCTCTTGTGTCATGGCCAACTTAGCCTGAATCATCTCATATTCCTCAGGATGTTCGTAGCGGAAACTCAGGTCTTCGAGTTCTGTCTTTATCTTGTTCAAACCAAGTCGGTTTGCCAATGGCGCATAGATATAGAGCGTCTCGCCGGCAATCTTGTATTGCTTGTTGGCAGGTTGACTGGCAAGTGTGCGCATATTGTGCAGTCGGTCGCAAATCTTGATAAGTATGACGCGAATGTCGTCGCTCATCGTCAGCAGCAGTTTTCTGAAATTTTCTGCCTGAAGCGAAGCCTTGTCGCCGAATATACCTCCTGATATCTTCGTCAGTCCGTCAACAATTTGTGCTATTTTGTCGCCAAAGATGTTAGCAATATCTTCCACGGTATAGTCAGTGTCTTCAACAACATCGTGAAGCAAAGCCGAGCAGATACTGGTTGAACCAAGTCCAATCTCCGAGCAAGCTATCTGTGCGACAGCCAAAGGGTGCATGATATACGGCTCACCCGATAGGCGCCTCACGCCCTTATGAGCATGACGGGCAAAGTTGAAAGCCTTTGTAATGATTTCAACTTTCTTCCTATGATTGGATGCAAGATACGAGTCGAGAAGCTGTTGAAACGCTTCATCTACCATAGCCTCGCCCTCTTGGGTGGACAACACGTCGTCTGTATAGGTATTCATCTGCTTTGTATTTATAGATTTGTTCTTCGTTATCGATGAATATAGTCATCTCTTTCAATGGCAGGCAAATGGATGAAAGTTCGGTTTCACCAGGCACAAGGTCTTGTCTATATTGTGGATTCAATGCTCTGAGATACTTCAGGTCGATGCCACAGTATTCGGCAATCTGCTTCAGGCTGACGTTATGTGTGGTCATTATTGTGTCACACTGCATCGGAAGTTCTGTCCGCATCGGGCATATCTTGTGTTCACAGTAATAGTTCATCACATAGTTTGCACCGATAAATGCAGGCACATATCCACGAGTTTCGAGTGGCAAGTATGGATAAATCTCCCAATAGTCGCGCGAACCATTTGCCCGGCGTATGGCTTTATTCACATTGCCAGGGCCACAGTTGTAGGCAGCTATGACCAGATTCCAGTCGCCATAGATGCGGTAAAGGTACTTCAGATATTGTGCTGCGGCGTGTGTTGACTTAAAGGGATCGCGACGTTCGTCAACAATAGAGTTCACCTTCAGTCCACATTGTTTTGCCGTTGGTACCATGAACTGCCATAAGCCACCTGCTCCGGCACGCGATGTTGCCTGCGGTCGAAGTGCGGACTCTATGACAGGAAGGTATTTCAGTTCCAACGGAAGTCCTTCACTTTCGAGCACTTCTTCGAAGATAGGGAAATAAAAGTTTGCTGCACCGAGCAGAAAACTCACCGTAGGTCGCAGTCGTCCGGTATATTTGTCAATGACAGAACGCACCACATCGTTATATACCATCTCCATAAGTCTCGGCAAACGATAGAGGCGTTCTATATAAATAGAGTCGGAAATCTCGCCACTTATGTCGCTCGTGTCGCAGTCGAATGCCTTCAGGTACTGCTTTGCGTTGTAGTCGTTGAGCATACTGTCAACATCATATAGCAGTGCTTCAGGCAGGATTATTTCGGTTTTTTTAGGCAAAGTGTCAGCCGTGAGCAGCGAGTCTGCACGCTGCAGAGTGTCAACAGACAATGTATCCTGTGCGGTTACCGGTGCTTGCACCGCTTGCACAAAGGAGCTTGCGACTGCAAGAAACTTCCCTGCCAGCATCAACATCATTGCCAATATGGTATAAAATCTTCTCATCATATTTCTAAAACTCTGCCTCTTTGTCCTCCTTTATATAGAACTTAGAAATTCAAACTGCACTGCACACCTACCGAAGACGACACCAACGGGTTCGACGACGTGTTTGTACTCATCACCGTAGGGCGCACTTTCATCGACAAGTCGCGACTTATATCGAAGTTTGACATCTCCGCATCCACGTATGCATCAATCACCGATATGGCATATACACCTAAAAGACAGAAGAAACTCAAGTCGCGCCAACGGCGATATTGATCCTTTCGACTCTTGAAAATCTGCTTATAACGCTCCATGTTCGACTGGTCAATCTTCATTCCGAGATGCAGGAACTGGTTGTAGCTTGCCGTTCGAGGGTCGTCGTCCATTATATCGAGATACGCCTGCGAATAGTCTTTATACATCTGTCCGTTCCATCTGAGGGCATAGATACAGCCTACAAATCCGCCATAGAATATAGGCAACTTCCAGTATTTGCGGTTATAAATCTGTCCGCCTCCTGGTATAACGAGTGCAAGCCAAAGCGCACGCTTAGGGTCGGGACGCCATGTACTCCAGTCGCGTGGAACTTTCATTTTCTTCCCAACGATGATCGAGTCGCTGAGTTTCAGCGTATCTTGTTCTGGCGTCACGTGCTCTGCTGGCGTAGCATTGCGCAATGAATCGAGCAACAAAGCCTCTGCCACCGTAGTGGAGTCGCTTTGTGAATACGCACAAAGTGCCATCACAAGGCTCACCGCAAGTGTTATAATCCTATAGTATCTCTGATGCCAATACATCATAATCCTCTTTGTGTTCCTTTCTTATTACCGTTCCGAACAGCAAATCACCAAACAGTTTCTTCATGTCGCTGTATATTACAAGCGTTGTCTGCAAACTTGGGTTCACCATCGTGAGCAGTATTCCTTTTATCTTCAGTTCTCTGTTGCGAGTGCTTTGGACTATTCTTATCTCTGCCATTAACTCGCTGAGTTTCTCCATTGCCTTATGGTCGCAGCGTATGGGAATAATTACCTCGTCGGCGGCAACAAGTGCATTCACCGTGAGCAGCCCTAATGACGACGGGCAGTCAATGAGAGTAAAGTCGAACTCGTCGCGTTTCGCATCAATCCTTGTGCGCAGTATCTCGCTTGAAATGCCGTGTTCGCAGTCGCCTATCTCTATTGCCATCAGGTCAGGGTCGCGCATCGGATCGGCATTCACTTCCCACACGGTCTTGCCGAGTTTCCGCAGCGATTCGGCAAGACATTGTATAGTGGTAGTCTTTCCGCTACCTCCCTTATGATTTGCTATCGCTATGACTCTGCCCATGATGCGTCAATAATTCTGCAAGCGCATATTCAGTGCAAAATTAGTTTAAATTATGTATATAACAAAAATAATTATACTTTATTTAGATTTCTTTGTCAAAAAACGCAAAAACGCTATTAAAGCGATGCCTTTTACGGCAGAAAGCCAGTGAATAATCTCACTGGCTTTCTGTAAAAGAAAATTGTTATCTCAATGTTTTTTTACTTCACGATAATGAGGTTGTAGCTCTTCTTGCCACGCTGCACAAGGAGATATTTGCCATTGATAAGGTCATCGGCTGTCACCACTTGGTCGAATGCCTGAAGCTTCTCCTTATTTAATGACACACCTCCGCCTTGCACAAGTTTGCGCATCTCGCCCTTGCTTGGGAACACGGCTGCATCTTGTGTAAACAATTCTACGGCTGGTTTCCCGAGTTGGTCTTTGGCAATTTCAAACGTTGGCACGCCTTCAAACACGTTGAGCAACGTTTCATCGTCGAGGCGCATGAGGCTTTCCTTTGTTCCTTTGCCGAAAAGAATGCCCGAAGCTTCGAGTGCAAGTTCGTAGTCTTCTTGCGAATGAACAAGCACTGTCACCTCTTGTGCCAGACGTTTCTGAAGGATGCGGAAACCTGGGTCTGCCTTGTGTTGCTCTACAAGTTCGTCAATTGTTGGCTTGTCGAGCGAAGTGAATATCTTGATATTGCGCTCAGCATCGTCGTCGCTAACGTTGAGCCAGAACTGATAGAACTTATAAGGAGTGGTGCGCTTAGGGTCGAGCCAGATGTTTCCACTCTCAGTCTTGCCAAATTTCTTGCCGTCTGCCTTGGTAATCAATGGGCAAGTAAGGGCAAAAGCTTCGCATTCGTTACCCAACGTGCGGCGTATAAGTTCCGTACCTGTAGTCATGTTTCCCCACTGGTCATTACCTCCGAGCTGAAGTTTGCAGCCTTTTGCCTGATAGAGATGGAGGAAGTCGTAGCCCTGCAGAAGTTGATAAGTGAACTCTGTGAACGAAAGTCCGTCGCGTGCTGTGCCGTTGAGTCGCTGCTGTACGCTTTCCTTTGCCATCATGTAATTCACTGTGATATGCTTGCCTACCTCGCGTGCAAAGTCGAGGAAAGTAAAGTCTTTCATCCAGTCATAGTTGTTTACCATCTCGGCAGCATTGGCGTCCTTGCTCTCGAAGTCAAGGAACTTGGCCACCTGTGCCTTTATGCATTCCTGATTGTGATAGAGTGTCTCGGCGTCGAGAAGGTTGCGTTCCTGACTTTTGCCCGATGGGTCACCTATCATACCAGTGGCACCACCAACGAGGATAATTGGCTTATGGCCGCAACGTTGCAGGTGACGCAGCATCATAATGCCGCAAAGATGACCTATGTGAAGCGAGTCGGCAGTTGGGTCAGTACCGAGATATGCAGTTACCATTTCCTTCTGAAGCAATTCTTCAGCACCTGGCATCACCTGTGCCAACATTCCACGCCATTTGAGTTCTTCGATAAAGTTCTTCATAATTTTCTTGGGAGTTTACGTATTCTGGAGTAAAGACAAAACCTCAAAACCGTAAAACTTTTTAATCTTTTAATTTTATAGTCTTTTATTCTATTTTATTCACGTTTATTGTTGTTTTCGCAATTGTGGTGCAAATTTAATAAAATCGTGATACTTGCACAAATAAATTGCCAATAAAAATGAAGAAACTTGCAATTTTACGTTCTCCACTTTAAATATTAGAAAGCGGAAGTCGGACTGTTTCACTTTTTCACTTTACATGTTACGGCACGGGATCGTAGCCCGAACCTCCCCAGGGGTTGCATCTCAATATGCGCCATATTGCAAGGCAAAGACCCTTGACTGGTCCATGCTTTTTGAGTGCCTCGACGGCATATTGCGAACATGTTGGGGTAAACCTGCACGAAGGTGGGGTGAACGGAGAGATACATTTGCGGTAGAAATATATCGGGAGGCAGAGCACCTTGACTATCATCCTCGACACAATGTTCATGCCTTTTTGCCAATCTTGTGCAACAATCCTACGACTTTCTTCTCTACTTCTTCGGTGGTTATCATCTGGGGCGACATCCAAATGAATGCCATTGCCATACTTTTTCCATCAAGAATTGTCTTATTCTTTCGGTAAGCCTCGCGCACCTGTCGCTTTATGTGGTTGCGGTCAACGGCATGTTTGAAGTGCCGCTTGGGTACACTTACCAATATCTTATTGCCGTCATTGACTGGCATAAACACTACACGCAAGGGAAAGGCAGCCATCGAAGAGTTCTTCCTGTTGCCAAACAATTGGTCAATCAGGCGATAACTGCAAATGCGTTCACACTTAGAAAGCGTAGCTCTCTCCATAGTGTTTCACTATTATTTCTCCTGTTCTTTTTTTAGATATTGCTGCAAGGCAGCCGTCATAGAAGGGCATTCTGCCGTCGGAGCCTCAACAACGAGGTTAAGCCCAGCCTCCTTTGCACGCTGTGCTGTGGTTGGTCCAAATGTTGCAATGCGGACTTTCCTTTCTGCAATATCAGGGAAATCATTGACAAGTGTGTTCACTCCTGTTGGACTGAAGAGGACAACAAGGTCGAAATCAAACGTCTCGTCTTTCCCGAAATCGTTGCTTACAGTGCGATAAAGTACGCACTCCTTGTATTTCAAGTCGCTCGCATCTAATAATGAGTTGACTTCATTTGAATGGACATCGCTGACTGGGATGAGGTATTTCTCAACCTTATGCTTCACCATAATAGGTATGAGGTCAACGAGTTTTCCGCTTGTACCATAGAATACCTTGCGTTTTCTGTATTGAACATACTTCTGAATGTAGAGCGAAATAGTCTCTGTCACGCAGAAATACTTCATCGTCTCGGGAATGTTTATACGCAGCAACTTCGCCATCTGGAAATAGTTGTCGATGGAATGACGCGAAGTGAAGACTACAGCTGTATAATCAAGAATGTTTATACGCTGTGCCCTGAATTCCTTTTCAGAGATGCCAACAACCTTAATGAAAGGTCGGAACACGATTTCAACATCGTGATTTTCTGCCAAGCCGTAATATGGTGACTTATCGTTTGCTGGCCTTGGTTGCGATACCAATATCTTATTAATCATATACGCACAAATTTTCTTGCGTTTACCCAATAATATTCTTTATTATCCCATATAAGATGAGACAAGGTATTACTTCGAGGGTGCAAAAGTACAAAATAATTTGCAAAAAACCACCAAAACGACTGAAAAAGATAAAGAAAGACTTGAAAATCGTCAATATTTTTGTTAAAATTATAGTCGCGGCAAGGCAAATTATGGTAATTTTTACAGGCCACCCTACATAAACCTGAAGCAAAATTATAGGCAGGAAAACTATTCCTTCAATTACTGTTATCATTGTGAACACGTGATCCCAGTTCGAGACATCACGCCTCTCAAAGAATGTGGAATTGACTATATAATATAAAAGGTATTTGGCAAAAATGTATGCCGCGACGATTCCAAGCATTGCCCAAACGCTTCCCTTGCCCAGGATGATGTATGCCGACAAGGCAAACATGATGATGGATTGTATGCAAAGCAGCAAAAGGAAGTTTACTTCAGCAGATGAATTATAGAAACTTGAGTAGTCTTTTGTATAGAGGAACGACTTTACTTCGCGTGACAGGTAGTCGCGCGTTGTCCCGAAAGCCAATGCCACAATGATGAAACTCACTAATAACAGCGATGTCACCAATGGGTCATTATGTAAGGAATATGGTATCGGTTGTACGTCGATCATATTTTACGGTTGTACGGTTATTCGGTTATATGGTTATAAGGTTGTACGGTTTATGTTGTATAGTTATACCGCAAAACTAATCATAAACATACAATGTCAAATATAAAACATAAAAAACCTATAACCCAAACCCTTCTTTCAGTTTTTCTATTAGGTCAAGCTTCTCCCACGTGAAAAGTTCGACGTCGATGATTCTCGTCTCATGATAGTTGCTCGTAAACGTCTTCTTCACTATCTCGTTCTTTCGCCCCATGTGTCCGTATGCGGCTGTTTCGAGATACATCGGCTGGCGCAACTTCAATTGCTTTTCTATTGCCTTTGGACGGAAATCGAACATCTCCCTTATCTTCATCGCGATCTCGCCGTCGCTCATATCAACATGCTTCTTGCCGTAAGTGTTTACATAGACGCTCACTGGCTCTGCCACTCCTATGGCATAACTTAGTTGTACCAAAACCTCATCGGCTATTCCTGCTGCCACCATGTTCTTTGCAACATAGCGTGCCATATAGGCTGCACTGCGGTCAACCTTGCTTGGGTCTTTGCCCGAAAAGGCTCCACCACCATGAGCTCCACGACCTCCGTATGTGTCAACGATAATCTTTCTTCCTGTCAACCCTGTGTCTCCGTGAGGTCCGCCAATGACAAACTTGCCAGTAGGATTCACGAAATACTTTATTCCCTCGTTGAACAATGCAAGCACTTTTTCGCTTTTTATCTGCGACTTCACACGCGGGATTAGAATCGTCTTCACGTCTTCGCGTATCCTTGCAAGCATCTTCTCGTCTTCGTCAAACTCATCGTGCTGCGTCGATACAACTATTGTGTCAATGCGAACAGGGGTATTCCTCTCGTCGTATTCCACGGTGACTTGTGCTTTTGAGTCTGGTCGCAGGTAGGTCATCTGCTTTCCTTCGCGTCGTATGTCGGCAAGGGTTGCCATAAGCTTATGCGAAAGGTCGAGGGTTACAGGTATGTAATCCTCTGACTCGTTGGTTGCATAGCCGAACATCATGCCCTGGTCGCCAGCACCCTGATCTTCTTCCACTTCGCGGTTCACGCCCTGGGCAATATCGCCACTCTGCTCGTGTATGGCAGTAAGTATGCCGCACGAGTCGCCATCAAACTGATATTCCGACTTCGTATAGCCTATCTTGTTGATGGTGTCGCGTGCTATCTTCTGCAAGTCAATATACACCTTCGACGTCACTTCGCCCATTATCACTACCTGACCAGTGGTGACGAAACTTTCAATCGCACAATGTGCATCGCTGTCGTAAGCAAGGAATTGGTCGAGCAATGCGTCAGATATTTGGTCGCACACCTTATCTGGATGCCCTTCCGACACTGATTCTGATGAAAACAAATAATTCATATCCTTCTGTTTTTCTATATTCGAGGTGCAAAGTTAAGTTTTTTTTCTCAAATAAGCAAATTATTTTTCGGTTATAAGGTTGCACGGTTTATGTTGTATAGTTATACCGCAAAACTAATCATAAACATACAATGTAAAATATAAAACATACAAAACCATAGAACCGCAAACTACACCTTATTAATAAACGCGCGTATGTGTGCGCGCGTACAAAGTATCAACTTTTTAACACACAAAAGTTTCACTTTTCTGTATTTTTTTTCTGGTACAGCGGAAAAACTTACCCTTCATCCCCCCACTTGGGGGGACAAAGGGGGGGTGAGGTTTTTGTAAAAATATGTCCTGCGAGCAGTTTTTATTCTTCAGTTTCCACCTTGATGAAGTTCACCTTCTTCGGGTTGTAGAGTATTACACTATTATCGTTCTGGTCAGTCACCTCGATGGCAGGACCTGTCTGCTTTTCGCCGAGAGTGCCGAGGACTTCGGTTTTGCCTGCATCGTAGAGTGCTAAGGCATACTGCAAATCAGCCAATGCTTTTTCCTTGATGGAGTTAATGGCATTTGTGGTTGTTGCAGCCTCTATATCCGTCTTTGCAGTTTCAGCGATAGCCTTAATAATTTCATTGTTATAATCCTTGCCAACAGCATAGATGGTTGCAATGGCAGCATTCCTGAAAGGTAGAATGGAATCGGTTGTTACGTATCGTCTGTCTTTCAATTTCTCAGCGATGTCACAACCACCATCATGCTCAATCTCCTCGGTAGGAGGATTGTTGTTATCTGCTTTCACAAGGAGGGTTGTAGCCACACGGATGTTAGAGCCAGAACCCATACTTCCTCCACCGATACCGGCTCCACAATTACTGGTCGCAGTAATCATACCCCCATTGATGGTGATGTTTGAGCCGGAAGCACGATATCCCCCACCGATACCGGCCCCTTTATTACTATTTGCTGTAACATTGCCCCTATTAATGGTGATATTGAAACCGGCACCTCTATCTCCACCACCAATACCAGCAGCGTCAGAAGCATTAGCAGTTACCACACCACCATTGATGGTGATGTTAGAGCCTGCATCTCCCATTTTGCCACCGATACCGGCTGCGCTACCTTCACCATTTGCTTCGAGCTGCCCCGTTTGAGCGGCTTGGCCGTAGATGGTGAGCGAGTTGCCTTCGCCCGACACTTGAATACCAGCGTAACCCCTGTCTTCATCATCATTCCAATATCCCGTTGTTGTGAGTTTGGCACCATCGGCAAGGATTAAGCGAACGTCACCTTGGCAGATAGCACCTTTATGTAACACATTCGCATCATCTACAACGTACCAACCTCCATTCCAAGTAACAGGAGTGTAAGAACTCTCCACTTCGGTAGCAACAACCTCTTGCGATTCGCCGTTCTCGTCGATGTAGGTACATGTAGCAGTTCTTATACTTTTGATGGATACATAATGCTTCTCTTTCAATTCGGAAGCAATATCCGTATCATCTGAACGAGTAGTTGCAATCGCTTCGGCATGTTCTTCATCCGTTCCTGCTTTCACAATAAGCTTAGTAGATACTTTGATGTTAGAAGCAGGAGTTTCTGCCCCAGAACCATTACCGATAGCAGATGCATTATTCTCATCAGCAATAGCAGTAATCATACCGCCATTGATGGTGATGTTAGAACCAGAACTTCTTGATCCCCCACCGATACCAGCAGCACCACCAAATTCACAAATTGCTTCAAGTTGCCCCGTTTGATTAACTTGACCGTAGATAGTGAGTGAGTTGCCTTCGCCCGATACTTGGATGGCGGCTTGCCCCGATGCCGTTGCTGAAAGTTTTTTGTCATCGGCAAGGATTAGGTTGACATTACCGACGCAGATGGCACCTTGGTCGAGTGTCACATCGTTAGCAACGACATACCAAGTTGTGGTGTTAGCCGTGCCCCATGTAACAGCATTGGCTTCTTCCACAACTACGATAGCATCCACCGTTTTTTCCTGACCATCGGCATCAATATAATTGACTGGTTCTTGTGCCCAAAGTCCTGTGCTTGCCATCATAATGGCTGCGAATAAAAGAATAACTTTTTTCATTGTTTTATAATTATGTTTTTGAATTTCACTGCAAAGGTAATAAAAATTCGCGAAATAAAAAACAAATCAACTTAAAAGCCCTGGGTGAAACCCTTTTTTAACTGCGCCATGAAGGGGAAGGATGAGGTTAAAAAAAGGGAAAACCCGTGTTGAGATTTCCCTTGGTGTATGGTGTAAGGAGTAATGTTCCTGTTTACATCATGCCGCCCATGCCTGGTGCGCCGGCTGGCATTGCGGGCATTGGCTCTGGCTTGTCGATGATGACACATTCGGTTGTGAGGAACATTCCTGCGATGCTTGCAGCGTTCTCAAGTGCTACGCGCTCAACCTTTGCAGGGTCGATGACTCCTGCTTCACGAAGGTCTTCGTACTTGTCGAGACGTGCATTGTAACCGAAGTCACCCTTGCCTTCGAGTACCTTCTGCACTACGACAGCACCTTCAACACCTGCATTTGCTGCAATCTGACGAAGTGGTTCTTCGATGGCACGCTTTACGATGTCGATACCTACCTGCTCGTCCTGGTTGTCACCCTTGAGGTCCTTGATTGCTTCAAGCGCACGGATGTATGTAGTACCACCACCAGCGACTACGCCTTCTTCGATAGCTGCACGCGTTGCACAGAGTGCATCGTCAACGCGATCCTTCTTTTCCTTCATCTCAACTTCGCTGTTAGCACCAACATAGAGCACTGCTACGCCACCTGCCAATTTGGCAAGACGCTCCTGAAGCTTCTCTTTGTCGTAAGAAGATGTGGTTGCTGCCATCTCGTTCTTTATTTGATTGATGCGGTCGAGGATTGCATCCTTGTCGCCAGCACCGTCAACAATTGTCGTGTTGTCCTTCGTTACAGTAACTGTGTTGGCAGTACCGAGCATGTCGATAGTTGCCTGTTCGAGTTTGAGTCCCTTCTCTTCGCTGATGAGAGTAGCGCCTGTGAGTACGGCAATATCCTCAAGCATAGCCTTTCTGCGGTCGCCGAAACCTGGAGCCTTAACGGCACAAATCTTCAAACCACCACGCAGACGATTGACAACAAGAGTGGTCAAAGCCTCTGAATCTACGTCCTCTGCAATGACGAGCAATGGGCGACCTGTCTGTGCAGCTGGTTCGAGAATAGGGAGGAAGTCCTTAAGGTTGCTGATTTTCTTGTCGTAGAGAAGGATATAAGGGTTCTCCATCACGCACTGCATCTTCTCTGCATCTGTTACGAAATAGCCTGAAAGATAGCCACGGTCGAACTGCATTCCTTCGACAACGCCAATATGAGTGTCGCGGCTCTTGCTTTCTTCGATGGTGATTACACCGTCCTTGCTCACCTTGCGCATAGCATCGGCAAGGAGTTTTCCTATTTCTGCATCGTTGTTAGCACTTACAGTTGCAACCTGTTCAATCTTGTCGTAGTTGTCGTTTACCTGCTCTGCATTGCCCTTGATATAAGCCACAACAGCAGCCACGCCCTTATCGATACCACGCTTGAGGTCCATAGGATTGGCTCCGGCAGTGACGTTCTTCAGTCCGACATTGATAATGCTCTGTGCAAGTATGGTTGCAGTTGTAGTGCCATCACCTGCATCGTCGCCTGTCTTGCTTGCTACGCTCTTGAGAAGCTGGGCTCCTGTGTTCTGGAACTTATCCTCAAGGTCTATCTCCTTGGCTACAGTAACGCCGTCCTTTGTTATCTGAGGAGCGCCGAACTTTTTCTCTATAATCACGTTTCTGCCTTTAGGGCCGAGGGTTACTTTTACTGCATCTGCCAACTGGTCAACGCCCTGCTTCAGCATGTCGCGGGCATCGATATTGAATTTGATTTCTTTTGCCATAACTATTTTTTATTTATTGATTGATTATTTTTTTTTTCGAGAATTCGAAATTTCGGGATTTCGAGTTCTCGGGATTACGATTTATCGAGGGGGGAATGCTCCTTATGCAATTACTGCCAATACGTCGCTTTGGCGCATGATGAGGTATTTCTCGCCTTCGAATTCAAGTTCTGTGCCTGCATACTTGCCATAAAGAACTGTATCGCCAGCCTTGAGTTCCATAACTTCGTCCTTTGTTCCCTTGCCTGCTGCAACGATTTCGCCGCGCAATGGTTTCTCCTTTGCTGTATCAGGAATGATGATACCGCCGATTTTCTCTTCTGCAGTTGCTGGTTTTACCAGTACTCTGTCTGCTAATGGTTGAATGTTCATAATTTCTTTTTTTTTATTTTTAAGTTGTTAATAAAATCGTTTGCAATTTCGTAGTCAAACAAACTTTGTGCCAAAAATTGTTTTATTTGGGTAGGATTGTTCAAATTATTGGTATCTGCTAAATCATAGTCAGAAAGGTTCACCCATATAGTTATCTATGCAATCATAATAGAAAAAAATGATATGATGTATGGTGTGCTTCATACTGAAGCCCAT
>JAKSIZ010000002.1 GCA_024398515.1 Bacteroidaceae bacterium | reverse complement strand
GGATAACAATAAATAAAAATCAAGGGGTGAACGATAGGCTCTACAGTAGCCTCTGGTGGGGGTGGAAAAAAGTTGTACAACTTTCAGACGAAAGTTGTACAACATTCGAGTGAAAGTTGTACAACTTTTTTTCGAGTTAAGCGTTCGTCCTGCGAGGGCTTAACTGACGTGACGCGAAATGCTATGCGTCGTGGATGGAAAAACGAATGATTGTGTTGCGGATTGTTTACCTATGTCCTCCGCGACCGAAACCGCCACCTGCGTGTCCGCCACCAGAGTGTCCACCGCCGAAACTGCCGTGCGACATACTGCTGCTGTGCGAGCCTCCGCCAAATCCGCTGCTGTGGCTTACTGAACTTGAGCCTCGGTATGTGCCGCCTGTTACGTTCGGACGACTGGTGCTAACGGAGCGTGTGCTGGTGCCTACGGAACGAGTGCTGGTTGCAGGGCGTGTGGTTTGGGTTGGAGTAGTGGTTGAGTAGCGATGGTTGAAACCGCCATTGCCATTTGAGCGATTGTTGGTCACGGTCTCGCGAGTGCTGCTTATGTTGTTGTCGCGAACTGTACCGCCGGTTCTTCTGTTGTCCATGCTGCCAGTGTTGTTGCCTGCCTCGCCACCGCGATTGCCACGGTTGAAGCCATTGCCACCGCGATTGTCTGTATTGTTGCCGCGGTTGAAACCGTTGTTGTCGCGGTTTGTTCCGTTGTTATCACGGTTGAAGTTGCCGTTTCCACGGTTGAAGCCAGAGTTGCCATGGTTCATTCCGTTGTTGCCCCTGTCGTTGTTGCCAAAGTTGCGGCCCTTGCCGTTCCAGTTGTCGCGCATTCCTCCTTCTATCCTTGCACGGCTGTGGTTTGAGGTTCCAACTGTTGTGTGAGCGAATACACGGCCGTGATAGTAGCCACGATCACCGAAGTTACGCCAACAATGTTCGCCGTGGTAAGAGATATATACACGTGGACGATCGAAGTAGAACCATCCGCGATGTGGATAACGTGCGTAGATTCTGAAGTGCCAGAAGCCTGCATCCCAGTAGAGTGGACGGTAGAAGTAGAGTGCGTCGCAGAACATTCGGTACTGCCAATCGAGCAATACGTAGCTGAGGTCAAGGTTACGACGCGTCCAATAATCGTTGAAAACCTCGTCGGCAGTCGATACTCCCATCAGATAATCAAGGTTGATTTCGTATGCGGCATCGTACTGGTCGGGCGTAAGATTGAGTTCGTATGCCATCTTATCAGTGAGGAAGAGGGCTTGTTCACGTGCCTGTTCATAACTCATTGCACTTGCATTCAAGGTGAATGTTGCCAAAACTACCAATGTAAAAACTAACTTTTTCATAACCGTTTATTTTAATGTTTACTTATTTTCACGGTGCAAAAGTATGAAGAAATTGCAAGGGAAAGAAAGGATTTTTCCTACTCTCGCGGGGAAATTCCCTATTGCTGCTGTTGTTTTTAGGGCAAAGTTGTCGAAGTTTGCAGTTTTTTTTGTACTTTTGCACCGTGCAAACGAGATATATCAGATACACAATATTTATATTGCTTGCAGTGTTGGGCATCGACACTATGCTTGCAGAGAGCGACATCAAGCGTTTGGCAGACGGCCTGGAATACTCCGCCGAACTGCAAATGACGACTGCTGATGGCGAGAATAATCCGTTGTGGCTGAATGCGAACAAGTATGGTTTGAGTTCGCTCGACACACAAAATGGCTATCTGAGAGCAGGGATTATGCGCGACATGGCTGCCGACTCGCTGCGCAAATGGGGCGTCGGATACGGCGTTGACGTGGCAGTTGCGTCGAATTTTACGTCGAAGTTCATCGTGCAGCAGGCTTTCGTCGAGGGCAGATACAAGAGAGGTGTGCTCACCATAGGCAGCAAGCAGCACACGATGAACCTGAAAAATCAGGAACTTTCAAGCGGATCGCAGACGCTTGGTATCAATGCCCGACCATTTCCGGAAGCAAGGGCTGAGATGCCGGAATACTGGAATATACCTGGTCTGAAGGGTTGGGTTGCCTTTCGCGGACACTTGGCTTACGGCATTCAGACCGACGATAACTGGCAGGAAACCTTTACCCAAAAGCAAAGCAAATACACACAGCATACGTTCTATCACTCGAAATCGGGCTTCCTTCGCGTTGGACCTGACGACAAACGACTGCAATTTGAACTCGGACTTGAGTGGGGTTGCCAGTTCGGAGGCGATGCTTTCCTGCAGAAAGAAGACGGGGGTATGTACAAATGTGTGAACGAAAGCGACTTCACAGCGTTTTGGCACGCATTCTTTCCAGACATGGGGAAGATAGGCGATGCAGACGAAGGCGCGTATGCAAATAGCCTCGGCAACCATGTTGGCAGCTGGATGGCACGACTGACATACAAGGGCAACGGATGGAAAGTGGCTGCATATCTCGACCATTACTTTGAAGATCACTCGCAACTATTGTTTGTTGACTACGACGGATATGGCCGCGGCGATGAATGGAACGAGAAAAAAGACAGTCGTTATTACATATATAAGTTCAAGGATGGGCTTTTCGGACTTGAAGCAACACTGCCAAAGAACCCATTTGTCAGCAACATTGTGGCAGAGTATATATACACAAAGTATCAAAGCGGATCGCTCTTTCACGACCACACAAAGACAATGCCTGACCATGTTGCAGGCAGAGACAGCTACTATAATCACTATATCTTTACCGGTTGGCAGCATTGGGGTATGGTAATCGGCAACCCACTTTACCTTTCTCCTTTATATAATAATGACGGTACAATCGAAGTCAAGGACAATAGATTTGTGGCATGGCACTTCGGATTGAACGGCAATCCTACCCGCAACTTGCACTACCGACTGCTGGCAACATGGCAGAAAGGCTTCGGCACATACGTTGTTCCATACGATGATCCACAGTATAATTTCAGTTTCCTTGCCGAAGCATCATACGATTTTTCCCATGTCAAGCCGCTTAAAGGTTGGAGCCTGAAGGGAGCTTTTGCACTCGACAGAGGCAAATTATTAGGCGACAACACTGGATTACAAGTAACAATAGCAAAGAAAGGACTGATAAAATGAAACGGATGAAGTCGAAAACTTATCGCAGTCTTGGCATCATAATTTGCGGAATGATAGCCGTTTGCATGACAATCTTTGCATCGTGCGACCTGCACATGTCGAACAATGGAGTTCTCGACGGCTTTTGGCAACTGAAAACAATTGAGAAACTCAACGGGTGCACACAAGAGATGTACCCCCTGCCGATGTATTGGTCGTTTGAAGCCGACCTTATGCAGGTGTGCAATAAAGATGACCATAACTTTGGTATTTTCTTTCGTTTTGACAAGTCAAACGGCAACCTTCGCCTTTATTCACCAGTAAAAAACGAAAGGTCAGAGGGCGACATAGTGATTACTGACGCTTCAAAACTATACAGATACGGCATCTTTCACCTTGACGAAACATTTACCATAGAAACACTTAACAGCGAAAACATGGTGCTACATTCGGATAGCATAAGGGCGATATTCAGAAAATACTGAAAGAATAAAGAAAAAAATATAGATTTATAAAATAAAATTAAGTTTTTTTAGTTATATATTCAATATATAATACTACGATAAAAAAATGAAAATAAGTTTTTCTCCCCCCTACATAGATGATAGCGTTATCAATGAAGTGACTGACTCTTTGCGTTCAGGTTGGATTACGACCGGACCGAAAGTAAAGGCTCTTGAAGAAGAAATATCTAAACTCACAGGTGCAAGCAACGTGTTGTGTGTCAACTCGTGGACATCGGGTGCCATCATGACACTGCGTTGGCTCGGTGTGGGACCAGAGGATGAAGTAATCATTCCTGCCTACACATACTGCGCCACAGCGCTTTCGGTGATATGGGCTGGTGCAAAGATTGTGATGGTTGATTGCAACGAGGACTTCGCAATCAACGTTGAAGCAATCAGAAAAGCAATTACACCGCGCACAAAAGCCATTATGCCTGTTGACATTGCTGGCTGGCCTTGCGACTATGACAGCATAATGAAAATAGTCAACGAGCCAGAGATAAAGGCAATGTTCAAGCCTTCATCGCCTGTGCAAGAGCAATTGGGCCGTATTCTCGTGATGAGCGACTCGGCACATTCCATCGGTGCATACTACGGCAATAAGCACACAGGAACGGAGAGCGACATTGTTATCTTCTCGCTCCACGCCGTAAAAAACGTCACTACAGCAGAGGGAGGTGCAATCTGCCTGAATATGCCTGAACCATTCGACAACGCAGAACTCTACCGACAATTACGCCTGCAGTCGCTCAACTGCCAGACAAAGGATGCCTTCACAAAGAGCAAGGCAGGTGGCTGGAGATACGACATTGTGGGGAAAGGAATGAAGTGCAACATGGCTGATGTCAATGCGGCTATCGGCTTGGCACAGATTAGACAATACGATAAGATGCTGCTCGAACGCAAACGTGTATTCACGACATACGCAGAAGAATTGGGCAAGTACGACTGGGCTATCATTCCTCCTATCAAGAATGGGGAACGTGAGACGTCATATCATGTGTTTGCACTTCGCATCAAGGGCGCAAGCGAGTCACAACGCGACGACATCATTTCCGAAATATCAAAGCACGATGTGGCTGTAAACGTACACTTCACACCGCTGCCAATGCTCACATTGTTCCGAGAAATGGGCTTCGACATCAACAACTATCCACAGTCGTTTGCCAACTACTGTAACGAGATTTCGCTTCCAGTCTATCCGCAACTTACCGACGAAATGATTCACTGCGTCATCGACACACTCGTTGAAGCATATAACACGGTAATGGGCAAATGACAAGATTTCTCGACATCATATTCTCCTTTATAGGACTGTTATTGCTTTCGCCGCTATTCATTATATTATATTGTGCCATCTGCATCGAAAGCAAAGGTGGTGGATTCTATGCACAGCAACGCATAGGTCGGTATGGAAAACCGTTTCGCCTGTATAAGTTTCGCTCAATGCGTACAGGTGCTGACCGCGGAAGTCTCATCACGATAGGCGAAGACAACAGGATCACCAAAAGCGGAAAGTTCATACGCAAGTACAAACTTGATGAATTGCCACAACTCTTCAACGTACTCCGAGGCGATATGAGTCTTGTTGGACCACGCCCAGAGGTAGAGAAATATGTAAAGCTATATACCGACGAGCAGCGTAGAGTGCTCGATGTACGCCCTGGAATTACTGATTATGCTTCAATAGAGTATGCCAACGAAAACGACCTGCTCGCACAATCTGATGACCCAGAAAAGACATACATAGAGGAAATCATGCCCGACAAGATACGTCTCAACATGCGTTACATCACCCACCCCACTACGTCGGAATACTTCAAAGTCATCTTCCTCACGCTTTTCAAAATTGTAAAATAACTTAAGTCTCGCTCAACTTGATGGTTGTGGGTTGTAGGTTAAGGGTTATGGATTATTGATCTAAAACCTAAAACTAAAAAGCAAAAACCGTTTTTATTTGTACACGTCATATAATCCTTATGCCCTTTTCAAGGCAAGTGCGACGCATGTCGTCGGGCCAGATACTGGCTTGTATCTCTCCTACATGCGCCTTGTGGAGCAATACCATGCAAAGACGACTTTGCCCGATGCCGCCACCTATGGTAAGTGGCAACTCATCGTTGAGCAATTTCTTGTGGAAATATAGTTCCTTGCGTTCTTCCTTGTCGGCAAGTTTCAGTTGCAGCAACATGCTTTCCTTGTCAACACGAATGCCCATTGACGATAGTTCTATCGCACAATTCAATATAGGATACCATATCAATATATCGCCGTTCAAGCCTCCGTCGGTTGTCCAGTCGTCATAGTCTGGCGCACGGCCATCGTGCTTCTCGCCATTGCTGAGCTTTCCGCCAATGCCAATAATAAACACAGCCCCATGCTCCTGGCATATCTTGTTCTCACGTTCCTTCGGTGAAAGGTCGGGATACATCTGCAAAAGTTCTTCGCTATGGATAAAGAAAATGTCGTCGGGCAGGAATGGACGCAGCTGTGGATAGGTTTCGCATGTCAGGAATTCTGTTCTGAGAATAGCATGGTATATACGTCTGACCACTTCTTTAAGGAAGTCGATATTACGATCTTCACGCGTTATCACAGCTTCCCAGTCCCATTGGTCAACATAAAGCGAATGAAGATTGTCGAGTTCTTCATCGGCACGGATGGCGTTCATGTCGGTATAGATGCCATACCCTGGCTTTATTTCTTGATCGGCAAGGATAAGTCGTTTCCACTTTGCAAGCGAATGAACCACCTCTGCCGTCTGGTCGTTAAGGTCTTTTATTGGGAAAGTAACCGGACGTTCAACGCCACTAAGGTCGTCGTTTATACCAAGTCCACGCAGCACAAACAACGGTGCCGTGACTCTGCGAAGCCGCAATTCGGTAGAAAGATTTGCCTGGAAAAAGTCCTTTATCATCTTTATACCTTGTTCAGTCTGATGTGTATCCAACAAACTTTTATACCCTATTGATTCAAGAATTTTGCTCATAACGATTGCAAAGGTAATAAAAAAAATAAAAAACTGTGCATCATCGCCATAAAATTAAAAAAAAATTCTTACCTTTGCATTGCATTAGGCTCCGTAGCTCAGTTGAATAGAGCATCAGATTCCGGTTCTGAGTGTCGCGGGTTTGAGTCCCGCCGGAGTCACGAAGATTATTTGCCATTTGCAAATTTGCGTTTTTCACTAATTCATGTTGTTGCTATCTTGTCATGCGAGCAGACCGTATGACGTAGAGTATTGTGGCATATAAACAAAAAGAAGAGGTGACTTTCATCATCTCTTCCTTTGTCGGGGCGACAGGATTCGAACCTACGACCCCCTGGTCCCAAACCAGGTATTCTACCGGACTGAACTACACCCCGAATGCAGTCAATGCAAATTGCTTCTTTTTCAAAAGCGAGTGCAAAGGTACTGCTTTATTTTGAAACAACCAAATTTTTTCGTTGTTTTTTTCAAAATTTTATTTCTGAGTCCTTCACGAAAGTTAAAGAAGGCCTTCTTCCCTGAATACTTTTGTCAGGATTTGAACGCCACGCTCCACTTCTTCCTGCGTATGTGTTGCCATGAGTGCAAAGCGAACAAGCGTGTCCTGAGGTGCACAAGCAGGCGGAACGACAGGATTGATGAATGCACCTGCCTCGAATGCCTTGCGAGTTACAACGAATGTCTTCATGAAATCGCGCACATAAAGTGGAATGATTGGACTTTCTGTGTCGCCAATCTCGAAGCCTTCTTCGCGGAAACGCTTCAATGCATAGTTGGTTATCTCCCAAAGATGTTCGCGACGCTCTGGTTCTGCCTTGATTATTCGCAGTGCTTCCTTTGCGGCAGCGGTTGCTGCCGGAGTGTTTGATGCGCTGAAGATGTATGTGCGGCAATTGTGACGCAAGTAGTTTATGATGCATGAGTCGGCTGCGATGAAGCCTCCGATACTTGCAAGACTCTTGCTGAATGTGCCCATTATGAGGTCAACATCGTCTGTCACGCCAAAGTGTGAGCACACGCCTGAACCGTCTTCGCCGAACACACCGATGCCATGAGCCTCGTCAACCATCAGTGTTGCATTGTATTTTTTCTTCAAACGAACTATCTCTGGCAGGTTTGCAAGGTCGCCTTCCATTGAGAAGACACCATCGACAACAATGAGTTTGACTGCGTCAGGGTTGCATTTCTGAAGTTTTTTCTCAAGGTCTTCCATGTCGTTGTGACGATATTTCAGGCATGTTGCGAGCGATTTGCGGCGTCCGTCAACTATACTTGCATGGTCACGGTCATCGCAGATGATGTAGTCATTGCGGTCGCAGATGCAGGCGAGCACTCCGTCGTTTACGCCGAAACCAGTAGAAAGCACAAGCGATTCGTCCTTGTGAACATATTCTGCAAACTCTTTTTCCAGTTCTACGTGAAGGTCAAGCGTACCGTTAAGGAAGCGGCTACCGGCACATCCCGAGCCATATTTGTCGAGTGCAGCCTTTGCTGCGTCAATCACTCTCTGGTCTCCAGTCAGTCCTGTATAGGCATTTGAGCCGAACATTAGTACCTTTTGAGTGGTACCGTCGGCACGTTCCATTTCAACTTCTGTTCCTTGCTTTCCTTCAATTACACGAAAATATGGGTACAAACCCACCCTCATCAACTTCTGAGGTTCCTCGTATTTGCTTAGTCTATCTTGTAACAATCCCATATATATAAGGTATTAAACTACAATAATTCAATTTCAAGTTGCAAAGATACAAAAAAAGTATTATATACAATTAAAAAATAAAAAAAAATGCAGTATTTGAAAAAGATTTCCTATTTTTGCAGTCGAAATGGCAAAGATGAAGGTTATAAGATTTATCGTCAACCCTATTTCTGGGCAAGGACGAAGGAAAAACGTAAGCCGAACGATAGAAAAGGCGATTGACACGTCGCTTTTCGAGTATTCGATTGTCTATACGGAGTATGCCGGTCATGCGTCGAAACTCACGCAAGAGGCGGTTGCGCAAGGTGTGGACATCGTTGCTGCGGTCGGTGGCGACGGCACTATCAACGAAGTTGCACGCTCATTGATTCATACTGACACGGCTCTCGCCATCGTTCCTATGGGCAGTGGCAACGGACTTGCACGGCATCTTACGATTCCGCTGAACACAAAAAAGGCGATTGAAATCATCAATGAATGCGAAATTCACAGGCTTGACTACGGCAAGATCAACGGCATTCCGTTCTTCTGCACGTGTGGTATGGGCTTCGATGCACTGGTAAGCATGAAGTTTGCCGACGCTGGAAAGCGTGGACCTGCCGCATACACCGAGAGCGTACTAAACCAAGTGTTGACCTACAAACCCGAAACCTACGAGATAGAGGACGAGACTGGCAGGGCAAGTTACAAGGCATTCCTCATCACCTGCGCCAATGCTTCGCAGTGGGGCAACAATGCTTTCATTGCGCCACATGCGTCGATGAGCGACGGACTGATGGACGTGATTATCGTTGAGCCGTTTAATGCCATCGAGGCACCAGAGCTTGGCTTGCAGCTTTTCAGCAAGTCGATAGACCGGAACAACAAGATAAAAACCTTCAAGTCGCGCAAGATTCACGTTCACCGTTCGACGTCGGGGGCAATACACTTCGACGGCGACCCGACGATGGCTGGCGAAGACGTGACCGTAGAAATGATTTCGAAGGGCATTAACGTGGTTGTGAACCCAAGCAAGCACCCAGCTGACGACCGCGAACCGGACAAGACAACGCTCGACATAGTCACTGACTTCATGAACGGCATCTATGACGTGCGCGACGATATGAGGAAGACTGGGCGCAAAATCCAAATGATAAACAAACTGCTCCTGCATAAGATTGGCATCGATTGATGCATAGCGTTTCACAGGTCGATGCTATGAGTTTCTAAAGTCGAACGCTTAACTTGGTCAAACATTGCTGCAATGTTCGGACCAACATTGCTGCAATGTTGAGTCGAACATTGGAGCAATGTTTTTTGAGGTTAAGCGTTCAACCCTATAAATGCAAAAGCGCGAGGCATCGGAAATGATGCCTCGCGCGCATATAATATTAAGGTGTATTCTTGGATTAGATGCCAAGGATGATACCTGCAGTACCAGTGATGTCGGATACTGTTATCTCACCGTCGCCGTCAACATCGGCATTAGCCTGGTTGAATGGAGATGGGTTGTTGCCAAGGATAAAGGCTGCAATCGTAGTGATGTCAGAAACAGTTACAACGCCATCACCGTCAGCATCGCCCTTCAGAACGTCAGCCTTCTGCTTGATTACAGGGTTGTATGGGTAGTCGTTCTTTGTATAGTAAACCTTTGCATTACCAAAACCACCGTCGCAGTAATACTTGTTCTCCATGAACGAAATACCGAGTTCATACTCTTCTTCCGAAGAAGATTCCTTCTTTATAGTCATCTGATAGTAGTCAGGAGGGCAGCTGTACATGTACGTACCGCTCTTACCATCGCAGAAGAGAGAGATGCCGTTGAGGTTTTCAGCCTTTGTATTCTTGTGAACGTAGAGGCTGTCAGGAGTTCCGTTAGGGCCAAAGAATGCCTGGCATCCGTTGTAGTGGTCAACAGAGTCGGTGCTTTCAATCCACTCTTCCCAGTCAGGGTCCCATATCTTAGCATATACAACAGCCTTGTTATCGTATGATTCAACGCAGTTGTAAGCGTAAGCCTTGAATACGAAAGTATAGTAACCAGGCTGTTTCAGCGTAATAACTTGCGTAGCCTTGTTGAGAGGTGCAGCAGTATATCCGCGGTTGAAATTGATACAGATATTGTCGGCTGCATCAGCATCAGTGCTGCTGTGGCCATACCAATAGCCAGACTGCCATCCACCATTAGAGTCTTCTGAGATGATATCCCATCCTGGTGCCTTGAAGCTTACCTTTGAACCTGAGTGGTCAGCAAAGCTGCCATTGACGAGTGCAATCTCTGCAGGGTTGTCCTTATCAGCTATTGAGCACTTGAAATCCATCTTGGCTTGGATGAGAATATCAATCTGTTCACGACATGCAAGTGAATCTTCATAGTTCTTTTCCTTTACGGTGAAGCACTTGTCATATACTGCCTGAGCTGCGTCTATTACTGCTTGGTAGATAGCAATGTCGCCCTTTGCGTTAGCAGGATCGGCGATTGTAGCCTTTGCATCGTCAAGGTATGGCTTGAGAGCACGAACAGGAGCATTGTCTTCTTCGAATGGTTTGTTAAAGTATTCACGCATCATGCGGGTAGCATTGTTGTAGATGTAAGTAGGGAAATCAGTGCCCTCTTCAACATATTCTGCACCCTTAGCCACGATTGCAGCCTCATCGAGAGCTGCCCATTCGTCGTACATTGGCTTGTAAGTCTCATAACCAATCTGCAGTGAGTCCTTGCGCCAAGGATATTCAGGGTTGTTGAGATAGTTGTAAGCGGTTGTCAACTGTGAGTTGAGGTCTTTAAGGTTGTTCTTTACATCCTGTATTAACTTCAATTCTGTAATAGACCATCCTGAAGAAGTGCCCTTTACACGGCGGAGTACAGGGTAGTAAAGGTTTACAGTACCACCTGTTGTCTGACCGCTGAAAGCAGGGTCAAGGAGAATCTTATAACCCATTACAACTGACTTGTCCTTATCTATTGTGAAGAACTGAGTAAAGGTTTCATAGTCTGTAGTAGGCAATGGCATGACTTCTGTAGAGTCTGTGCCGACATACATCTGAAGGTTCATACAAGTATCAGTAGGGTTGATGACGTATGACAAGCCTTGTGAACCGTAACCTGACATGTGACCACCGTGTGCTTGAATCTGTCTCATCCAGATACCATCAGGAAGATTGAATGAGCGATATGCCTCTGATTCGTCAGGATAAACCTGTCCGTAGCCAAGGCTACCGTCAAAGATTGGGCGACCTACAACACCGTCAGGATTGCCATCACCGTCTAAGTCGAAACGGTTACCCCAGTTTCCACCGGTGAATGTCCATCCACAGAGCGAAGTCAAACCAGCACGGTTGTAAGAAACAGTCCACTGATTCCAGTTAGGTGAATCGTTGTTCTTCGTGTCGGCAGCACCATAGTTGATTTCGTAATAGTCTTCAGTGTTCTCGTCAATAAACATATTGATGATGTCCTGCAAACTAATAACCTGATCTTCCATGTTGTCGCTTTCTTCTGTACCGAGCATCTCTTTTGTGTAACCAAGTTCTTCTTCGAGGTCTTCTCTCATCTCAGTGAAGAAGTCTTTGCTCAACAACATCTCAGCGTATGAGATAACCTTTTCAGCCTTACGAGTGTCGTAAACCTCAATTGCATTGTTGATGCTGACTTCAGCAATTTCTGTTCCAACTGCAAGACCGCCGAACTGAATGAACAAGAACTGCGACACGCCAAGAGTGTCAACGAAAGGAATGGAAACTGTCTGCCATTCAGTTGTGACGCCAATGTTTGGTGTGTAAGAAGAAATGTCTGTTGAATCGGCTGTAACAGGAGTCTCGTTTGTCTTTCCGTATGCGGAAATGAAGTTGTAGTTACCGCCTATCACGTTTGTAGTAAACTTTGATGCACCACGGATTTTGAATGATACAATGTACATCTCACCTGGTTCTGTCGCAACACACTGATACATACCCATAGAGAAATTACCACCCATGTTCTCATTCACCTTAGCTGCATAGCCCTGAATTGCTGCGTCTGATTCAAGTGAATAGATTTGGTCAACTTCGGCAGTATCAGGATTGACTGCAAGCCAACCATCGTAACCATCGAACTGACCATTCTGAATTAAGTTGGCGCCCATAATCTTGTAACGGGCATTTTTAGTAAACACATAGTCGCCTTCCTGCACGGCAAATGCCGAGAGCGCAGCAAACATGGCTACCAAAGAAAAAAGTAAATGCTTTTTCATCTTGTTTTGTTTTTTAGTTAATAAATAAATGTATATCTTCTCTTCAAAAGTTATTTCAAGCCTAATTTAAGTTCCAACTCACGTTTTGCATTGACGAGAATGATGTTTGCAGTTGCCGTAATGTCAGCAACGTCTATTGTTCCATCCTCGTTTGCATCGGCTGCGAGGAAGTTGAAATCGTCAGGAGTGTTGCCAAGGATATGGGCGGCTATTGCTGTTATGTCGGCTACAGTAACGGTTCCGTCACCGTCAGCATCACCTAATATATAAGGTGTTTTCTTTACTTTCAGCACACCCGTCGATGCATAGAGATTGGATAAGTCGAACTCATAACCGGATATCTGCGGGAGGTTAACCTTCATTCCCGTTCCCGATGTGAAAGTATTGCATTTCCAAAGCGTGAACTCATCGCCATCGTTCGGCGTATATTCGTCGGTTATTATGTTGAGATTTCCGCTCAACTTCAATGAACCAGCCGTCAGCGATGACGATGCGATGTCGTCAATCACCATTTCAAGATTGGAATTTGAATTGACAGTCACGGCATTTGTCACTTGCATTGACGCTCCACCTCCAAACGCAGAAGTTACAGAAAGAGTTCCGCCATTCTGTACCGTTACCGAATACAACTTTGCAGGACCATAGAGTCGGCTTGTTGTGCCACTAATAGTTGTAGCGTTCGTTCCGTTAAGATAATCAGTGTTCTTTGAAACTCTCACGACACCTTCCTGAATCTGAAGCGTTCCAGTCATTCGTCCAGGGTTAACAACTCGCATCTCGCCCTTTCCTTTCTTTATAATATTTGAGCTTGTGTATGCCGACATGGTGAAGTATTTTCCTTCCTCCACGGCTTGTCCTATAGTCCAAGCTCCACTTCCAGCAAGTGTTCCTTCGCCTGTGATATTTCCTATTGCGAATCCCTTTCCATCGTTCTGAACGGTCACGCCACTGTTCAGCCTCATTGTTGCCTTCGGTATTCCGTATGTATTATTGAAGTCAAAGACTGGATCGTAACTGCCACGCTTCGACAGTCCAGGCACAAGTGTACCAGTGAATGCGCTCCAGTTTCCGTTGAAATAGTTGCGCACACCTGCTGCATATACCGTAAACGTACCTGCACCAGTCAGTGTTCCAGTGTAATTACAACGTGGGTCGCAGTATAGAGTTCCTGTTTTTCCCTCTGGTACTACGAAGTTACACTTTGTATCATTGTATGAGTTTTGTGTGTTTGCGTCATAGAGTGTGCCGTTTTGGAACTCAACAGTTGTAGGTAAACAATTATCAATGGCATTTATGCTACCTCCAGAAATGATAAGTTTCGTGATGGTTTGCCCTGCAGCGAGAGTCAACGCACCGCTTCCGGCTTTGTTGAATGTATAGCCACCTGCTTGCTTAAGACCTTGTTCCATTGTCACAGTCTTGCCTGATGCGACCTCAAACTTCGCTGTTCCACTGCTGGCTTTAATCATTTGTCCACATGCACAAGTCTGTGATGCTGCAATGGTAGCACCATCAGCTATAGTGATAACTTTCTTTATTCCGCCCAGAGAACCATAGTCATTGCCTACGCTGTTTGCGAAATATGCAACGGTTATCTTGCCTGCATTGATGTCAGTCTTGCCTGTGCGGTTAATGTTGTTAAACGTCACATTGCCATTTCCGTTCTTCGTAATCGTCGGTTCTCCTACTATACTATCGCCCTTGAACGTGTAATTCTTGTTCGAAGGGTTATCAAAGGTTACTGAAGATGGTGCAACTGGTTCAGCAATTGTTATGGCAAGAGTTGTTGCCTTGTCGTTGAATGTGACCGAACTTCCTGGTACAAATGTACATTCGTTGCCTTCATCGTCAACGAAATTGGCAGTTTTGTCAACATCCCATGTGCCGTTAACCTTGCCTGTCCATGTCAAATGACCAGCCACAAAGTTCTTTACTTCGAGGAAGAGTTTGCCGTCTTCTATGCTGAGAGTTGTCTTTTGGTTGCTCATTCCTTCTATTATAATATTGGAAAGGTCGCCACTGACTGCACCAACTTCACCCAAGAAATACTTGCCATCCGCTATTGCCTGTGCTCCTTCTGCAACGTGTACAACGAATTGGAACACTGGTGCATCGTATGCAGGTCCTGCTTTCCATGTCTTCTTTTCTATCTTCAGAAGTCCACAGTTGATGTTATCTGCCGTGAAATCCGAGCCGTAAATATCAAACACAACCTTTGATCCAAAGTTCAAAGTGAGTGTATCGGTTGTCACATTTCCCTTGTTGTCTGCGCCACCAGGACGAAGTATTGAACCGTAATCCATCGAAATACCATGTTCAAACTTGCCTCCATTTGTGTTGAGTTCAGCAAAACGATTAAGCCAAACGTGACTATTCTTCATCGTGCCATTGAAGTTCAGCACTCCTGCCCACACGTCAGTGTTGCCACTGTAAGTCTGTTCTACGTCAGGAAGTACCAAAATACCATCGCCTTGTTTCACAAGTCTCATCTCGCCACCAAACGCTCCACCAGTCAAAGTGTGGGTAAATGTCTGCGTCTTTATAGGATAGCTGCTGGCTGTTGCCTCGCTTGGAGCAGATCCTTGCACCCATGTCGGAGTGTTGATTGTGAGCATGTATGGCGAAGCACCATCGGCTACATTCACTGTCATGTCGTTTGTTTCACACACAATTAGATTGCCATCGTTGCCTGAAATCGTGCCACCATTTGCTATTTCCGTGCGTCCTGTCATGGTGAGGGCAGGCGGAGCAGCGGTTATTCCTTCTATTTGCCCTATGAAATAACTGGTATGAGGTGGCTGATTATAGCCGCACATCTGCCATACCATGGCATTGCGATATTGGTGATCATGCCATAATGTATAGTTGCGCCAAGGCGTTGTGAGCGCCGTGGTGTATATTCTGATGTGATTGTTCGACGTTCTCATCATCACTTCCTCACGCCAATCGCCGAATATATCGCCTTGATAACATGGTGTAGCCTTGGTGTCGTTATTAGTCAGTGAGCCACTAAACTGCTTCAACAGACCTGTATTATACTTCCAAACTGCGCCTTCTGAATTGCGTGTAGCAGTGCCATTGAACGATTCTTCCTGCAAGTCGCCATCCCAATATATGCGATAGTTCATGGTAATGTTATTGCTTGTCAGGCCGTCAACGTGTCCATCTGTGGTGCAACTTATCGGTGTGTCGTGTGCCGAGAAAGCCATTGCTCCAGGGAAATCGTTGCAGAAATTACCTGCAATCGCACGTCCATCGTCGCCAGATGCTGCGAGACGATAGCGTATCTTGCTCGTTGTCGCATCGCGATAATTATTTGCTGGGGCACTCTCGTTACATGCAAAAATCTCCTGACCATGCGTATAAGGGTCCAAATCTCCCACATGATGTGCGTCGCCATGCCCCAATCCAGTGGTTGAGAGTCCCTTTCCGTTGTCGTCGATTACCATTGATCCGAACACGATTTCATCCCTTCCGTCCCAATCTACGTCGGCTATTGAGTAGTTGTGGTAGCCTTGTCCAAACCATGGGCCACCCGTATTGCAAGTCCACTTCCAGCGTTGTGTGAGCTCATGTGTCTGTGGATTTACGTCAAGTGCAACCATCTTGTGGCGTGTATAGATGCCTCTCGCAAGGAAGATGCTTGCATTTCGCCCATCAAGATAAGGTGCACCGAAGAAGAATTTACTTGCACGATGACCGTAACCATCGCCCCAAGCATTCTGCAACGACGATTCGCCACTCTCAAAACGCTTCAAAGGGAAGTCGATACACTGGTATGGTTCGCCCGTAAGTCCGTTTACATATACGAGATATTCATTGCCATAATACGTGAACCACTGCGTTCCGTCGGCTGCTGGCAAACGATAATTCTTCCAATTAGCACCGCCAACAGTATATACATTGCCGTCTGCCATGTGTATGGTTGCGCCTTCACACAAGCGCATCACAGCCTCTGCCTTGCCGTCCTTGTCCCAGTCATAGCCCACAATGTTCTGCTCATTGTTCTGGAAATCGCCCATGTTTGGTCCGCAATTGACCCACCACATCACCGTTCCATCAAGCTTCAGACACTCAAACAACGTGTATTCACCATTGTTGCCAGCCTTTTGGAAGCCTCCAGCCATCTCTTCTTGATTGTCATATTTCATCAATATCTCAAGCTGACCGTCGCCATCAACGTCGGCACAACAGGCATCGTTTGGTATATATGTTGACTTCAACGAGGCGTCATGCTTCGGTGCAATCTCAAGATATTCCTGTCCCCAAGTGCCTACAGCAACGCTTTTCTCTTGCTCAACGCCACGTACAACGGCTGCGACTTGGTATTTGCTCGACGTAGTTCCGCCTGTGTCCTTAAAGTTGCTTACGTTCAAAGGCTCTGAGTTTAGCTTTGTGCCATCGCGATATAGGTTGTACTTCACGTCGAAATACTCGTCGCCGAATATTCTCCAGTTCACAAACACTCCCCCAGCCGACTTCATTGCAATCACGCCACGGTCGAGTTTGTCAACGTATCTCTGCGCTGACGCTCCGAGACACAACATAATCATCAACGATGCTAAAACGAATCTTTTTGCCATAGTAAATTGTTAGTTTCTTACGAAAGTTTTTCTTTGTAAAAGAAATCAAACGATTATTATCAACTGCAAATATACATTTTTCTTTGCAAATATGTATCATTTTCGTCCAAATCGTGTATAAAATAATGATATTTTAACATTTCATGCAACATTTGAAAACATTGCCACTCGCGGCACTCGTAAGCACATCCGAACTCACGCAGGAGAATTAAGTACTGCATTCTGCACTATCGCATACACCTTATTAAATAAACGCGCACAGGCGTGTACGCGCAAAGTATCAGTTGTTTTGGTATTAAAAATCTCAGTTTATAACAAAGTTTAACTAAAATCTTGCGCTCATCTTTGCAAGGACGACCCTTTCCATTCGAGAAGTCGAGTGCATAACATTTCGGGGACAAACGGTCAACTTCTCCAAACATTGTACCAATGTTGACTCCAACATTGCAGCAATGTTCGCCACAACATTGCAGCAATGTTTGCGACGGCATAAATATCAAAATCGACAGCTCAAAAGCACGATTTCAGGACCGAAAAACGTCGTTTCCACGCCATTCACCGCACGTATCATAAAACCCGAACCGTCAATATTAACAGCCATTCACATTCGCAACACAATTTAAGTTAAGTTAAACTCGCATGAATTGTTAAAAAAGTTTCACTCCCCTCAAATATCTCCCTCCCACCGCTACGCTTTTCAAAAAGAATTATTACCTTTGCAACCGAAGACAGAACACTAAAAAAGTTAAACTATTATTTATGCAAGACAGTTTCGATACGAGCAAACGTGACTCGCAGGCTACGCAAGTTTTGCCGATTTCACCGAGAGATTTCGACTTGGAAGAGTACGTGGCTTACCAAGCAGAACTGGAAGACAGATGCCGACGTTTCGCACAAGGCAGCAGCGGAATACTGGTGTATCGGCGTATGCGAGTGGCAGAAGTGTTCGCCGCTGACTGTGCCGACATGAAGAAATCACTCTCATGGCAGCTCGGTGCACTGAAGGCAAGTATGGCTTTCAAGGCTGATATCCCCAATTTTCTTGAACCGTGGTATGGACTCGGAACGGTTGCCTCGGCATTCGGATTCGACTATATCTGGGAACCTGGACTGGCACCGGCAGTGTCAGGAAAGTTCGATTCCACCGAGAGATTATTGCAATCCGACATACGACCAGTGGCAGAAACGGCTATCGGAAAGCACACCCTCGACATGACAGAGTATTTCCTCGAAGAGACAAGGCAGATGCTTCCGATGTCATACTGCGACGTGCAGTCGCCGCTGAACACTCTCAGCAACGTAATCGACCCAAATCAATTCTTCATGGACTTCTATCTAAATCCCGACCAGATGCATCAAGCATTCGACATAACAGCCGACCTTTTGATAGATTTTACGAAGAAACAACGCGACATGATTGGTCATTGCTTAGTGAAACCAGGGCATGGTTTCTCGTCTTCATTGTACTTCGACGGCATCGGACTCAGTGACGATACGGTGACAATGATGCCACCTGACGCATACAATGACTTTGCCGTGCCCGCAATGAACAAGGTTGGAAAGGAGTTTGGCGGTACAGTTTTCCACTCATGTGGCAATTGGAGCAACAAGAAAAAGGACATAATCCGCATTCCTAACCTTCGAATGGCCGACGGAGCATTCTCACTTGCAACAGATCCAGGTGCCAATCCTACCGACGGATACGCCGAAACATTTGCAAACACAGGCACGATTCTCAACGTAAGAATCGTAGGAAATGCCGATTTAATCGAGAAAAAAGTGCGAGAACTATGGCGACCAGGAATGAAACTTATCGTCGTCACCTACTGCGAAACGCCAGAGGAGCAAGAGGAAATATACAACATCATACACAGAATAGAACATGAATAAGAGCAATTATAAGTGGATTATATGCGGAATGTTGTTTTTTGCCACCACTGTAAACTATTTGGACCGTCAGGTTCTTTCACTCACCTACCCTAACCTTATCGAAAAAGAATTCCATTGGGACGAGACGATGTATGGCACAATCACGGGCATTTTCTCAATGGTATATGCTATCGCAATGTTCTTTGCAGGCAAGTTTATCGACTGGTTAGGCAGCAAGAAAGGTTATCTGTGGGCTATCGGAATATGGAGCACAGGTGCATGTCTGCATGCTATATGCGGCATCGGAACACAGATGGTGCTTGGAATTGACAGTCTCAAGTCGCCGGAAATGCTGCAACTTGCCGCTGGTTCAAAGATGGCTTTGGCTATCGGAACGGTCAGCGTATGGATGTTTGTCAGTGCACGATGCCTGCTGGCGATAGGCGAATCGGGTAATTTCCCTGCAGCAATAAAGGTGACGGCAGAGTATTTTGAGCCGAAAGACCGTGCTTTTGCCACATCAATTTTCAATAGCGGATGCTCAATCGGAGCACTCATTGCACCTTTCGCCATTCCTCTGATAGCAAAATATTGGGGATGGGAAATGGCTTTCATCGTAATCGGAGCGTTGGGTTACGTCTGGATGGGGCTTTGGATTTTCATTTACAAAAAGCCAAAATCAGAGACGCAAACGCAAGAATCTACCGATGAAACCGAAGAAAAACCGCTAACATACGTTCAGGCTCTGCGGATGAGAGAGACGTGGGCATTGTCGCTTTGCCGTTTCGTCAGCGATGGTGGATGGTGGTTTTTCCTGTTTTGGACACCGATGTATCTCAACACACAATTTGGAATAAAGCCGACAGACCCAGAGGGGATGACACTTATATTCGTTCTCTACCTCATAACGATGCTTAGTATCTTCGGTGGAAAGATGCCAAATCTGTTTATTCGACAAGGCAAGACAGCATACCAGAGCCATCTGTGGTCAATGTTTATCTTTGCTTGCATACCACTTCTTGGCCTGTTTGCACAGCCTGCAGGCGAAAGTCTCGCTACGCCTTGGGCTCCTATTATTATAATAGGTGTATTGGGTGCAGCGCATCAAAGCTGGAGTGCAAACATGTTTTCCGTTATTGGCGACCGTTTTCCAAAGTCGTCGGCAGCAACCATCACGGGCATTTCCGGCACTGTTGGCGGTTTTTGCAACGCATGGTTAAACATGGCTGCGGGATTTATTATCGTCTATGCTGACGAGACAAGCATGAATTTGTTCGGTTTCATCGGCAAATCTGCGGGATATATGATACTGTTCTGTTGGTGCGGAATAGCCTATCTCTTGGGTTGGACAATACTGAAACTGTTGATGCCAAGGCAATAAATTTTCTATGAGAATAATCATCTCCATATTATTCTTGGCTGTTTCAGCGGCAGTTTCGGCGCAAAATATCACGAAAAAGATTATTGAATATTACAAAGCCGTGCCGCAAGAAAAGGTGTTTCTTCACACCGACAAGAGCAACTACATAGCAGGCGACAGCATTTGGTTTCGCGGATATTTGGCAAATGCTGTAACCAATCGGCAGTCGTTATTGTCATATTACATGTATGTTGACCTTATTGATGTGGAAACTGGACACACGATTTCACACTCGATGATTGTTTCCGATTCGCTTTACGTCTATGCAAATTGCATACCAATCCCATTGGCAACATCGAGTGGAACCTATCGGATTGTGGCATATACGAACTATATGCGCAACTTTTCAGAGGACAAATTCTTCAGCAAACAGATTAGGGTAAAGGGATTTAACACTATTCCGACAGAAGAACATAAGGAGAAAAAAGGCAAAAACACATACGACGCCCCTTTCAGCATAAGTTTGATGCCAGAAGGAGGAAACCTGATTGTCGGTAAAACACAGAAAGTTGCCTTCAAAGCCATAGGAAAGGATGGGTTGGGAAAAGATGTTGAAGTAACTCTAATTGATGAAGCCGGAAACGAAATCTGCACGGAAAAATCACAACATTTAGGCATGGGATTCATACCTATTACGCCAACCGCCAATACACCTTATTATATAATAGCAAAAGATACAACGGGTAAAACACTGCGCGAAAAGGTTCCCGACGCTTTGACTTCGGGCTTGACTCTGGCGGTAGTACAGCATCAGAACGACTTGATAATTGAAACACTTCACACTCCCGACATAAACCTGAATGACTATTCACTCGTCATTCATGGCTCGCTGAACATTGCCGTGGGCGAAAGTATCAACAAGAAAGAGTTTCGCATACCACTCAACAACTTCCACGAGGGCGTTACACTCATTAGTTTAATCAACAGGAATACAAACAAAATCATTGCCGAACGGGCTATTTTCATTCGTAGCCAACAGGAGAAAGATACTTGTTTCGTCACATCAGAATACAACAAAAAAGATACACGCTCACTCGTAAGGGCCAAACTTAAAGCACCAAAAGGATTATATTCTCTATCTGTAACAGATCGGGAGTCAGCACCTTTCGACACAATCCAAGATAATATCGTATCTTCACTAATGCTCTCGTCGGAAGTGAAAGGCCGTGTCGAACAGCCACAGTATTATTTCAAAAACATTAACACAAAGACAGATTTCGACCTGGATCTCCTAATGTTGACCCAAGCATGGCGGCGTTATGACATTACGAAGATGTTAGACAATGTCCAACCACAGTGCAAATATCCAATAGAACAATCGCAAGCAATCACTGGCACGATAAGAGGACTTTGGAAAAAGAACATGAAGTCGCCGTCATTGCTTATCATGTGCAAAGAGCCGAGAATGCTTCAAATCGCCAATCTCAATGAGTCAGGGCGATTTGAAATAGACGGAATAGTGTTTGCAGACAGCACAAAGTTCCTCATTTCTGCGCTTAACCATAAGGGAAAGACATCGTACATGGACCTTCAAATCAACCAACCAGATGTACCAAGGTTCAGCAAGACATACAATCTTTTTCCGGAATATACGGGCGAAACAAACGAAAGTTGGTCGGCAAAGATGCGCTACAACCACCTGAACAGACAATGGCTCGTAGAGTTGCCTGACCTTGAAGTCATGGGACACAAACGCGAAAGACCAGTAAATCCATACGGCATCACACCTGACGTGAGCATTGGATGCGACGACGAAAGGCTCTCAAGTTGCGCAACAATGGAAGACATTTTCTATATGCTCAACGCACGAATGACGGTAGATGCACTTGGGCGTGAGACATTTGCAGGCGTTGTCTATGTCAACGACTTCCCTTACGAACGCGAATACGTCAACGATCTTTTGCCGGAAGATATTGAAAGAATTGAATACTTGAGGCGTTTCAACACTGCGACCATGATGTTCAACGACAGCGAAGGAAACACAAGCGCAGCAACCGAGAATGGTGTAATCATCATAAAACTCAAGTCGCCTGACGCATGGCCACAGGAAAAGAAGGGTAAACACGCCTTTGCCACAAAGGTTGTTGAGCTTTTTGGTTACAAACAAGATGTTGAGTTCTACTCGCCAAAGTACGAAACAAAAGAGGAAAAGATGATGACAAACATCGACTTGCGAACCACTATCTACTGGAATCCGAGAATAGAAATCGGCGACAACGGCGAGACGGAAATCGAATTCTATACGCCCGACCACCCTGTTGACTTGCAATTCGACCTGCAAGGCATGGGCTCACAAGGGGCGGTTTCTTTCGTCAAATAACGTGGGACCAGCGATTGAAATTGCCGGAACAGCACCTACAATAAAAGCCTCCATCGCTGGAGGCTTTTGATATATTATGCAATAATCCGTGGATTAAACAATGCCCTGAGCCATCATTGCACCGGCAACCTTCATGAAACCTGCAATGTTTGCACCCTTCACATAGTTTACATAACCGTCAGGTTCAGTACCATACTTAACACAAGCTGCGTGGATTCCTTCCATGATACCATGCAGACGAGCGTCAACTTCCTCTGCTGTCCAAGAGATATGACCAGCGTTCTGGCTCATTTCAAGACCAGAAGTTGCAACGCCACCAGCATTTACAGCCTTACCAGGAGCGAAGAGAATCTTTGCTGCAACAAATGCATCAATAGCCTCTGGAGTACATCCCATGTTAGAAGTTTCGCCTACACAAGTCACGCCATTAGCGAGCAACTGCTTTGCATCGTCGCCATTGAGCTCGTTCTGAGTAGCACAAGGTATTGCGATGTCGCACTTAACCTCCCAAGGTTTCTTGCCTGCGAAGAACTTAGCACCAGCAAATTTCTCTGCGTATGGAGCACAAACATCGTTGCCACTTGAGCGAAGTTCGAGCATATAAGCAATTTTTTCCTCGTTAAGTCCTGCCTCATCGTAGATATATCCATCAGGACCAGAGATTGTAACGACCTTGGCACCGAGTTGAGTTGCCTTTGTTGCAGCACCCCAAGCAACATTACCGAAGCCTGAAATAGCCACTGTCTTACCCTTAATATCAATGCCCTTGGTTGCCAACATCTGCGTAATGAAGTAAAGACTACCAAATCCTGTTGCCTCCGGACGAACAAGTGAACCACCATATTCAAGTCCCTTACCAGTGAGAACGCCACTCCAATCGCGAGTGAGCTTCTTATACTGACCGAAGAGATAACCTATTTCACGTGCGCCAACGCCTATATCACCAGCTGGAACGTCAACTTCAGGACCGATGTAACGGAACAATTCGCTCATGAAAGCCTGGCAGAAACGCATGATTTCTGCATCGCTCTTACCGCGTGGAGAGAAGTCAGAACCACCCTTACCGCCGCCCATTGGCAGTGTAGTCAACGAGTTCTTGAATGTCTGTTCAAAGCCAAGGAACTTCAGAATGCTGAGGTTCACGCTCTGGTGGAAACGAAGTCCTCCCTTGTAAGGGCCGATAGCTGAGTTAAACTGTACGCGATAACCGATGTTTACCTGTACTTCGCCATTGTCGTCAACCCATGGAACGCGGAATGTAATGATACGTTCTGGTTCTACGAGGCGCTCAATGATCTTTGCCTTTTCAAACTCTGGATGCTGGTTGTAAACATCTTCGATAGAAACCAATACCTCCTTTACTGCCTGCAGGAATTCTTTTTCTCCTGGGTGCTTAGCCTCAAGCTGAGCTAAAATTTTCTGAATTTCCATAACTTTTTGTTACTTTATAAGTTAAAAAATCTATTAACTGTTACCTTTATACCTTCATACGTGTCACTTTGCAACACGATACAAAGGTAATGATTTTTTTTATATCTGCAATGGTTTTACCATTTTTTTTTAGGTTCATGTATTATTTTCTTTTCCATGTTCCTTCGAAGAAAGGTACACTTCCCTGCAAAGTATTCCCGTCAATACGCGTTAGTTTTGCCGTTGAGAGCGGTGCGACATACACGGTTATCACGCCATTGGCCTCTGTGTATTTGCTACGCATTTCCAATGGTCCAGGCGCAATGTAACGCACTACGGAGTCGTTCATAAACTCAATGAAGTCTATTTGCGGTTCGCCATCAATTTTTTCGTAATACGCACTCTGCGGTTTGCTGCACGACGGCAACAGTGCCATGCCTGCACACAAGCATGTTGCGAGATAAATACTGCGGCAGATGTTTCGACTTTTCTTCATGTTTTTACGGTCATTGTCAACTCATAGTGCAAAGTTACGCAAAAAAATAAAAATACTAAACATATTTTATATTTTTCTTTCAAAAAAGTATGTTTTGCCCCGATTGTTCGAATGGCTTGTCGAGAACGATGCTTATACTTTCAGAAAAACTGTAGCAGTTTTCACTTGAAAACTGCTACAGTATTCGATCGAAAACTGCTACAGTTTTTTTCGAAGTATAAAGGTCGTCTTGGGCAACGCTTACGCTGATGTCACAATGAGAATACGTCCGCATGGTGTCGTGTAATGCATGTATTTGCGTTTTTTTGGCGCAAAAAAAAGAGCCTCGAACTCAATCGAGGCCCCTTGATTATGTTGGATGTTTTACCTATTCCTTACGGATTAGTATTCAGGGTTCTGCCACTTAGCCTTTTCTGCATCAGAAAGGTTGTTGCCGCTTTCATCCTTCAGCTGGTCGATGAATGTCTGAGGGATTGGACGGAGATTGTGCTTCGCAGCAACATTTGGAGCAGCCTGTGGGTTGAATGCCTTTGCACGCTTAACGAGCAAGTTGCAGCGGCTGAGTTCTTCCCAACGGTCCCACTCGCCAAGAAGTTCGCGAGTGCGCTCGTTCATGATGAAGTTGATGAGCTTGTCTTTCTTGTCTGTGCAGCCAAGTTTATTGAGTATTGCAACGTCCTCAGCAGGGAGGTTGTCGCTTGATACAATCTGCAAGCTTGAAGGTGCAGTCGTAGGAGCTATACCTGTAGAGAGGTAATAAGTGTTTCTCTGGAGGAACGATACGCGGCAAGCTTCAAGGTTTGTCATCTTAGCACCAGCAGCGTTTATGCACTTTCCGAGTACAGCAGAAGCCGTTGTATTGTCAGCATCACCGCCAAACTCCTTGGCAAATGCCATAGTACCATCCGTGTAGAATGAACGGTCTTCACCATTCTTCCACTGAGCACGTGCACGAAGTGTGTTGACAGTAGCGATAGCTTCTTCATACTTACCCAAGCGAACCTGAGCTTCAGCCTTGACAAGGACAGTCTCACCAGTACGTGCCATGATTACGTCGCGGTGTGAATCACCCTTTTCAGCAGTACGAGTACCGTCGTCGGTCTTGTTGATACCGCAGAAGAAGTTACATGTTGCAGGGTTCTTGCTCATACCGTGCTGGTCCATAACGTAGTTGCCTTTTTCATAGACAGCCACAACATTTGGCACCCATTTGCCGTTCTCAGAGTTGACAAATGTGTGTGATTCCGTACCGTTGCCGTATGTTCCGCAGTTAGGATCGTATGCCTTCGTATTCAGGATAAACATGATTCCAGGGTCTCCAAGTGCAGGTTCAGCACCAGCAGGGCAACCAAGTGTCTGCATTTTTTCATTAGTCTGATAGTTGTTATAACCATAGACAGTCTTGAAAGTCTTCCACATACGAGAGTCGTTTACATTGTCGAATACTATGTAAGCATACTCGTTAGGACGACAACGCTGGAAGTCCATACCACCGATATACTGTCCACGCTGAACGAAACCACCTGAGAAGTTAGAGAACTGAGGGTTGAAATAGTTGTAAGTACGGTTGCCGAAACGTCCTGCATAAGTATCAGAAGAGTGCTGAGCACACATAAGGATTTCAGAGTTAGCCTCCTGTTTGCAGTCAATACCAGTCCAACGAGCATAAAGGTCGTTATAGTCACTGGTAAGAGGATGAGCCTTGATAACCTCGTCACAAAGAGAAATAACTCTGTTGAGGTCGGTTTCAGCCTTATAATTTGCATTCCAAGATGCACAACGTTCTGACTGACGGAACAAGAGAGCCTTAGCTAAGAAGTGAGCAGCAGTATATTTGTTCCAACCGCCTACGCCACGTGAACTTTCCTCTGGCAGCATCTGATAAGCCTGCTCAAAGTCGCTGATTACAGAGTTGAGGACTTCTTCTTCTGTTGCACGAGTGAAGGTTGTAACTGGAGCATCTAAAGCTTTAAGTTGGAGAACGACTGCGCCGTACTGAGCAAACAGGCGATAGTAGTTATATCCTCTGAGGAAATAAGCCTCGCCAAGACAAGTCTGACGAACGTTTGCATCAGAGATTTGGTCTGCACTTCCTATCAATGTATTTGCTGTGGAAATACCATAATACATCTGGTCCCAAAGACCTGACACAGGAGGACAGTTCTTGTTGGCTGCACCAAGTTCAGCCGTACAGTCTAATGGGTTCAAACGACCATCATAATTGTTCCAAGGCTCAGCCGTAAGGTCAGCAGCACTTGTAAACTCATCACAACCATAAATGGTAATACCGTATGCCCATTCGTAACCGAAGTGCCAGCGGATATTAGCATAAAGAGCAGTAGCCAAGTCAGTAATACCTTGTTCTGTCTCAAAATAAGCGGTGCTGTAAGCTTGTCTGTTGTTTTCTTCCAAGAAACTGTCACCACAAGAAGAAACAGTTGTCATGCCAGCCAACAACAAAGCTGATATAGCAATTTTACTTATAATCTTTTTCATAATGATTCCTTATTTAATATTTTACCAATAAAATTTCAATCATCAATCCGTTAGAAGCCTACTTGCAAACCTACAGTACATCCGCGGTTGTAATAAGTTGAACCTAAGTCAAGATCCAAGAAGTCAACAGAAGAGTAGATGTTTCCTAGGTTTCTGCCTTGAACGTAAACCTTCAAGTTGCTAATGCCAATGTTCTTGCAAACAGCCTTTGGAAGATTGTAACCGAGAGAGAGGTTGCGGAGCTTAATGAACGAAGCATCCTTGAAGCCAAGGAGTCCTGCATACGAATCACCACCTGCTGTGTTATAAACTGGTTTCTGCCATTCAGCACCTGTGTTGTCTGGACGCCAGTAGTCAATCTCGCGCTGTGCATACATACCAAGCTGAGCTTCACCACCAGTTGAAATCATATACTTGAAACGTCCATAGAGTTCAACCGTGAGTTCAAGTCCCTTCCAAGTGAATGTGTTTGTCCAACCTGCAGTCCAACGAGGAACAGTGTTACCAAGGATAACACGGTCCTTGTCATCGATTACATAGTCGCCGTTCTGGTCAACTGGACGTACAGAACCTGCAGAGAACTTTTCTTTTGTAAACTTAGCCATTTCATCCTTGTCTGCTTCCTGCCAGAGACCTGCATTTTCGAAGCCATAGAATACACCAATAGACTGACCAATGAAGAGTTTATTTGCTATATCGTCTTCCTTACCGTTAGCAAGTTCTACGATTTCATCCTTTGAATAAGCAAAGTTCAAGTTTGTGTTCCACTCGAAACCTGCAACTTTGACAGGAGTGCCATAAAGGCCAACTTCAACACCAAAGTTCTTAGTCTTGGCAGCATTAGCCATCATGTTAGGGAAACCTGTCAATGTAGGTATCTTCATATTATAAAGAAGATCGTTTGTTCTTGAAGTATAGATATCGATGCTACCACCAACTCTACCCTTGAGGAATGCAAAGTCAACACCAAAGTTCCACTGAGTTGTCTTTTCCCAACCGAGTTCCTTGTTTGCCATACCTACCTGGTTGTTTGTATAGTAAGGCTCGTTAGTTGCGAAAGCCTGAACAGCTGTAGCTCCGAAAGGAACGAAGAATGACTGAATGTTTCCAAGTGTTCCATAAGGAGAAACGGCTGAGTTACCTGTTGTACCTACACCTACGCGAACCTTCAACTGGTGCAACCAATCGATATTCTTCAAGAATTCTTCCTGGTCAGCACGCCATGCGATAGCTGCAGATGGGAAGAAGTCCCACTTGTGACCTGCTGCGAGGACTGAAGAGCCATCCCAACGTCCTGTTACTGTCAACAAGTATTTGTTCTTGTAGCCATAGTTTGCACGAATCATGTATGAAGTCATACTTGATTCTATCAAGCCATTGCCTATAGATGCCTTGTAAGTATCAGCATCCGTAATATCTACGATACCTTGTGAAAGACCGTAGAATAAGAAGTTTTCATTAGGTATTGCTTCAGCTTTAGTATCTATTTTTTCAAAGTTATACTGTGATGCTGTCTGCAACAATGTAACACCAAATGTGTGGTCACCGAATGTACGGTTCCAGTCAATCTGGTTGTCGAGTGTCCAAGAAATATAGCGGCTCTGTGCATCTGATGCATAGTTCTTGCCACCATTACGGTTTGCACTCTGCGAACTGAGGAAGATACCGTTGCGGAAGTGACGGAAGTCAGGACCGAATGAAATCTTGTAAGTCAAGCCTTCGAGTGCACTTGTAATCTTGCCAAAGTCAAGTAAACCATAGAAACTACCGAGAGCACGGAAAGTCTGACGGTTGTTTGTTGACTTGCTCCATTCGTCAACGCAAGTATATTGATTGACTACAGAACCGCCAGGGTTCGTAATGAGTTCGCCATTATCCTTATAAGCAACAGTGTAGCGAGGCAAAGCCTTTGCTGCGCCATAGATATCTGTTGGACCAGAAGAAGTTCCTACCTGACCTGTACGAGAGAAACCATAGTCCTGATCAGCCCATGATCCATTGATGCTTCCACCGAGTTTCAACCAAGGAGTTGCCTGAATATCGGTAGCAACAGTGAAGTTGTAGCGCTTGTATTCCTGACCTTTCTGAGTTCCCTTATTGTCAAGATAACCGAAACTGAAGTAGCCTTTCATCTTGTCATTACCACCACTTCCGCTGATTGTGTGCGAATGAGTGACACCGGTACGGGTTACCATATCAGCCCAATCTGTGTTGTCCACGAGTGAACCGTCCCATTGACCATTAGCCCAACCCTTGTTTACGTTTGCCAATGCAAACTCATCGCCTGAGAAGAAACTCTGGTCTTGTGTGTAATCAGGTTGGTCACCTGGAGTATAACTTGTAGGGCTGGAGTTGTAATAAGCCCAACGACGCCAAGTGATATAGTCTGATGCAGACATTGCTGGTGACTTGTCAACGAGCTTTTCAAATGTTATTGAACCATTGTAGTTCAACTGGAATTTGCCTGCAGTTCCGTGCTTTGTTGTGATGAGAACAACACCGTTTGCACCACGAGAACCATAGATTGCAGTCGAAGATGCGTCCTTGAGCACGTCAACGCTTTCGATGTCGTTTGGATTCAACGACTCAATACCGCCTGACTGGAGAGGCACACCGTCAACTACATAAAGAGGGTCAGACGATGCATTGATTGAACGCTTACCACGGATTAAGATACTTCCCAGTTCACCTGGACGCTGATTTGACGTAATGTCAACACCTGCAATTTTGCCTTGCATTGCTTCAAAAGCGTTCGATACAGGCTTTGTGTTGAGTTCTTTCTCGCCTACGTGAGCAAGTGAACCTGTTACGTCGCTCTTCTTACGAGTACCGTAACCTACTACAACTAAGTCTTCCAGACCTACTGCATCAGGTTCGAGGCTGACCTTCATGCCGTTCTTTGCGGCGAGAGTCTTTGTCTTGTAACCTGTGTACGAGAATTTCAACTGGTCGCCAGGGGCAGCCTTTACGTTGAACTTTCCGTAAATGTCTGAAATCGCACCGCCGTTGCCTTTTACCAGGGCAACCGTTACGCCAATCAGGGCTTCGCCATTCTCATCGACGACGCTACCACTGACTGTCTGAGCTGAAACTGCTGTCGTAAACGAAACGAACAACAATGCCAGCACCATTCGAAAGATTTTCAAATTTGACATAAATTTTGGTTTTAAATTAATAAATAATGTATAATAACACTCTAATCTTTACTTGTTTCTTTAAGATTAATCCATTGTCACATAAGTTTTAAATCTTTGTTATCGCTGCAAATTTAACATATTTATTCATTACTTACAAATTTTTTGCAACTTTTTTTGCTCTAACTCGCAAAAATTATATAAATTGACGCGGGGCATCGATGCTTCGTTTTTGCTGTAAATACGGTGTCGTTGTTCGGAACGAACGCTTAACTCGGAAAAAAGTTGTACAACTTTCGCGCGAAAGTTGTACAACATTCAGTTGAAAGTTGTACAACTTTTTTCGCCCCCAACAGAACGTATTGTAGAGGGGTATCGAACGCCGTTCAAAAAAGAACCGTTCACTTGCGCAAAACAATACGGATTCGGACGATTTTTTATAAGTTTTGCTCTCCAAATGACAAAAACAATTTGGCAAATTCCCAAGAAATACACCTTTTTATATATAAGGGAAAAAATTCCTCGACTTTCCATGTTTTCAGCGCCACGCCAGTCGGACTTATTAAAGCTTATCGCCCGTGGTGCGAAAAAAACGATGAAAAATTTGTATATGTTATATTATTGTCGTAATTTTGCACGCATAAATTAAACTTAATTTACTATGTCAAATTCTAAAATCTTTCGAACGGTGCTGATGACGGTGTTTGCTTTCGTGGCAATCAGCGTATCGGCACAAACAACTATCAAGGGTACGGTAAAGGATGCAAATGGCGAGGAGGTCATCGGTGCTACAGTGCTTGAGAAAGGCACAAAGAACGGCACGACGACCGACTTGAACGGCAATTTTACCCTGAAAGTAAGCGGCAAGTCACCGCTACAAATCTCATACGTCGGCATGAAAAGCCAGGAGGTCAGCATCAACGGCAGGTCAAGCATCAGCGTGACAATGCAGGAGGAGAGCACAAGCCTCAACGACGTTGTAGTAATCGGTTACGGTACAATCAAGAAGCGTGACCTCACGGGTGCAGTCACTTCAATCAAGTCCGACGACGTCGTAGCAAGCCCTGTGATGAACCCAATGGAGTCGTTGCAAGGAAAAGTTGCAGGTCTCGACATCACCAAGACGTCAGGTCAGGCAGGTTCAGGCATCAATCTCCAGTTGCGTGGAAACCGCACAATCAGTGGCAATGGCAATCCATTGTTCATCATCGACGGTATGCCAGGCGACTACAATACGCTCAACCCTAACGACATTGAGAGCGTAGAAGTGCTGAAGGACGCATCTTCGACGGCAATCTACGGTTCGAGTGGAGCAAACGGAGTTATCATCATCACCACCAAAAGCGCAAAGGAAGGCAAACTCGTAGCCAACTTCAACGCATATCTCGGCATCAACGGATGGTCGAAAACGCCTAAGATGATGATGGGCGACACGTTCCTCAACGCAAAACGCACGGCTATGCAGAACGCCGGAACGTATGTAAGCGACGAAGACATGTTCGGAGCAGCAAAGGCAAAATACTACGAAGCATACCTCGCAGGCAAGAATATCGACTGGCCTGACGAGTTGCTGAAGACAGGTGTGATACAGAACTATTCACTCTCTTTGAGTGGTGGCACGGAAAAGACAAAGGCATACATGTCGCTTAACTTTGCCAATGAGAACGGCCAATACAAGGACGACGAGTACAAAGTGTATTCATCAAACATCCGCGTTGACCACAAGATCAACAAATTCCTCTCTGCCGGAGTGAACACACAGATATCATACGTACACCAGAATAAGCCTTTCGCAAACATCGAGGACGTATATCCTAAGTTCCCTTACGGTTCAGTCCGCGATGACGAAGGCAACCTCACGACGTTAATCAACGACGATGCAGACTTCATCAATCCGCTCATAAACAACAAGAGCAACTATCGCAACCAGTCGCAGAACTTCAGGATGTACTTCAATCCATACATCCGCGTGACACCTTTGAAGGGCCTTACTTGGGAGTCAAGAGTGAATGCTTCGATAACTTATTCGAAGTCGAACAGCTTCCAGGGCATTGGTTCCTACAACTATTACAAGACAGGCGAGAACGTTGAAACGAGCACAAAGGCATCTATTTCGCATTCAAATGGCTTGAGCTACAAGTGGGAAAACATCGTCACATACAACTTCAACATCAAGGACGACCATGAATTTACGCTCACAGGCGTGACATCGTGGAACCACAACCGCAACGAAAGCGATAGTCCAATGGGCACAGGTATCAGCGAAAACTCGTTCCTCTGGTACAATCTTGGCAGCGCAGTAACGAAGGATATCTCTTCTTCTTACTCAATGTCAAAGGGAATGGCATACATCGGACGTATCAATTATTCATACAAAGGCAAATATCTCTTCAGCGCATCAATGCGTTGGGACGGAGCTTCAGTACTTGCCGAAGGACATAAATGGGCATCATTCCCAGCATTCTCAGCAGGTTGGAGAATATCCGACGAGAAGTTTATGGCAAGCACACGCAACTGGTTGGACAACCTCAAGGTTCGTGTATCGTATGGAGAAACAGGTAATGGCGGCATTGAACCTTACACATCGGTCACTTCACTCAGCGCAAACAAGTTCACTCTTGGCGGACAATTGATTCAGCCTACATATCTCAACACCCAGGCAGTAGCCAACCATGCACTGAAATGGGAGGTGTCGAAGAGTTGGAACTTCGGTATTGACGCCAACTTCTTGAACAGCCGTATCAATCTTGTATTGGACTATTACATCACAAATACCGACGGCGTGCTCTGGTCAAAGAAGTTGCCAGTAACCAACGGTGCATACAGTTTCAACACTCAATACTATTCAAACATCAACCTTGCAAAGACAAGGAACAGCGGTATTGAAGTAGCTCTCAACACCCGCAATATAGAAACCAAGGACTTCTCATGGGAGTCAGCCCTCACCTTCTCATATAATAAGGAAGAGATAAAGGGACTCGCATCAGAGAACAATGTAGTGAATGGCGACAAGGTTTATGCCATCGGACATGCTGTTAACGAGTTCTATCACTACAAGGTTAATGGCATTTGGGGCGAAGACGAAGCAGCCGACGCAGCAATCTTCCAGCGCGAACCAGGCGACATGAAGATTGATATTCCTGGCATAGAGCGTCATGTTGACACAGATGGTTCAATATACTACACAAAGGTTAATGCCAATGGCGAGACCGTTCGCTATGATGCAAAGGCAGAAGAGAACCTCTACACCATCTCAAGCAGCGACATGCAGCCACTCGGACACAATTCTCCTGACTGGAGCTTAGGCTTTAAGAACACACTTGCATACAAGGGCTTCGACCTGAGTATTTATATGTACATGCGTTGGGGACAGATGATTAAGTATTCTATGCTTACCAACTATGACCCTACAGTTGAAACACGTAACTTCCCAGCATACTTCCTCGACGAAATCGGAAGCTACTTCCCACGTCTCAATGCCAATAAGGGAGCAAACGAAATCACTGAATTCTCAGGCTTGGCATACGTCAACGGATCATTCTTCAAGATTAAGAACATCAGCCTCGGCTATACATTCCCACAGAAATGGCTTGCCAAGGCAGGTATCACAAAGTTCCGCATCTATGGAACAATTACCAACCCTCTCATTGTTGCAAAGAGCAACTTACTGAAAGACTACGACCCAGAGCAGAACGGTAGCATGAACTACCCACTGACTAAACAACTCGTATTTGGTGTTAACGTTTCATTCTAATATTATAAGGAAAGGAAAAGATTATGAAAAAGTATATTTCAAGGTTGTCAATCGTGATGACAGCAGTCATGGTGTTGATGTCTTCATGTTCACTTGACGAATATAATCCAAGGGAAGTGACAGGCGACGAAATCCTCGCTACATACGAAGGAGTATATGGAATGCAAGCAGAGTGCTACAAGCCAATTTACGGTCAGTTGTTCACAGTGTTCGACTTCCTTTCAATGTCAGAATGCGGTACAGACATCTGGTGGCATTCAAACAATAAGAGTTGGGCAGAACAACTTTTCTACTACGAAGAGCTCACCACAAGCACTGAGAAGGCATGGGACAAGGCTTTCACACAAGCATATAGTGCCCTCGGCATTGTCAATACGGTAATCAAGCGTTGTGACAACATTACAGAAAATCCAGAAAACGTAAAGATTCTAAAAGCCGAGGCAAAGTATCTGCGTGCTTTCTACCACCTCATCCTAACCACGTATTATGGTCCTATCACACTCGTAATAGAAGAACCATCGGAGAATGTGAACCTTTCTCCGAAAAGAAATACCTTATCGGAAATCTATGCTTCAATAACGACAGACCTCAAAGGTGCTATTCAGGACCTTCCTGTTCAGCCGTTTGAAGGCAACCGTGCACGTGCCACGAAGAAGGCAGCAAAGGGTTTGCTTTGCCGTGCATATATACAAGGTGCAGGTCAGGGACTTGAAGAGAACGGCGTTTCTTTCTGGCAGCGTGCAAAGGAAGAGGCTGAAGACTTCATAGCAAACAAGGCTTCATACGGTGCAGAACTGTATGACGACATTTCCGACACATGGGCAGACACCAACAACCGCAACAACAAAGAGGCTCTGTTTGTAGCAGCCGGCATTGATGCTTGCGAGGATTTGGACACATACGGATATGCTAATCCAGGCAACAACAAACTGTTTGCACATTGCTATTGGGGTATTTCTAACATGGCTGACCTCAACAATACGTCAGACTATGCCACAAGTTACCTTTACGGCAAGACAAACGAGAGCCACCTTGCACCATCTTATTACCTGCTCCACTGCTTCAATCCAAGCTGGGACAAGCGTTGGGAAAATACATTCCAGACAGCTTTCTTCAACTATTCAATGGTCAATTCGGGCGATGCAAACTACACTTATGCCAAGAGTCAGGTTAAAGTCGTTAAGGACAGAAGCCGCGACCTTTGCACAAAGTATGATATTGATGTCAGCATGAAGAACAAGCCTATATTGCCATACGTTGATTTGGAGATAAAGACTTATACAAACGGTGGTGCGCAGTATATTGGAACAGTATGGCCTAAAGGCAACACCAGCGGTGATGTTTCAAAGACAGAAAAGGTAAAGAAGATTTATGTTGTTGACTATCCTATTGCACAGGACGACAATCGTTTCTTCCTCTATCTCTATCCAAACTGGGCTGATGAATATAAGGACGGGTTCGACAAGTCTGGCCGTATATACGTTACAGCAGCAATCGATGACCTCATGACAGAGAATAACACACGCTATGTGGCTTCTGCATCGGAGATGACAACACTGACAAACGAGTCGAACAACGTATGGGAGACTTGGCCTTCACTCAACAAGTATCTGTGGAACTATGACGGCGTTTATAATTCAAACAATCTGCAGATTCGCAATGGAGATATAATGGTTCAACGCTTTGCAGAAATTTATCTCATCGCAGCAGAAGCAGAACAACACCTTGGCAATGGAGCAAAGGCTGCCGAATATCTTAATGTTCTGCGCGAACGTGCAAAGCGTCCGACATATTCTGGCGACGTGAAGTTGCAGAATGCAACAGAGGAAGATATCTTCGATGAATATGCACGCGAGATGTGCGGTGAGTTCCAGCGTTGGGCTCTCTTGCAGCGTCATGGTCTTGCTACGATGAAAGATCGTTTGCAGAAATACAACGTCCGTGCAGCAAAGTCGTTCCTCGACAGAAACTATTGGCGTCCTATGTCAGGAACCTTCCTCCAGCAGATTGACAACACCGAGGAATATGGCGACAATGGTTACGGTACAACTGCAAAATCAGGTCTTGAAGAATATCTCAAGTAAGCAAATACTACAAAATCTAAAAAAAGAACGTGCCAAACACGTTCTTTTTTTGTTAAAAAGTTTGTCAGTTCCAAAAATATTCGTACCTTTACACCCGAATTAAAAATATAACACATCTTAAATAATAAAAACTTTATGCTTATGAAGAAATTATTTACTCTGATTTCAATGATGGCATTTGCCATCTGTGCTAATGCACAGTATCTTGAAATGGATGGTATCAGAACTATCTACATGACTTGCGACACTGTATTCCACGATGACATGGAGGACGGTCTTACAGCTACTATGCTTAAGCCAGGATTCAACAGCCTTGACATTCCTTTCGAGGACATTGCTACTGTTGACTATGGTTACAAGTGGGCTCTTACTAAGGACTATCAAGACCCAGAAACAGGCTTTATGCTTAACAAGGGTTACTATAAGTTCCTTACTTTAAATACAGGTACGCTGAACTTTGCCGGAAAAACTGATGGCGGTGATTACACTGCAGGAATGACAAACTTAAAGAAAGTGGTGCTTTATGTACTTGGTTTGCCAAATGCAAAGAATGAAGAACTGGGTATTAACCACCAGGACATCTCAACAGGTCGAGTACAGGCTACCTATAATTCACCAGTACTTGCTGATGATGGTACTGCCGTTCAGATTTCAAATGAAGCATATCGTGAGATAAAGGTTAAGACCGAGTCAGTAAAAGTTGAAGACGATTGGTCAAAGGCTATCTACACTTATCCTAACTTCCTCGACTTCAAGTGCACAAATCGTTTCGGTATTGACTACGACCCACGCTACGTTTCGGTAAGCTCTTTGTTTAAGATTACATACGACCTTACCAATCAAGAAGACCCTAAGAATTTTGAAGATTTCATGGATTGGGGCGAAGGACATAGCGGTAGCGAATACCTTAATTTGAATATTGATGGCATGAACGAAGCTGTCATCAAGTATTATTTTGCTAAGCATGGTACTTGCCCTTCATCTACCGACCCAGAAACCTATGCAACATCCAAGGATGCTGCTACAGGTTATAACTGCTTCGACAAGAAATGGGGTACAAAGATTGGTTGGACAGAGGAAACTCCTATTCAAATAAAGGTTAAGAACCGCTTGGTACTCTGCGGTATCTCATTCATCAGTGATGAAAACGGACAGAAATGGTTTGGTCATGCAAATGACCCTGAAGCTGAATGGACAGGTAAACCAAACCTTTGCGAAGAAGAGTATTATGGAAACCCTTGCCCTGAAATGGATCCAGCACAGCCTTGGGGCGCTGGCACAGATCCTGAACCAACAGGAAAGAAGGGTGATGCGGATGAAGATGGTTCAGTAACAGTTTCAGACATCACAACCATTGCATCATTTATTCTTGGCAACAACCCAAGTCCATTCAACAAAACAAATGCTGACGTTGATAAGGACGGCGATATTACTGTGTCCGACATCACTGGAACAGCAGGTATAATCTTAGGAAACTAAAGTTAAAATAAAGACAAGCATTCTTTTTATTTAGTTAAAAAATGTAAAATGCTTTGATAACTGATAAAGAATGCTTATCTTTGCAACGATTTCGAAATTTATTGTATTATATAAACTTTTTAAAACTTTAAAAAATTATGAAGAAAATTTTTACTTTCGCATTCGCACTCGTATGTGCAATCGCAGTTAACGCTCAGACAATCACATTGTCAGGTTCAACTAAGGAAATTGCTCCAGTTGTTTTGACAGCAGGCGCAGATGCTACAGCTTATGTTTATGTAACAGGTGCTTCTACATTCTGTGCTCTCGAATCTAACCTCTTCTTGCCAGAAGGTGTTACTATCACAAAGAAGGCTAACTCAGACCTTACTAAGGATGAAGACGGCGAAAACATCCACACTTGCCAGTTCTCAAATAAGGGCGCTGAAGGTTGGAAGATTTTGATCTACACTTCTGAATTGATTAAGTTCACTGCTGACCAGGGTTCTGTTATGAAGCTTACTCTTGCAGCAGATGCTGCTTTCAAGGGTGGTGACGCTCAGTTCAAGGGTACTATCTTTACTGACCCTAAGACAACTGTTGCTGACTCAGAGGTTATCTCAATTGCTGAAACAACAGGTATCAACGATGTTAAGGCTATTGACGTAAACGCTCCTAAGTACAACTTCCAGGGTGTTCAAGTTAAGGACGCTAAGATGTTCATCCAGGGTGGTAAGAAGTACATCAAGTAATTCAAGACATCATTTACACAAAAATAAGGGAAATGTTTCGGCATTTCCCTTTTTTGTGTCTTGTTGTTTTGATTAACAATGCTCAATAAATGTTTCTGCTGTAGCGAGAGAGTTCAGTTTTCCTACATCAAGCAAACGTAAATCTTCCTTGACAACACACTTTATCCTCGCGCGCGTACATATATATATATAGAAGTCTATAATGCCAAACCTCTTTGGGAACTCGTCAAAGTATTGGAACAAGTTTGGTGAAAACGTATGAATTCCAGAGAATGCAAAGCAACGACCATCAACATTGCCACGCACTTCGCCTGTTTTTACATTCTTCCATCCTATTAAGTTGTCGTCATCATCAAACACAAGGTATCTGCTCGACTCACGTTTACTAACCAAAAGTGTTGCATCGTTTCCCCTACCCTGCTCATAGAACTTAGCCAAATCGACATTGCTCAAAATATCGACATTGTGTATTAGTATAGGATTGTCTGACTTAAACAATGGTGCAGCTTTCTTTATGCCGCCACCGGTTTCAAGCAATTGTTCGCTCTCATCGCTGATTGCGATGTTCAAACCAAAGTTATTGTTTTCCTTTAGATAGTCTTTTATCTGCTGCGCAAAATGGTGCACATTAACGACAATCTGGTTGTCTGCTCGTTCGATTGCTCGGTCGTTAAGGCCAAAGTCCGACTTTATCTTCTCAACGACATGACGAAGCAGAGGTTTATCTCCTACAGGAACAAGTGCCTTTGGCATCGTATCAGTCAACGGTTTCAGCCGTGTCCCCAGCCCCGCCGCAAATATCATTACATTCATATCTTATTTATATTTTAACAACAATGTTCTACAATGTTTCGGTTTTGCTGCATATAGAGTTTGTCCATATCTTTTCCTTGCAAGCAAGCTTGCAGACAAAAGCTATGGGCAAACTCTATATGCAGCAAAACATTTTTTAACAATATTACGTTTAATAATAAGAGTTTTTCTGGGCTTACTTTGCAAAAACAAAACATTCATTTTTCTCTACATCATATCGGTATCGCTCAACATGTAGCCTTTCTTCACCAAAATTTATCAGTAGTCCGCAAGGTTTCTTAGTTAAACGTAAATAATTGAATAGTTGAAAACGAAAATCAGATGTTATCGTCTCAGCCGCTTTTAACTCAACAATAATATCATCATAACATATAAAGTCCAGTTGATAATACTTGTTCAACAAATGTTTCTTATACCTAATTGGAACCTTTACTTCTCTTGAGCACGGGATGTTTCTATCGCTTAGTTCACATTCCAAAGCTTCTTGATACACAAGTTCAGTAAGTCCACGATGCAACTCGTTATGGACTTCCATAGCTGCACCAATTATATTATACAATTTCTCACTATTGTCCATATCATTATAATATTGAGTCATCTAAGAATTGATACTTTTTTATGTAGCATTTTGATTTTACAATTTTTATTCCATTTATGGCATTGTTAAAACATTGTTGAATCATTTTTATGAAAGATATACATGCCGTTGGCATGTTTGCTGACATGTAATAGCAAGAATGCAAGAACTTGTTCTTGGCATACATGCTATTACATGTCAGCAAATTATCGAAGATAATATCTTTCATAAAACGGTCATTGTTGTTTATTTTTACTCGAAATCATAGGTGCGGGTCTGGGCAATATGGTTAACATGGACTTTTATGCCGTACTTTGAGTGGAGATGTTCTGCTAAGTGCTGGGCACAATAGACACTGCGATGCTGGCCACCTGTGCAGCCAAAAGAGAACATAAGATCGGAAAAACCACGTTGCATGAAACGTTCCACATGATGATCTGCCAAACGAAAAACGCTCTCAAGATACGTCGTAATCTCACCATCATCCTCAAGAAACTTTATAACCGGCTCATCAAGTCCTGTCAGTTGCTTGTATTCAGCATAGCGACCTGGGTTATGCGTGCTTCTACAATCAAAGACATAACCTCCTCCATTGCCACTTTCATCCTGCGGAATGCCCTGCTTGAACGAGAAACTATTCACTCGAACAACCAAAGGTTTTGGGTTATCAGCCTTTGGTGCAACTTGGTCGTATTGGCTTTTTGGAGCATTCTCCTTCGTCCGGAACTTCTCTACAAGTGCAAGCAGAGTCGGTTTCAACTCATTATATCCGTCTGCAACACCCTCACTGATAAGCGCAGAGAGGTTATCGATTGCAGCAGGAATACTATCAATAAAATGTTTTTTCCGTTCGAAATAACCTCGGAAGCCATACGCGCCAAGCACTTGAAGTGTACGGAAGAACACAAACAATCGCAAGTTTTCAAGGAATGTATCCTTCGACTCCACCGCAACAAGTTGCTTCAATGAATCATAATACTCATCAATAAGCATCGCCTTAACCTCTGCCGGATACTGTGCTGATGCCTGCCAAACAAATGATGCCACGTCATAATACAGCGGTCCTTTGCGTCCACCCTGATAGTCGATGAAGTAAGGTTCACCGTCCTTGAGCATCACATTGCGCGACTGAAAGTCACGATACATGAAGTATGAACCCGAACACAACGCGAGCAAATCGTCAGCCAACTGCTCAAAGTCACGTTGCAATCGCATTTCGTGGAAGTCAACACCAGTTGCTTTAAGGAAACAATACTTGAAATAATTCAAGTCGAACATCACGTTATACTTGTCAAATTCAGGCTGTGGATAGCATACAGAGAAGTCCAATCCTTCGCCGCCTTCAACCTGCAGACGTGGCAAAATGCGCATTGTCGCCTTGAGATGCGAGTAGTCGCCAGCCTTTATTTCTTCAAACAAAGACCTATTTCCCAAGTCAGTTTGAAGGTACCGCAGCCCATCATCGCTCACTTGCAGAACGCAAGGCACAGGCAAATGCTTCGACGAGAAATGCCGCGACAACGTAATAAAGGCATTGTTTTCTTCGACAGAAGTGCCCACAACACCAATAACCGATGTTCCATCCTCGGCATACAAACGATAATATACACGATTACTTCCTGCGCCAGGCAAGCGTTCAACCTTGCAAGGCACACGTCCAAAACGCGATTTGTAAAGTGATGATAGTTGTTCCAAAGCTGATATAAGGTATATAAAAGAATAGATGCTATAGAAATCTATAGTTTATTCTATAGTGTCTATAGCATCTATCACGGGTTGTTTTTACTTAAAAATCTTTCGTCATCTTGGCTACTTCGGCGTTGATTCTTTCGGCAAACTCTTGGTAAGTCATCACCTTCTGCTCGCCACCACCCTGCTGACGCATGGCAACAGTACCGTTTGCAGCCTCTTGTTCGCCTACGATAAGCATGTAAGGTATGCGTTTCAACTCGTTGTCGCGAATCTTTCTTCCAATCTTTTCGTTGCGATCGTCAACCTGTGCACGCACTCCAACTGTGTCGAAATACTTGCAAAGCTTCTCAGCGTAGTCGTTGAACTTCTCCGAAATTGGGAGTATCATCACCTGGTCAGGAGTGAGCCAGAGTGGGAAATGACCTGCTGTATGCTCAATGAGTACGGCAGTGAAACGCTCCATGCTACCGAAAGGAGCACGGTGAATCATTACTGGTGTATGCTTCTGATTGTCGTCGCCCATGTATTCAAGTTGGAAACGCTGTGGCAGATTGTAGTCAACCTGAATAGTACCCAACTGCCAACGACGGCCGAGAGCATCCTTAACCATGAAGTCGAGCTTCGGTCCATAGAACGCAGCCTCGCCAAGTTCTACCTTTGCAGGAAGTCCTTTCTCTTCGCAAGCCTCAACGATTGCACGTTCTGCCTGCTCCCAAACTTCGTCGCTACCGATGTATTTTTCCTTGTCGTTAGGGTCACGGAGTGAGATCTGTGCCTCAAATTCAAAGCCGAATGTACCGAATACGACGCGAATAATGTCCATTACATTCAGGAATTCCTGCTTTACTTGGTCAGCACGGCAGAAGATATGAGCATCGTCCTGAGTGAAACAACGCACGCGAGTGAAGCCGTGAAGTTCACCGCTTTGCTCGTAACGATATACCGTACCGAACTCTGCAATACGCAAAGGCAGGTCTTTATATGAGCGTGGTTTCCATGCAAAAATCTCGCAGTGGTGAGGACAGTTCATCGGTTTCAACATGTATTCCTCATTCTCCTCAGGCGTATGTATAGGCTGGAACGAGTCTTTGCCATAGTGAGCATAGTGTCCTGAAGTGACGTAAAGGTCCTTACTACCGATGTTAGGAGTGATTACTTCCTGATAACCATAGCGGCGTTGTATCTTGCGGAGAGCATCTTGCAGACGCAGACGAAGCTCTGTTCCCTTTGGCAACCACATTGGAAGTCCCTTGCCTACACGGTCAGAGAACATGAAAAGTTCCATTTCCTTACCTATTTTCCTATGGTCGCGCTTCTTTGCTTCTTCGATAAGAGCAAGGTATTCGTCGAGCATCTTCTTCTTAGGGAACGATATGCCATATACGCGATTGAGCTGATCTTTCTCGGCATCTCCGCGCCAGAATGCTCCGGCAACAGACATCAACTTCACTGCCTTGATAGGTGCAGTATTGGTGAGGTGAGGGCCTTTGCAGAGGTCGGTGAACGTTCCTTGCGTGTAAGTTGTGATGCTTCCGTCCTCAAGGTCTTCGGCAATATGCTCGCACTTATACTCTTGTCCGTCGGCTTTGAACTCTGCAAGTGCATCAGCCTTTGATACTTCCTTGCGTACAAGGTCGTATTTCTGCGATGCAAGTTCCAGCATCTTCTTCTCAATCTTAGGGAAATCAGTGTCGCTGATGTTCGCTCCGTCCTTCAGTTTCACGTCGTAGAAGAAGCCGTTTTCAACTGCCGGACCGAAGCCGAACTGTATTCCAGGATAGAGTTCCTTCAATGCTTGAGCTAATAAGTGAGCCGAAGTATGCCAGAAAGCGTGCTTGCCTTCAGCGTCGTCCCACTTGTAAAGGTTGATAGTTGCGTCCTCGTTGATAGGACGGTTCAACTCTGTTGTCTCGCCATTCACGCCGCAAGCCAGCACGTCGCGTGCCAAAGCAGGTGAAATACTCTCTGCAATCTGCAGACCAGTCACGCCCTGTTCGTACTCACGAACAGAACCATCGGGAAATGTAATTTTAATCATCTTATATTAATTTTAATAATTTCATTCAATCTAACAAATAGAAAACGCCCTGAAAGGGCAACTTCCACTTAGCCCAGGGCAACGCCCTGGGTGATGGGATTGATTGTCATACGCCCTGAAAGGGCAAAAGCTTTTCTTCGCCATTAATGCTATTGCCCTTACAGGGCGTTGTATTTTTTTACTTCCCACCCAGGGTGTTGCCCTGGGCTATATGCTTACTGGGCTTACAGCCCGTATCCTTGTCGTACAAGACTTTAATTTATTTTATTCAATACTTTGTGTAAACATCATTACCGCATACATAGCAAACGATTTATGAATTGAGCACCTGTCTCGTCAGGCTGCATGGCAATGACATTGCCCGATGCACCCTGCTCACTCGACTTTTCAATCTTTGCACGATACTCAGCCTCGGTCATTTCGACTTTTGGCATCGCAACCTTTTTTGCAGGAACAGTTCTCAATGTCCAGCCCATATTGGCTGAAAGTTTGCGAAGAAAGCTTGCATCCGACTGCGGAAGCGATATTTGCATTGTTCGTATCATAGTTTATACTTTGCTTTTTATCAATGTGCAAAGTTAACGAAAATACGCGAGATTACCATAGTATTTAGGAAAAATTTCACATCTTTTCTTTTGTATTCGTGCAATTTGAGCGTTATCGTTGCCCAACTCGTGCGTTTTGCTCTCCAAGAACGACCTTTATACTCCGTCAAACATTGCTGCAATGTTCGAGTCAACATTGCTCCAATGTTGGACCAAACATTGCAGCAATGTTTGGCGGACTTAAGCGTTCAATCCAAGAAACCCTAACGCTCGCGTTGGGCAACGATAAAGCACGACCGCCGGAAAGCGCTGCTTTGAATGACGTAAGAACAGGAATCTATTTGCGATATTTCTTGATTACACTGTAGGCTCGGTATATGCCGCGTTCGCCTGCAATGCTGAGGTCGTGGATGCCCTCATCGATACGATTGTCGAAAATCTTTGTCAATCCGCGGTTATAATAAGCGTCGGCAAGCCCTTCGTCCAAGAGCAATGCCTCGTTGTAAAGTTCGATGGCTTGCTGATATTCTTTCGACGCAGACAAAGAGTTTGCACGATTGAACAAGACTACAGCACGCTCCCATGAGTGCAGTTCTGCCTCCGGTTTCGACAACAGAGTGGAATCAATCTTCGCATCAGGCTGCAGGTCAACGCTCACCTGAAGGTTCTGCACCTTACCTCGATACTCATTATCGTACTTGATAGCAGCCGATTCCTCCTGGTCGGCAACGACAAGTTGATTGTAGCGTTCAATGTCTTCATCGCTATACAGGCGTGTAGTACGGTCAACCTTACGCCTCGAATGACGTATGCCAAGGTGACGTTCCTGCTGCGACTTCATGATGCGGAACTCATCCTTTTCGGCATTTGCCACGTCGCCAAGCCTTCGATAACACACAGCACGGTTGTATAGTCCCATGTAGAAATCGGGGTATCGGGCTATCACACGCGAATAATCACGTATTGCACCACGTATGTCGCCGGTGTTTTGCAGCAACGTAGCACGGTTCACAAGCGCAGAAAGGTTGTCAGGTTCAAGCTTGAGCACGAAGTCGAAATCGAGTATCGCGGCATTGTCATCGCCTACCTGTGCACGAAGAAGACCGCGATTATAGTGCGCAAAGAAGCTGTTCGGATCGAGTGTGAGCGCAAGGTCATAGTCCTCCAAGCAGCCACGGAGCTTGTTCAACTTGTATCTCACGAGTGCACGATTAAGATACAGCGGCACATATTTAGGCATGAAATGTATGGCTTTATCGAGGTAAGTCTCGCTCTCTTTCCACTGTTCACGCGCCAGACTAATCTGTGCCCTCGATGCCCAAGCCGAGCCATTGAACTCGTCGAGCGCAAGACTCTTGTCGAGAGCTTCGATGCCACGCGCCGTATCTTTCTTCATCAGGCATATCTCAGCCTTTATAGCATAGAGCCGAGCATTGTCGCTCCAAAGGGAAATGAGCGTGTCAACCTCAGTTTCAGCCTGATCATAATCCTTCTGCTCAATGCGGCATACCATGCGATTATGCAATACCGACTGGTTTCTTGGGTTAAAACTAAGGGCTTTGTTGTAGTCTTCTACGGCTTCTTCATAGCGCTTCTGCTGTATCTTGCACAGTCCGCGAAGCTCATATATGTTCTCGACAAAGGGGTTCAGACTTATCGCCTTGTTGCAGTCAGCCTCTGCTCCGCTGTAGTCATCAAGGTTATATTTAGCCAAACCACGGTAGAACCACGGCTGGTAAAGATATGGTTTGGCTGAAATAATCTGGTTGAAATAATGGATTGCAAGCACGTAGTCTTCGTAGCTTAGCGCAACACGACCGACAATCATAACCTTCTCGGTATTGATTTGCGCCACCGATAGCAATGTTTGTATCAGCAGAAAAACGAAGACAATGAGCTTTTTCAAGGTCTATTTCTTTGCGACCTTGCACTTGTAGTTGCACGAAACTTGCCCACGCAGAAGGCGCGACAGCTTGGCTTTTATCAACTGTTTGCGCAAGGGAGATATGTGGTCAATATAAAGTTTACCCTCCAAATGGTCGAACTCATGCTGCATCACTCGGGCAAGATAACCCTCTACCCACTCGTCGTGAGGCTGCAAATCGCCATCAAGATACTGTACACGAATGCGAGTTGGGCGCACAACCTTCTCGCTCAAACCAGGCAAGCTGAGGCATCCTTCGTCAGAAGAATCCTTTTCGTCACCGTATTCCACGATGTGTGCATTGATGTATGTGCGACGGAAACCGGCATATTCTGGGTAGTCTTCAGCAAGTGCATCGAGGTCGATGACTACCACTCTGATGGCTTTTCCTATTTGTGGAGCCGCCAGACCAACGCCGCCAGACTTGTCGAGAGTCTCGTACATGTCGGCTATTAACTGTTTCAACTCGGCATTGTCAGGCTCAACATCAGCTGCGACTTTCCTCAAAACCGGCTGACCATATATATATATAGGTAATATCATAATAAAAAAATCAATCGTGTGAAAACTTGTTCTTATCTCTTCTACGGCATGAGTTGCTTGCTTCGCATGTAGTCTTCGAGGATTATTACGGCAGAAATTTCATCGACAATACCCTTGTCGCGACGGTCTTTTTTCTTCATTCCGCCATCAATCATCGCACGATGGGCTATTACTGACGTGAAACGCTCGTCGTAAAAAACGACCGGAATCTGCGGGAAATTGCGTTTCCAGCGGTTCACAAATTCTACGATTCGCGCCTTGTTTTCGCTCGGAGTGCCATCCGTTTGCTTTGGATCGCCGACAACAATAAGTTCGACCGACTCACGCGAAACGTATGACTTCAGGTAATCAAACAACTCAAAAGTAGAGACAGTTGCCAATCCTCCGGCTATAATCTTCAGAGGATCGGTAACTGCCAAACCTGTACGTTTCTTTCCGTAATCAATAGAAAGAATGCGTCCCAAGACTTATTTACTTTAAGTTATAGAGCAACCATGCATCAGGATAGTATGCGCGGAACTTGTCGCGACTTGCAACAGCGTCGGCCTTGCTTGCGAAAGTTGAAGCAACAACACGGTACATTCCACGCTCAGCATTATAAGCCAACTGTGCCTTATAACCCTGTGAACGAAGCTTTTCAACCATTCCTTCGGCATTTGCCTTCAGTCCGTACGAGCCTACAACAACGCTAAAATCCTGCAGACCATCACCGTTAACTACTGAAAGTTTTTCCTGACGAACATTTACATTGTCGTTGTTGTCGTAAGAAGAAGCAGTTGGAGCGACTGTTGTTGTCTGCACTGGAGCAACAACTGTAGTTGTAGGTTCAACCTCCTGAACAACTGTAGCTTCTTGTGCTTTAGCTCTATCGTAAGCTAATTTGTAGGCACTTTCACTTGACTTACAACCTGTAAAACCCAATGCGAGGCAAAGACCTGCGCAAATAACGATGTACTTTTTCATTTTTCCTATTTGTATTTAATTATAAAAATTGTTTCTCTTATTCGGTGCGAAGTTAGTGAAAAACATTGAAAACACACACAAAACATAGCATAAAGTTTGTTAAAAGCGATAAAAATCACATCAAATCATCTTTTTTATCACAAAAAGTTTGATTCTTTCATAAACTTTTCTTACTTTTGCCACGTTGAACGTATTAAACATTGAAATGATATGAGAAGTTTAGGTTATCTTGCAGCATTCCTCGGTGGCGCAGTTGCCGGTGCTGCGATTGGTTTGTTAGTTGCTCCTGAAAAGGGCGTTGACACAAGAGTTAAAGTCGGTAATGCTATCGACGGTTTCATGAAAAAGCATAACATCAAGCTTTCGCGCAAAGAGATGGAAGACTTGGTTGACGATGTTAAAGAGGCTGTCGAGGACGACGACCTATAAAAACTTTGCAAAATGTTATCAAGTGAGAAGAACATTGGGCACATTGAAGTGCTCATAGAAAAACTCAAGCGGTTTATCGAACTTAAAGGCGAATACCTTAAGTTCGATGCCGTGGAGAAGCTTGTCAAGTTGTTTACAGCACTTGTCACAGCCTTTATTCTGCTTATTCTTTTCTTGGTTTTCCTGTTCTATCTCACGTCAGCTGCAGCATCATGGATGACTCCAGCAATCGGTGCAGCAGGCAGTTATCTCATTATTTCAGGTTTCTATCTATTGCTTATCATCCTTTTCATCGCATTCAAAAAGGCATGGATTGAACGCCCTTTGCTAAGGTTTCTTGTTGGTTTGTTTTTAGATAAGAAGGTATGAGTTATCGCACATTATACGACATCAAATTAAAAAAAGAAGCCATCAACAGGGAGTTGATGACTAATAAATCCGAGATTTCCGAGGTTTGGCACGAACTGTTTCACTCAAAGAGACCGTCGAACCGCGGTGAGATGTTGGCACAAATCGCAGGAAATGCATTCACGATTTACGATGGCTTTATGCTTGTTCGCCGCCTGATGGGGCGCAGGAACAAGCGCATCAGCAAATGGTTCTTTTAGAATGGTGGTGGGTCTGAAGGCATTCCTACAGGTATAGCCTCGTCAACATCACCGTCACCCAACTTTGATTTATACACTCCTTCTGTAGGTGGGACATACCCATCTTCCTCATTCAGGAATGCTGTGTATTCGCCTTTGAATGCAAGCATCACGTCTTTTGTTGCACCCTTTCTGTGCTTTGCTATGATGATTTGAGCCTTGCCATGAGTATCATTTCCGTTCTCATCTTGGTAGATATGGTAGTATTCAGGGCGATGAACGAAGATTACCATATCGGCATCCTGCTCTATCGCACCCGATTCACGAAGGTCAGAAAGCTGTGGGCGCTTGCCTTCCTTGCCGTCTTTATTGTCGCGTTTTTCTACGTCACGGTTCAACTGCGACAGTGCCAAGATAGGTATATCAAGTTCCTTTGCAAGTCCTTTAAGCGACTGACTGATGCTCGAAACCTCTTCCTGACGCGAACCAAAATGCTTGCCGCTACCTGTCATAAGCTGAAGGTAGTCAATCATTATCATCTTCACATGGTGTTCACGCACCAATCTACGTGCTTTTGTCCGGAGTTCAAAGATAGACAAACCTGGCGTGTCGTCAACATAAATCGGAGCATTGAACAAGTTTCCAACGCGTTTGTCAAAGCGTTCCCACTCCAATTTATCAAGTTGACCCGTTAAAATCTTATGACCAGTAATCTCGCAAACTTGCGAAATAAGGCGGTTGGCGAGTTGTTTTGAACTCATTTCAAGCGAGAAGAATGCAACAGGTTCATTGTAATCAACGGCGATATTCTTGCACAGAGACAATGCAAACGAGGTTTTTCCCATCGCAGGACGACCTGCCAGGATAATCAAATCCGACGGTTGCCAACCTGCAGTCACGTCGTCGAGTTTATGGAAACCACTTGCCAAACCAGTGATACCACCCTTGCTCTCCGCTGCTTTCCGCATTGCATCCTCTGCTTCCATAATGGCAGAAGATATGTGGGCATAGTCGTTCTTCATGTTTGTCTGCGACAATCCAAACAAATCTTGTTCGGCTTCTTGCATCAAATCGTTCACGTCAACCGTTTCATCGAAGGCTTTTGTTTCGATTCGGTTTGAGAAAGAAATGAGTTCACGCGCCAGATGTTTCTGTGCAAGTATCTTTGCATGATACTCAACATGCGCCGAAGAAGCAATGTCCGACGTGAGTTCCGACAGATAAACCGGACCACCAACATTATCAAGTTCACCGTCTTTTTCCAATTGTTCTGCCACTGTGAGCATATCAATTGGGTGCTGATCCATGCTGAGTGTTGCCACTGCAGCATAGATACTTTGATGTCTTGGATCGTAAAACGTCTCAGGTTTAAGGAGTTCGCAAACGATAGAATATGCGTCCTTGTCCATCATCAATGCTCCAAGCACCGCTTTTTCTACATCCAATGCTTGCGGCTGCAAGTGCCCATAAGCATTGTTTATCGGTGCCATCGCCTTTGTTTTCTTGCTTCTGCTTGTAGTTTCTGCCATGATTTTATCTTGAAGAATTGGGTGCAAAGATAATAAAAGTTTTACAAATCCACAACTATCGCATCGGCAAGTTTGGGCTTTTCTTCAAAGATTCCAAACATTGCACTGCCACTTCCCGACATTGCTGCATAGTCAGCACCAGCGTCGTAAAGCCTTTGCTTTATGCTCAAAAGCTCTGGATACAAGGCAAATGCCGAGGTTTCAAAATCGTTTTTCAACTCGTCCTTCCACGTTCTTATCGGTTGAATCACTATGTCACGACAACATTTCCGCGGTTTCATAGGCACGATTTTCGAGAATGCTTCGCGTGTAGATATTGCTATTTCAGGCTTAATCACAGCCAAATACTTGCCCGACAGGTCTATGTCAATTGGCGAAAGCACCTCGCCAACACCCGTTGCGTATGCAGGTTTCGACCTCACGAAGAACGGACAATCTGCCCCAAGCCTCAATGCGTATGCCTCGAGTTGAGCGTCAGTTAGCCCGAGTCTGAACGTTTTGTTCAATAATATTAAGGTGTAAGAAGCATCTGCCGAACCTCCTCCCATTCCTGCCTGTGTCGGTATGTTTTTGGTAAGATGAAGTTTTAAGTCCATCGATTTGAGCGCTGCAAAATCTGCTTTCAACAGGTTACATGCCTTCACAACAAGGTTATCCTCTACCCTTCCGAGCACAGAAATACCATCAAGACAGAGTTCTACCGCACCATTTTCACCTTTTGACGGCGAATACGTGAGCGTAAGTTCGTCGTAAATCGGCACTGGATAAAAGACGGTTTCAAGGTCGTGATAACCATCCTCGCGCTTACTGACTACGTTAAGTCCGAGGTTTATTTTTGCAGGAATCTTCATTTGCTACACCTTATATATATAATAGGAATGTTACTCCACAAACTGAATCTTGTTCCTGTCGCGCGGTTTTGCAGCCGGACTCTCGTCTGGATAACCTATTGCAAGAACGTAAATAAGCCTATAACCCTCTGGCAAATTCAGTTTGGCATAGTATTCTTTCAACTCTGGAATAGTGTTCAACTGCGACGCAGCCATGCCCAAGCAGCATGTGCCCAAGCCCAAAGACTGTGCAGCAAGCATCATGTTCTCGCCCATCAGACCCGCATCAACCTTTGAATATTCGTCTTCTTTTGCTTCAATACCAACGCAGATTATTGCCGGAGCATTGCGAAACATATTGCGGAACGACTTGTCGCGTGCCACCATTTCAGGCATTTTCTTCTTCAAAACCTCTGTTGCACCATTGATATACTTAGGGTCATCAACAATGCGGACAGCCCATTTCTGGCGGTTCATCGCGCTTGGTGCATTGATTCCGCACTCTGCCACGAGCTGCAATTTCTCGCGCTCAACTGGTTTATTCGTGTACTGACGTATCGATCTACGCTGCATTATTGTCTCAATCACCTTGTTGTTCAAGTCTCCGGCACTTGCCTGTGCCATACATTCTGTTGCTGCCATAGCTACCAAAATCATCAATAAAAACTTCTTCATAATACTTATTTTTCAGTTATAGTGTTATTTTCCCTTTATGTTTTCAATACATTTGCGCAGCGAATCTGTCCAATACGGAACGCTGATGCCAAACGTTTCCTTTATCTTTGTCTTGTCTAAAACCGAATACGACGGCCGCACTACAGGACTTGGGAACTCGTTGCTGTGGCATGGTTCGATGCTGCAAACAGTCTGCCCACTGTACTCTGCTATCATTTTTGTAAAGTCAAACCAACTGCAAACGCCTTCATTTGAGTAGTGGTATATGCCTGTATGTGCGTATGACTGAGCATTCATGTCAGCCGAATAGTCCGCAATGATTGCCATGATTGCCTTTGCAAGGTCGAGAGCATAGGTTGGTGTACCCACCTGATCGAACACTACTTTCAGTCGCGGTTTGCTTGAAGTGAGGTTCAGCATCGTCTTGCAGAAGTTCTTTCCATACTCAGAATAGAGCCAAGCGGTGCGAATGATGACGTATTTACAGCCTGATGCCATGATATTTTCCTCGCCATGCAGCTTTGTCATGCCATATACACCCGTCGGAGTTCCCTGCTGATCTTCGCGGCAAGGTCTGTTATAAGGCTCTTTGCCAAACACATAATCGGTGCTGACATGCACCAAGAGTGCATTGTTTTCGCTTGCTACAACGGCAAGGTTCTGCGGTGCTTTGGCGTTGAGCATCTCTGCAAGTGGCTCGTTTTCCTCGGCTGCATCTACGTTTGTGTATGCTGCGCAGTTCACGATTACGTCTATTTTATTCTCCTTTACAATGCTGCGAACGGCATCAATGTCGGTTATATCGAGGTGGATGGTCTCGTTTCCTTCCACCTGGTTAACGTCAGTATAGACAAATCTTTCGGCAGAATCGCGGTTTATCACTCGCATTTCATTGCCGAGTTGCCCGTTTGCACCAGTTACAAGTACGTTCATAATCTATTGAAGAAACTGATTTAAGTTTATAAATCCTCAAATGAATCGCTATTGATTTCCTTCTTTTTCTCGTCGATAACGTGCAGCAAATACTGCCCATACTGGTTCTTTATCATCGGTTGGGCAAGCTGTTTCATCTTCTCATCGTCAATCCAACCCTTGCGATATGCTATTCCTTCGAGGCAGGCAATCTTCAATCCCTGGCGCTTTTCGATGACTTCGACAAACGTACTCGCCTCTGATAGTGAGTCGTGAGTACCCGTGTCGAGCCATGCAAAGCCGCGTCCGAGTGTCTGCACCTTCAGTTCGCCATCGTCGAGGAAACGCTGGTTGACGGTTGTTATCTCCAGTTCTCCACGTGCCGACGGGCGTATATGCTTGGCTACATCGACCACCTTGTTCGGGTAGAAGTACAGTCCCACAACGGCATAGTTGCTCTTTGGTTCCGTTGGTTTTTCCTCTATGCTCAGGCAGTTGCCTTCCTTGTCGAACTCTGCCACGCCATATCGTTCAGGGTCGTTAACCCAATAGCCGAAGACTGTTGCCTTATGTTGTTCATCAGCCATGCGCACAGCCTCCTTCAGCATACCGGTGAAACCTGCGCCGTGGAAGATATTATCGCCAAGAACGAGGCACACGGAGTCGTTGCCTACAAACTCTTCGCCGATGATAAACGCCTGTGCAAGTCCGTCGGGCGAAGGTTGCTCGGCGTAGGTGAAACTCACTCCATAGTCCGACCCGTCGCCAAGCAGACGGCGGAAGCCAGGTAAGTCCTGCGGAGTGCTTATAATCAGTATGTCCTTTATGCCGGCAAGCATGAGCACGCTGATGGGGTAATACACCATTGGTTTGTCGTAGATAGGCAGCAACTGCTTGCTGACGCCTTTTGTTATCGGGTAGAGGCGTGTGCCGGAGCCTCCGGCAAGTACAATTCCTTTCATATTTTGTCTGTGTTTAAGGTTACGATTTCTGATGTTTGACCAAATGTTATTCAAAAGTGCTTACAAAGATAAGAAATTCTTTCGACAAAGCGAAATCCTACGCCACTTTTTTATATGTTTTTCGCAGGGCGACTTTTATCGCGATTTGAGACGAACGCTTAACTCGGAAAAAAGTTGTACAACTTTCGCGCAAAAGTTGTACAACTTTTCACTGAAAGTTGTACAACTTTTTTCGCCCCCCACCAGAGGATGTTCTGAGGCATATATAACGATGCATAAAATTCAAAGCATCACCCCCACTGTTTTTATATGTTTATCCGAGGAATAAATAGGCATAAAAAAATCCGCCTGACGTATCGCCAAGCGGACTTTGTTTCGTAAGTTAATGCTAAAATTATTCAGCAACAGCTTCTTCAACAGCTTCTGTAGCCTCTTCAACAACAGCTTCAGCTGAGTCAGCAACTTCAGCAACAGTTGAGTCAAGAGAGTCAACAACTTCTTCTACAGCTACTGTATCAGAATCAGCAACCTCAGCTGTAGCAGCAGTCTTATTACCACAAGAAGCGAAAGAAATAGCAGCAACAGCTGCGAACATAAATACTAACTTTTTCATTTTTTTGCTTTTTTAAATTTGTAAAACAATCAATTCGTTATTAAATCCGATGCAAAGGTAAGGTATTTTTTTGATACGTTGTACTTTTTTTTACACTTTTTTTTAGTGTTTTATGTAACTTTTTTGCAATGCTATGTATTTCAATACTTTACCTATGATTAAAAAATGTTAATTATTTTTCTGTGTGCGCAAACATTGTCTTATTTTCGACTTTTACGATGTAAACGGCGTATGCGAGTACGAAAACAAAGCAGATGAGCGGAACGATATACGCAATGTTGATGCCATAACCGTCGGAGATGATTCCCTGAAGCGGAGTTATCACTGCTCCACCAAGGATGGCCATGATCAAACCACTGGCTCCGATCTTTGCGTCATCGCCTAATCCGTCGAGTGCAATGCCGTAAATCGTTGGGAACATAAGGCTCATGAAGAAGCTTATTCCTATTAGGAATGCTACGAGAAGCCAGCCGCTTCCGCCTGTGAGAACGACGAATATCGTGCATACAATGTCAGCCACAGCAGCCACAGCAAGCAGTTTTGAAGGACGTATGTACTTCATCAACCACGTGAAAACGAAGCGTGCGATAGTGAAGCAGATGATGCTGAACAGGTAGAGCGACGCTCCTGTCTGCTCTGCAGTAGAGGCAACATAGCCAAAGATATTCTCCGAGAAGATGTTGTGACACAGTGCCTGGATGTCCTGAATGACGTTGGTTTCCTGCATCACGATGCGGATAGTGAACGACCATACGCCTATCTGTGCGCCTACATAGAAGAACTGTGCAAGGACTCCATACGAGTATTTCTTGTTTGCAATCAGTCGCTTGAACGTAGATTTAAGGCGTATCGAATGGTCAGTATCGCCTCCCTTTGGCATCTTTGACAATAACATGCACACGAGAACAGCAATGAGTACGAAGCCTACAGCCATGTATGTACCCGTAACAGCGCTTAGTTCATGGGCTTGCATTGTCTGAAGTTTCTCTTCGCTCATCGTTGCACGGTCGTCGGCAGAGGCAGAACTGAGTTCACCAAGAATGAAGAACATGCTGAGCATAATGCCCGTGATGCTGCCCATAGGGTTAAATGCCTGGGCAATATTAAGTCTGCGCGTGGCTGTTTCCTGCGAGCCCATCGACAAGATATAAGGGTTTGCTGTGGTTTCAAGAATGGAACATCCGCCTGCGAGGATGTATATCGCAACAAGATAAAAGCCATAACTTGCCATTCGCGATGCCGGATAGAACAGCATCGCACCAGCCGCGTAGAGTATCAAACCGAGTATAACACCGCTCTTATATGAGAACTTTTTGATATACAAAGCTGCTGGCAGAGCAAAGCAGAAGTATGATCCATAGAACGCAAACTGTATGAGCGAGGTCTGCGCATCGGTCATGCTCATGATTCGCTTGAATGCTGCAAGCAACGTATCAGTCATGTTGTTTGCAATTCCCCATAACAAAAACAGACTTGTTATGAGTATAAAAGGAAAAATATATTTCTTTTCTACAACTTTTGCCATGGTTACACCTTATTTATATATAGGACCAAAATTCTGACAAGCACGGTAGTCGGAGCCTTCCTTATCCATGCCGAAAGCATTCCAAGCCGAAGGACGGAATATCTTTTCCTCAGGAACATTGTGCATACAAACAGGTATTCTGAGCATTGAACACAATGAGATGAGGTCAGCACCAATGTGTCCGTAAGCAATTGCACCGTGGTTTGCGCCCCAGTTGTTCATTACACTATATACATCCTTAAAGGCATCGAGCTTAGCGTCAGTGCGTGGAACGAACCATGTTGTTGGCCATGTTGGGTCGGTACGCTTGTCGAGAATGTCGTGCTGTTCCTTTGGAAGCTCTGCTGTCCAGCCTTCTGCAATCTGAAGAACAGGGCCAAGACCTTGCACCATATTGAGGCGAAGCATGGTCATAGGCATACCTTCACGGGTTACGAAGTGTGCAGAGTAGCCACCGCCACGGAAGTAATCACGGTCGGCAGGCATCCAATTTGTTGCCTTCAAGCAAGCCTCGACATCAGTTTGAGTCATGTTCCAAGGTTCCTTGATGGTTGGTTTTCCGTCAGCATCAGACATAGCACCAGTTGCATCAAGCGTTGTGGCACCAGAGTTGATGAGGTGAATGAAGCCACCAGCAGCAAGACCTTGAGGTGCTTTACCCGTCACGCGCTCTACTGCTTCAGGACTCCAATAAGTGCGAACATCGCTGAACATCACGCCGCGATTGGTCAACAAATGACCGAAGAGCATAGAGATACCGTTGCAGAAGTCGTTTTCCGTTGCAAGAATCTTTGCTTCGCGAATGCCGTTCCAGTCAAAAGATGTACAGATCAAAGACTCAGGGAAGTCGAAGTTTGGCTTGTAGTCAGTCCACTGACGCTGTCCTTGTACGCCAGCACAGATGGCATTGTGACCGAGAGCTTCCTCCTTGTATCCCATTTCAAGAAGTCGCGGATTACCTTCCATCAGGTCGCGGATGATCATCATATTCTTTACAGTGAACTCCCAGTCGGCATCTTTTTCTTCACGATTCTTGCCTTTGCCCTTGCCGTTGAACGTTGTCATTGGCACTCCAGGAAAGAGTTCGCGGTCCTCGTTATAGTCGTGTCCTTCCTGTGGTTTGCAGTATTTGTCAACCCATTCCATTGCTTTCTTGAACTCCTCGTGGTCGTAAATCTCGAAATCAACACGGCGAAGAATCTCAACAAGGTCAACATATTCTGTACGCATACCAAGATAATTCTGCAAGAAGTCGGCATTTACGATTGAGCCAGCAATACCCATACACGTATTTCCCATAGAGAGATAACTCTTGCCACGCATAGTTGCCACAGCCTGAGCGGCACGTGCAAAGCGAAGAATCTTCTCACAAACATCCTCAGGTATAGTATTGTCGTTCAAATCCTGAACGTCGTGTCCATAAATGCCAAATGCAGGAAGTCCCTTCTGATTGTGTGCTGCCAAGACAGCTGCAAGATAAACAGCGCCTGGACGTTCTGTTCCGTTGAATCCCCAAACAGCCTTTGGATAGTATGGATTCATGTCCATTGTTTCAGAGCCATAGCACCAGCATGATGTAACTGTTATTGATGAACCAACACCTTCACGTTCAAATTTCTCGGCACATGCTGCACTTTCAGCCACGCGTCCTATTGTTGTGTCGGCAATCACGCACTCAACCTTTGAGCCATCGCCATTCTTGAGGTTGCTCTCAATAAGTTCTTTTACTGCTTTTGCAAGGCTCATTGTCTTTTCTTCAAGCCCTTCACGAATACCACCCTGACGTCCGTCGATAACAGGGCGAATACCAATCTTTGGATATTTCATAATCAAAGTAATTTGTTTGTTAAGTAATAGTTCTGTTAGTTCTTATAAAAAATAGGTCATCCTAAGCTCTAAGTCTCAAGATGACCTTTTGTGTAATCAGCTTTAGAAGGAGAAGAATTTCAAGCCAAGTTTCTTGCTTGCGCCACTTTCCTTTCCTCCGTAACCATAGTGATAACCATAACGGTAACCATAGCTGTAGCCATATCCATAGCCATAACGATGTCCATATCCATAGCGTCCATCGGCTCCAATCGTACCGTTGAGGATAACTCCCATGTTCTTGAGTTTGTTCTCTTTGTAGAGTTGTTCGAGTTCTGGCAGCAACGCACGCTCCATAAGTCTTGCACGAACAACGAAACAGTTCGCATCAACATGCTGTGCGATAACCTGAGTATCGGCAAGAATTTCTACAGGAGGACAGTCGATGAGTATCACATCATACTCTCCACGAACGCTGTCAATGAGTTGCTTGAAGCGTTCTTCTGTGAGAAGTTCGGTTGGGTTAGGTGGAATCTTACCTACAGGGAGCACATCAAGATAGTTGTTGTCAGGATAACTTACGATTACATCATGGTAATTGCCCACTTGTCCTGCGAGGTAATCTGAAAGACCTTGTGCCGGATTGTTCACATACTTTGAACTTGATGCCTTACGCAAGTCACAGTCAATAAGGAGTACCTTTTTCTTCTTCAATGAGAAAGTTAAGCCTAAGTTGACTGCAAGGAAAGTCTTACCTGAGTTAACATTATACGATGTAATAGCCATGACCTTGTTTGCTGCATCTGCATTGATAAACTCCATATTGGTTCTGAGCACGCGGAATGCTTCGTTGATAACGTCACGTTTACCATGCTTAACAACGACAAGTTCCGTCTTCGTAAGCTTCGACTGCCATGGCCAACGCCACTTGCGTTCGTCGTTTGGTACCTCTGGAATTTCACCAAGGAACGGCATGGTGACAACTTCTTGCAGTTCTTTACGCGTCTGGAGAGTGGTTGTCATCATTCGCTTCAAGTAAATAATAGCAAATGGTATCAGCAAACCAAGGATGAGTGCAATCAGGTAAATCTGCATTTTCTTTGGTGAAGTTGGCAGCAAACTACCGTATGGCAGCATTACAATACGTGTGTTGTAAGCCGTGAATGCCTGTGAAAGTTCATTTTCCTCAAGCTTCTGGAGGAGGAACATATACAAACTCTGCTTTACAGCCTGCTGACGTTCAACAGAAAGAAGTTCTTTTGCCTGCTTTGGATTAGACTGAACCTGCTCCATTTTCTTCGAAGTTGCAGCCTCAAGATTGCCTATTTGTGTCTGCAATGCAATGTTCTGATTGTCGAGACTCTTCAATATAGCCTGACGGAGATTCTTTATCTGTTCGTCAAGTCCAGGCAACAAAGAGTTCTTCTCACTACTGTTGTCAATCAAACTCTGACGTTTCAATACAAGGTCGTTATAAGCATCTATTTGCTTTTCGAGTGCTGAAGATGTCAAACCAGAACCAGATGGAATGATGACACCCTTGCCTGAAGACGCAACAAAACTCCTCATGTACTTGCCCATTTCAAGTTGTCCAGAGAGTTCTACTACCTTATCCTTGCTCTCTTCACCCTTTTCCATATACATCTGAGCAGCCTTCTCTACGTCAGGCACCATGTTCTGGCTCTTGAATTCAGAGATTGATTCATCAACTCCCGAAAGGTCATTCTCAAGCATACCAAGACGATCGCGAATGAATTTTGTAGTTGCAACCGTCACTTGGTTCTTGTCTTGTACCCAACGTTCGTTATAAACTTGAATCAAAGTATTAAGCACATCCTCGGCACGTTTAGGCGAAACGTCGCTAATTGTCAGCGTAAGAATCTCTGCCATCTTGTCTGCTATTGCCACGCCAACAGCCGCCATGTAACCATTCGTAGTGCTTGATTTCTTTGAATGTGTATAGTGAATGGTCTGCTTTCCTTCCGAAAACTTCAGTTGCTTAACAAAAACCGTACCTACAGAAGTCCTTACAGTCTTGTTCAGTTGTGCCTTGACAGAACCATCATACTGTTCTTTATTCCTGCGAAGGTTCGACAACGTAAGTTTATCTCCATCTATTTCCATAGTGAAAGATACGTAATCTTCGGGTTCAACTCCTCCTAATTTCACCTCTACAGGAAGTTGCTCTCCGTACAAAGTAGCTGTACGCAATCGTCCTTTCAAGGCATAATTGTCCTGAAGTTTAAGCCTATCTACAACCTCATACATAAGGTCAGGCGACTGGAACACGTACTTTTCGTTGTCAACTGTTGATGTTGTATTGAACAGACCGATATCTGTAATACCCGATGCTCTGTTGCTTACACTCTTTCCAGCCTTGTCGTCTTTTATCTCTACCTGTGCTGTTCTTGTATAAACTGGCTGTTTCTTTCCTATATATATATAGGCTATCACGAGTGTTGCGAGCACTGAGAATACAAACCAATACCATTTAGCCAAGCAGATATAAAGCATTTCTTTTATGCGAAGGAAATCTTCGTTTCCCTTGTTCTGCGGTGCAAGGGTAGTGTTATTTTGCGTTTGTTGAAGTGCCATGATGTATTACTTTAAGATGTTAGCGAGCAATGATGCGATTGAAACTACGATACTTGTTGCACTGAACCACAGTGTTGTCATGCTACCGATTTCGGAATTTTGCGACTTAACCTTGTTTGGTTCAACATAAACTATGTCGTTTTGCTTCAGATAATATACCGGTGAACTCATCAGCGACTTCGCATCGCAGAGGTTTACCTTATATACATGTTGGTGTCCGTTTTCTACTCTGAGCACCTTTACGTTCTCACGTTTACCATAGATTGTGAGGTCGCGTGCCATTGAGAGAGCGTCAAGGATGGTCAATTCGTCACGGTCAATGACAAATCTTCCTGGGCTTGTTACTTCGCCGAGTACGCTTACTTCAAGGTTGGTGAACGTTACGTTGACTGTAACCGAGCGTGCTTGTCCGCTACTAATAATGTTATTCTTTATCGTTTCCTCCGCTTGTGAGCGTGTCAAGCCCGCTACATGTACCGTACCTATTACAGGAAAGTCGATGTCACCATTAGGATTAACGGTGTAAGCATACGGTGAATTCTGCACTGTTGTCACGTTAGAGTAACCTGTTCCACCCACCATGGAGAACATGTTGTTGATTACGTCGCTTCCCTGTGCCTTTACCTGCACATAGAGTTTATCGCCACTCTGTATTGTGATAGGCGATGCGGCATGCGTCGTCACGATGTTAAATGTGTCGGTGTCTTGGAAATAAGCCACCTGCTTGTGCGAGCTGCACGACGTCGCCATCAGTATCAAGCACGTCAATACGCCTGCAATTCCAATAAAAGTCTTCTTCATTTCTACTATTTTTATGTTAATTGTTTGTCTGCAATTCCTTTGGTGCTTCGGCTTGAAGAATCAAATCTACCATGCTCATGCGGTGACAATCGGTGCCCCGATACTGATACCATCCGTCTTTAAGCATCTTCAAAGCTTTCTTTTTCACGAGACTGCCATACCCATTACTCAATGAACCGAGGTTGAGTTGAAACCTTATACCCATGTCCTTGAGCTGTTTGTAGTCCTTCTTGTCCATATACATATAGCGTTCAGGATGGGCAAGAACAGGGTAATAGCCCTTTGACTTGATGCGGTTCAAGCGTTCAACCATGTTTATCGGAGGGTTATAGTAACTCGTCTCGACAAGCACTTGGTCTCTTGTTCCAAGCGTAAGGAGGTCTTTGCGTTCGAGTCTTTCCTCGAAACCGTCGTCAAGCATATACTCTGCTGCGAGGTGAAGTTCAAGCGCACGGCGATTGCCGTCGTTCACTTCCTTTGTGTATGCCTCCATAAGTTCCTCAAATCGAGCCTTCAATGCCTCGGTTGTGTTAGGCATATCCTCCATGACATGAGGCGTAAACCACACGGTGCTCACTCCGAGTTCCTCGTAGCGACGCAGGATTTCGAGCGATGTAGCCATGTCGGCTACACCATCATCAACCCCTGGCAATATGTGGCAATGATAGTCAACAAAGTTTCCGAAGAAACCTGTCTGCTCCAACGTTTTCTTTTTCCTAAAAAACATAATTATCGATAATCTGCTGCAAAGGTAATAAATAAAATTTATTCACGGAACATTTTTTGCCATAAAAATGCACTTGCGTCGTAATTTTTCTTTTTTGTCGAGCGTTTGCGTTGCGGGTATCGTTTGGTTGCACTTCAAGGGTTGAGCGTTAAGGTCGGAAAAACATTGCTGCAATGTTGGTCCGAACATTGCTACAATGTTGACTCGAACATTGCTGCAATGTTTGAGCCACTTAAGCGTTCAACCTGAGAGATGCATACAGTCGTCATGCGAAACGAAAGCGTTCGTCCCGCATAACACATGCGTTTGTTTGAAATTAATTGGTCAGTGTTTGCCGTTAATCACAAGCTTGACAATCTCAAGCTTGGTCGCTGTCTTGCGTAGAATCTTGAAGCGGAACTTGCCTATGTCAACCGTCTCGTTGAGCTTCGGGAAGCGTCCAGCCTCGTGGAGTATCAGTCCACCAACGGTGATGTAATCGTCGCTCTCAGGCAAATCGAGTTCAAAACGCTCATTGACTTTCGATATTTCCATGCGTGCCGAAAGCATGTATTCGCCTTCGCCTATGCACTGCGCAAATTCGGTTTCAGTGTCGTGTTCGTCTTCTATGTCGCCGAATATCTCCTCCACCAAGTCTTCGAGTGCCACGATTCCACTCGTTCCTCCGAACTCATCGACCACTACTCCGAGTGTCTTCTTCTCCTGCATGAACGTGTGCATAAGCTTCCTCGCAGCCATTATCTCGGGCGCTATCGGCATATCGATAATGTTGATGCTGCCTATCATCGACTTCAATGTGGCTTGTCTATAGTCTGACTTCACGCCACTTGTGCTGTTGCGTTGGGCTATGCGAAACATTTCCGACGAGTGTACATAGCCGAGGATATGGTCAATGTCATCCTCGAAAACGATGAGTTTTGACTTTCCACTCTCGACAAACATATCGAGGAGTTCCGACATCCGGCAGTTCACATCGACCGCCACAATCTCTGTCCGAGGTATCATGCAGTCGCGGACTTTCGTGTCGGAGAAGTCCAATGCGTTCTGGAATATCCTTACTTCGTCGGTTATCTCGTCGTCGTTTCGGGCATTGTCAATCGACGATTGCACCAAATGATCAAGGTCTATACGCGAAAACTGAAGCTTGTCTTTGTCCTTGTCAACCTTCACTCCGAAGAGTCTCAGCAGTCCATGCGACAATGCTGTAGCGAAGCGCGACACAGGGAAAAGCACCACATACAACAGGTATGTGGGCACTGCAAAGGTGGTCAATGTCTTGTTCGGGTTAATCTTGAAGAGCGTCTTGGGCAGGAATTCGCCTGTCACAAGCACAACACATGTGCTGAGTATGGTGTCGGCAGGCACCGTGAAACCCGTCGGCATGCCTGAAAAGATGGTGGTGTCAAAGAGTTTCGCAATGAATATACCATAGACAACAAGCGAGATATTGTTGCCTACGAGCATAGTTGAAATGAAATTGTTTGAGTTTACATAGAAGCGGTGAAGGCACTTCTGCGGCAATCCGTTCTTCTCTTCACGCTCCATCTCGGCAAGCATCTTGTTGCTTGAGACGAACGCAATCTCCATTCCTGAGAAGAAAGCCGAGAACATTAGCGTCACCACAACGCCTATTATCAGTGATATCATCGCATCAGTTTATTGTTTGTCTGCGTGCATTTATGTCTTCCTTTGCACGATTTATCGACGATTGGTCTATCACGTGCTTCCTTCTGGCTAATGGTGCAGGGTGAGGTTTAGGGTCTTCGTTCACCACTACGGCAGAGTCGTTGGCTGCTGCTGGCGAAGGAGGAGGCGCAGGTTCTTCCTCCATTACGTCGTTTGTAGGGAACGCTCCGATGGAGTTATTCACATAATATTTGGTCATATACTCGTCACTTCGGAACTCTGAACCCTCAAGTTGACGCTCGGGAGTGAAGAGTCGGGAATATTTGTGCGAGTATAATTCGTGCATCCTCTGGTCCCAGAAGAGTTCTTCGCTGTTGAAAAGGGTGCCGTTCACGTTTCTCATCTCTACCCTACCACGCAGTTCCCACAACTGCAAAGTGTTGTAAAACCATGCTGTATCGGCACTTATCGTGGCGGCAATATGGAAGTCTTTGTCGAACTGTTGGAAGAAAATGCCTTTGATAAACGTCCATTTTGGCGGATTTGTCACCTCGTTCACCTCCCAGGATTCAGCCACAATGCGGTATTTCATCACTCCCGAATCGGAAATAAGCGTATTGACTCCATAACTTATCATCGTTGCAACGGAGTCTTTATCGTTTATTGCAGGCGCAGTATGTTCCTTCCCCTCGTTGCAACCAATGAGGAAAGCAGCAATGATGATTGAAAAAAACAAGCGTTTCAAGGTTCCGTTTCCGATATTCCGACTATATATATAAATAAGGTGTAAGCCCGAAAAAGATTACTCAAACTTCCATTTTGCGAACCAACGCTCGTTGAAAGTTATGCCAACATTGATGCGCCAATAGTTCTCGGTAATGAGGTTTGAAGCCGAACTACGCACCCATTGAGCCGAGAGATTGAGAAGGGAACGGTTGTTCCATGTGTTGATGATAGGCACACCAACACCAAAACTGAGCCCTATTTCCTTTGGTCCGTCAACAAGTTTGCCCTGACTGTCGCTCACCTTAATGTACGGCGTAGCGTAGTATCCGCCTACTTTATAGTGGATACGCTCGAAGAATTTGTTGGAATATTCGTCGGGAATCCATTCGCCACCCACTGCTATTCGCGTCCGGTCAAGGAGTTGATTGCCCGCCTTAACGTATGAGAATGTCTTTCCATTGTCGAATACCGTTGGGAAATCTTGGTCTGCGAACTTATACAAAGTGAAGTCTGCACCAAACTTTAGTTTGTTTTTGTGGTTCCAGGCGAAACCTCCGCTGATTGTTGTAGGCACGAAAAAGGCATCTCCAACACGGTATGCGGTGGTGTCAGCCTTTATGTCGAGCAATTCAACAGTGTTGTTCATGCTGTGTCCAATGACGTACGACGCTCCCAAAGTGAGAGTATTGTCCTTGTTGATTGGGATGATTCCTTGCACGCCAAGGTCAATTTTGTACGACCTGACCGTTCCATCGTATATACGGAAAAGGCTGGTGGCACTTGACAAAGAGTGTACACTCGTTATCGTTTTCGAATAATCGCCCCAGAGATAACCCGCATTGAAACCAAGCGCAAAGAACTTTACAGGTTTCCAAGCAAAGCCTAAATATGCTTCATGAATACCGCCGCTACCTGTGTATGTATTGGTATAAGTGTCCTCAACAGCACCAGTTTCCTTGTTTGTGCGATAGAAATTGTAACCGACATTGGTGTATGGAAGGACTCCGAAACTACATCCTACGTTTTTCCATACGCGGAAAGCTGCAACAGCATACTCGAAGTTTGCAGTCTTTGCGTTGCGTTTGTTGTCGCCTTCCTTTAAATTTGTGTTGAGCAATGAAAGACCTGCATCAAAAATAAAGGTCAACGAATCTACGTTAGCATACGATGCTGGGTTCATAGGGTTGACTTGGTTGCCGTCATTAAAGCCTTGCGAAACGCCCGACATACCACGGTTGAACCCAGTAGAACGGTCGGAAAGAACGCCCATACCGTACATACTATATGGTGAATTGGTTCCACTTTGGGCGTATGTGTCCACGTTTTCAAGCATCAGCGTCAATGCCAACGCCAAAGTCAAAGCAAGAGAGTGTTTTTTTATAATCATCTTTAAGTCTTAAAAATCAGTTTGCAAAATTAGTATAAATATAAGATATGACAAAATTTTTATACGAATTTTAAGACTTCAAGTCATCGAAGTATGTTTAGTTATTTGATAACAAAAATGCTCTTACTCTTGATATTAAACAAGTCAACATGTTCATTTTATCGCCAAAAAGCAACATTTTGCGATTTTTATGCAAAAAAATGTTAACGACTTATATATATTCATATATATGTTGTACCTTTGCCGCGATTTTGGAGAATAGTTTTTCCATAAGGATAACTTGGTTGCGGATATAACAACTACAAACAACTTTATATTAACAAAAAATGAAAAAGATTTTTTCTCTCGCAGCAATCGCCTGCATGATAATGGCGAGCTGTACAAATGACTCACTCGTAGATGACTTTTCTCAGAAAAAGTACGACGTGAGCAAGGTGAACATTGGGTTCAACATGACAACTGCAAACTCTACACGTGCCGATGCTCTTCAGACAAAGGGACACTATGAGTTTGGTGTATTTGGTTACTCTGGCGCAGAAGCTGACGTTAATGGCGACCAGATTATGGAAAACTACCTTGTTGCTTACGGATCACTTACAAATCCTTATAAGGACCTCGCAGCAGGTGCTTCTACTTGGATGGCAGGTGCTGAAGCTTCTACTACAGTTCCAGGCGATGGCGTTTCTTCATGGTTCTATGAAGGACTTGACAATGCTTCAAACTACAAGGCTCCGGTTATTCCTGACGTTGCACAGTCTTTGAAGTATTGGGACGAGTCAACTGCAGCAACTTATTTCTCTGCTTACGCACCTTATTATAATCAGGTAGCAGTTAAGACAGCTAACGATAAGGCTGTAGAATATACAGAGTCTGCAACTAAGGGCGCTGAAACTCTCAAGTTCCAGAACCTTTCAACATTCTACACTGACCCAGTTCAGCAGATTGCTACAGCAACTGCTCCTTATACTGGCGAAGGTGCATACGACACAAACACAGAACTCATCAACGCTAACGAAGCTCTCTACGCTTACACTAACGTAAACAAGAGCTCATACGGCAACGATGTTTCAATCCTTTTCAATCACGTAAACTCACAGATTAAAATTGCTTTCTACGAGGCTATCAAGGGTTATAAGGTTGAACTTATCGACCTTCTCCCAGAAGCAAACGCATGGGGCGAAACATATCAGGGTATCCAACTTACTCCAGCTAAGCCGGCTCAGACAAACTGGTTGCATGACGGCGTATCTGGCGCATTCGTTGGTGACTACTATCCACAGCCAGCTAACGGCGACAAGCCAGCTTATTACGATCAGGCTGACGTAACAGTTAAGGGCATCAAGGATGTTGATTCTATCAAAGTTGCTGCTCCAGCTAACGGTGCACTTCCAGTTGTTGACAACTTCATCTATGCTCCTGCTAACGATGCAACTGCACTTATCAAGTCTGCTACAAAGTCTAAGACAGTTAATTGCATCAGCGAATTGAAGGACAATCCTACAAAGCTTGCAACTGTTCTCTACGCTTTGCCACGTTACCAAGGTGCAACTAACATCACTGGTGGTGTAGGTGCTGAAACTGGTTTCACACTCCACGTATCTTACAAGCTCATCCCTGAAGATGGCTCAAAGGAAACTACAATCTATGATGCTCGTGTATATGTAGATCCAATGTTCTGTAAGTGGGAAGCAGGTACTTGCTATACATACGTATTCAAGATCACTTCTAACACTAACGGTACAACAGACCCTGACAAGGTTGACCCAGCTTCTTCAAGCACGAATCCTACCGATTCAATCAATCCAAATCCTAACCCAGGCCCAACTCCTCCAGACCCAGGTAAAGACCCTAACGACCCTTACGTAGATCCAGATGACCCACGTGTACCAGACGATCCAGCATTGAAGCCAATCGTATTCGATGGTATCGAAGTTGTTGACTACGTAACAGGTGAAACTGGCAAGATTAATCCTGAAGACGAATGGACTATCAGCAACCCTTCATTCTGGCCAATGTCAGGCGGTCTCTACAAGTCACGCGGCATGGTTAATGCAGCAGACATCGCTGAGGTTGTAACTCCAGGTTTCGAAATTGTTGACCCAACAACAGGCGTTGTAACAGTTGACGCTACTGGCAAAAACTTCAAGTGGACTAAGGGTGAGTCACTGTTCGAGGACATCACAGCTTCAGCAGTTGGCACTACTACGGTAGCTTATGACAATTATGCTGTCATGGATACTACAGCTCTTACTTTAGCGCAGCAAACTGCATACAAGGAACTTACTGGCTCACATACATTCCCAACATACAAGGCATTCTTCTGGAAGACAACATCAACTAATGTAGTTTACACTGCTGTTCCTGTTAAGGTAATCGTTACTTTGGCAGAAATGACTCCAGTTTACAATCTTGATGCACAAGGTCACTATCTTGACAAGACAACCAACGAGCCTGTTACAGACCCTACTAAGGCTATCTTGAGATACGACTACACATTCAACTTTGCTCCACAGTACCAGAACACAACTGGTATCGCATCTGCAGCAGCAAGTGCACAGCAGGCATACGCAATCGCAAAGCCAGCAGCAACACACATGTAATTCACCTTATATATAATAAGGAAAGACAATAACCAAATGGGCGGTTCGATATTGAACCGCTCATTTTTTATTTAATAAAACATAAAAAGAAATTGTAATTCTATGTTTTTTTATTACTTTTGCACTCAATATAAGATTACAAGAATGAAAAAGCGTCTGTTCTCACTCGTTGCCATGATGTTTGTGGCTCTGCATATCATGTCGCAGATTCCTGCCGGAGAGACCGAAAGGGTTACTCTCTTTAAGGAATATGCGCCGGCAGTCATCGAACTAACCGACGGAAGCATACACCAACAACGTGAGGCAAACATCTTTCTAAAGGATGCAAGTCTCGTATATAAACAGTTAGGCAAGGACTTGAGGGCGAACATGAACATCGTTAAGACGGTATTCATCAACAAACGTCAGTTCGTAAACCTCAAGAACCAACTGGCAGAAGTTATTGACACATGCTCCAACTGCCAACTTCTTTGCGTCAAGAATATCGATGTCGAAGCATTCAAAGGCACGCTTCTGAACGAGTCGGACATAACAAACATCTCTCTTGGCGACAACATTGCTGTCACACGACTTGACCCTGACGCAGAGTCATTGAAGTTTCCGCTTGTCGTCACCTACTATTTCGTCATCGGCGGAAAAGAGGTTCGATGCCATGAGCGCAGCGTAAAACTCGTAGTGCCTAAGAAGAAAAGAAGCCTCTATGATGCCTGTATCAAGCAGTATGGCTTCGATTGGACAAAAGCAGAATGCCTTAAAAAAGTGCTGCGGGTGCTGGCAGAATGATTAAAACTGATAATTGAAATTTGATAATTTATTATTTATGATACCTTATTTACTATTTATAAATGCCTTCAAGGTTAAGTTTATCGAGGGCAATGCGGGCTTCATGTCGCTCGTAAGCTTAGCATTAGTATTGGGTTTGGCTTTCTGTATCGAGAGGATTATCTTCCTTACACTTTCCGAAATCAACGCCCGAAAACTGATGAAAGAAGTGGAAAACAAACTCCAGACAAACGACATCGATGGTGCAAAAGACCTTTGTCGCAACACTCGCGGACCCGTTGCAAGCATCTGCTACCAAGCTCTGATGCACATAAACGACACTATGGACGAGATACAACGGTCGGTAACAAACTATGGAACCGTGCAGACATCGGCACTCGAAAAGGGTTGTTCGTGGATAAAACTCTTCATTGCCATGGCTCCATCCTTGGGTTTCCTCGGCACGGTAATAGGCATGGTGATTGCCTTCGACAACATTGAAAGTGCCGGCGACATCAGCCCTACCATCGTGGCATCGGGCATGAAAGTGGCTCTGATAACCACAATCTTTGGTATCATCGTGGCTCTCGTGCTGCAATGTTTCTACAATTACATCCTCAACAAGATTGAAAACATCACCTCACAGATGGAGGAAAGTTACATCACTCTTATGGATATGATTGCGGAATACAAGAAAAAAAGTTAGGTGATTAAGCATTGAAAGGGTTAAACATATCCGATATGATAAAGAAAATCAAGATAAGTCTTATCCTGCTGATAGCGGTTGTATTCCTGGCGTTCTACACTTTAGGCTACGACATGCCGTGCTCATTCAACCCGACATTTAATGAACCGATGCTCACTCCAGCCATTATCTGGCTCATGATTGTCATGGTTGTTGCCACGTTGTCTATTGCAATAACAAGTGCCGTAATAGGTTTCAAGAAGCAAAACCACACTTCAACTGTCAACAACATACGCATTCGTCGCATCGCATGGATGGTTGCAATACCCGTAGCAGTCACTCTTGCCGCCACATTTCTACTTAGCAACACCGATGCCATCACCATCAACGGCACGCCATACAACGATACACTTTGGCTCCGCACAAGCACCATGTTTATCGTCACGGCATTTATTCTCATCGTCGGTGCCATTGCTCTCATACTGTTTTCTGCATTAAAACGTAAGTAAATCTCCCCTCATGTTGTTCAAGAAGAACTTTTCAAGTCACGAGATACCTGAACTTAATACGACCTCAACAGCCGATATTTCGTTCATGCTGCTCATTCTGTTTCTTGTGACCACCTCAATGGACCGCAACTTCGGACTGCCCTACCAACTGTCGAAGCCCGCACCTAAGCACCTTGAACACATAGAAAAGGTTGTTGACCGACGCAATGTCTTTGAAATCGACTTAACTGCCGACGGCAAGATTATCCACAACGACGAAGAGGTGGAGGCTGATAAGTTGTGTGCAATGATGAAAGAGTTTATCGTCAATCCAAAGCACGACGAGACATTGTCAGAGAGTCCTGCAAAGCATATCATACTAATAAATGCCGACGATAATTCAAAGTATGAATCCTATTTTGCAGTCGAGAACCAGATAGTCAATGCCTACAAGCAACTGCGCAACGAAGCATCGCGCAAGCGTTTCGGCAAACCGTACGATGCCCTTAACGACCGCCAACTCCAAGTCATCGACGAAGCAATCCCTCAACGAGTAAGCGAAAAATAAAGTTAGTTGTTTCGTAAATTCGTCGTTTACCCGTTTAGTGTGGAGTTCTCTTTCGCTCTTTTGGCGACGGTTGAAACCGTCGGAACAGTGACATGAACGTTTAAGCCGTTTGCACATTCTTAGAATGTTCCGCGTAACATTCTTAGAATGTTCACGTGAACATTCTAAGAATGTGCAAAGCCCCCCAACAGAGATACCTACAAGGCATACCGAAAAAAAGCATACGGCGCATGGCTTTTATTGGGTAAGCCATACGCCGTATGCTATACGAGGAAAGCAACGAATGTTAGTTTCCTAAGATTATACCTGCAGTACCTGTGATGTCTGATACGGTGATAGCATCGTCGCCATCAACGTCAGCATTCTTCATATTGAATGGCTGCGGATTGTTGCCGAGGATGTATGATGCAATCGTCGTGATGTCTGATACCGTAACGCTGCCGTCTTCGTCTGCGTCGCCCTTCATGCCGCCAACAGGTGCATCAAGCTCAGTATATGATACCAATACGTTTGCTACATACTCGAAACCTTCTTGTTTCATGTACTCTTCCTCAGTCTGAACAGTCTCGCCCTTTTCACCATTGATGCGTACAGAACCACGTGTAGGGTCGCCTATCACCTTGATGAATACCGAATCCTTGCCCTCGCATTCAGTCGGCAGGTCGGCTGCAAGCTCTGACCAGTACCATGCTTCGAGTTCAGTCTCAGTGAGGAATGTCCAGTTCTCACCGTCGAGTGAGTAATAGAGTTGCTGATATTTCGACGCATTGTTGTCAGTTCCAACGTAGCATGAGAAGTTCAGACCCTTTGCACCCTTTGTAGAGAACTTGAAGATAGCGTGGTCGCGCTGCCATCCGTCGTAGTTGTTAATGTCGAGAGTATCCACGCCATCCTTGATTTGCCAAGGAGTACGACGGCTTATGATGTTCATCTGTTCCGATGCATCATCCTCAGCAAACTTGCCTGAACGTGTCTCGAATTGGCGTGTAGCAATGTCGGAGATTGAAGAGATGTATTCGTATGAAGCCATGCCCAACGACTGGTTTGTAGTGTCGCACATCATTTCATAGACTGTTCCCTTGTAAGTATCGTCGGCGTTTTCCATGCCATAATATACGTCAGCATCATAACTTGACATGCGACTGCCAATACCTGTACCAGTGAAATCGAAGAATGTGAGCACCTTTGCAACCTCAGTGAACTTAGCAGTCAGGTCAATATCTTCGGTCAATGTTATCTGTCGTTCAGGTTCTGTTTCGCCATCGCTCCAGCCGTCAAACGTTGCAAGCATACGGTAATAGTTGTTGTGAGCAGTTGCCTTGATGGTTATCACGTCATCCTTATAGTACTTTGGCTTGTTAGGGGTGATAGTATAACCAGCGTATGCCGGACCGTCAACCGTAATGTTTACCTTGCACTCTACTGGGAATTCGTCAACATACATCAACGTTGAGCCGATAGGTTCGCCGTCTGCCAATGTATAGAGCGGATGTGCTTTCAGCATACGGAAGTCGCCCTGGTCAGGATTATAGAAGTCTGTCCATGCCAAACCAGCTTCCTCAAGAGTCATTGTATTGCTCTCGGCAATGTCAAGACCGTCGGTGATTCCTGCTTCGTAAGGTTGGAATCCACGCATTATGTTGTTGTTGAACTCATGCAGACCACCCGTTGCACGCATAACTATTGCCGAGTCGTTGTATTCGTTCTGGATATACTCACCACCCTCAGGCGACATGAATATGTTGTTGTTTACCGTGTAGAACGACAGGTCGCCGAGGAATGTGCTTGCGTCAAACACAGGTTTCTTGTTCTGCAAGTCGCCACTACCCCATATCACTGTGTTGTTGCAGAAGCTTACACTTGGGTCTTCACCCGTTGAGTCGATGTAGCCGTAATAGATAAGAGCCTTAGCGTAAGGGATGTCATACCAGATGTTGTTGTTGATAACAATCTCCCTTGTACACTGTCCGAAATAGATTACACCCCAAGAATTACCCGACTGAGTGCAGATGTTGTGAATCTTACAGCCACTCATCTCGAAGTAGTTGATAGGGTAAGTGAGGCGTTCGCCAGTCTCCGCTGTGTCAGGCACAGTACGATAGAGGCAACGTGCAATGTTGTTGATGTCGCAGTTGCGGATGATAATTGAGTCGAACGCACACTTCTTGATGTTTGAGTAGAAGATCTGTCCCGAACTTGCCGTTGCACCCGAACGGTACTGTAAGCCGAGGTTTGACCACTCCATAGAGAACTTAGGGTCATCACCCGTGTCGGTAAAGTTAAAGCCCAACTGAATCTGAGGCACCTTGTTGATGTCGGTCTGTTCAGATGTCACAATAAGCTTGCCACCAACAATGTTCGATGCCATAGTGTAGTTACCCAAGTTGATAACCGTGCTCTCGTCGCCCTTGACAATAATCTTGTCAACGCATCCAGGCACATTCTCGAACGCATTCAGTGCCGATGTGAATTCAGCCTTTGTAGTAACCTCCTTCACCCAGTCAGCCTTAACACTCAATGGCAGCATCAGCATTGCCACCAAAACAAAAGGAAAAAATTTTTTCATAAGCACTTTTTTTAAGTTTTTAGTTATTAAAAATATAATCTGTTGGCAAAGTTACGATATTTTTGCATGATTACCAAACATTTGCCCAAAAATTATCACCAGGAAGCATCGATTTGTTAAAAATTCATCAAGATTTTCTGTAAATTACAAGTCGTCAAGCACCACCCAACATACTATTCTGTCCGAAATTATTACAGTTTCTCGGACTTTTCTTGCTGAATCAAGATAAAATACGTAATTTTGCACCACAATTAAATAAGGTGAAACTCAGTTTATGAAACCATAGACAATACCTTTGCATTCAAAGTTCGACTGACGGGAAAACGTAAATTGACTCAATAAAAGAAAAATCGAGACGAGTCGCAAGGCTCAATATATAAATCAAGATATGGCAATAACAACAGGTCACAGGGACAGGTTGTGTGACCCAATTGAATATGGGTCGCAGAAACCTGTCCCTGTGACCCCCCAGTGGAAAACAGTGCCACTGCCTGCGATTGACAATGACACTGCTTTTTTGTATCATGCTGATAACTATTATTCGTTGATTTCAGCATCCATTTTAGCGTTGTATAGAATGATATTTGCAACAGCTGTTATGTCGGCCACGTCAACGACACCATCTTCATTGACATCACCTTTAAGCATCGGTGTAGGTGCAGGTGTAGAACCTTCTTCACCAAACTCTATTTCGTCAATATAATATGTTCCAACTACCTTGCCGAAGTTAAAGAGAATACGGTCAATGTTGTCGAGGGTTACATCAACATCGTAAGTATAGGTTGCCCAATCTGTAGTGAGTTCTATCGTGTTATAGCCACTGCCATCGTATGTTTCACTGTTTTGATAACAGAATTGGATTGAACCTCCTTCAACGCTGCTCTTTGCCTTAAACTTGAGTTTGTAAGTCTTTCCATTGACAAGTGGTGATGCAAGCTTTAATCCGGCCTGTGCTACATAATAGTCCGTACCAGCAGTTGTATTTGTAAGCTTGAGACAATATGCACTTGAATTGTACCCAGGAGCAACAACCTCGTGGGTAGGATTATTGTCTCCCCATACTTGCCATTCGCCTGCTGTGCCACCCTCAAAGTTATAACTATCGCCATTCAACATGTTTTCTATAGTTGAAGGATCTTCAGGTTGTGGTTCAGGTGTAGAACCTTCTTCACCAAACTCTATTTCGTCAATATAATATGTTCCAACTACCTTGCCGAAGTTAAAGAGAATACGGTCAATGTTGTCGAGGGTTACATCAACATCGTAAGTATAGGTTGCCCAATCTGTAGTGAGTTCTATCGTGTTATAGCCACTGCCATCGTATGTTTCACTGTTTTGATAACAGAATTGGATTGAACCTCCTTCAACGCTGCTCTTTGCCTTAAACTTGAGTTTGTAAGTCTTTCCATTGACAAGTGGTGATGCAAGCTTTAATCCGGCCTGTGCTACATAATAGTCCGTACCAGCAGTTGTATTTGTAAGCTTGAGACAATATGCACTTGAATTGTACCCAGGAGCAACAACCTCGTGGGTAGGATTATTGTCTCCCCATACTTGCCATTCGCCTGCTGTGCCACCCTCAAAGTTATAACTATCGCCACTCAACATGTTTTCTGTTGATGAAGGATCTTCTGGCTGTGGATCAGGACCTGGTCCAGGTGTCGGAGCTGGTGTGTAATTGCACTTGAGTTTGAGATTATCAATATAGAAATCTGCATTTCTTGTTCTAACAGAAACCAATATCTTTACATTGTTACCGTAATTACCATTGATAGGTGCTACCACATGCTTCCACACACCTTGCGTCGTCCTATCGCCTGTACTCTCTGTATATATTACATTGCTTGACTCATTGATGGCAACTTTTAGTGTTTGATTGTGGTTATCGCCACTTGGATTGTAATACACGTCAAACTCAATCTGTTTATAATCGTCAGACAATGTTCTTCCTTCCGGCAATGTATAATCAAGATAATAGAATTCATCATAGTTACCAGGAGTAATATGTAGTGAATGGTCTGATGCATTCGTCGGATTTGCTGTCACTTGTGCTTTGGCTGTTGAATTATCAGTCATATACATATAATATTGATATCCGGCAGGAATCTTCTCATAGTCATCAATCAAGAGTGAAGTATTGTTGTCGGTATATCTGAACTGTTCGTCGTATGCCACTTCAAGAACTTCTGCTGGCTTGTATATCTTATAGTTGCCTGATGCATGAAGGAAGCCGAGAAAGAATAGCATCCCATCATAATAACGATATCTTCCACTTGTTAGACTTGCCTGCATAAGGTCGTCAAGTATTTCCCAAGAAACTTTATGTGTCGAAGCCAACGTGCCAGCTGCGTTACATCCTACCAAACCTGGGGAATGGTCGTCAGAGAGTTTTTTTCCTGCAAGACTATATTCTGCCCCATAAGATGTGGCTCCTTCTTTCTGGAAGAAGTCAAACAACTTGTTGATGACTGTAGTCTCGTTAGTACTTTTAGCAAACCATGCGTAGTCTGTTCCTATGTTCATAGCATTGCGCCATGCGTCATGACGGAACTCTTGGTGACCGGAACCCGTTGGTGTGCCATCAAAGTTTGCATAGTCTGGCATAAGACCTGTCGTGGAATTGGCAAACTTCAGATACATCTCACGGCTCTTGACTGCCAACGATTTCCAGAACGGACGATTATAGTCTGCCCACTCTCCCCACAACTCGTAGAATGCAGGAAGATGATACGAAGGGTCTGTATGCTTGGCAGAACTTGCGTATGGCACAAATACTACCTGCTGTTCTTTCTCGTTGAACATGTTGACGTGCGACGAATTGATATAGTTGTCCTTCGAAGTACTATTATAGAGTATTTCATTAGCTTCTTTCCAATAGTTGAAAATACCACTGCCATTCCCCCATCTGCCCGCTGCAAACATCAAAACCATAGCAAAGTATTCATCACCATCTGGGGCACAACTACTGCCAATCACATTGCCTGTCTTTGAAACCTGCCATGAGAAATAGCCCTTGGCTGGGCCTGACTTGACCTGCATGTGATTTTTAGCCCACTTCCATAGTTTGTTAAACTCTTTCTGCTTATTGAGCTGTACGCAAATCATCATACCATACGACATGCCTTCCGACCTGACATCGTCATTATTCACATCAAGTATGTATGCCTCATCGTCAGTTGTCTCGTAATACACTCGATATGTCTCCGCATCACCCTCGAAATAATTATCCCAGAGCATTTGCAGTCTTGCGTCGATTTCATTTTGAGTATAGCCTGCTTCAAGAAGAATATTTCTGTACTTACCGCTTTCGTATGCGCCAGTTGAAGGAAGGACAGGAGCTGGACGATCAACGATTGCTTTCTCATACACAAACTCCACCTTATTAATATATGTATCGTTAGAACCGTTGTCTGTCTCAAGCAAGAGCTTTACTTCTACTGGCTGACTTTCAAAATAAAGTTTATTCTTACTCTGCTGTACACTGGCACTTTTGCCTGAAAAAGAAAACGACTGAATCTTTGTGCCACCTATATAAAGAGACACGCCCGCAGCTGATTCATTGCTGCTTGCTCCTGTTACCTTTATGGTATAGACGCCATTTCCTTCAGTGAAGTTTACATCTTTGCTTGCATAGTCACCATTGCCGTAAAGTGCAATGCCAGGAAATGGAGAATCAATTAATCCTGCATATTTACCACCGTACGACATTGTAGATGCATCAATGGTGATTGTGCCAGCACTTACAGGAAGGCACAACATAACCAATGATACGACACTTAATAATTTGAAAAACTTCATAATTTATATTTGTTAACTTAACTATTAGTATTAATGATTAATCTTTCCTAAAAACTGGCTCCGTAGTACAACAGCGAAGCCAGTTTCAACTAAACTAATTATCCAATTAAAACAAAAATCTGGTTTACCATCCCCATGGGATATCGTCTAATTCGTCTTTTGATTCAGCAGACCATAATCCATCCTTGTCCGTGACACTAAAGCTTTCTGAACCAGATAAAATCGTATTCAGATGTACGCGAAACAACTTGGTTTCTGGTGATATATATTTTTTACGCATTGTTCTATCTCCTATTATTTAAATCAAAATATATCTTCATCTATCTCTCCTTTAGATTCTGCATCCCAGTTGCCACCTTTTTCCTGAGTGGTATCAAATGAAGCCGCTAAAACTGAATGAGAGCTCATGTGGATTAGTTTCATTCCTGGTGAAATATATTCTTTTCGCATAATCTATAGATATTATTTATTTAAGATAATTTTCATGGTCTTGCCATTAGCCATCTTGACAATGTTGACACCATTCTGTAAGCTGTTCTGACGAACACCGTTGAGATTATAGACTTCGTTGAATTCAAACGAACCGTTTTCAAGATTATTTATAGCAGTTGGAGTATTACCGAATTCTACATCCATCACAGCCTTTGCGTTGCTGCTTGCTGTTGTGAAGTATGCACGGAATGGATTTACGGTCATGGTGCCTGTGTTTTTGTAAAGTTGACCTCCTGAGAATCCGTACGCATTGTCGGCAGCTGCCTTATCCGCCTTAACGTATGTTCCTGTCATCGTCCAGTCTGCAGCGCTTGTGCTTACTTCTGTTTGATTAGCAGGGATTGTTACGTTTGCAGCACTGAATTCCTTTTCACCTGCTGCTGTCAGACCAATCAAGTAAGGTGTGTTTGCTATTGGATTATCAACGGTAGTGAATGTGACAGAGTTATCGGTTGCACTTGAAATAGCATAATATGTAACGCCCTCAACAGTTCCTGGAGCAAATGGCAATATTGTTGTGCTATACAAAGAAGCGTAATTGCGGGTGTAAGTTACATTATTATATGTGTTTTCAGAAGTTGCAGCCATAAATGGCTTTTCTGCGTCGTTGAGAACTAAGTTGCATTCTTTATAGTTACCAGAATATAATGCGCCACTAATTCCAGTCGGATTAGAATGCAGTGTTATCACAACTTCTTTATTCTTAATACGCAAAGCATTAGTACCTAACTCCTCTAAATAAGGTGAAGTAATATTTACAGAAGTTAAATTATTGCACCCATTGAATGCATCGCTTTTAATTGAAATTAATTTTGAGCCATTTTCAAAATTAACTGTAGCAAACGAGCCACCAATGCATTTAAAAGCTGAGCTTTCGATTGTTTCCACATTGGCAGGAATAGTGATTTCTGGTAACGCCCAGCTTGTTGTTCCGTCACCAGCCTTAAAAGATTGCTCTCTTATGAGGGTTAAGGTTGAAGGTAATATTATGGAAGTCATCTTACTAAACTGATAGAAAGAAGTTTTGCCGATTGTTGTTATACCTTCGGCTACAATTACATTAGTTGTAGTCGATTTATAGTCCTTCCATGGAACGCTACTTGAACCAGAAAAATCAGCCATTGCTCCAGTACCAGCGAAAGTCAAAGTTGTATTTGCGGCATTATAGCTCCAACCAATATTTGCACCTGCATTTGTGCCACTTGCTGTAGATGTAAGCTTTAAGCGGATGTTGTCTATATAGTATTTCATACCATTCGAATAAACACCTCCGACAAGTAAAGTAAATATATTTTCATTTGTGTATTTACCGCTTAAACTATATGATTTGAGCACCCAATTATCTGTTACGGCTTCACCCCACTGTGCATTACTAATCATATTAGAAGTTTCGTTTAAGCATATTTTAACCTGCTTGTAATTATTGTCACTTCCTGTTCCATCATATACTACATCAAATATCAAATCTGAATACACATCTGAAAGAGTTTTTCCTGCTGGAAGTGCTACTTTTATTGCCACATATTCGTCTCCTTGGCCTTTTCCTGTTTCGTATTTGAGAGCTTTTGTTGTTTTATCACTAATTGTGATATCTTTAAGACTTGCATTGCCGCCTTTATCATTTACAAGACTAATTACCGGACTTCCTTCAAAGTCTTCAACCATCAAGCATACATTTGTGCCATCAAAATAAAGTTGTCCGTTCATGCTTGATGTTTCTTCAACAGTCACTTCACAAGTTGCTGTGTAACCGCCATCTTCTGTTTTAACTGTGATAGTTGCTGTTCCAGCAGCAACACCATGCACTGTACCATCGTTATCAACTGTAGCAACATCTGTATTATTTGATTCCCATGTCACATTCTTGTTTGTAGCATTTGATGGAGTGAAAGTTGGAACAAGCTTTTCAGAACCACCAACCGTGATTGTTGTAGCAGATTTAAGTGATACGCCAGTTAAATCTTTTGGACCAACAGGACCAGGAGTATTAATGTATTTCAAACGAATGTCATCAAGTTCAAAATAGCATGAGTTTGTAGTATAGCCTCCTCCAATATACAAACGAACAGAGTTATTACCATCAAATTCTGTTAATGGCACAGCATATACTTTGATAGGTTGACCGTCTGACTGTGTTGTAATAGTACCTATCACAGTGTTTATCTCGCCTATGCTTACATTAAGTGTCTTGTTTCTAACATCCCATCCACTATTTTTTAATTTGAATTCTATTGCAGAAAAAACTGTAGATGAAAAGGATATCCCTTCTGGAATCAAAATATCAACATACATATATTCGCTGGAATTGTATGCTTTACATGCGTATTTCATTAAATGATTGCCTGCATCTTCAATAATTTCGGAAACTCCTGACATATTAGACCCCATTGCAGGTACAGTTCCCTCAAAATCCTCGAGCATTAGATACCAATTATCTCCTTCTTGGAAGTCGGTTCCATTTTTACTCTCTGCCCAGCCTTGTGTTGAGAAGGCGAGCAACATCAATGTAAACAAAAATGTAATTCTTTTCATAATTATAAAATTAAATAGTTAATAAAAAATATTTGTTATGTAGATATAATAAATGTTCTACTGTTTCACCCAAAACGTCATTAGGCATAACAGTCTAATGACTTATTTAGGGTTAAGCTTCTCCTGTTCTTTCATACGCACACGTTCCTTTCCTCCAGATATGAACCCTGCATCTGGAATGTAATTGTTTTGTTGATAAGTTTGTTTGTGAAAAGACGTGGGTTCTAACATCCCGCTTATCCCACGTGCAGGCCTTCGCATTGCCTCTATACAAGATAAGCAACAGCGAGCCCACGCCGAGATAAGTTATAGAACACCTTATTATATATACAATGATAACAAAGTAGTTGAAATAACCACCTCATAGCGGCCGTCCATTGCGTTTCTTCCTGTATAGTTCTAAGTTGCGAAGTTAGCACGTCAGAAGATAACGTTTGTAACGTCCTCTCAAACGCTTTGCCTATTGTTATAGGCGGTGCGTTTTTTCCCAATATGTCTTTCTGACATCAAGCCCTCCCTTTCGGCGGACTCACTGTCTGGTTGCAAAAGTATAGAATATATTTCTTATTACCAAACTTTTTGATTGTTTTTTATTTAATCTTGATATCGGTCAATAAAGTTATGATAACAAGAATGATAGGCTCTATTAATTCATAAATTCGAGAGGAAGCCGTTCTGCAAAAGTCAAATTTTCGGAATTAGTCGCTCTTCAGAGGACTTTGGCTGTCGATAGCGTTTGTTTTGAGGAAATTTAACCTACATTGCAAGGGGGTGTAACTTGATTGGTTGTAAGGTTTTTTCAGTCGCTACGCTTGGTGTTATCGACTTTAGTCTTCTGATTAGTCCAAAATGGCATTAGGGTGTAGTTTTGTCCGAAATTATTAAAGCTTTTCGGACTTTTCTTGCTGAATCAAGATAAAATACGTAATTTTGCACCACGATTAAATAAGGTGAAACTCAGTTTATGAAACCATAGACAATACCTTTGCACCCATAATAATTGAAAAGAATAGATAAGAACATCTAAATATAAACAAATATGGAACAGAAATTTTGTCAGAGTTGCGGTATGCCGCTTACAGAAGAAATTCTCGGCACAAATGCCGACGGTACAAAGAACGAAGAGTATTGCATCTACTGCTATAAGGACGGTGCCTTCACGGGCGATTTCACCATGGAGCAGATGGCGGAGTATTGCTCTATGTTCGTGGAGGAGTATAACAAAAACACAGGGCAGAATCTCACAGCATGCCAGTATAAGGATGTGTTGCTTCAGTTCTATCCAACCTTGAAACGCTGGAAAGGTGATGATGCCAATCTTCCTCATGCAGACCATCCAATGAAGAAAGTGTTCATCGATGAAGTCAATGCCCTCGGCATCCCAGGCCTTCACATTGATAACCTCTACATTCTGCAAGGTTCGTTCGTCAATCAGGCTTACAACATCAACGGCAACGAGGTGAAGCTACTTGATGACAATGCCACCTATTGGGGCAATCAGGTCATAAAAGACGATGCTAAATGCTATGGCATAGCTTGCTGTGAGCAGTATATCCTCGTGAGCGAATACGGCAAGGATGGCGCGGATGCAGAACTTGTTATGTTAAAGAGAAGATAAAAGAATCCAAAAACAATGAACATACGATTAGAACAACCCGCAGATTATCGTGAAGTAGAGAATCTTACGCGTGAAGCATTCTGGAATGTCTATGCTCCAGGATGCGTGGAGCATTATGTGCTCAATCAATACAGAAGTAATCCTGACTTCATTCCAGAACTTGACTTTGTGATGGAGGTGGATGGAAAGATTATAGGTCATGTGATGTTTTCAAAGGCTGAGATAGCAAAGGTGGATGGTACTACCCTCCCTGCCTGGACTTTTGGTCCAATAAGCATCCATCCCGACTACAAGCGTAAAGGTTATGGACTGAAACTTCTGCGGTATGCCCTTGAGAAAGCCTGCAAGATGGGCATAGGAGTAATCTGCATGGAGGGAAACATCGACTTCTACAAGCATGCAGGTTTCGTGGTTGCAAGCACTCTTCACATCCACTATCATGCAGAGCCGAAAGAAGCAGAGGTGCCATATTTTCTCGCTCAAGAACTCATTCCTGATTACCTAAATGGTATAGAAGGTACCTACCATACACCAAAAGGGTATTATGTCGCCTTTGAAAACAAAGATGCCTTCGATGCTTACGAAGCAACTTTCCCCAAAAAGGAGAAGAAACGGCACGAAGGACAACTGGCAGATGAATTGTTCAATTAATCTTAATGAAATGGACATTCTTGCATGACGGAGCAAGGATGTAGATTTATATCAAGATTTGCACAGCGACATGAAAATAATAGTCGAACAGTGAAACTTTTCGAGTGATAACAACTGAATATTTGCACGCGCGCGTACGTACGCGCGCGTTTATTAATAAGGTGTAGTCAGACTGAAAACTTATTAACGAAGCATGAAATGCCTCTTATTCCTGTCACTTTTTAGTGTTTGACTCGTTTAATAAGTTCCACTGTACCCAATAACCATTGGATGCGATATAGTTGGCGCACTTGCCAGGTTTGCCTGATGCAGCATACTTTGGTTCAACGATGTGGACAACAATGTTCTTGTCGTTGTAGCGTTCAGCCATCTTGCACAGGTAACTATACGCCTTTCCTTCAGCAATGTATTCCTTTGAATACTCGTAGGCAAGGACTTCATCGTAAAGGCGCATACGCTGTTCCTCGGTCATCAAACCTGCCGACATTTGTTGCTTGCAGTATGCACGAAGACTATCAACCCGCACGCGGTCGCCAGAAGTAGAGACATAATAGGTTTGGTCAAGCATTGTTCCTGCTATGCCAGAGTTGCCATAGCCACCGTTTCCGCCAAACCAACTGCCATCGTAGAGAGTTGTCATAACAAGACTGTCCTGACCTTGAGAACCAATGACAGTTGTGACTGTGCCCCATTGTTCGTTGACAGGTATAGTCTTATCAGCGAACTCGTTGGTGAGTCCGTTTCCAAGAAGTGCTGCCGATGACCATTCATGACCAAGGTGATTCTCGGCTTCGGCAAGAAGGAAATGGAAGTCGTGCCCACGGAAGGTGAGGATAGTAGGCTGTATTTCGTTGATGCGTTCACGCAGATACTGATAAGAACGCGTAAAGAAGTCGTAGCAATAATAGAACTTCGTCACGGCAGGTTCGCCATTGAGGTCGCTGTTTACTACCATCTTCTGCACAGGACTGCGAAGGTCTTGTTCGTTATACAGATTGACACCGTAAGCAGAAGGTTTCAGGAAGAAACCGTCAGTGCCTGGCCATGTAGGGCAAAAGTATTGCACAAGGCGGTTGCGCTGATGGTTGTCGTAGTCGTACATAATAGCACTTGCTATCTGCATCTTGCTGCCAATCTCTTCAGAACAGAAAATCTTAAAGTATGCATTTGCTGCATCGCTCTGAAGAGGGATGTTGAGTTGGAATATGTAGCCAAGCGTCTCTATGAAGTTTCCATTGTTGTCCTTCTCGTTGCTTACGGCAGGAACTGTGATATTTCCGTTGTGGAGGTCGTAGAGATATTGCAGGATGTTGTCGTGAATCCACTGCCAGTCGGCACGTGCTGCATCGGCAGGCAAGTAGTTGCATCGCCATGAAAGGAGTTCTGCTCGCAGCAACAACCATGGGGGAGTGAGATACTGCCACTTGTAGTAATTGCTTGCATTTTGGTTTTCCTCGTCGAGCCATTCATACCAGTTCATCTCTTGTTTGGCATCAATGACAACTCCATCAACAGTGACACCATTATCAAGTAAAGCGATACACTTGTCCATAAGAGCCTTCATGTCGCAATGCGTAAAGACAGAAGCATCGCCAAGGTCTTTCATCTCGGTAAGAGGATCGTCAGTCCAATAAGCCTGTCCATAAATACGACCTAGCATGTAATATGCCCAAGCCTTGATGCGCACAGCACTACTGATAAGAGCCTTGAAATGAGTCTCTGCGCTTTCACTCATTCCTCCTACGGTTTTATGGTATTCACCCATCTTGTAGAAGTAGTCGTTGCAAGCAATGACAATAGCATAGTAGCACGTTGGATTAGCATATTCGTTTCCATCAGTTGGCTGATAGTTGTATATATCCTGCAAGGCATCTGGGGCATTGTCGGTAACTTCGAGATAATTGCAGCGAGTATCGGTAAGGAATATAGAATGGTCACCAGCCTCCTGCATACGGTTGAGGATGCCAAGAAAACCCTTGTACATTTCGTCTTCCTTGTTGATATAATCTTCCGTATCGAGAATGTCGTTTGGATTAGTTTCGAGTATGTCGGAGCAACCAACAATTGAAACTGTAATAATCAATCCTGCAAAAATCTTAAATATATTGTTCATATTAAAATTGGTTTTACGGTTGTGCGGTTTTATGGTTTTGCGATTCACCTTATAAACTTACAACATTTTAGAAATTCAGATTAAATCCTATTTTCACTGTTCGAGGCAATGAGAGTTTTGCATAGTCAAAACCTCGGAGGGATTCGTCGTATGAGTAGGCAAACTCAGGGTCGCTGCCCAGATATTTAGTGATTGTGAACAGGTTTTCTGCTGCTACATACACAGAACCAGAACGAATGAATGAGAACAGGCTCTTAAAGTTGTATGCAAGTTTCAAACTGCGGCACTTAAAATAATCGGCTTTCTCAATCCATCGATCGGAGAAATCGTTGTTGCCCAACGGGTCGCCATAGTTCGCACGAGGCATCGTCGTCTGTTGTCCCTCCACCTGCCAACGGTTAAGGACTGCTGTACTTTGGTTGTAAAATTTGTCCATTGACTCCATTTCGCGACGTATAGCATTGTATGCCTTATTCCCGACAGAGTAAGCAAAATTGGCATCAAGGACTATGTTCTTATAACGAAGTTCCAAATTCAAGCCACCAAAGACAGTTGGACGAGCACTTCCGAGACTTACTTTGTCGGCATCGTTGATAATGCCATCGCCATTCTGGTCAACAAAGATTACATCACCAGCCTGATAAGCCAAGCCATTGCGGTTTACAAGTCCTGATTGCATTGCAGCAGCTGATGTAGGATAAATGCCTCGCGTTTCATACCCATAAAACTCATAAGGTTTCTCGCCTACCTTTAACAACATCTGTGCATCGTCATCGTTATACCCAGTATATGTAATAAGCATACGCTCACTATCGCCAAGTTTCTTAACTTCATTACTGATAAACGAAGCATTTGCAGCAAGAATGAAACTGAAATCGCGAGTATCTATAGCCTTCACACGAGTTGAGAGTTCGATACCCTTACCACTAATTTCTGCTCTATTATCATAGAACTGATAAGAACCATAAACAGCAGAAACATTGCTATTGATTAACAAATCGTATGCTGTATTAGTAAAGAGATTAACACCCAAGTCAAACCTGTTGCGGAACATTGATACATCAAGGCCCAATTCAAACTGACGATTCTTTTCCCATGACAATTTTGTATTAGGTACATTTGAGCGAACTATTGCACCAATGTTGAACAAATTCTGGCTTACATAGTAGTTCTTGCCGTAATTTGACGAGAAACGACTATTACCAGTAAGACTACCTTCGAGCGAGACATTCAGCATATTAATCCATGATGGTAACGTGCCGAGATTATGCACCATAAATGTCAAACCTGCCGAAGGAAATGCACCAATAGAACTTGCATCAGCACCCGTGACACTTGTACCATCAAAAGTCACGCCAACCGATGTCTTCAGCAATCTATTGTATATGTAATCTGCATGGAAAGCAAGTCCGAGATATTTCCAACGCAGATTGCTTCCACGAGTATCTTTCTCGTCGATTGTTTGATCCAATGTCTTAGAATAGTCATTTGCGGTATTATAACCTTCGGAAATATCATATTCTATGTCCTTGTCATAGAAACGAATGTTTGCTAATCCATTAAATTCGTGAATGTCACCGAAAGTGCGATTATATCTTGCCTGTAAGGAATACTGATTTATTACCTGGCGTATCACACCATTGGAAACCTTGTTCAAGCCGATGCCATAGACCTGAGGTATGATAGCCTTGTCGGTAACACCTGGAACAAACATTTTCTCCTCGGTATAGTTATAGTATAGATTAACCATACCTGTAAGGGTGAGATAGTTATTCCACTTGAAATTCAGACCTACGTTAGCGTTTGCATCATAGATTTTGTCCTTTGCTTCTATCGTATTCACTATTGCCAACGGATTGCTCACATTGTCGTAGCCAAATGAAGGATTAGTATTCGTATTCCATCCATTGTATGTTGCATATCGGCTCAACATTGAACCATCGGTCTGTTTTTGATATGGACTCAACAACGGCATGATATGTGCTGCCGAAATTAATGGATTTGTTTGCATCACCATACCCATAGGCAGCAAGTCAGAAGTCTGGTATGCGAGAGCAACATTGGCAAAGATATCAACCTTTCGGCTCACCAATACGTCAGACGAAATCAATGTATGATAACGGTCGGATCCAGTATTCTTCAACGTTCCTTTGTTTCCTGTATAACCAAAGGATATATTATATTTTGCTATTTCATCACCACCCTCAACACGGAAGATGTTTTCTGTAGTAAAGCCATTACGCTCAACCTCTTTCATCCAGTCGGTGTTCTCGTTGAAAAGGTAATTATTAATGTAGTTTGATGAATTGTTGAGGAAAGGGTAGTCATTGACAAGGGCATTCATTGATGAATATCTCGTCAAACCTATATTTTTCATATAGTTTCTATACTGGGATGCGTCCAAGACAGGAAGAGACTTCTTTGCAAAGTTCACACCGTATTGCCCAGAGAACGAGATACGAGTATTGAGATTGTCGCTTGTAGGTTTCTCTGTTTCTATTTCAATAACACCATTCGACCCCATCGATCCATAGAAGGCAGCATCGGCACCTTTCAGCACAGTGATACTTTTTATGTCACGCGGAGAATAACCAAACAGCATTTCACGAGAATAACCTGTTATGACATCTGATACTTTTTGATTTGGCATATAAGGAACACCATTTATTACTATCAACGGATTGTTTTCAGCCACAAGGGAATGTACACCACGGACATTGATATATGCACCTTCACCTGGCATTCCGCTTTTTTCAACAACCTGAACACCTGGCAAGAAATCGCGAATGGCAGAAGGTATCGACAACTTTTGAGTAAAGTCCTTCTTTTCAATGGCTACTGTTGAAGCTGCCTTTGTATCACGAGTTTGATGCGAGGAAGGAGCTATGACTATACCATTGTACAAATGCTCGTTTTCTGGCACAAGAACTATATATTTTGAACGTTTTAGCCTCTTTGCAGGAATTTGTTGTTCATAGTAACCTTCTGCCTTTACACTTATTATAGCATTCTCTTCCTGAACGGGTATCTCAAAACAACCGTCATCACCAGACAGTGTAGTTGCCTTGCCACCAATAACAGAAACAATCGCACCCTTTACAGGCGACTGGTCGCTATTTATTATGGATGACTTGAGTGCTTGTGCATTTGCACTTGTTGCAAACAAGCACAAATATAAAACTATTCCAAATATACGTTTTACAATTCTATATCTATTTTCTTTCATACGTAGCAAGTATTAATAGTTGTTCTTGGTAGGGCGCAAACACCAATGATACATCATCAATTGATTGACGTTCTTGTTTGTACGAACTATCTGGCCATTTGAATCTATCACAGAGGAATTACCCAATGCTATTTGCTCCTTGAATATACGAGACATATCGTTAGATTTGATTGTAATAGTGAATGGACCACTATGCGTCAGGTTTACTATATCGACAAGATAGCCGTCGGTATCGTATGCAATAGCCTTCGCATCTATCTTAATCCAATCATCAGGGTCGAAACCTTCTGGATATGCGATTACACCTGTTCCTAAATGTGGAACTTCAGATGCCGCACCGCGATCAAAATGGAAATTACTTCCCTGAGCATACATTACCATATCCTCAACAGACCATGGCTGATCATTGAATTTCATACTTAATGAGTATTGAATACTGTGTTTGAATCCCATGCTCCAATAGTACTCTCCTGCAGGTAAATTAGCTTCCGATACCTTGTTTGTTGATTCATCGTAAAGCAAGCCACGATATGTAACCGAACATGGAAGTTCGTCATCCATCGACTCTTTGTCAGGAATGGCGCAAAGTAGGAAATACTGCATCATTGGCAATGAAGGGTCGAGGTCAAAAGCAGACTGTCCCTCAATATCAGCACGAGGTTCTTTCCAATGAATCCACTTGAAGTATTGGTTTCGTTCCTTATCGTTCATTGCATTCCAAACCTGATAAAGGCGTGTCTTAACTCGATATATGACAACATGGTTTGGTATCTTGAAGTTTGTACAAGGATAAATAAAACCATTACTGCAAGTAATCTTTTTGCTTACATCTACTCGCTGAACACTTGGACGCCAATGTGCTGGTTCAGCTTCTTTATACTTTATCTCATCTGCTTGTTCGTTTATTATCTTTTGGTAACCTCCCACACAATCGAAATCAAAGCCATAAGGGTTTGATGCGTCAGTAGTTGTTGGAAGTTCATTTTCATTTACACGACGATCAACGAAACAAGCTTTTACAATCCAATCATAAAACTTTGTTGAATCGGCAGCATTTGCTGGTCGGTTCAGCCATCGAGGAATGCTATCGATAGCAGCCTTCATGGCTCGACGTATCTGTGTGTTACTTGGTACAAACATTGTCATAGCATAATTTTCATCACGCATATTCCAATAATCTGCACCATCTTTTGTATAGCGGTCCATGAGTTCACACCGCATTGTAAAAACAGAATCATAAACCGTTCTTCCCTGTTCATCGACGCCTACGATTGCACTATGTTCACGGTCGAACATCTGCTTTTGACGTGTCATAACCAGTATCTTGAAATCATTGTATTCAGAACCAAGTTTATTAAAGAGATATTCATATACTGACAAACGAATCGGCACTATTCCATCTACATAATAAACATAGCCATTGTTTGTCTTTATGCTCTTTGTTACATTGCATTCATCAAAATGAAAACCATCATTCTGTTCATAAACCCATACACACTTGCCAAACCTCGTTTTTATGCCAAGCCCATCTTTAAGCATAGATGGAGCGACCTCCATATCTGAGACTGAATTCAATGCAAAGTTTGACTTCGATGCACTATCGGCAAATTCACTTGCATGTGCAGAAAGCGTAGCATTGTCGCATACTATAAACGTATATGTCTTATTCGTATATGTGCTATCATATACGCCATTACTCTCAAGCAATTGCGACATCTGACTCAATTCTGCAGTCGTCTTCAAATAGGTGACAATATCACCATTAAATATTGTTTGTTCCTCAGACGAAATTTGACCATCCTCAAAATGATCGTTCCAATCAGAGCAACTGCAAATCAGCAGTATTGATACAAGCAATAATATACATAAATTTATTTTTTTCATATCCTTGGAATAATTGTTTTCTTTATTTTAATGGAATGAATTCAAGGTAGTCAAACATCTGATGGTAACGGCTGTTGTCCTTTGCATCCATATCCATCATCGTTGCGACAAATGTATGTGACATAGACTCGGTAAATTCAATGTCGTCAAACAGTGTTGTCTGATATGAACCATAACTACCATCCTTTGTAGTTAGTCCTTTAAATATATATGCCATCGTGCTTTTATCATCGAGCGCGAACTTTGTCTCGCTGCCTTCATTATAGAAATCTTTTAACGTCACATCAAAACAATAGTGCAATATGACCTTATACCTACCGGCAATAATGGAAGGAGTATTGAACTTTATCCATCCTCCAAATCCAAGGTTTAGCATCATATAATTGTTCATATATGAAGCATAACGTCCTATAGTCGGAGTCTTTGCATCTTTTATTCTATCCTTATAAAATCCCACAACATAATATGAAGCTTTTGATGACTCTGCTTTATATTCAAAAGAAGTCAGAGTACCATATTTCGCTTGATTTTCTTCTGTCATTTCCACCTTTACATCACGATTAACGAGAGGATTGGTGAATACATTTCCGTCACCACTTGTTGCACCGTATGCATTTACGAAAGATATTATATCTGCGTAATTTAAGAAGTCCCATGCTACCCTTACTGGTTGCGGATGATAAACAGGCATTATATCGCCAACCTTATCTATTAATCCATTGCGCGCCTTGATATCACTGCGGATGATTGGAACGTTTTTGTTAATCATTCGCTGTCCATCAATACTATCTGCAATTATTGCCTGTCCCTTTAGTTTTGTTTCATAAATAAGAGTTTCGCCTGATGTTTGGAAGTTAAACAATTCATTGACTTCATACTGACGAAGCAAAAAATGGTATTGTATGTATTCTGCCAATGCTGCATCACCACCAAGATAACTCTTTAATCCATTCAAATCTTTTATACCTTGTTCTGCATAAACATCATCTGGCACTGCAAGGCATGTATAAGAATAATTATTTACGACATAGCCTCCACCTATAACGGTCGTGGTATCCTGTAATTTATTGGCTATCGAATCATAGCCAGAAGCATATATAGCATCACAGAAAATGTCATATTCTCCTTCAAGTTCCAACTTCCCAAGTATTGTCTCTGCCAAAGGATGAATCATTGTTGCCAATGTATAAATACTACCATTTGCACAAGAACGCACTGTCGGACGTTCCATCTTGCCTTGATTGTTTATGAATATCGAATCGGAACTCTGCACCACATCTGATTTATACTTATCGTCAACGTCAACAAGAGTATATCCATATCTCAACGAAAGATAACCACCAAAAAGATTTTGTGTAGGTATATATGTATTGTCCTTGGCATAATTATCTATCGATGTTTCCGATATTTTTTCATTTGAAATAATATGCGTCTTCACTACTGAACGGGCATACTCCTTGTCCAGTTCCTCAATTTTACTGACACCACGCCATTCCAAGAATTCCTGAACGGCTTCATTGGTCGGACAAAATACCGTTGCCACGGCATTTGCATCTCGTAGGCCATTATAAAAGTCAGCATATTTCAGGAACTCTATCCACATAGAGTATTCACTGGAATATTTCTCCAATATATCCGTTATCTTCATTTCTGATTCAATGTCTGTCGGATCAACAAAATTATTTCCTTCGTTTGGATCCGTACAACTAAACATCAACAAAAAAACTGTCAATGCCGCCAACCATACCTTATTAGATTGTGTTTTCATATTATACATTTTTTTAGATGTAATAAGGGTTCTGAACAAGTAAGTCATTTGCCTTTATTTCCGAGTCGGTAATTGGCAAATACCACGCATTTTCATCTGAAAGCACAGAGTTTATCCAAGCAGAACTTGCTTGAATATTATATTTCATCACATTGTCAATAAGAAATTCTTTCTTAAAGTTTATGTTTCCACTTGGATCTTTGTAATGTCCTAACCTTAAGAAATCGTACCAAGCCTTACCTTCCCCAGCCAACTCCATAATCCTTTCATACAGAATTGCATCAAGAAGAGTCTTTGCATCAGACAATTCATTTATTTCCGTATTATCGTTAAGATTTGTTCTATTGCGTATCTGATTTACAATTCGTACAGCTTCAAAGTTATCATCGGCATTCGTGCCCATGCTACGCATCACTAATGCTTCTGCTTTCAGCAACATAATATCGGCAACACGATATATTATGAAGTTCGGATCTTCCTTTCCCTCTGTTATTCGGTTCGTTGTTGTTCCTTGAGCTCCTCCTACGTATTTCCAGCACTGTTTATTGAAATAACCTCCATATTGTGTGCGCACATATAAATCGGTATTTTCTTCAATCATCTCCATTTGTATGTCGCGTATTTCACTTTCGAAATTCTCCATCATTGCAGTAGAATAGAGATAAGTGAAGTTATCATTCCCATCTTGGAATAAAGAAGAAAGATTATTCGTCTGGTATCCATCGTTGCTTCTCTTCTCATACGACCATTGCAATTCAAAGATAGACTCATTACTGTTCCCTGGATTAAATATAGCGAACCAACTTGTACGCGAAGATGTACTCAAGAACTTTGGAGCGCTGTTATCCTTTGAATTCAATATCGCATTGGCATAACTGATTGTTTCATCAAAATCTGAATTCCACAAACATACATCAGCCATCAAAGCATAAATAGCCCAAATCGTTGCACGGCCCTTTGTTTCCCAAGTTGTGTCAAACTGTGTCTTGGCTGCTCCCAACTTGATTGCAGTATTTAAGTCATTTTTTATCTGTGCAATTATCGCAGTATCGGAAGATGCTGCAACATTGTAAGAGAACTCGTCTGTTTCAAATGGAACAGTTATCAGCGGTGCATTCTTCCAATTGCGTACGATATAGAAATATGCCAACGCCCTAAGGAAATATGCTTCACAATAGTGTGAATTCAAAGCTCCAATCTCGTATGTGTCATCATTGTCGTAAGCTTTTTCAGCATTGGCAAGTACAAGGTTCGCATTGTTTATTATCTTGTACATCGGAGCCCAACTGGCAATACTGCTTGTCGGTTTTATCTGGAATTGTTGAATTACATTTCCTTTCCTATTATATATGCATCCTGCCCTGAGTTCTCCCCAAGGAATAAGATAATCTGCAACTGCATCTCTAAGATTGTAATATGCTGCAAAGAGCGTTGACTCAACTTCTTCTTTCGTTGACCAATACTTATCCGTTGGTTCTACGTTTTCAGGATAAACTTCCAAATAATCATTACATGAAGTCATCGACAAAGCCATCAGACTACACATTATTATATATATATACTTCTTCATAGCCATTTTCATTTAGAAATTGATGGTAACACCCATTGAATATCTTCTGCTTCGAGGCGTCTGTGAATTGTCCTTGGCAATATCTGTAACTCCTGACGGCAATGAGACTTCTGGGTCTTGGCCTGTATAGTTAGTAAACGTAAAGAGATCATATCCTGTAAAGAATACGTTAGCAGAAGTAAGTCCTAACGACTTTACAAAATCCTTTGGCAAAGTATAACTCAATGAGAGTGTCTTCAGTCTGAGGAAAGAGCAGTCTTCGACAAACCTGTCACTACCTAAATAATTATAACCATCTTTCCACAAAGCGCGTGGGATTGTTGTATCGTCTCCTTCATTTCTCCACCTACGCAGTACTGCCGTACTCTGATTGTCACTGCCATACATCGACTCAGCATTCATTCGTGCCTGATTGATAATCTTCTGCCCAAGACGATAGTGCATGAAGACAGTAAGACTGAGTTTCTTATATCTCAGATTAAAACCTCCACCACCACTCACGATTGGATTTGAATTGCCAATATAGACAATGTCATTTTGATCAATCTTTCCGTCGTGGTTTATGTCGTCGTACTTCGCATCGCCAGGATAACACCTTATCGTTCCATTTGTCATTGTTATTGGCAATCCTTGCAAATCATACATGATGTTTCCATCAACATCCTTTGCATACGTATCTTCTACATTTTGATATACACCTTTATAATGGTAACCGAAGAACGAGCCTACCGCTGTTCCCGACATAAGTCGTTGTGCATAGTTGCCATTCTTAAATGTATATTGGTCTGCCGCTATGTTTTCTGGCAATTCTATTATGGTATTGATATTTCTATTGAAGTTCCAGTTTACTTTCAGTTTCCAATCCTTTGAATTAGGTAGTACATCGTAGTCGAAGCGTAATTCCCAACCTTCATTCCTCAATTTTCCAGAATTTGTATATGCCAGTTTTGAGTCGTAACCTGTCGATGCCGGAATGGTTACGCTCTTTTGAAGAAGGTCTTTCGTGTCCTTACGGTAATAATCGAATGTCACTGTCAGTCTATTCTTGAACAATGAGATGTCTGTTCCTATGTCATATTCTGTAGATGTCTCCCATTTCAATTTGTTCAATTGCATCTTCGACGGTGATATTGCACTTCCATCCATATAGTTACCAATAGCGTTATAGGTTCCTATATATGGTGATGTTCCACTTGGAGCATTGCCGCTCTTTCCCCAACTTGCACGTATCTTGAACTGGTCGAGCCATTCTTCCGTCCATTTCTTCATGAACGGTTCGTCCTGCACTTGCCATGAAACTCCCACCGATGGGAAAAATCCCCAGCGCGTGTCCTTACCAAGCGACGACTTTCCTTCATAGTTGAATGTGCCGTTGACGGTATATCTGTCGAGGAATGTATAGACAACACTTCCACGACCTGATAGAGTCCTGACCTCAGAGTCACTACTTCCCTGTGAAATCAACGCTCCTCCTCCCGATGCTGGGTCGGAGACACCTGCCGATGCTACGTTGTAGCGTGTCGAAGCATACGACGAACTCCTCGACTGAGTAGTATGCCAGATGCCTGTTGCAACGAGATTATGAATTTCGTTCCATGTCTTGTTGAACATGAGTTTGTTCTCTGTTTGCAGTGCAAAGTTATTGGTATATCCGTCATAGCTTTGGTTGGCGTAGGTATTCTCTGTTGTCACACCTGTTGCCGACTGTGGCAGGAACGATTCCGTCTTTGTCGTATTATATTTCATCGAGACGTAGCCATAGTATGTCAACGAAGGCAGTATGTACCAATTGGCACGCACGGTAATCTTCTGGTCCTTTGTGCTTGTATTGCTATAGCTCTCGTTTGCCATTATTATCGGATGGAAGTTCTTGCTGCCGTCGAAGGCTCCTTGGAACTCTTCGGCATTCTGTCGGGTGAAGAATGTGCCTGTCATCTCGCCCGTAGCATCGTCAATATAATATGGACTCTTGTTTGGCATCTTCCTCAATGCTTCGCCACGAACATTCGACGACCAAGGTGCATCCTTCTTTGAATCAGAGTAGTTGTATTCGGCATTGACTGTCAACTTATCTGAGAATCGATAACCTATGTTCAATGCTGTTGTCAATCGGCGAAGGTTTGTTCCCTTTGTTGTTCCACCTTCGTTCATATACGACATTGAGTAACGATAGGTTGCCTTTTCGCCACCACCCGACATAGAGAAACTATTGTCGGTGATTATCGAATTCTTCTTGACGTAACTGAGCCAATCAACATCCTGATTATACTCGTCGAAGTATCGCCAGTCTTGATTGTAGTTTATTTCTGGTGTATCAAACAATAGTTCGAGATAGGAAGTGTTATTGGCTATACCTCTTGCCTTTGCAGTGTTCCATATAGCATCTTGAATAAATGCAACGTATTCATTTCCACTAAGCATCGGCATAGATTTTGGTTCTATCTTCAGCGAGTTCTTTGTTGAGAAAGTGAACTTTGTCTTTCCCATCGCTCCCTTCTTCGTTGTAATGAGCAGCACGCCATTTGCACCTGCCGTACCATAGATGGCAGTTGATGCGGCATCCTTCAGCACTTCTATTGTTTCTATGTCATTAGGGTTGAGACTCAGCATCTGTGCCAAGTCTTCTTGGTTTGCAGTGTTGAAGTCAAAGTCGTCGTCGATGTCAGTTGATTGTGGCACGCCATCGATAACTATCAAAGGATCTGCGTTTGAATTCAACGTTGCTGTACCACGGATACGTATCGTACTCTTTGCTCCAGGGTCGCCGGCAATGACAATATCCACGCCGCCAAGTTGTCCCTGCAAGGCTTCTTCAACAGAAGTAACAGGAGCAATGTCGGTAATTTCGTTCATGTTGAGTTTCTGCGTTGCGAATGTTTGCACACGTTGCGAAACTCCCATGTCGCTCCTCGACTGGCGTTTGCTGGTCACCTGCACTTCCTTCAATTGATGGGTATTGCTTTCCATTCTCACGTTGAGGACTTTCTGCCCTGTGTATTTGAACTTCTGAGTATTCATTCCTATATAAGAAAAAACTATTGTAAGGTTTTTCTCGTTAGGAACTTTCAGCGAATACTTTCCGTTGAAGTCGGTGGTGACACCTGTTACGATACGGTTCTGCGAATTTACGAACGTGACATTCACACCGATACAAGGTTCAACTGATTTGCCGAAAACCTCGGTCACTGTTCCCGATATTGTATTTTGTGCTGATACGGAACCATTCGTCAATAGCAGCAGTAATAACAATATTATAATTGGCAATTTCTTCATCACTATACAACATTTACAATATTCCTTCTATAAAATGTGCTCCGCAATCGTTGAACGCGAATGGGAACGAATCGTATTTCTCTGACACTTTGACGCGTCGTGAACTTCCTGCAAGACCAACGCTAAGGTTTGTGCCATTGTCATAAACGTTGATACATGTATAAACAATGTCTATGTTTCCTGTTTCAGGGTCTTCTACCTGTCGCGACTGCATAGTTTGCAATCCTCCAGCCGTCTCAGTGTTTTCCCCCCACCCTACGTATGGATAGTTTGTCATCACCGCTGTAGATAGCGGAATGAAGTATCTCAACATATAGTCGCTGAGTATTTCCTGCGGTGTCGGTTCGCCTTCTTCCTCGGCATCCTTCGGGCAGAAACAGTGGCTGAAGAAGTCTGCATCGCCTACATTTGCCTCACCGTCGAACTCGATTCCTGGTATCTGCTCATTGATGATTGCCTGTTCCACTGCCGCCGTTGTTGGTATAAACATGAAGCAGTTTTCGTTATAGAACTTGAAAGTTGCCTTGCTGTTGTCTATCTGTCCTGCAAGTTCCATGAGTTTTGCAAAGCCAAAGAAGTCGGCAGTCTCGTCATTTCTGTTGTTACACATTATTGTAACGAGGTTCTTGCTATTCACATTGTCGAAACTTCCTTCCATCAGATTGCCGTCGTACGAGTAGCAATGTCCGTTTGTCCATCCGTCTATGTTGCCACGATATGCCAATGGCGTGAACGATGACCACACGTCTGTTGCTATGTCTGGATTGTTTACATACTGCAAAAGGTTGTTATGACGGATGGAATTTGTAATCTTTCCGTCCTTCACATACCAATATAAATGGTTAGCCACGGTAGGGAAAACCTTCTTTCCCGACGTTGGTAATATTGTGTTTTCATCGGTTGGGGTACTGGTGTGCGAGTATGCATAATTGCGTGCAGCAGTGCCTCCGATGGCTTTTCCAGTGGCATCAGTGACGCTACCCGACGCTTCATCCCACTTCATTCCTGCGCCTTCTATCATCTGGTTGCTCGGATAGAGTACGATAAATTGCACGTTTGGATTGCTCAGCACTTCATCCATCGAACCATTTTGCACCATATAAAGGAAGTCTCTATAGTTCTTGTGTTGGTAAGCAGGACCTGTAACAGAGCCGAAAGATGCCGGTGGAGTGAGATAATCACACCCATAGAGCACTCCGTTTGAGCACATCAGACGACTCTCCTGCGGCACTTTATCGGTCGGGAATTTTATAATGTTTCCGTCTGGATCAAGTATAAGTCCCTTCTCTATCTCCTCTGGAAAGACTATCGACGAGTTGCATACGCAGTTGAACAATAGCTTTTTCACCGACGAGGCAGCCACCTCTGTTATGTCGTTATAGCCTCCTTCTCCCCAATAATCTTTGAAAAAATCGTCGAAAGCCTTGTTGTTCGGTGCAAACACACTGTACGACTGATAGGCAAGTTGCGTCACTTTCTGGTAGTCTGTCACTGGCCATTCACACGCAATGTTTGCCAATGGTGCCTCATGATAATGCTGATAAAGCGAGTCGCCATTGCCATATTCCAGCGTCAGCTTGTCGTCAACGGCATAGTATTGGTACTTGTCGTAGAGGCTGAGGAACGTTGAATATCCCTTGTCACCATCGCCACCGTTCTTCAATTCGGTGTAAATAGTTTCCAAAGGTTTCGCTACTCTATCAACTGGATAGATGTAACCATTGTTGGCTATCACCTCATATTCCTCGACGTTTGCATTGGCTATCTGGAAGCCGGCATCGCCTGTCCATCCCGTCTGCGGGTAGAAGTATTCGTAGTTTTCTTTAGCCTTGATGCCTTTTGTATTGAACATCTCGTAAGAGAACACTGGCATGTATCGCTCTAAATGATACACCTTGACTTGCTTGCCAGCCGTATCAGTCTCCTCGGTTATCGCATCCTGACTCTTCGTGCGGAACTTATAGTATAGTCCTGCATTCTTCATCAACTGTTCCTTCGTCGCTCCATCGCCTTCCTCAGGACGGAAGTTTATGAAGTCGCTCTTCTTCATCGAATAGTACATGATGTGGAAGCCTATGAGTTTCTTTACCTCCGCATCCGAGAGTTTGCTTATGTCCTCATGGCCGTATGTCGCTCTCAGGTACTCTCGCATGGCGTCATCGTCAGGTGCTGCAACCGTAAGTATTGACTTGCCATTCACTATTGGCTTGTATCCGGCGCGGTCAATGCCTTCGAGAAACAGGCTATAGTTTCCCTTGTTCTCAAGCACCTCGTATATAGATCCGCTTATCCAATCGGGCTTCTCGAAGTATGAATCCATGTCGGAACACGACGTCACAGCCAATGACACAAACAATGCCACGAGCAATGTCCGCACAGTGATTAGTTTCTTTTTCATATTTATCATTATAGTATATTTGAGTTTCAGTTTCCCCTACAAATTGTTGCAATTCCGATGCAAAGATACAAAAAATTATTAAAAGTGCAAATATTTTTGCAGATAAAAATGGCAAAAAGCAAAGATTTGCATCGTTTTTACTAACATAAAGACATGTGCATTTACTTATTCCTTATTAATAATATTGGGGAACGTTTTGTTGCATTTGCAAGAACGAACGTTATCGTTAAAAAAAACTGTAGCAGTTTTCAACTCAAAACTGTAGCAGTTTTCGATCGGAAACTGTAGCAGTTTTCTTCCGACTATTAAGGTCGTTCCAGAAAAGTCATTCGCTCGTGTCAGGAAAAGCTTAATGTCACGGCACTCTATATCGTTAAAATATCACAATTTGTTGGAAAAAAAATGCGATGTTTGCTACAAATAATGTATATTTGCATATAAATTTGAATTCAACTTTCGCATGTCCACGAATAAAAAACAACAATAGCCGTTTTATGAAAGATATTATCTTCGATAATCTGCCGTCATTGAATATCAATCTTGCCAAAAACAAGTTTTTGAAAGCTTGCTCTTCAATGCCAGCAAACATGCCCAAGGCATGTAAATCTTTCATAAAAATGATTCAACAATGTTTTAACAATATGATAATTGTAAGAGAAAATATTGTTTGGACATGTTTTGCTGCATGTCAGAGAACGACAGTTCTCATAGGATTTGACCATAGCTTTTGTCTGCAAACTTGTTTGCAAGAAAAAGATATGGGCAAAGACTATATGCAGCAAAACCGATACATTGTTGAACATTGTTGTTATAATAGATATGCGCAATGATGAATATTTAACTTGAAAAACTTGTATAAATTTGAACTAAAACCGTATTGTATTATGAGAATTATTCCTCGACTATCGTCATCGTCGCTGTACTCTTTGCTTGCAACAGACCGCAAGAGACGATTGATCATTTCACTCGGCTTGATCATCGGCATGGGACATTGCATTGCCCAGCAAAGCACAAGCACACAGGAGTTGCCGTTAGTGTATGACTGCGCAAACACTGGCAGCAAGTATGCAAAACCCGTAAAGATTGATTTCAACAAACTGAAGGAGGTGAAAAACCTTCCTGACCCGTTCCTCTTTGCCGACGGAACGCGCAGCACCGACTTCAAGGACTGGGAACGCCACCGCAACGAGATAATAACCCGCATCGAACAATACGAGATTGGACCTATCCCGTCAATGGACAACATGCGTCTCGACGCTTCGCTTCAGGGCGACACGATGCTCATCGTCACCGTCACAGCACCTAATGGCAAGAGCATCGACGTGAAGGCTCGCATCACTTATCCAAAGGTCGGCAACGCTCCATACCCTGCTATCATAGGCATTGCAAACTGTCTGCCGGCAAATCTATTCCTCGAACGTGGGTGTGCCTTGATTAACTTCGACTTCAACACAGTGTGTGCCCATCAGCAGAAACGCGGCAGTGAACCTATCAACATACTTTATCCTGAACTTGTTGACAATGGTGCCTACAGTTATTGGCCGTGGGGTGTGAGCCGTTTGATTGATGGACTTGAACGACTTGGAGTGCGCAACACTCGCATCGACACGCATCATCTTGCCGTAAGCGGATGCTCATGGGGAGGTAAGGCAGCACTGTTCTCGGGTGCTTTCGACGAACGTATCTGCCTCGTAATACCGCAGGAACCAGGTGGCGGAGGTGCCGCTTCATGGCGTGTAAGCGAAACTCTTGGCAACGTTGAACGGGTACACAACACCGACGGACACTGGTTCTTGGAGAGCATGAAGACTACTTTCGGCGAGGCAAACGTGAGCAAATTGCCTACCGATCACCACGCTTTGGCTGCTCTTGTGGCTCCTCGCGCGTTATTATTATTTGGTAATCCGGACTACAAATGGCTCGCCGACGAGTCTATGTACGTTACCTGCAAGGCAGTAAAAGAGGTGTATCGCACGTTTGGCATTGCCGATCGCTTTGCCTACAGCATTCGCGACAAGCATAATCACTGCATGTTGCCAAAGGAAGATTACCAGTATGTCGAGGCTTTTATCGACCGTTTCCTGCTCGGAAAGCCTGCAACGACCGACGTAGAACTTGCTCCTATGTTTGCCGAAAAGGATTGGAAGCAATGGATGTGGTAGATATTTTCCCGATGAAATCGGCATTTTTTCAAATATACTACATGCAACGAATTTGAATGAAACAAATTAAAACGCCTTTGATACACACGCGTTATGACAATTCAAACAAATGTCGATACCTTTGCAAAAACGAATTATAATACAACTAAATGATATTAAATTATGGAAACAATTGAATCAAAAGGATTTTACAAACTGTCGTGGCTTGAACGTATAGGCTTCGGTAGTGGCGACTTGGCACAAAACCTCATCTTCCAAACAGTAGCGTGTTACTTGATGCTGTACCTCACAACGGTACTCAAAATCAATCCTGCATTTGTAGGAGGACTGATACTTGCAGTGAGAATACTCGACTGTTTCTGGAGTCCAATAGTAGGTAGATACATCGACAACCGCAATTCCAAGTTGGGCAAATACCGCGCCTACCTTCTTTATGGCGGTATTCCGCTCACCGCAGCAGCATGTCTTTTGATGCTTCCAGCGGTCGCATCATGGTCGATGACAATGAAGATTATCTATGCTACGGCAAGTTATACAATACTCAGCATGATCTATTCCGTGGTCAACATACCTTACGGATCAATCATGGCAAGCATGACTCGCGACAATGACGAGGTGCTCAAACTCACTTCTACACGAATGGTTTGTGCAAACATCGGTCAGATTATCGTGCAGGCAGGCTTCCCTATCGGACTTGCAATATGCGTACATTCTGCAATCGACTGGAACCAGGCAACGTTTATGGCTATCGGAACCATCCCTGCATTCGTTATACTTCCGGCACTTCCTGTACTGAAGAAGTGGTTGGGAAAGAAGGGATTGTACTATACACTACTCTCAATCGGTTTCGTTGGATTTGCCATCCTCTATACTATTCCAAAGGTTTCTAACGTTGAAGACTGCACAGTTCTCTACCAGACAGCAAAGGTCATGACTGGCGTAGGCTTGCTCGTAGGTTCTTTGATGTGGGCACTTGTGCCAGAAGTTATCACCGAGGCAGAGTATCGTACAGGCAACAGACCAGCAGCAACAATCAATGCTCTCGCAGGTGTTGCCTTCAAGGCAGGCTTTTCTATCGCCGGTTGGATTACTCCATTGGTAATGGGATGGATTGGTTTCAACTTTGCCAGCGAGGAGTCAGCATTGCCGATTGCGCCTAACGCATGGTTCGCAGTAACATGCACATTCGCCGTTGTCGGTTTCATTCTCTTGATGTATTGCTTCATGGGATGCAGGGAAAGAATCTCCACAACGCCTGAAAAACCAGTTTCATTCGGTGAAATGTTCCAGGAGTTCAAGGCAAACAAATGCCTTCAACTGATGCTTAGCATCTTTGTTGTCGTATTCCTCGCATCGTTTATCAGTGCACCTGTAAACGCTTATTACACCAAATTGAACCTCTATTCAGCCACTGCACAAGAAGCAATCCTTTGGTTCACGTGCATCATACCTGCCATTCTCCTTATCGTAGTGGCATACCTTGTTTATAAATACCCTCTCACTGACGAAGTGATTGACAAGATGAACAAGGAAATCGAAGCCAAAAACAAAGCCGACAACCAATAACCCTCGAAATCTCGAATAATTCAAAAAAAACAAAATCAAAATGAAAGAAGCTCGTTATTTATTCCCACAGGACTACATGGCAGACCCTTCTGCACACGTATTCAACGGTAAAGTGTATATCTACCCATCCCACGACTGGGACAGCGGTACAAGTGACAACGACAATGGCGACCAATATAATATGAAGGATTACCATTGCCTTAGTATCGAAGACCTCGAAAACGATACATGCAAGGACGAGGGCGTTATCCTCCGCCTTGAGGATGTGCCTTGGGCAAAGAAGCAACTCTGGGACAGCGACGTTGTAGAAAAGGACGGCAAATACTATCTCTGCTTCTGCGCAAAGGACTGGAACGAAGTGTTCCACCTTGGCATTGCAGTTGCCGATAAGCCAGAAGGTCCTTTCGTTGCCGAACCTGATCCTATACGCGGAAGTTATTCTATCGACCCTTGTCTCTTCAAGGACGACGACGGAAGTATCTATGTTTATTTCGGCGGAATATGGGGCGGACAACTCCAACGCTATCGTGACAACGTTGCACTCGAAGTGCCACATCTTCCAAACTTTGACGAACCTGCACTCTGCCCACGCGTTGCAAAGATGAGCGACGACATGCTGCAGTTCGCAGAAGAACCAAAGGCCGTAGTAATCTACGACGAAGAAGGCGAACTGAAACACTGCAACAAGCACCGCTTCTTTGAGGCTTCATGGATGGTGAAGAAGGATGGAAAATACCTCTTCATCTATTCTACAGGCGACAGTCATCTACTCTGCTATGCCGAAGGCGACAATCCTTACGGACCATTCAAGTACAAGAGCGAACTGCTTCAGCCAGTTGTTGGCTGGACTACACACGCTTGCGTCACTGAATACAAGGGCAAGTGGTACCTCTTCCACCATGACTGCGTGCCATCAAATGGCGTTTCAGCATTGCGTTCACTTAAAGTAAAGGAAATAGAATTATGAAAAAAGCATTCATCGCATTAGCATTGTGCGCAGCATTCACAAGCGCAAATGCACAGACACTGAAAGAGACTGTTGGGCAGAAAATGCTCATTGGTACTGCACTCAACGTCCGCCAAGTAAACGGCATGGACCCTAAAGGTCTTGATATCGTAAAGCAGCACTTTAACTGCGTAGTTGCTGAAAACTGCATGAAACCAGAGGAACTCCACCCTTCACCAGACAAATGGACATGGGAAGATGCTGACAAGCTCGTGGCTTTTGCACAGGCAAACAACATTAAGGTAAATGCCCACACACTGGTATGGCACTCTCAGACTCCAATGTGGTTCTTCTTCAAGGACAACAAGATGCCAGAAGGATTCCGTCCTTTCGGTCGTCGTGGTGGAATGGATAAGAGCCTGTTGAAGTCACGCGAAGAGATGCTTGCATTCCTCAAGGACTACATCTTTACCGTTGCCAAGCACTTCAAGGGAAAGGTCGTAGGATGGGATGTTGTAAACGAAGCCTTCGAGGACGATGGTTCGCTTCGCAACTCTCTCTGGCGCCAGACTATCGGCGACGACTTCATTGAGAAAGCATTCGAGTATGCTCACGAAGCCGACCCTGACGCACAGCTCTACTATAACGACTACAGCATGTCGAAGCCTGCAAAGGTGAAAGGCGTATGCGATTACGTGCGCAACATGCAGAAGAAAGGTATCCGCATCGATGGTATCGGTATGCAGTCACACAATGGTCTCGACTATCCTGACCTCGACGAATACGACAAGGCTATCACAGAGTTTGCATCGCTTGGCGTAAAGGTTATGTTCACAGAGCTTGACATCAATGTGCTTCCTAACCCACAGCAGCATAACGGTGCCGACATATCACAGAACTTTGAACTTCGCAAGGAACTCAACCCTTACCCAGACGGACTTCCAAAGGCAAAGCAAAAAGAACTGGAGAAGCGTTATCTCGCACTGTTCAAGATCTACAAGAAGCACGAGAAGGACATCGCACGCATCACTCTTTGGGGCGTAACCGACGGCGACTCATGGCTCAATGGCTGGCCAGTACGTGGCAGAACAAACTACCCTCTCCTCTTCGACCGCGACTACAAGGCAAAGCCAGTAGTAAAGAAAATCTGCAAGATGTTCAAGTAAACAACATACACATCCTCCAAACGACTAAAAGGGACGTATCGCATTTGATACGCCCCTTTTTCCTTTTTCAACAGTGTCTGTTACTGTTACCAGCCAAACAGATTGTCGTCTTTTAGATATTCATACCCCTCTTTGGCATCGCCTGACCAAATGCCGTCCTTTTCGCCTGTGACGCTCTCGTTAATCAGACATCCACTTTCCATGCCGAGCATAACTTGCTTTGATATTGGCTTTACATATTTCTTTTTCATTTCTTTTTAGGTTTTGAGGTCTTAATGTTTTGAGGTTATAGGTTATGGGTTATCAACCCACAACCTATAACCGAAAACTACTATTTAATATATTTCTTACCGTTTACTATCTTCATTCCCTGATAATTCTTGTTCACCATAATACCCTGAAGGTTGTACATTCTGCCGTTGTCCTCTATTGAACCAGCAGAGATGTTTTCAATTCCAGTAGGTGTCTCTACGAAGATGTCTGCCTTTGCAGCACTTCCTGATGTAGTGAAGTATGCACGGAATGGGTTCATCGTAAGCGTACCTGTGTTCTTGTAGAGCTTGCCTTCGAACATTGCAAAAGCATTGTCAGATGCAGAGAATACCTGTGGCTCATAAGTACCAGTCATTGTCCAGTCACCACTTGTTACGCTACCTGCACCTTCTGTTCCTACTGCCACGTTGCTTGCTTCTACCTTGTCGTTCTCGCAATAGTAGAGATAAGGCACGTTGGCTTCTGGTGTTATCACTGGTGAGAATGTCAGAGATGTTTCAGTTGAAGAAGTAAGCTCGTAGAGGTCACCTGCAACAGATGTTGGTGCAAATGGCAGACAAAGAGTACCGTGTGTATTCGTTGCTGTCCTCGTATAGCTTGCCTTTGCAGCAGTGAATGCCTTCGGTGCACAGAATGAATAACCGTCGGTAAGCACGAGGTTTGCACATGCGTCACCAATAACGGCATTGTTCTCGTTCTTCACACTCTTGCCTTCTGCCACATAGACAAGGAGGTTTTTGTTGCCTGTAGCAATTGCTGTCGTTGCATCAACGTCCGTTGCATTGCTGAAGTCCATTGCCGCAACCTTTGTGTTAGATGCAAGTGCGGTGTTGTATTCACCAATAGCCTTTGCCGTGAAGTCGCCATTGAGGCTCAACGAAGCAATTTCAGGTGAGCCAACCAATACTGAAGCAGTATAGTCGTCGAGGAGTTCCTGTGTCACGTCAGGACGAGCGAGTACGATGTCACCGACGCGGATGTCATAAACACCAGGGTTGATATTCTCGTCGAATACGAGTGGCAGATAGAGCAGAGCACCATCCTCATCAAGGAAGATTTCCTTCTTGTCAGAATAAACAATCACGTAGTAACCGCCATCTACCTTCGAAATGCTGTTTATCGTATGGTAGTTTGCATCCGTGCGGTCTTCGTTGAATGTCGGCTGTTTGTAAATCTTGTTGCCGCGTCTGTCTATAGTGTAATCCCAGTCAACGCCTTCAGGCAGGAACACCTTGCATTCCAATGCTGTGAACTCATCGCCAGGGTTGTTCAGTTCAAGAGCCACGTTCATGGATGTCGTGCCGGCAGCAACGGTGAACGGTACAATCTCAAGAGAATTGCCTGTCTTTGCAGACTTCTTGACAGCCTTCTTTGCCATTGCCATCTCAGGTTTTGCACTTGATGCGCCAGAGGTCATGATGTCGATAATACCCACAACGTCGGTAACGTTGATCATCTCATCGCAGTTTACATCGGCAGCCTTGAAGATAAACGGATTCGGACTTTCCTTAAGCATGTATGAGATAACAGCCACAACGTCGGTAATGTTAATCATTCCGTCATCGTTTGCATCGCCAAGAGTATATGCAGGAATAGTTAGTTTGCTTATGGTCTTGCTGATAAGAACCTGTTCAGTGTTCTCGTTCACCATTACTATATCCTTTACGAAAATGTTATAGTCGCCAGGTTCTATTTCTTCCGATACTGTCAGAGGCATATACAGGATTGCGCCATCCTTGTCGAGGATTATTTCCTTCTTGTCGGAATAAACGATTACGTAGTAGCTGCCATCTTCCATCTGCTTGATGCTGTTGATGGTGTGATAGTTTGCGTCGGTACGTTCTTCGTTGAATGTAGGCTGTACAAAAATCTTGTTGCCACGTTTGTCGATGGTATAAGCCCACTCAACTCCTGCAGGCAGATAAACCTTGCACTCAAATGCAGTAATATTCTCCTCTGCGTTCTTCATATTGAGAGGCAATGAGAGTGCTGCTCCCTGTGATGCCTCAACATCATTGATGTAAAGGACGTTTTCGAATCCTGAAACATCAGTCGAAGGATAAACAATGCTTTGTTCAGTAACAGTTACCTTGCAACTTGCACTGAGTTTCGTTCCATCCGTTGTCTCGGCAGTAATAGTTACTGTTCCAGGTGTAACACCTGTTACCGTTCCGTTATCAACTGTTGCTATATCATTGTTTGAAGAAGTCCAAGTTAGAGACTTTGCTGTTGCATTATCAGGCTCAATAGTAGCCGTTAGAACCAAACTCTTACCTGCTTCAACAGTTGCACTACTCTTGCTCAGAGAAACAGATGATACAGGAATTATTTCAGCAGTTACTGTTACCTTACATGTTGCTGACAATGCTGTTCCGTCAGTTGTTGATGCGGTAATTGTTGTAGTACCCAAACCTACAGCGCTTACCTTGCCGTCTGTAACTGTAGCGACAGATGGATTAGAAGAACTCCATGAAACGCCCTTCTTTGTGGCATCCTCAGGAAGAACAGTGGCAACAAGGTCTATTGATTTACCAATCTCTATTGTTGCACTTTGTGGGTCAAGAGAAATAGACTTCACATACACAGGGTCTGCAATTTCTGAAAGCAGATAAGGGAATCCTGTTGCTTCATTCATTGCCCATACCATATTGAAATCCCAACCCATACCTTCGTATGTTGATTGTGCCTTTAATACGTCAAGTGTCTTTGAAGCGCCATTCAAGTTGTCATCATATATTTTCATAGGTTGCCCATTAATGGAGATAGTCATATCCTTATTGGCGAAGTTGTCCATATCAGGTACTGGAGCTCCATTCTTGATACCGCCTATTACACGTGATGCCCATCCGTTTTCGTCGGCAATCTCTATCTTTGTGTTAATGGCAACGCATTTGCTTGTTGTTGCTGATGCTCCGTCGTTATAACCAACAATACCGCCACCATAGTCTTTGTCCGACTTGAGGTTTGCTGATGAATAACAGTTTTTAATGCTTCCGTAGTTGTAGCCTACCACACCACCAACGTATGATACCGAAGTTGCTTCTGCCGTGCTGTAAGCATTTGTTAGAGAACCTTTAGCATCTATCTTTCCGACGACTCCACCTGCAACACTTCCTGTACCGGTAGCAACTACTGTGCCTTTGGAAGTACAGAGTGAAAGGGCAGAATTGTTTCCGCCAGCAACACCGCCGATATAGGCTGATGCTGTTGATGATGTTACGTTTCCTTCGAAAACGGCTTTCTGCAATGTTCCTCCTGTAGTGCATCCGATAATACCTCCGGCATACTGACCGCCAGTTACATTGCCCTTCCCTGAAATCTTTGTTGTCTGACTGTTCTGATCATAGCCGATGACTCCACCTGTGTAATTACCACCTTCAACATCACCGCTGAACGAGCAGTTCTCCAAACTACCATTGTAATTACGTCCTATGATTCCACCAGTATAATTGCCACCCTTTACTTTCTTTCCAGAAGCAACTACCACTTTCAAATTCTTTATGTGTGCGCCCGAAGCATTTGAGAACAATCCGACGTAATCATCTGTAGTGTTTATCCACAAACCAGAAACTGTATGTCCGTCACCATCGAAGTTTGCCATTGCCGAACTATTTTTGCCTATCGGTCGCCAGCCTTCTGCTGAGCAATAAGTACTGATATAATCGGTAAGATCGACATTGTTCATTAATTTGTAATAGTAGTTTCCGTTAGCGTTTGCAAGGTCTGCAGCAGTACAAATCTGATATGGTTCTGCCTCTGTACCTTTACCTTTATATGTAATGTCTTGTGCTACCTTGTATGACTGTATCATGTCTGCAGCATCGGCATAAACCTCTACCTGTAAGCCTCCCTGTAATGGCTCTGTTGTTATCGACCATTGGTTTGAAATCACCTTTGCAGAATAGCTCTTGCCGTTGGTGTTGAGATATACTGTTCCACCATTTGTACTCTTTCCTTTTACCTCGGTACTTCCCGAGTAACATCCTGACTCAATGATTGGAGGTGCCATCTGACCTTTCATGTAAGGATAACATTCGGTATCAATATTATCCCAATCATTATTGAAGTTCCATCCGATGGCTTGATATGTGCCACGGGTTTTCAGAGTGGAGCTACCTGCACTGCTACCGTTCTGTTCTCCATCCTCTATGGTTTGCAATACTCCGTAAAGCATTACTCTACATGTTGTGAAGCCAAAGTTGCCTTCCAGAGATCCTGTCACACCTATTGTTCCTGATTCTTTCTTTCCAAATATTCTACCTACACCCGATGTCAATGCATTTATTTTGCTGTGGATTGACACGCATGATTTTACAGTATTTTCAAATTTAGTCTCATTGCTTAAACGTCCGACAATTCCACCTACATTCTCATTTCCTGTAACAGTTCCAGTGGAGTAGCATTTACTGATTTGGCTACGATGTCCTTTCCCGACAATTCCACCCACATCGTTTGTTCCTTGAATATTGCCAGAATAATAGCAGTTGATTATATTGAGATTAGAGCAGCGAGCCCCGTAGGAAGAATAATCATAATACCCATATTCATCCCCAACAATTCCACCTATATGTTCTCCTTTGCTTATTATATCACCTATGGCAAATGTATTAGAAATTTCGCGAGATATTATGTTACTATCATAACATTGCATTTGACTGGAGCCACCTACGATACCGCCAGTATATCCATCAGTAGAGGTTATATCCATGATAGCTCCACTTCCTGTAATTGTGTGTTTGTTCAATAGCCCAACTAAGCCTCCCACATATTTTCTTCCAGAGATAGAACCGTATGCAAAGCATGACGTAATCTTTATGGTTGACCCACTTTCTCCAAAGCCTGCTATGCCACCTACATTTTCGTTTCCTGTGATATTGGCATGAACTTCACAATTCGTAAATTTGGTAGTATAATATCTACAATAGCCATTTATGCCACCAACATTTGTTTGACCACTTAGGTTGCCTTTGAAAACACTTTTTGACAGCGTAGATTCCTCTCCATAACCAGCAACACCACCTGTATTGTTCCTACCAGCTATCGAACCATTGATTGTAACGTTTTTGATTGTTGCTTGTCTGATTTTTGCAAAAAAACCAACATAATCCGTAGAAGGACGATTTATCATCAATCCGGAAATAGTATGTCCGTTTCCGTCAAATACACCCATAAAAGGAGAATCTGACGTGCCAATAGGTTGCCATCCTTGAGTAGGGTTTTCATCGGCAATCCATTCGGTCAAGTCAACATCGGACATCATCTTGAAATAGACACCTGTCTGATTCAAGAAACCTCTAACCTGATTCAATTGAATCGGATTAAAAATCAAGTACGGGTCAGAAGATGTTCCTGATCCCGAACCGCTAAACTGTGCAAAGGTCCCTATCGAAACCCATAAGCACATCAATGATAAAATTACTTTTTTCATAAGCATAAAAAATTAATAAATTATTTATTAGATATCATATACAAACACATTTCCGCGCCAGAACCCTTAGCGTGGAATATTACACATTCATTATATGTATATGGATATGAAAGACGTGGGTTCTAAACTTTCCGCTTACCCTGGTCTCAGGCTCTCGCATTGCCTCTATGTCAAAGTAAGCAACAGCAAGCCCACGCCGAGATAAGTTATAGAACACCTTATTATATATACAACAATAAAAAGGTAATAGGTATAACTACCCCAAAGTGGCCGTCCATTGCGCTCCTTCTGACATAGTTCCAAATTTGCGAGATCTGAGAAACCAGAAGATAACGTTTGTAACGTCCTCTCAAACGCTTTGCCTAACCCGTAGGCGGTGCGTTGTTTTTCCAATATGTCGTTTGACATCAAGCCCTCCCTTTCGGCGGACTCACTGTCAGGATGCAAAAGTAATAATTATTTTTCTTTCCGCCAAATGTTTAGAGATATTTTTTTCTTTCCCATTCTTAGACATATTTCCGTTGAAGCTATGAGTTATCTAAATGAATGCAAAAAGATGACTATTTAAATTTAGCAGATTGTCTATATAATTTTAGCAAATTGTCTATATAATTCGCCCGAATTAAGCGCACGATTTGGGTTGTTTAATAGGACAATCCAAGAATTATGTAAAAAGTTTCTATGACTTGCTGCTTTTTGAATTAAAATTTATTATCTTTGCACACAATCTAAGACAAGAGCAAAAGCCTATAAAAAACAGAACGTATTATGTGTGCCCAATCAGACTTATGCGGAAATGTTTCTTCTGTTCCAGAAACTGAAGGTATAAAATATACTGGCTCCAAATTGAGAATTTTGCCTTATATCGTTGATATGGTGAGAAGACTTAATGTGGAGTCTGCACTTGATGCTTTTAGTGGGACTACCCGTGTTGCACAATTATTTGCACAGATAGGCTATAATACAACTGCCAATGATATTTCTGTATGGTCACAGGTTTTCGCCACATGCTATCTATTGTCAAAACAAGCGGATTCTTATTATCTGCCATACCTTGACGAACTAAACTCCCTACCTGGATATAAGGGATGGTTTTCCGAGCATTATGGAGGCGAAGATGAGGATGGGAAAATGCCTTTCCAACTTAAAAACACCATGCGCCTTGACGCTATAAGAGACAGGATAGAGGAATATAACCTGCCTTGGGAGGATAAATGCGTGCTGTTGACAAGTCTTATACTTGCAATGGATGCAGTAGATAATACATTGGGACACTATGCTGCCTATTTATCTGGTTGGTCGCCTCGTTCATATAATGACATCTGCCTTAAACTCCCAAAACGTCCTGTAATTACTACCAACAATAAGGTTATCAGAGGAGATGTGTTTGACGCTGTTCATGATTACCACGACCTGGTCTATTTGGATCCGCCGTATGGTTCAAACAATGAAAAGATGCCACCAAGCAGAGTCAGATATGCTGCTTATTATCATATCTGGAAAACAATTATCCTTAACGACAAGCCTGCTGTATTTGGAAAGGCAAACAGACGAGAAGACACACGCGATGCTGCATGTCCTTCAGTCTTTGAAGATTTCAAAAAAAATGACGAAGGTAATTCTATCGCAATGCAAGCCATAAAGGAGTTGATAGAACAGACTAATTCTCACTACATTCTTTTATCATACGGATCTGGTGGGCGTGTTACGAAAGAAGAACTTTATGATATTCTAAAATCCAATGGCAAAGTAATAGCTGCACAAGAAATAAATTACAAAAAGAATGTAATGAGCAACATGAGATGGACAAACGAATGGATTAACTCTAATGGGAGATATAACGAATATCTTTTTCTTATGGAAAAAAGCGGAATTTGTAAATAATGTATTGTTTAGTTATATCTTTTCATTATCTTTGCAATGCTAAAAACAAAATAAATTATGAAACATTTACGCAAACCTTTACTAATTCTATTTTCGGCTGTTTGCCTTACAGCATCAGCACAGTTCGGAGTGTTCAACCCTTCTGAATCGTTCAATTATATTGACCAGGGTACTGGCAAGACGGTTACAGTGCTCACTGATACAACAAGGAACGACCGTTTCCTATATCAGACCGACCCGATGTTTACTGCCGATGGTAGGTATATCGTGTTCCGTTCTTCGTCGAGAAGCAATGCCGACGAGATTGTTTCAAAGGATGGAAAACATCGCTATAAACCGACGTTCTACTACTTCATCGAACTCGAAAGCGGCAAGATAATACAAGCCACCGACGACTCAAGCATCTCAAACATATACCTTGGCAACCGTTCAAACAAACTTTTCTACAACAAACGCGACAAGGATGGTGGATGGAAGATGTACGTGATGGACCTCGATCGTTTCTTCACCGATGCAAAAGCCGGCAAGGTTAAGGCATCGAAGAAGTACGAGACATACATCGGTTCTTTCCCTGAATCGATGGGACGGCCGAATAATTTCTGCGTAAGTTGCGACGACCAGTGGGCATATATCACCGTTGAACGTGACGGCACCGACGAGGAAAAGGAAGAAATGAAAGCACTTGCATTCAAGCCGAAGGACAATCAACCGATAAAGATTCAACCAGTTCTGAGTGGTATAAGAAAGATGAACCTCAACACAGGAGAGGTTTCAATGGTCGCCAATGTGCTTTTCAGGACAGGTCACATACAATGCAGCCGCTTCCGCCCAGAGGAAATAGTGTTCTGCAACGAGACTGGAGGCGATGCAAACCAACGCATGTGGTACTGTACAGCCGACGGAACAGTACTCAAACCACTCTATAATGAGACTCCTCTTGATTGGGTGACACACGAGACTTTTGCCTCGGAGGATTACGTTTACTTCAATGTGCTGGGATTCCAGAGCCGACTTCGCAAGCAGGCAAGTGGCATCTTCCGCATCAACCTGCGCACCGACGACATTGACGTTATCGGTCAAACAGAGTTGGGTATAGACGCAAAGACACAACTTACTGGTCGTGGTTTCTGGCATTGCAATGCAAGTCGCGACAACAAATGGGCAGCAGGCGACACGTTTGCCGGCAACGTCTGGCTCATAGATGTTGCTACAGGGCATAGATACCAGATGGCAAGCGATGCAAAGATGACGCCCGACCATGCGCAGCCTTTCTTTTCGCCCGATGGGAAATACATGTTTTATCAGTCAGGTCACTTCACAAACGGCAAGCGTCTTAACTTGATGAAAATAAAAATTGATTGAGTAAATATATATTGTTGTTTGGTCGCGTTGCTTGCGACGAGCCAAGTGCCTTCAAAAAAACTGTAGCAGTTTTCACATGGAAACTGTTACAGTTTTCGATCGAAAACTGTAGCAGTTTTACTCCGAGTATTTCGTTCATTCGACAACACCCTTCCGTTCGCATCAAGATAGACTAACATTGACGGCTCACAATCTCAAGTAAAATTCTGCATGAGTAATACAGACTAATGACCTTATAGCCTAAAAAACCAAATGGGAATAGACAGATAGTTTGTATCGGAAATATCGATAGCAAAGTATTTTGTTTATTGAGATTTTATATATACCTTTGCAGTCGGATAAGATAAAAATATGACATTATGGAACTCCGACAACTTAAGTATTTCGTTAAGACAGCACAACTCCTGAGCTTCAGCGAAGCTTCGCGGCAGTTGTATATTTCGCAAAGCACCCTCAGCCAACAGATAAAACAACTTGAGGATGAACTTCAATGTAACCTGCTTCAGCGCACTTCACATAAGGTTGTACTGACCGAATGCGGCGAACGCCTGTTGCCAATGGCACTGAAATGTTTGCACGAAGCAGACAACTGTGTGCTTGAGGTTGCCAACGTGAAGAACCTGATGACAGGCACACTGAACATCGGCGTGACACATTCGTTCAGTCATATACTGTGGTACACCATGAAGGAGTTCCTATATACATATAAAGGAATAAAGCTGAATGTGCATTATGGCTACACCGACAACCTGATAAATATGCTGCGGAAGAAGGAGATTGACTTCGCTCTGGCTTATAAAAAAGAAGAGCCATACGAGGAGTTCGAGTCGTACAAACTATTCTCCACATCGCTCTGTGCCGTACTTCCCAAACGTCATGAACTGGCAGAAAGAAAGATACTTTCGCTCAAGGAACTTGAGAAATACCCTATTGCCCTGCCAGCAAAAGGCGTACAGGGAAGAAGATGGATTGACCGCGAACTGCAGCGACACCCTGAGATAAAGCTGCGAGTGCGCATAGAGTTGAACGATGCAAACTTCCTTTGCGACCTTGTAGAGCAAGGTTCGTCGTTGGTGACAATACTTTCGTCGCTTGCAGTGGCAAAGAACTCAGACCTCGTGGCAGTGCCTTTGGACATAGAGGACAACGAGTTAATAGGCTGTGTACACGTGTTGAAAGACGAATACATGAAACATTCCGTAAAGGAATTTGTAAGAATGCTGCGACAGTCACCAGTCGTGATGCTAATGAATTAACACCAAAAAAGCCCCTCATCATCGAGGGGCTTGGTATTATGAGCAATCGTTTGGCGAGAGATTACAGCAGTGGAGCTGCCTTTTCATACTTCCGTTTGTACAACATACAATCAATCTTGAACAATCCAGTAGAGTCACCTTCTACCATTTCAAGCATGTTGACAATGTCGCGTGCCGAGTTTTCCTCTTCCACCTGTTCATCTATGAACCATTGCAGACGGCTTACCGTGGCATAGTCACTTACGGAAACTGCCATCCTCATCAGCTGATGAATCATTGACGAAACCTCTATTTCATGCAAGAGTGTGCCACGAAACATTTCGAGAACACTCTCCCAAGACGTCGGTACACCATCGATTGGCATTAGTTCCACCTTTGCGTCAACACTGAGCATAAACAGCTGAAGTATTCTTGCATGGTCTTGTTCTTCAAGCCACTGCACAAACATCCAGTTTGCTACGCCCTTCATTCCTTTCGACTCTGCGTCGAGACTCATTGACAGATACATGTATGCCGACCACAGTTCGGCGTTGATCTGCCTGTTCATTGCTTCTACAATTCTGTTTTCCATTTACAAATACCTTTAAATTAAAAAATATACCTATTTATATAAAGCGAACTTTATGACTGCAAAGGTACGGTGATATGGATTGTTTTTGTACAAGGTTTCTAATGTTTGTTCCGATGTTAAATATCGAAAACATCAATAAAAACTGCGAAACTACACGTACTTTCAAATTATTTCACTATCTTTGCAAATCTAAAATTTATTTACTTATGAAACGGATTATTATTTTTTTGTGCCTCGCTGTTGTATGTGGTGTGGCAATGGCTAAGGGCGGAAGTTTTGAGGCTGGCAAAGGTTCATTCCTTCTTGATGGTAAACCATTTGTGGTAAAGGCAGCCGAAATTCATTATCCACGCATTCCTCGCGAGTATTGGGATCACAGAATAAAGATGTGCAAGGCACTCGGAATGAACACCGTCTGCATTTACATCTTTTGGAACATTCACGAACAACAGGAAGGATTGTTCGACTTCAGCGGCAACAACGACATTGCCGAGTTCTGCCGCACGGCACAAAAGAATGGCATGTACGTCATCGTGCGACCAGGTCCATACGTTTGTGCTGAATGGGAAATGGGCGGACTTCCTTGGTGGTTGCTGAGGAAAAAGGATATAAAACTACGCGAGCAAGACCCATACTTCATGGAACGCGTGGAGAAGTTTGAGCAGAAAGTGGCTGAGCAACTCGCACCACTGACCATACAGAACGGCGGACCTATCATCATGGTTCAGGTTGAAAATGAATACGGATCATACGGTGAGGACAAAGCTTACGTCAGTGCCATACGCGATATTGTGCGCAAGAACTTTGGCGAAAAGACTACTCTTTTCCAATGCGACTGGAGCAGCAACTTCGAAAAGAACGGACTCGACGACATGATATGGACTATGAACTTTGGCACAGGCGCAAACATCGACGAGCAGTTCCGACGTCTGAAGCAGTTGCGCCCCGACTCGCCATTGATGTGTAGCGAGTTCTGGAGCGGATGGTTCGACAAGTGGGGAGGTAAACATGAGACGCGTTCTGCCAAGGACATGGTCGCAGGACTGCGTGAGATGCTTGAAAAGAACATTTCGTTTTCACTCTATATGACTCACGGAGGCACGAGCTTCGGCCATTGGGCTGGTGCTAATTCACCAGGGTTTGCTCCCGATGTCACCTCGTATGACTACGATGCTCCGATAAATGAATATGGTCAGGCAACGGACAAATACTGGGAACTTCGCACAATGTTGCAAGGTTTCTCCGACAAGAAACTCCCTACTCCACCATCTGCAAAACCGATAATCTCTATACCAAAGTTCGAAGTCAACGAGTTCGCTCCTATTTATAATGGCTTCAACTTTGCGCTTGCAGCAAACAACGGCAAGGGACAAAGCGCACCAAAGACCTTTGAAGAAATAGGATTTGGTTGGGGCTCGATGCTTTATGAGACGCGTCTGCCAGAGATTCCATACCAAAGCACACTGCGGCTTGAAGCGCACGACTATGCTCAAGTGTTCATTGACGGGGCGTTTGTTGGCACTCTCGATCGTCGCATGGGCGACAAGGAAATCATGCTTCCGCCTATTCAGAAAGGTCAGGAACTGCAGATACTTGTCGAGGCAATGGGGCGCATAAACTTCGGTCGTGCCATAAAAGACTTCAAGGGAATAATCGGTTCACCAGTGATAACGGCAAACACCGGAGGCAATCACCTCGATGGATTTGACGGTACAGAGCTGACGTGGAAGCCTCAACAGTGGCGAAGCATTCCTATTGTAGAAAGTTACGACGAGGCAGTAAAAGCATTGTCGAAAGAGCAGGACAAGGAAAAACTGTTGTCAGGCATCAATGCCATTCGCATTGGTCGTAGCATGCGATATTGCAAAGCGAGCGAAGACCTTGTGTTTGGTCGCGGTTATTATCGTGCGTTCTTTAATATTAATAAGGTGGGCGACACGTTCTTCGACCTCAGTTCTTGGGGCAAAGGAATGGTCTATGTGAACGGTCATGCACTCGGTCGTTTCTGGAATATTGGTCCGCAGCAGACGCTTTACTGTCCTGGATGCTGGCTGAAGAAGGGCAAGAACGAGATTATTATCCTCGATATTGCAGGACCTAAAGAGCAGATAATAGCCGGACTTTCAAAGCCTATCATCGACAAGTTGCAGCACGAAGAACCGCCAATCCATCGAAAAGCAGGCGAAACACTCAACCTCAAAGGCGAGACTCCTATAGCAAAAGGAAGTTTCAAAAAGCAGAACGGATGGCAAACAGTCAACTTCTCCAAGCCTGTACGTGGGCGTTTTGTATGCCTCAGTGCCATCGGACTCATGGATGAGGAATTGGCTTGTATTGCGGAACTTTACCTGAAAGACGAGAATGGAGAGCGTCTGAGTCGCGAACCTTGGAAGATACGTTATGCTGATAGCGAGGACATACAGAGCGGCAACCACTCTGCCGACAAGATTTACGACCTTCAGGAATCAACCTATTGGGCAACGCAGAAGGGCGTGAAGTTCCCGCATTTCATAGTCATAGACCTCGGAAAAGTTCACACTCTTTCAGCGTTGGAATATCTTCCTCGCATGGAATCTGACGTTCCAGGAGCAATAGATTCTTATTCGATTTATGTAAAGGAAACTGATTTTAAGTATAAAGAGTAAAATAAAAAAATGATGAAACAACGCAGATTTTTGGCAATTATCATTGCACTTGTATGTGCCGGCGTGGGCTATGCCCAGCAGTTTGAAACGTTTAAGCCTGTGCCAGCAGAACTTCGCACACCGGCAGAGAGGCAGGGAAAGGTCGAGACTTTCCTCTACACAGTAAAGATTGACGGCAAAAAAGTCACGAAGCATGCCCGTGTCTATGTGCCGTATGGTTACGACAAAAACGACAAATCGACACGTTACAACGTGGTTTACCTCATTCATGGCGGTGGCGACAACAGCACTTCGTTCTTTGCAGACCCACGCAGTCCGCTGCCATTGACCAACGTGCTCGACCATCTTATCGCATCGGGCAAGATGAAACCAGTGCTCGTGGTCACTCCTACGTTCTATGTGGATGACGAGAACATAGGCGCAAACCGCATGGAAGATGCAACCCGACAGACGCGCGACTTCCACTTGGAATTGGAAAAATACCTGATTCCATCGGTAGAAAAGGCATATAACACTTACTTCAAGGGCAAGGGAAGCAAGGCCGTTTCAGCCTCTCGCGAGCATCGTGCCTTCGGCGGTTTTTCAATGGGTTCACTGTGTACATGGTACCAGTTGCTTTATGGAGTCAATGCCGTAAGCCGTTTTATTCCGCTGAGTGGCGACCTATGGCTGTTCGATGCTGACGGCACGAAAAAGGACATGACGTATGCCGCCAAATACCTCAACGACCAACTTGCCGCTACGCCTTACGCCAACAGTTTCAAGGTCTATGCCTACACAGGCACCGACGACATTGCATATCAGCCCGAGACTTCGCTCATTCAGGCACTTTGCGCCAATGCCCCATTGTTCCACTACGGTGAAAACGGCAACCTTACGTTTAGTGTGAAGACAGGCGGAAAGCATTACTACGGCGACATCAACGAGTATCTCTACGTCGCCCTGCCTAAGTTGTGGCAGTAAATTTTTCTCAAGTTTTGTAGGCAAATTAAGTCCCACCGACCTCTTGGAGCAATATAAAAACTCGGCATCGTTGAAGCATTCTTTAACGATGCCGAGTAGAAAGAGAGGTAAACGATAGTCAGCCTACGGCAAAACCATCTTACGTATATTTTACCTTACAAACTGTTTTCTGTTGCGGTTCTTGTGTCCATCATAAGACTTGATATAGATGCCTCGTCTGAGATTTGAGTTTGATGAGACTTTTCGTCCTGAGAGGTCATAGATGGTACCTTCATCTGCATCGGCATTGATATCGTTGATCGCTGATGCTCCCTCTATCTGAATGATGAGCGGCTCATCGCTCGTGCCTACAGAAAGACCATCATAGTAATCGAGTATTGTGGATGATTCAAAAACCTTGTCAGGGAAGTCTGAACACTCAACCCTGAACATTATCGTCTTTGGCTCATTGCCGTGAACGACGAGGTATGCAAGGTGACGGTCATCATTACATGATACCACTTTGCATCCGTGGACGTTACTTTCATCATCGATTGCATAAATCCTGCAACCTTCCAGTCTGATGCCGTCACATTCTACTGCTGCTATCACGGTTGCCGATCCAGCAAATTCCGCATATAGATCATCATCCTGACCAGTTTCGAATAGGGTTTTCTGAGACTTAGAATTGCCAACGACCGAACGAGGATAGACAAGTTCTTTCTTTGCTTCATCATTCGACATATACATATATCCCTTGCCAGGGATAATCGTATTGAGATTACCTATCCAACCACTTGTCGTATATTCAGCGTATTGGTTATGATTCTTGATCAGGTCACCTATCGCTGGTGCAACCGTCAGTCCACCCATAGCCGTGGTAAGCGCCATATTCGTGTTGATATTTGCACCTATCCACGACCAGCCAGGCTTTCCGTCGGTCATTGGGGCAATAGCAATGTGCGTACCAGAATTATTTACTGGATTTCCAATGCGTGATATCTTTGCAGCCCCATTGGCCTTCACCTTATACATACATCCGGAAGTGACCCACTTGAAGTCTTCGTCATATTCCCACTTGCCGTTGTAGTAGCGGGCAAAGTTGTTCTTGTCCTTCACCTCAACGTAGATGGATGAAGGTTGAGGGTTGAGGGTTGAAGGTTGAGGGTTGCTGAAGACCTCGTCTATCACGCCATCTTCCTGAGTATTGAACGATATCCAGTTCCAGCCCTCGCTGATGTTTATTATCTGCTCTATCTTACCTGTAGTATCCCAGTATATCGGGGCCTCAATGCTACCGGCATTAGCATAGTCTCCTCCAAATACGATAGGTATGTTTGGCTCTACGCAAGCATAGAACACTCCATTCGTGGCATCATAGAACTTAAATGTAAGTTCCTTTCCTACATACCAGTCATTGCCATGAATCATCATTGTGTAATAGTATGAATTCTTCTCCTTTACATACTGAGGACTCGCCACACCTACGCAATTACCCAGACTATTGAATGCAGCCAGTTTGCTAAGGCTGTTTTCCTGAATGATCCTGTTGATGCGCACCTGTCCTGTCGCAGTCATCACTTGAGAATAGAGCGAGTCAACCTTCCAGTCCGGACTGTTCGGTATATGATTTATCGTATATGACCGCTTATGATGCATACCCTTGCCGTCAACCAATGAAAGCACCCCAGAGTTCGTACCTATAGGGATACTTTCCTTTGCACATACGGTGAGCGACATCGTCTCGCCAGGACTCAACACTCCACCATAGCAACTCAGTACCATCCATGAAGGCACATTCTCTATGCGCCAACTCTGCTCCACGCCAGTATTGTTTACAATCTTAGCCGTACCGATATAATCTCCGTTGAGATCCTTGTCGTAGTCAACCATCAGAATTTCGCCCCAGTCGATATCGTTCATATCTACGAGGAACGACCATCTGATGTCCTGAATCGTATTGCCAGCCTTGTCGTGAAGTCCACGTACAAGAGCCGTCAGCATTGTACCCTGAACGTCCCTGATTTCCTTCTCGTCGATATTGAGCCTTATTTTCCTTTCCGAACTTGCTACCCTGAAGTCACGGGTAACAAGCGTAGGAACACTCTTGAGCGGAGCAACATTCTCCGTCTCCTCGGTAATTGCCAATTGGCTGAGAGGCACGTTCGGGTCGGTCACTACCATTCGTACGGTATCTCCCTCCGCCTTCATGTTTCCATAATTGCATAAAGAGAAGTCAACAGTCTGATTCATTCCGCTTACCTCAAACGGGAAGTACGCGGCAATAGGGCAGTCAATAGTGCTGTAACGCTTGTTCCGGTTCTCATTTATCGACTCAGAGTTCTGAAGTCCGTTCCAGATGCGGATTTCATCGAAACAGCCGCTGAAGTTTGCCGAGTCGCCAAGTATGAGAACTCCCTGCATTGTATCAACCTTCCTTGCTGGAAGCTGCCCTACGTTCTCACCATCAAGATAGAGCGTGGCATTGCCATTCTCACTTTTCTTCACCATAAACGAAAGTTGGTGCCAACAACCATCGGCAATGTCTTTGCTGCCTACAACGATGGAGTCCTGCCGGCATCTCAACACAAGGTTTCCTGTCCCTCCTGCAACCTCAAACCGTGTGTTGCCATTAGGATAACTCAGAAGCGTAGCCGTTTCGCTATCGGCATCCACGTTAAACCAGAGTTGAAGCAGATAATCCTCATCATAGTTTGTGTTTACGTTCGAGAATACTATCTGTGCCTTCTGTCCCTTACCGAGACGCATTGCATAGTTGCTGTTCTCGAAGCTCCACATACTTTCCGACATCAGATACATATTCTGTTCCGCAACCACCTCCTGCGCCACCTTGCCGTAGCCTTCATTCAGAGGCCAGTATGCCAAAAGGTTCGGAGTATAACGAGTCTTAGTGAGCGATTTCTCGTTGTTTGATGTTTCCATATCCCTCACACCATTCCATACGCTGAAATCCTGTATCTTGCCATGGAACCCGGCACCAAGGAACAATGGTGCCGCTGTTGTAGCCAACCGAGGGGTATTCATTCCGCCGTCCTTGTCGCCCATCAGCCATACCACGTCCTTGCCATCTTCGGGAATATAACTTGCAGTCACCAACATAGAGTCGTCCTTCCCGTTCGTATCATCTACGATAATAGAAAGGAAAGTCCATTTGTCCCTTTCAAATGCTGCCTTGCTCCTATAGCTCTCAGTCCTCGCGATGAGGGTAAAGTGACCATTTCCGTCTATTCCGAAACGGGTCTTATCTGAATTGCCTCCAATAGCAAACAATGTTCCAGCGTTTCCAGTCCATTTGAGCCAAAGATTGAAACTGCGTGCCGTTCCGTTTTGCAACACCTGCATCGGAACATCTGTTGACGCATCTGTTCCTCCGTTGAAATAGACCGATGTCTCCCTTGCCGAAGAATTATTCGTCATTTCACCATAAAGTTCCACATTCGTATTCTTCCTGATGTCGCCCACAATATCCTCGTTGAATTCCACTGATATCTCATTGTCATTACCCAGCACACCACGCACCGGCATGAGGTTGCTGATAGGCTGTGGAGCAGAGACGTCCTTCAGGATTACTGTCTCATCGCTGTACGCTTCTATCTCGCCTTCGCCATAATTACTCACTGTGCGTGCACGGAACTTATATTCACCGTCAGGGAAGTTGTTTGGATCACTCATGTCGAGAATATAGTTTACACTCTCCGGCAGTCCGTCCTTCTTCTGCCACCTTGCAGATTCGCCCAACGACATAAACCTTGTTCCGTCCCATTGTTGCAAGTCGATGTAGAGCAGGTTGTCCATCTTTACGTCATAGTCTTTCAACGTGAAGTGAACCTTGCCGTCACCCTTCTTAATGCTTTCTGCATTTATCACCAACTCATCGGTAGCCAGATTGATTTCGCTCGACGACTTCACGAAATTCACCTGCACAGTCACCGTAGAAGGATAGATGCCCATCGGACCGGTAGGCAAAGTCTGCTTGTCGTCTATAAGGAAGAAGTTCAGATTGTAGGAATCATCTACTGGGCTCTGAGGTTCTGCCACGTTGACTGTAATAATCTGCGGCTTGCCATATTCTAACCATACACCTACACCATCGTTATTAAGAGGATTACCGTTGAACGTACATACAGCACCATTCCTGTTGCTCTCAGCTTCAAGACACATGCGATAGTACCCACTCGTCTTTGTTTCCGAGTCGTTGATAATCCTGAACTGAATGGCTGCCGACGTACCACGACGTACGTTGCTTACAATCTGCTGAGTCGGATCCACGAGTTCCAGACGTGGCTTGTTCACCATCAGAGTCGGAGCCATGATTTCCGTTCCTGGCTGGTAGTATTCAGTCACGTACTGTGGTGCCCAGAATGCACTTGTCTGTCCGCCACGAGTGCGGAAGATGTCGCCAAATCCGTCAGGAGCAATCATGTGGTCAACGGTAAGAATGTCATTAGGTCCGTCTTCAGCAAGGGTGAAGGACATGACCTCCTGCTTTTCCTCATTCTCGTAATTACGAGTCTCCGTGCGATATAATTTGTATTGATGATATTGCATTGTGCCTTCCCCTACAGGACCATAATAACCTTTCAATCCGACATGAGCATCTTCAATATGTCCATCCAAGTCTGTCTGATCTTTGATAATCTTCATTTCATTGCTTGATGTAGTGAATGTCTGGGAACTGGCAGCATCAAAAGTATAGTTGCCCTTGAGATAGTTGCCTGCGTAGGCATCCACCTTTGCCTTCTCATTGTTGCGGAGCACGTTCTTCCAGTCCTCCACCCACAGACGGTACAATTCTATTGAGTCGGTAGCATATTGCTCAATGGCACTCTTGATGTCATATCCTACACCTAATCCCTTGTCCAACTGCCTGTCCTTCTCCTCGTCAGTCATTTTCAGCCAGTCGGCATATTGCAGGTCTTTCAGCACATAGTGAAGAGAGCTGTCAGCCGGCAGGCTGGCAGGATCTTCTATCAGTTTTCTACGCTCTGCAAGGAGATTCGGCATCACGGTCTTCTTTATCTGGTACTGTGAATAGACAAATGATGTATTGAAGGTAAATGCTGAAGTTTTAACGTCTTTGAGGTCAATCTTCACACCAGCCTTGCCATCAGGCAGGGGAACGAGCGCCACCTGCTTGCCATTACCAGACACAGTGTTAACGGAAGACCCTATGAAGAGGTCGGCATCAGGTCCGTCAAATTCCGGATTGCTGCTTGTGCTGATATCCTGGGTCGTCGTGATAGAAGTAGAGAATCCACTTACCGTATTGTCACCATTTATATTCATGTGGTCTTGTACTTCTATAGCATGTGCCCCATATTTACCCCTTGACATCGGTTTTCCTTCTAAACCTTCAAACTCGGGTGCATAACCGACTAAGACTTCTGAGTTTTCTCCATGCTGAGTCTCATCAAATGTAGTCTTTTCATATCCCGTAGTCACGGTAGAGCCCTTTGTCCAGGTTGCGTAAGACTTAGAACCAGGTGGGTCGCGAAGGACCATAGACACAATGCTCGGACCTCTTGTGACGAAGGAGTTGCCATAGCTTACGGTTCCCAGCATTACTCCCGTGAGGTTGAACTGGTCAAGCCCATAGTCAAGATCCATCGAGATAGTCTCTTCGAACGGTGCTGCTGTATTAGGGGTGCCTGTCTTGAATTTATATACTCCGCATCCCAAAGAGTCAAGTGTGAATTCTATGCCTTCCATTTCCTCGAAACTGGTTGTTCCGTTTTCATCCACATACCAGTAGTTTTCGTATGCCATGCCATTGTTGATGGTCACAGGTTTGTATGCCATTGGCATCACATCTTCCACAATGTCCTTACTGTCATCTTTATTCAGGTATTTTTGGCTTGCCCTGAGATAGAACACATAGTTCTCAAATTGCTTGAACACAGGTCTTGTCTCGGCACCTTCAGCACTGATAGTATATTTGCCGTCCTGATATGCGGCAATTGCTATTTCCTTGCCATCGCTGTTAATGTAGGTCAGCGAGTCTTCACCAAAGAAGGTCTTGTCTTCCTCTACCTGCCATACTTCCAATGTGGCAGGAGTGGTTATCATTTCTTTATATAAGGTGTTATATGTGAATTTATCGAAGACCTGCACTCCGTCAGAAGTTGTTTGTCCGTTCCATACTGAGTCAACCTGTTCCTGAGTCGTATTGCGTGCGTCAAGGAAACTGAGTTTCTGCTTCAGTTTCGTATTTATATCCTCATCGGCTGAAGGAATCGTGATGTCGATAACCTCGTAGCGCATAGGCGGCAGGCTTGCTGCGAACTCTCCTGTCAGCGAATCGGTCTTGATGTATATGCGGTTGGCATCACCCATATCCGTGTCGCTTACAGCCTTTCCTGTATGTGCCCATGAGTCGTTGGTGTATTTGAGAGGATTGGCGTAGGTAATCTGCTCGTCGGAAGGTACTATATAGATATTTGCCTTATCGGTCTTAGCCGTAAAGTAGTAGTTGTCATTGCTTGGCTTCAGGGTGATGTAGGCTGTTCCGATGTTGTTCTTCGATGCCGCAAGTCCGATAGGCTGAGCGTATTGGAGTTCGCCGCCACAAATCCTTCCTGCCACTACTGCAGTTGTATTGTCAAAGAACCAGAGGTCCTTGACTGCCTTGTTGAAATACATGGTGAGACTATCGGTAAACGTGTGTCCGTTCATACTCATTGCCAATGTGTGTGTACCTATCGGCACATCCACGCTGAACGCACCATCGGCATCGGTCTCAGCCATTGTTGTGCCTTCCTGAACCATAGTACCGTCAATCATGATGTTGCATCCCTGCACAGGAATGTTGGTGTTCTCGTAATAAACTCTTCCCTGCACCTTGAAACTGCTGATGTCGGTGAAGTCGATTCCGCTATGTACCAATGTGGTGGCGCTGATGAGGCGACGCGAACTTGTAGGGCTGAAGTCATGTGAACCGAAAGACGGTACAATCTGCCAGTTTGTACCCTCTCCCTCAAATGGAATGCCGCTGATGGTGTATTCACCATTCTTATCGGTAGTGCCTCTGTAAGTCAGCACGTCAGCTTCAGGCACGAAGTCAGCAGTGACGATTGGGCATTCTTTTTCCGATACCGGAAGCACGGAATGCCTGTTATTCCAATTGCCTGATGGGTGACTGCTGTCGAAGGCATATTCGCCCACTCCGCTGTCGAAGGTATAGTATGCCATCAACGACTTTTCGTTGCCACTCAGATAGCGGTTATATGTGTCGCATATAGACTTGTCGCTAAGTTCTCCCTTCCAGAGACGAATCTCATCGACGTATCCGCTGAATGAGCTCCCTTTGCAGCCGAAATAGAGAGTGTCGCTCTCAGCCGGATTACCAACAGTCTTCGCCATGTCGGCATCCGATACGGCACCAGTCCAATTGACCATTGCCTTGTCGTTATTGTCAAAGGCAATGTTGCCCAACTGATAGCCATTGCCCGTATGTTTCAGCATTACATAATTCCCCTCGAAAGTCATTGCGTTAACCTTGATGCTGATATCATTATCTTTCAGACAAAGTTTGTTGTCTTTCAGAGTCAGCTGCATGCGTCCAGGCAAATTGGCAACCACTCCGTCTTTATCTGGACGTAAAAGGAATTGCAGAGTCCAGTTGCCGTCCCAGAACTCCTTGTTCAGTCCTTCGGCAAGTGGCATGTATTGGCTTGTTTCGGTAAATTGCGCTGCGTATGACAGCATCGATGTGGCAAGTTCGTCATCCTCTGCCTGAAGGCGTACATCCACTCCTTCAACGTTGACTTTACCAGAGTTGAAAGTCACCCTGCCTTGTATGGTTCCACGGCTTGCAGCAAAACCAATGTCGTACATCTCTGATGCGATGTTCATCTTTGAAGATGTTCCTTCGCAGAACGGATATGCCCTAATGCAGTATTTATATACATAGCCTGGCAGGGTCTCATCATCGAATGACCCAGAAGCAAGTCCACTGTTTGTTTCATAGATTTGCGTCCAAGCGTCTGGAGTACTGTTGTCATTCTTGTCGTATATATTCCGATAGATGACATACTTCATACTTATGTTATCGTCGTTCTCAACCGACCATTTCAAACTGACCTTTGAAGTGCTCTTTCCCTTCGTGGCTGTGAACTCCTTGAATTTGATTCCTGACTCAGTAGGCAACGACAGCACTTCCGTCATAAACGATGCACCAGTCTTGAAGTTTCCGTCCTTGATATTGTCCATCACCCACATATAATGGTACATTGTGCAGCTTGTTGCCTGAGGCGCATTGTCTTCGTATGTGACAGCCAGTTTCTCGTCTTCCTTCTGAGGATTGCTCATAAACTCTGTAGTATAGACTGTCAGTTCGCTGGCACGTTTGAGGATTTCCGCTGGATTGTTTCCAGTCTCTTCAGCCACCTTCGTGTCCCATCTGAGCAGACGCAGACGGCTACCGTTCAGGCTTTGTGCATTAGGTACATTTACCGTGTTGACCACCTTGTCGTTTTTTATGAATGGAGTGACTCCTTCCATGTTTACGCTATATGCAACATCGAAGGTATGTGTAGGATGCTCTGGATTGTCATCCTTGGTATATTTAAAGTCATCGCTGACAAAGAACACCTCGTAGGTTATCTTACCACTGCCTGGAGTGAGATCAGTCCATTCCATTGCATCTCCCGGGAGTTCAGCAACTTTTGCACTGTTCTTGTATATAACCCATTTGCCGAAAAGCTGCCAATTGTCTCTATACCCATTGCTCGTTACGTTCCATTTCAGCACTACTCTCTGAGTCGTCTGGTTGTATGCAGGATAGCCAGATATCCATTTGGCAACGGGTCTTTTGGAAAACGTGAAATCAAAATTACCTTTTGCAGTAGGTATTCCTGAGAACTCCCATTTCCCCGTTCTCTTCATGTCACTCAAGTTCGTGGATTTGTCGGCTGTAATCCATTCGTCAGTTCGCGGATTGGCTTCGTACTTCATCTCCTTTCCTTGCGCCATAATGACAATATCGTCAGATGGTTTAGTAAATGCCTCTGGCACTCCTCCGTAGGCTTTTGCAATAAGTTTTCCACCCGAAAATTTCAACAGTCTCCCATCATCATTACCGAGCGGCAGAACGAAATCCGACACAGCATAATTCTCTGATGTATATGCAGGATTAATGCCGAAGCTTGTTCCGTATTCATTCATCGTTGCTACGGCAAGAGCCTCTTTTGCCGTAGCCTCCGTTCTGTTAATGTTTTGGATGTTGTATGCATAGATTCTATTAGCATCAGCGATTTGCTTACTGACAATCTGATAATCTCTTGGCTCTGGCGAATGGTTATGGTCAATGAAGCAATCATACAGTTCCATCTGAGACCAACTTGCTGTACATCCCCCGAACAGAGCAGAGTTATGGTCGCTCGGCAAGTCTTTGTTTGAAGAGTGGTCGCCTACCACTAATGTACGTCTGACGATAGGCTTCGACGAATCATCCCATCTACCTACAATAGCTGCCTGATCGTTATTGCCAGTAAAGAACATACCAGAAATGTCAATCACGCAATTATCAACGTCAAGATTACAGCTGTGGTCCATATATGCTGTTATGCCACCGTAACCCAAGTAAGTATTCGCCTCTTTAGCTTGTAGCGCAATAAAACTGTTTTTTACAGTTACCGAACAGTCCCCCCATCCAAGTGAACCTGCAATACCTCCGAAACGATTGTCCGCATTCTTGTCAAACAAACAGTTCTTCTTTACCGTTATGTTGTCAAAAACAACGTTTTGGGAATTTACGATTGCACCAATAACAAAACCCGCAGATTGTTTAACCACTGAAACATAGCACATATCAAATATTAGATTCGTGAACTTCACATCGCTCGTGTTACTTATGTGACCTGCCAAAATTCCTGCCGCATACCTGCAATACGACTGGCAGTTATAGAATCTTATATTCCTGACTTCAGTGCTTGAGTTCAACTCGTCGAACAGACCTGCCATCGTATCGCCATTGTACCGTTCGCACACGAGTTTAGATATCGTATGTCCCTGACCATCGAAAGTACCGTGAAAATCATGATTGCCATCTCCTACCTCGCCAATAGCACGCCATGAATACCCCGACATATCAATGTCAGCGCCAAGCGTCACATCGGCGTATGAGTATTTTTTCAGTTCGGAATTATTCTCCTCAGTTCTTAGTTTCCACGCATACCATGCCAGATGCTTGGGTTCTGTCAATGTGATGACGTAATTGCCTTGTTGGTTGGTAGTAATACCTTGAGGTCTGTTGTTGTCATCCACAACTTCGTCCCATGCCTGACCGGAATAGACATCACACCATGCACTTTGACAGAGCATAACCAACAGTGCCAAAAGCGAATACCTCATTGACCTTGTGAGCCAATAGGTCAAACGATTAGAATTTGTTTTCTTCATAATTAATCTATTTAAGTATTTATCTGTTACAAAGGTATTATTTATTTTTGTAATTATACGCATTTTTCCTCAAATTATTCAGATATTGTTTCGTTTTGGTCATTTTTTTCGCATTCGTGAAAAATTGATGATTGTTGGTTTTTATACTCGTCAACGTAATCGATTTATGGGACGAGCTTAATGGTCGGAAAAAAACTGTAGCAGTTTTGACTTGAATACTTCTACAGTTTTCGTTCCAAAACTGCTACAGTTTTTTTTCGGGTTTAAGCATCGTTCTTTGAGAGCACAACGTTCGTGCCCTGTTACTTTCCCCCAATATATTAGCCGCGATAGTAGTGATGTCGCTTACGTCGATGCTGCCGTCGCGGTTGGCGTCGGCGTTCTGAGGGCTGAAGGGGGCGGTGGCGGACGAGAGGATATAGGCGGCAACGGCGGTGATGTCGCTGACATCGACCTTGCCGTCGAGGTTGGCATCGCCTGGGGTGTTGAGTTCGCCAATGATGGCACTGACCTCTACCTTCTTGCATTGTGGCATGGAGAACGTGCAGTCGTTGCCTATCACCTCGATGGTGGTCGCCTCGCCGCGAGGTGGGGTGGTGGTGATGGTCCATCCGGTGACGCCTACGTTGCCCGCAACGCTGCCTTTAAGGTGGACTTCACGGTTGGCGTAGAACATGCCGTTGAACCGTCCGCGACTCAGCTCTATGTCGTTGAAGGTGATTCTGACGGTCTGCAGCTGCGCGTCGGTGAGGTCGGCATTGACGGTCATTGCAACGCTGTTGCCTAAGGAATAGAACTTGCCCATCTGTGAATATACGTTTTCATTGCGATCCTTTATCCACGCCTGCACCGACTGCACCTCGCCTTCATAGTCGGGCGACCAGCCGCTTACCTGGCTGCGATGGTTGGGGTATTCGGACTGTATCATGCTGTACATTGGCTGCCACACCTCCCAGATGCCGTCGAAGTTGAGGAAGTCGCCCATATAGACAGCAAAGCGGTCGATGAACTCACGCTTGAACTTGGCATTGTTCATAAGGTTTCGGAAGAGTTTTGTATGCTCCGGATGGTTAGCCCAGGCGCGACCTGCGTCGTAGTTTGGATTGTAGAGCCACTCGAAGGTGTTGTATGCGGCAGGCGAGCCATAGAGTCCGAGACCGAAATCAGTGTCCTTGGCTATCCATCGCCAACGCCCTCCTTCGGCTGAAGGACGCCATTGCACGATGTTGTTTCCAGGGAAGTCCTGATTGTTGAAATAGATGTTCATGATCATGAGATTGGTAAACTCCGTGCAGTCCATGCGAGTGTTGTATTCAGTCCATGTATGCGCCGTCTGGTTGTAGAAGTCACGGAATTCGTCGAAGCTCTGCTTGCTGCCCTGCTTCAGTTCCTTCCAGTTCTCGATCATATCAATATCCTCGAGGCCGTCGTAGTTGCTGAAAATGTTGTCCTCATTGCTCCTTTCGCGAATGTTGAGCATACCTTTGTAGGTGCCATTGAGGTAGAAGACGACAGGGCGCCATGCCTGCCAGTCGAGGTCAACATGGCTTGCCATGCTGCGCTGGATGATGGCATCGCGCATATAAAGGTAGTCGAAGTCGTTTCCAGCGCTTCGCAAGAGTATAGACTTGAACTTGGCGATGCCAGGACGCTGGTCGGGGAAGAACTCGTATTTCAGTTGCTTTTCGCCAAATCGCTTGTTGGCATAGACGGCGAGCGACTTCAATGCGTTTGCTCTTGTGGCTCCTCCCTGCACACGTGTCTCGCAGAGTTGGTTGAGGCTACTTGCCTCTCCCTCGCCGTTGAAGTATTCAAAGTTGATAGGTCGGCGCCAGTCGTACTCATAGTTTCTCTTTGAACTGCTGTAGGAACCATCGACATAGATGCCGAGTTTACTGTCGGAGAAGTATTTGTCGTCGGTCACTATCGAGACGACAGGCAGCGAGAGCTGACGTGGGAAAAAGATGTAGGAATGAGTCGTAGAGCGTGGCGAGAGGTATCCATTACAGAAAAGTTTGGCACGGATAACCTTGGTTGAGCTGATCATAATCGTTGACTTGCTGCCAAGCGATGTGCTCGACTCGGTAGGTTCACTGCCGTCGTAGGTGACGCGAATCACTGTTCCTTCGGGTGCATCCTGCGGAAGGCTGATGATGAGACGGATGTTTGAGGTGCCAGTCACGACCTTTCCAGGAACACTGAACACAGGTTCGCCGAGGATTTTGCTGCACAGTATGCCACAGTTGTTATAGTTTGGCGTCGGCGTCTGCTGGTATCCCCATTCGTCGGAGTTCTCGAACTGCCTGCCGTAAGCGACGTTTGGAGCAGGTTGTTTGGCAAGTCCTGTTATCTTGTCAACGATAGTGTTGTCCTTGAAAAGATATACCTCGGCACCTTTTCCCGAATCTATCCGGAAGTTGGTATGCAGGCCCGTGCCTTCCTTGTCGCAGTAAATAAGGAAGAATTTATGTGCCGCGATGCTTTTTGACGAAGGGATTTCCCATGCCTCACTTGGATTTTTCGATATTCCGACCTTATATCCCCTGAGACTTACAGCGGAGGATGAGGTGTTGTAAAGTTCTATCCATGAGTCGGGAAACTCATTGATGTCGTCCATAACGCAGTCAATGTTCGACTGCATAATCTCGTTTATCCTGACTTGTGCATCAAGATTTAGGGTGAGAGCAAATAATAATGTGATAATAAGAATAGTGTGTTTCATATATTTTTGTATGTTTTAGCCCTCTCCAACTCCCCCAGGGGGGAGAGAATGGAAACCTATCATCCCCCTTTGGGGGGACAGAGGGGGGCTTCATTTTTCTTCCATTGGGAATAAACCGAAGAGTAATGAATCTATTTTCTCTGTTATTGTCTCGAAGTCGTTTGGATTATTCTGGAAATCAAGGTTGTCAACATCAAGGATAAGCAGACGTCCGTCATAATCTTTAATCCATTCCTCATAGCGGTCGTTGAGTCCTTTTAGGTAGTCGATCTGTATTGTCTGCTCATACTCACGGCCACGTTTCTGTATCTGTCCTACAAGATGCGGAATTGAAGAACGCAGATAAATCATGAGGTCAGGCTTCTTCACTAACGACATCATCAGTTCAAAGAGATCGCTATAGTTGGCAAAGTCGCGGTCGCTCATCTTTCCTTGCGCGTGAAGATTCGGCGCAAATATCTTTGCATCTTCGTAGATTGTGCGGTCCTGGACTATCGTTGAGCCGCATTTTGATATTTCCACGACATCACGAAAACGAGTGTTGAGGAAGTATATCTGCAGGTTGAAACTCCACCTCGACATGTCAGCATAGAAATCCTCAAGGTAAGGATTGTATTCTACCGACTCGAACCGAGGTTCCCAATTGTATCTCTTTGCCAACATCTTTGTCAGCGTTGTCTTGCCACTACCTATGTTTCCGGCTACTGCTATGTGCATAATTTTATTGGTTTTTATTATTTTACATTTTATGAATTCTACTATTCATCATAGTCGAATGGTATCCTTTCAGGGAATAGACCATAGAACAAGGCGTCAATCCTATCGGTAATCGACGCAAAGTCAGCAGGATTGTGAAGGAAATCAAGGTTGTCCGCCTCAATTATCATCACCTTTCCTGGGTATTTGTTTTCTATGAAGTCTTCGTATCTCTCGTTTAGTTTCTGCAGGTATTCCAACTGAATTCCCTGCTCATAACCACGCCCACGCTTTTGTATCTGCTCCACAAGATGCTGTATCGACGAACGCAGATAAATCATAAGGTCGGGAGTCTTTGTTACTTTCGTCATCAACTCAAAGAGGTTCATGTAAGTCTCAAAGTCGCGTTCCGAAAGATGTCCCATGTCCTTGTTGTTTGCAGCGAAGATATACACGCCTTCAAATATTGAGCGGTCCTGAATGATAACCTTGTCGTTTTTCGCTATTTCGAGCACATCACGGAAACGTTCCTTCAAGAAATAAATCTCCAAAGGAAAGCTCCATCGGTGGATGTCCTTGTAGTAATCCTCAAGGTATGGATTGTATGTCACGCTCTCGAAACGCGGTGTCCAACCGTAATGTTTCGCGAGCATCGTAGTAAGCGTTGTCTTACCACTTCCGATATTTCCTGCTACTGCTATGTGCATTATCTTTTGTTATGCAATTATGTGAATTCGAGTTTTTGTTTCCTAAACTAATTCCAAATTAAACACTCTCTGCAGTGCTGCCACTCCTGTCGATTTCTTCAGCAATTCTGCGAATGCTTCGCTGCGTGTCAAGCCCTTGCTTTCCATCTCCTCTACCTTGGCAAAGCGGAAGTCAACCTTCAGGTCGTCGTTCTTCAATCCATGTGAGAGGAAGACTTCTATATCGTGTTTCTTGCTAATCATATATCGCTCAAGCAACTGGTTTGTGATGGCAACTTCAACTTTCGGAAAGTCTGAGATATGTACCTCAAGGTTCATCATTCGTTCCGAGTTGGCAGGATCTTTCTCGCGTAAAGAATCGCAGAGTTCCACCCACACAAGTCTGAGTCTCTCGTCGTCGAATGTTTCCGATAGTCTTTGTGTCGTTTGTGCCTCTGTTGCTGCAGCTGTCTTGTAACCATCCTTCCTCATCCTTATCGCCTCCATCGAGGTACCGATGTTCGAGAGGTTAAACGACTTTGGTCTTGCTCCTTGAGGCGAAGTGCTATCAGAGCCCCTCAAACAGCCCCCTCCAACTCCCCCAGGGGGGAGAGAATGGAAACCTATCATCCCCCCTTGGGGGGACAGAGGGGGGCTGGAGGGGGCTGTTTGGAGGGGACTGTTCAAAGTTTTGAGCCTAGGGAAAGGAAGCCTCGCCCTCCTGAGTTATCTGTGCCACCTGAATAAGTGTCAGCTCTACGAGCAGGCGTTTGTTATGGCTATTGCGATAGTTTATGTCGCAATCGTTCATAAGTTTCAGTGCATCGTAGAGGAACTTCACAGGACATTTCTGTGCCTGTTCCTTATAATGCTGACGTTGCTTCTCGCTACATTCCAGCAATGGAAGTGTCGATTCATCCTTTGCCATAAGCAGGTTTCGGCAGTGGCTTGCAAGTCCATCAACAAGTCTGCCACCATCGAAGCCGTTGTTTATAATATTATTAAGGAGTATCATCACCTCGCCAACCTTATTCGCAAGGCTCAGTTCTACGAAGTTGAAATAGTTTTCCGCATCGAGAACATTCAAATCCTCCATCACCTTGTCGTATGTCACATTACCCTGACAGAAACTTATTGCCTGGTCGAGTATCGACAGTGCATCGCGCATACCACCGTCAGCCTTCTCGGCAATGAGTTCAAGCGCAGCATCTTCATACGCCACACCTTCCTTCTCGCAGATTGACTTCAAATGGTTTATGATGTTCTGCACTCCCATACGCTCGAAATCATAAATCTGGCAACGACTAAGAATTGTAGGCAGTATTTTCTGTTTCTCAGTCGTAGCGAGTATGAAGATGACATGCGGATTAGGCTCTTCCAACGTCTTTAGGAAAGCATTGAATGCATTCGACGACAGCATGTGAACCTCGTCAATGATAAACACCTTATACTTCCCTACCTGTGGCGGAATGCGAGTTTGTTCAATCAATGCCTTTATATTCTCTACCGAGTTGTTGCTGGCAGCATCGAGTTCTACAATGTTATACGACCTTTGTTCGTTGAAAGCCACGCAGCTCTCGCACTCATTACATGCCTCGCCATCCTCGGCTGGGTTGAAACAGTTGATAGCCTTGGCAAAGATGCGGGCACAGGTAGTCTTTCCTACTCCACGTGGGCCACAGAACAGATAAGCGTGAGCCAGTTTGCCACTCTTAACGGCATTCTTCAAGGTTGTAGTCAGTGCCTGCTGCCCCACAACACTATCAAAGGTCATCGGACGATATTTCCTTGCTGAAACAATATAATCTTCCATAATCAGTATAAAAAAACTTATTTTCTGCAAAGGTAATAAAAAATAATAAGAATCTTGCACTAAGCAATGCAATTTTTATATAAAAAGTTTTACGGTTTCCCGAAATCTCGAAAAACCGTAAAACTTTATAATAGCAAAAACCTTACTTCTAATTGAAGATATATCTAATGCTGAACTGAATAGAGTATGTCGAGAAGAAATTTGCATAGTCACTAAATGTGTTCTTCAACTGGTAGTCGCCATTCTTTGCAAATTTCAGTCCGCTCTGCTGTGAGCCAGAGATAAGGTTTTGGTTGTTGACTGTCTTATAAAGTCCCCAGTCCTTACAGAGGAGGTTGGCAAGGTTCTTAATATCAACGCCAAGCTGCAGCGTGTTCTTCTGCTTGCCTGATTTGATATAGAAGTCCTGCATGAGCTTGAAGTCGAGCTGATGATGCCAAGGCATTACAGCACCTCCACGTTCTGCATAATCTCCCTTATGATTCTTCAGGTAGTCGTCCTGGTTGATGTATGCCCAGAAATCGTCACGCTGCATGTCAGCAGTATATTTCACCTTAGATCCGTCTGCCAAAGTCACGTTGCCATTGTCAACAAAGTTCCAACCGTCAAGTTCCTCACGTGCTCCAGGTATCCAGAGCAGATTGTTTGCACCGTTATCACCGCTGAAGCAGCTACCGTATGTATATGAGAAGCGTGTAGCTCCAAAGCCTCCGCTATAACCTACGTTTGTGCCTTCGTAGATAAGTCCTACTGTAGTAGCAAAGTGCTTTGCGTATGCCTTGGTGTACATTGCCGAGATGAGGAGTTTGTTAGGAGTTACGTATGTGCCATAACCAAGTTCACAGTCGTTCATACCATTGATTGAATAGCGGTTGGTGTTGTACGCTGACGTAACCTGATCGCCAGCACCTTCGATATATGCCTTTGACTGTGAGTATGTATATGAAGCCATGAGGTCGAGTCCGAAGTCGAATCTCTTGCGCAGTGATGCCGAGATTGAGTAGTAATATGCGCCATCACCACCATTGGAGATTATGCAAGGATTGTATCCTGACACAGCACTGCTATAAACCTTACGCTTGTCACCTGGTACGACCTCGGTGTAAGTGTTTCCGTCCCAGAAAGCATTGCCGTTGAGGAATACCGTTGGGTTGAACTCCTTGCTATAGATACCTTCAATTGAGAAGTCGATGTCGTAAGGCAACTTTGCATCGAATGCGAGAGATGATTTCCATGCTGCATTCATCTTTAAGTTGCGGTCGATGATTGTCGGCGTCTGTGGTGCTACAGAACCTGCTGTATTGGTAATTTCGTTGCCAGTAATCTGACGATAGTTTGATGTCAGCGTTGCAATCTGGTCAGCTACAGAAGGTGAGAAACCTACCTGTCCGAAGTTACCTGCCTTTGAAGGTGTATTATAATAATATTGGAACTGTCCGCAATTTGCATTGCCTACAGCAGATACGAGCCATACGAATGGCATACGTCCTACAAAGTATCCCGTACCACCACGAAGTATATACTTACGTTCTCCTGTAAGGTCCCAATTGAAGCCTAAACGAGGAGATACGGTAATCTTTGACTGAGGCAACTGGTCTGTAGTGTATTTGTTTCCATTGAAACTAAGTGCTGCCAAAGCATGGTTGTAGTTATTTTTCAGTTCAGGATAGAATGGTACTTCGAAGCGTACACCACCTGTCAGTTTGAAATTGTCAGTAAGGTTCATCTGGTCCTGCAAGTAGAATGAGAAGAAGTTCTGCTTCATCTTTGCCATGAATTTGCTACCATCCAGACTTGCACTTGTAGAGAGGCAGTATGCAGCAGGCAATTTCTTGTTTACGAAGTCATCCCATGAAGAGAACACGTAGTATCCGTTTCCACCTTGCAGATATCCGTTTTCGGCATTGTTTGTCTCATACTGTACACCAGCAAGCAGATTGTGTATTCCAACAGAATATACCAATTCATCTGTAGCCACAAATGTTTTTACACTGCGGAGATTACCTTCCGTGAATGGGTCAGGACCGAAAGAAGTATATACGGCACCGCCTTCGAGTATGTCAACCGTTGGGAATGATCCGCCTTCGTAAGAGCGTGGCTCGTCTTGGTCAGAGTATGTCAGACGCAATGTATTGCCAAATTCTCCCCATTTTGCATTCCATTCAGCAGCAAGCGATGTGAAGTTACATTCCTGATAGTAACGTGAACTTTCAAAGTACATGGCTGCATTTGTTGTACGGCCAGCATTGTTCTTTCCCGAACCTATACCGTCACCACCAGGGTATATCGTACCATGTGACAGTGGTGATGTCGATGTTGAAGGTGAGTTGGAATCCTTCGTGTGAGTAGTATTGAAGCGTACATTAACCTTGTTGTTAGCATTGATATTCCAGTCCAAACGTGCAAGGAGCTTATAGGCTGGCGTCTTCAATGAATAACCCTGATAGCGTCCTGGGTCGTAGTTGTACGTATCGTTGAGGTATTGTCTTATTGTATTGAGCTGTGTTTCAGTCGGACGATGTACGATTCCAGCACTTGGACTCCACTCTTGTGTATCGCTTGTGCGTGCTATACCACTCGGACCTGCAGACACATTGTCCTCATATTCTCCATTAACAAAGAAGAAGAGTTTGTCCTTAATGATAGGTCCGCCGAATGTCATACCGTATGTAGTGGAATGGTCACTGTTGCGTACCAGTTCGTAATCACCCACCTTGTTTCCGCTGAGGTTTACATTAGTATTGTAGAAATATGCTGATCCCTTGAACTGGTTTGTACCTGACTTTGTCACAGCATTGATTGCACCACCAGTGAAACCACTTTGACGCACGTCGAAAGGTGTGATTGATACCGAAATAGCATCCAATGCATCGAGTGATATTGGCGAACCATTGGCAGGGAGATTACCTCCGATACCGAAAGCATTGTTCATTGCAGCACCATCGACTGTGACGTATGACTGACGGAAGTTTCCGCCTCCGACAGAGAATGTGTTCCCCATTTGCAATCCTTGTGGAGTAAGGAAGAGCAAGTCGTTAAGGCTACGCGACACTGTAGGCACCATTGAAATTGCCTCAGCATTCAATTCTGTGTTTGTACCAGCTTTGCTTGATTTCATCTTTGAAGACGAAACGACAACCACTTCATTCAGTTCCTGTGTATTGGCATCAAGCACTACATCGAGAACTGCTGGCGCTCCGAGCGCAACATTCAGCCCGTCATAGGTCTTAGTGTTAAAGCCAATGTATGAAACAGTGACTGAATAAGGACCTCCGACACGCACGTTAGGAATGTTGAAACGACCATTTAGATTGGTTACAGCCTGGTAACGTGTACCTGTCGGTTGATGCACAGCCTGGATGGTTGCACCTATGGCTTCTTCGTTGTCTGCCATTACAGTTCCTTCAAGGCTGGAGGTAGTAATCTGCGCACTGGCAATGATTGCCATGCTGCAGACTACCATTAAAGAAAGTAATCTTTTAATCATTGATTTGAAAATTAATAATTAAACAATATTAAAAATTCACTGCAAAATTACTAAAAAATATATAAAAGCAATGATTTTATCGAAAAAAATATGTAAGTTTGCACAAACTAATTGATTTATGCCTATGCAAAAGTTTGCTGATTATATCGAACAAGTAGAAATAGACTCCCTTTGGAGTGGTCGGAAACATATACTTTGGGACCTCAATCCGAAGGTTAATATCCTTAGCGGCATCAATGGTGTCGGCAAGAGTACAATCTTAAACAAGATCATCAAGAGCATTGGAACCGGTGGCGAAATTCATTCTCATGCACTGAAAGGTGTGCGTGTGAAGGCTGTTCCCGAGGATGCAAACTGGATTCGTTATGACGTAATCCGTGGTTTCGACCGCCCTTTGATGAGCAACGACGTGGTTAGCAAGACCACTGGAGCACACATCTCGACCGAACTCGACTGGCAACTCTACCAGTTGCAACGCCAATATCTCGACTATCAGGTTAACGTCGGAAACAAGATGATAGAGGCTTTGCAGAGCGGAAACGTGGATGCTGCGGAGCAGGCACAACAGCTTGCACACGACAAGACGCGCTTCCAGGACATCATCGACGAGCTGTTTGCCGACACGTGCAAGAAGCTTGTGCGCAGCAAAAACGAAATCCGTTTCGAGCAATACGGCGAGATTATCACGCCTTATCAACTGTCGAGCGGCGAGAAACAGATGCTTGCCATACTGCTGACTGTGCTTGTTGAGGACAAAAAACCTTACGTTCTGTTCATGGACGAACCCGAAGTGAGTCTCCACATCGAGTGGCAGGAGAAGCTGCTTTCGCTCATCATCGAGCTCAACCCTAACGCACAAATCATCCTGACCACCCATTCACCTGCGCTGATTGTAAACGGTTGGATGGACAATGTGACCGAAGTGAGCGACATAACCGACGTTTAGGCTGTAAGGTTATGAAGGTGTAGCCCCCCTCTGTCCCCCCAAGGGGGGATGAAAGGTTGCCTATCACTCCCCCTTGGGGGAGCAGGGAAGGGGCTTTAAACCTCAAATAAACCTCATAACCCCATAACCTTAAAACCTCATAACCTATGGCAAGAAGACTGACCGACAACCTCACATCACGATATTACGAGGCATACAACCACCTCACATCGAAGCAAGCACGCAAGCGAATCATCGCTTACGTTGAGAGTTTCGACGATATTTTCTTCTGGCGAACAGTGCTCAGCGACTTCGAGGACGACAATATATACTTCGAAATCATGCTTCCTTCGCGCAAAAAACTTGTGCGTGGAAAGAAATCTGTGCTCAAAAACCAGCTCTGCGACAAGATGGGTGAAGGCATGATTGCATGCGTTGACGCTGACTACGACTACCTCATGCAAGGCACAAACGCCACATCAAAGTACATTCTGCGAAGCCCTTTCGTGTTCCACTCCTACGCTTACGCCATCGAAAACTTCCAATGCTATGCGCCGTCGCTACACGATGTATGCGTCATGGCAACGCTCAACGACAAGCCTGTCTTCGACTTCATTCGTTTCTTCGAGGACTTCTCGCGCATCGTATTCCCTCTTTTCGTTTGGTCCATCTGGGCTTACCGCAACGATAAACACGACGTTTTCTCCATGTCGGACTTCAATCTCGTGACAACGATTGGCCGTACATCTATCAACGGAACAGGTGCTGCGATGCATCACTTGGAGGAAAAGGTGACGCAGAAGATAAAGTGGCTGAAGGCGAAGTTCCCTAATCGCGATGCCGAAATAGACTCATTGGGCAAGCAACTGCAAGTGTTGGGCGTCGCTCCTGAACGCACATATTTATATATACAGGGGCATCACCTTTTCGACAACATCACGGCTCCGCTCCTCGGACGTGTGTGCAGCACTCTCCGTGGCGAGCAAGAGGCTACGATAAGGCGCACTGCTGTTCACCACACGCAAATGAGCAACGAACTCTCGTCGTACGAACATTCCGTGCAGGACGTGAAGTCGATGCTCCGACGCAACACGGGTTACAAGGACTCGGCAGAGTTCCTGCGCCTACACGCCGACATTGAGAATTTCCTCAACAGAATAAGCAAATAAACGACATCCTACGCATCATTCACGCAAGTTGAACGCTTTAATTCGAGAACCCGAACTTTCGAAGTCTCGAAGTTAAACGCTTAACCCTTTCAAACATTGCTGCAATGTTCAGCTCAACATTGCTACAATGTTCGAGTCAACATTGCTGCAATGTTTGCGCAAGTTAAGCGTTCAACTTTTGAAACGCATAACGCCGAACCCACAAACGCAAACGCTCGTCGCCAAAGATTATATGCAAGAATGCGAAAAAAACGACGGAATTATTTGCTTGTTTGAAAAAATCTTTCTACTTTTGCAATCATAACGAATCATTAAGCCCTTCTCCTCAACTCCGAGGGGAAGCGCAAAACTTAAAAACCTAAAAGAAAGATATGAGTAAGAAAGCAAACGTAAGGCGTCAGAGATACGCTGAGAAGCAGGAACAGAAAGGCAAGAACGTAGTTATCGGCATCATCGCAGTGCTCATCATACTTGCCCTCATCTACATGTTCACAACTATATCAAGCTTGTAACGGAATGGCTCTTGAGATAGAGCGGAAATTTCTTGTTGAAGGCGAATTTAAGTCGAAGGCTTATTCGTGCAGCCACATCAAGCAAGGCTACATACTTAGTTCCGGAGGTCGTACCGTCCGAATAAGGATTAGGGACGACAAGGGATACGTTACAATCAAAGGACCGTCGAATGCCGACGGGCTTACCCGCTATGAGTGGGAGAAAGAGATTCCCCTCAACGAAGCAGAGGAGTTGATGTTGCTGTGCGAACCAGGCATTATCGACAAGCATCGTTATCTTGTAAGGAGTGGCAAACACACGTTTGAGGTAGATGAGTTCCACGCCGACAACGACGGACTCGTTATGGCTGAGGTAGAACTTGCCTCGGAGGACGAGACTTTTCTTAAGCCCGACTTCATAGGAAAGGAAGTAACAGGCGACCGAAGATACTACAACGGACACCTGAGACTGTTTCCCTACTCTATCTGGAAAGCTCAAAAAGAACAATAATAAATGAATAGACAATTTATTCTGGCAGTAATCCTGCTGGCAAATATAACGCTTTGCAGCGCTATAACACAGACAACTTACACGTTTACATCACTCGATTGGAAGTCGAAAATCGGTACTGTCGCATGCGACGGAAAGACGGATGGATGGACTTCAAACCTCAATGCTACCGACTATACCGTTGGCAGAACCGATGCACAAGGGCGACTTTACTCGCAAGGAGTGGGAGTAAAGACCAGTTCAAGCGGCGCCGGAGCGACTTCTGTGCTTGACTTTAGCAATGTTGTGCGCATAGTCGTGAACTTTTGTCAGAACTCTTCGAAGGGTGTTGGCGCTATAAATATGAAGGTTGGCGACTCGGAAATGCAGTCGTTTGCCGTCGCAAAGCCCTACACTTCGGGTTCAGGCATATACAACCGCGACACGATTTTCACATTCAGCAAGGCGTCGGGCAAGGTTACTTTCAGTGTTGACTGCACGCAAAACGGCATATACATCAACACAATCAGCATCTATGCCGACAACGGAAGCGACGATAATCCGGATGTAAGTACCAAGATTTTCAAGATTATTTCGTCGCAGTCCGACCTGAAAGAGGGCGACGAAGTGATGTTTGGAGTGAAAAGTAAGGACATTCCATACGTGCTCGGACTATACGATGAGTATAATTCCAAGAACAACATATACCCGCTGAAGGCAACTTACAACGCCGACCATACGGTTGTCAACGGTGTTGAAGGGGCAGTTTATACCGTAGAAGAGTACGAGGGAGGCTTGGCTTTTGCCGACGCATACGGCTGGTATCTCGTTGCAAGCGGAGGAAATCCTAACCGAGGAAACAACAATTACCTCACCGTTTGGGACAAATTTCTCAGCGAAAGCTATGGAGATTACGGAGTTTGGGACATAACCGTGAACGATGATGCGACGATGATAGTCAAGTCGCGCGGACATTCCCGCAGTAATGTAATAATGTATAACCCAAACAAACAGGCTGGTCATGCCATCTTTGCATGTTATGCCGACACTGCATCATACACTCCTGTGACCGTTTATCGCCGCAACACTGGCGTTGTCTATGGCGATGCCAACAACGACGGAGCGATAGACGTGGCAGATATTACGGCTGTTGCAGCGTTCATTCTCGGTGAAAAGCCTACACCTTGGAACAAAGAAAACGCCGATGCTAACAAGGATGAAAGCATCGACGTGGCTGACATCACCGCCATTGCAACGATAATCCTGCAATGACGAAGTGATGTTTTATCGTATTATTTCGTAAGAATTATCTCGGCAATGCCTGTAATGTCGGCAACATCAATGCTGCCATCACCGTTCACATCCGCATTTTTCGCATTGAACGTAGCCGGAGTTTCGCCAAGGATATAGGATGCAACGGCTGTGATATCAGCAACAGTCACCACCTTATCATCGTCAGCATCGCCTGGGATATTAGGCGAAGCAACCTTCGGATAGTATTCTTCAAACGAATCTTCTGCGTCGGCACGGGCATCCTTTATCTGCTCTTCGACGAGCCAGTTGGCATAAACCTCGATGTTTGTATAGTATTTTTTCTCACTGTCGAGGGTGTATGTCTTTTGGTCAGACGCACTGTAAGGGTTCAGACCATTGGCAATTTCGAAGTCGTCAGGCATTCCGTCGTTGTCGGAATCGAATTTTGCATCGCGCTTTTCAGCCTTGAGCATAGGATAGGAAGCCTTCGTAGGATCGTTTTCACCCGTTTTTGGATTGTTGACCATATCAATGATTCCAGCAACATTTGCCTTTGTTCCAGTGTGGGTGACGGTTCCTGTTGCGGCTTCGTTCATGTAACGAAGGTCAACGGAATCGCGCACAAACGATGCTCCGGCGTATTTCAGCACCTTCTCGTATGCCGTCTGTGCGGAGTGAGTAGTGACCGATCCGGCAGCTATAGGCTTATCAAGTTTGAGTTTCACGCAGTCCTTGCCGGAGATGTTGACGTAATCCACATCGCCGTAATTGTGGGCTGCATCAGGAATATACTTGTCACCGTCCATAGTAAGAAGTCCTGAGTCATAAACGACACCCGACCAATCGTAGTTTTCTGCCCTTGCGCCTGCTGCAGTGACATAGTTGCCATTGATATAATAACGGCTCGAATAGCCCCAATATGTAGGATAACCTTCAGAGTTTCCACTGCTGCCGACAGAGACTTCAGTGACGCGCGTCTTGTTCTTTGTACCAGGTCCTGCCTTGTAGTAGTTGTTAACCATATTGACATAACCGCCGCCAGGACCACCGTAGCAGCCACCTGTGCCCCAGTTATACATGACGCAATTGCGGAAATCAACCTGCTCTGCCTGTAGGCTATTGGCATATTTCGTCTTGTCGTAGCCGTCCCAGACATATCGGGCACCGTTGAATCGTGGCACGCGATTTTGCATGTGAGTTAAGTAATTATGGTGGAACGATGCACCTTTTCCGCCCCAAATTCCACCGTAAGAGTGTTCACCCTTGGAATGTCCAGGGTTGGCAAGAGCCTCGCCAAGCGTACACCACTGCATAGTAAAATCCTTGTTGTCGTAGAACGATGCAATCTCGTCAATGCTCCAAGAGAAAGAACAGTGGTCGAGGATGATGTTCTTGTGGCGTCTGCCCCATGTTGCATCGGCACCATCATTGACATCTTCAATCTGAGAACGACGGAAACGGATGTAACGACAAATCACGTTGTCGCAGTCAGTAAAGACTACAGTACGATAACGCAACGTGATGCCATCGCCAGGAGCAGTCTGTCCGAGGATGGTAGTATTCGAACCTATCTTCAAATCAGACTTAAGATCAATATAACCACTAACGTCGAATACTACGATTTTCTTTGTAGTTCCGCTTACTGCAGTGCGGAAAGAACCTGTGCCAGAGTCGTTGAGGTTAGTTACATGTTTCACCGTACCACCACGTCCACCAGTGGTGTAACGACCAAAACCTTCAGCTCCTGGGAATGCTGGAGCCGAGTCAAATTGTGCAAATGCCATTGAGGCCTGCATCAATGCTACGATTAAGAATAACTTTTTGTTTGCCATTATCTTTATATTTATAAATTATCAAGTGCTACTTTATTCTGAGGATCATACTTATCTGCCCACTTATTGTAAACAGGATAAAGAGAAGCAGGACGCTCGCCATACCAACTATAGCCGTTGCGACGTTCTTGTCCGAGTTCTTCAAGGCGTTTTCTTGGAATGCCATCACGGTCGCAAACAAAAGGTTCACAATTATCGAGGTCATAGAAACGTGCCCACAGCGGATGGGCATTAGAGTCTGCAACAAGAGACGTATTGCGGTCTTTGCTTCCATATCCACCACGCACAAGACGATAACCTGTAATCTTGTAAGTATCGAACCACTTCATTGCACCATGAACGGCTTGCTTTATCCTCTCGTCAGGGTTAGGCAACGACATCAATAATGAAACTATTGCGGCACTCTCCTGCGAACAGAACGAAGGCAACTCATAAGCTCTTGCATGTGCAGGTTTATATGTATCCTTATCATGTTGCTGGCACCATACTGTCGGCTTGCCATTAACATAAATCTGCGTTTTAAGGATTATGTCTATTCCTTTGTCGAATGCCTTCTTTATGCGTTTCAGTTGTTGTTTGCTCACAAGGTCCTTGCTGAATGGAGATTTTTTATTGACAATGTCCTTGAAGATGTTGAGTGTGTTGACAATTGCATCATCGTTGAATGTAATGTTCACTTGATATCCTCGTGGATTAGGCCAGAACTGAGGCCATCCACCATTGTCGTATTGACCTTCGAGAAGGAAATCGATGCCTTTCTGGAATGCGTCACGATATTTCCTATCTTTAGTCTCATTGAATAGGCGTGCGAGATAGTTCAGTTGCATAAACGTAGCACCATTGTCGATTGTGGAGTCATCGGTGCGTGACTTTTGTGCTGCGACAGTCTCTTTTTCCTCATCAGACATCTCACGCCACATGTTTATATTTTTAGGCCAACCACCTGTAGTACGCTGAAAAAGCAGAATCTGGTCACCAACACGACGCGCGTCTTCCGTCTTGAAGAACTCACTCCCCTGCTCACGCATCAGATTTCGCCCTCTCCCCTGTCCCAAACAGATGGCAGGAAGAGAGCATATCATAATTAATAATAACAAAATCACCTTTTTCATATTCGTTCAGTTTATAGTTATACGTCAATTAATAGTTATAACCATTTACGGCTGATAATATAGACTTCTTAATGTCTTCCCATATTGGAAGATCAAACGTTTTTGGTGGTATTTGTTCATTAGCATCTTCAAAATATGTTAAGCTTTTCAATGCTCTAAATACAGAATGTTCTGGGTATTTGGCTGAATAAAATTCAAGTATCTCATTCAAAGAATAATGCTGTAACAAAAGAAATATGTCGATGAAATCCTTTTTTGTTCCTCTTCCTTCAATAGCATTCACTTTCATTGCTGCAATGTCTTTTGGTGATGCCATAATAATACCATCGTCAATTACCACACTATCAATCCATACATAACGAGAATAGTCAACAAAATCAACTTTTATTCCATTTATTTGATATATGCGAATACGGGATGACGTTTTCAAAATATTCACTTGGCCAATAGATTGTAATTGGTTTTCCATCTGTTCGGCATCATCTGGCAATACGCCAAAGAAATCAAGGTCAACCGATTGTCGGTGGCCATACTGCAATGCAAGTGCAGTTCCGCCAACAAGTCGGGAATCTTTTGCGCAAGGCAATTGCTGGATATCTCTCAGGAGTTCCAGAGTGTCGGAAAGGATTGTGCGAAGTTGTAACATCTGTATGTTTCTTTTTTTGTATGTGACAAACAACAAATAAATGATAATGCACGAGGGTCAAGGGTACGCAATCGACGGCAATGTTCCACAATCTTATCTAAGCCATAATAGGACATGATTATACGCCAGTCACACAATTGCCCATATTCCAATACACGTTGAATGACATGACTCGCATATTTGTCCATATCAAACTGCGACTCATCTACATCCCAAAACAAATTCGGCGAGAACTCATTAATGGTTATCTTTTTTAGGGCTATTAGCATATCACTTACTTTTTTTATTCTTCCATCTTCTTTCCTCCTCACACAAGATGGATGGGGAGTTTTTTCTATTATTGCATTTTGTTCAGTCCTTCCCAGCGGACATTCCATGTTCCGTCATTTGGGAAACCTGGATTTATGCCTGGGGCGACATTGTCCCATCCGGCACACATCATTGCTACTGCCTCAAGCAGTGCACCATTGCCTGGCAAATAGATGCGCAAACGACCATCCTGATAGTTGTGTCCGTTCTTGAGATAAGTATTTTTCTGCGTATCAACCATCAGTACATCAAGCGCACTCTTCGTTTCGCCAAGTCGTGCTGCAGCCATTGCCATCATTCCGTAGTCCCATCCCCATGTCGTAAGCCAGTTCCAGTTTGACACGACATCCTTCAATGTTGCACGCATCTTCTCCTTATTATATAGGTACGATGCAGGCAGACATCCGCAAGCACCAAGCACAGCCGGATGGTCGGAGCGCGTTGCTTTCTCGAAAGTCATCTTTGCAAACTCTGCATCAGTACCGCCTGTTGACTTCTCCGGCTCATATCCTTTTATCGGAGCACCAGCAGTATATACGCCATTTAATTCAGGCAACTGCGACATATTTGCTATCATCCTTGCCCAATCTGCGTTTTCTGCTTTGCCCTGACGAACAAGCCAACGCTGCGCCACGACGAGTGCATAATGACAATATGCCAAGTCGAAAGGCTGATTGTAAGCCATCTTCCACGACATACTTTCCTGCATCGCCGTCGCTCCCCTCACTTCATATTTCTTCGACACCTTATTATATATAAGGAAGTCGGCAATAAACTCAGCGGTTTCGTTCACTTGTTTTCCGTATTTTGCGAGTACAGCATTACGATCTTCTTCGTTTGTGGCTTTTCGATACATCTCTTCTGCGAAATAAATATAGTGTGGTTGTTGCCAAATAAGGAACGAACCAACGTTTGAAGGAGCCTCACCTGCCCACGGATCTGTCATCTTCATCCAACGCACTCCTTTGAATCCCTGACGCTCGGCAATCTGTTTTGCCTTCGGATATGCCACGTTGTTATACCATCCGAGAGCCTTTTCCATCACTTCGCCATGTCCCCAAAGCGAGAAATCCAACAGGTGCCACCATGCCATTTCAAGGTGTGGACGGCCAAACCACGTGTTATAAGTCAGTCCCGACTCTTGCGGAGGCATACTGCCACGGCAGTTTGTTGCCTTTATATACTGCGAAAGCACCACCCTACGCTCCAGTTCAGCAGCACGAGAATCGGTGCATTCCGAAAAGTCAACAACGCCACCTTCGTTCCAGTATTTACGCCAAGCAGCAGCACTTGCACTCAAAGCACGCTTATAAGCCTGCGCTGGTTTTATGTCAGCCGTCGGGCTATACGTGCAACTAAACGCGACTGCATTGTCGGAAGTGGAAAGTGTAAAATAGTGTTTCCCTGCCTCAACAAACTGAGCATTACCTTCCCAATCTATGCGAACGTAGTATTTCGTATCGTCAAGTGTACGTTCAAGCAAAGCGAACTTTGCGCCTTTGCCGATGATTTTCGTCGAATGACTGTCTGCCTTTTCCCAGTTGTTTGCATCGTCAGAATGCTTGCCCGAAGGATAGGAGTAGCGGAAACTCAGATTTGCCTGTCCCTTCTCAAAGAGATTGGTAACGACAAGTGCCGTCACACAATCGCTTTCAGGAGCCACAAGCGTAAACACGTCAACCTGACTTTCCTCTACTTCAAAACGCGATTCTATTCTTCCTTCCCATAGGCGATTTATCTGATAGATGTTCTTCAACTCGGTAATAGGCACCAGTTCTCCGGCTTTGTTTTTCAATTCAAGACCTATTGTCCCAAGATTCAAGCGGTGTGGATTTTCACGAAAATATGCTGTTGCCGCAACTTTTTCAGCCTTTTCGCCGTTCTTTGCCTTCTTTTCAACGGCATAAATTCCCTTATGTCCATGCCCCGTATCATAACTTCCCTGACTATCTTCCTCCTTCACATTCAGTTTATTCATGAACGAATGCCATCCCCAATCAGACTGTGCGCAAAGCGGAACGCCATTCTTATAGTATTCAGGATAGCTTTGAAGTCCCGTGACATCAACGGTCGTAGCAAAATGGCCGTTGCCCACTGTCAGTGACGACAGTGGGTCAGCGGTTGTAATTATAGGGTTGTTGCGGTCGAGTATTGCCTCTCGGTCAAGTTTTGTGACGTCGGTGTTATACCCCATCATCTCCATTTCTATTGATGCCCAAATGAAAGGACCTATGCCCTTAGCATCATTGTCGCGTACGGGTTCGCTCATGTAATACTCAAAACTTCCGTCGCGGTTAGGGCTTTTCTCTGGTCCGAGTCCCGAAACCGAGCAGCAGTTTGTCAGCGAAATAGTCTTGTCAGCGTTTACTTTGATAAAGTTCTTGAGTATTCCATTGTATGCTTTCTTGCCGATTTCAAGGTATTTGCTGTCAAGATAGCCCAATCTTGCGCCCTTGAGCAAGCAATATGTGAACATGCACGATGCGGTTGATTCAAGATAGTTGCGAGGATCTTTCACGTCGAGCACGTCAAACCATACCTGCGATTTCTTGTCCTGACAAGCCACAACGGCCTTCATTGCACGCTGGAACAAGTCGATAACCTCTGCACGGCGAGCGTAATCCTGTGGCAGAACGTCGAGCACTTCAATCATCGCCATCACATACCAACCCATTGCACGAGCCCAAGTATGCTGCGACTGCCCCGTCTGCTTGTCTGCCCAGAACATTGCATGTTTCTCGTCGTAAGCGTGTTTCCACAATCCGGTCTTCGAATCAAACGTACGTTTATCGGTCATTATTATCTGGTCAACAGCGTCATCGTAGTATTTCTTAGCCTTTTTCGCACCCTTCAGCTGCGGTGCTGCCATAGTATAGAAAGGCAATCCCATATAAATTCCGTCGAGCCAAACCTGGTCATGATAAATCTTTTTATGCCAGAAAGGACCGTCCTGAGTGCGCGGTTGCTTCTCAAGTTGCTTGAAGAATGTGTTTAATGCAGCAAGTTCTCCTTCGAGTGGTTGCTGGTTATACATGCGCAGTATGAAGCGTGCAGGACGTATATTGTCGAGGTTGAAGTCTTCATATTTATATCCAACCGTCGTACCATCTGCCTTAATCATTGTCTTTGGATAGTCCTGAACGTAGTTCCAGATATTCTCACCTCCATAGCGAAGATAGGTGTCGAGCATTGATTCGAGTTCTATTCCCATCACATAACTCCACTTTGGCTTCTTTGCAAAGTCGAGCATATTACTCTGAGGCACGCGTTTCATCTCTGAATAAGTCATCCATTCACTATAGTGCTGATAAGGTTTTTCGCCCTTGCCGAGCACCAAGCTGCCATTGATAAAGACGTTCTCGAACTTTACGTTCTCCATCTTTCCACGCAAAAGGTTACCGTTTTCCTGCACTCCATTCCAGCTACAGTTCTTTACTTGTATGTTCTGTACATTGCACGATTCCTTCAAACCGTCGATAAAAGCGCCGTATTTGCTCTTGTTGCAGTTCACGTTTTCAAGACAAACATTCTTTATCGTAGGCGCAAAACCACGCTGCGACTGCTCATTCTGGTCGTAGAGAAGATTGATTTTCAGCACCGATTCCTTGCATTGTCCTACGCGGATGTTCCTTACATATACGCCGTCAGTAACGCCACCGCGGCATGTATTGGTCTTTAATCTTATCACGCGATCAAGGTTTGGAGAGTCCATATCGCAGTCTTCGACGAAGATATTCTTCGCTCCGCCAGTGATTTCGCTGCCTATTACCACGCCGCCATGACCGTTTGCCATCGTACACTTGCGCACAATCATGTTCTGACTCGGCATATTCCTGCGCCTTCCATCACCGTTTCGACCACTCTTTATAGCAATACAATCGTCGCCGGTATTGAAATAACATCCCTCAATCAACACTCCGTCGCAACTTTCAGGGTCGCATCCGTCGCCGTTAGGGCCATCATTATCTACTCGGACATTCCTTACTGTTACGCTCTTGCTTTTCAAAGGATGAAGCACCCAGAACGGTGAATTAAGGAAAGTCACGCCTTCAATCAGCACGCCATCACACTGATTGAAGTTGACAAACTGCGGACGAAGTCCATGACCTTTGCCGAACTTTCGCTCGCTTATAGGCGTTCCGTTGTCGCTCATCTTCAGCAATTCATTGCGCGAACCACGGCTTTGTGCCTCCGAAGTCTGCTCTGTGCAACCGTAATGCGGCGCTCCGCACATAGGCCACCAAGTGTCACGCGAACCGCAACCATCGAATACTCCTTCGCCTGTCACGGCAATGTCTGTCTCATTGTAAGCATAGATGAGCGGCGAATAGTTCCATAGGTCAAGCCCTTCCCAACTTGTCTCGACGAGTGGGTAGAGGTTTGTGTCGAATGCAAACTTCACTGTCGCTCCCTTCTCGGCAACGAGATTTACGTGGCTCTTCATGCGTATTGCACCCGTCTGCCACTCACCGGCAGGGATGATGACACGCCCACCACCAGCCTTCGAACATGCTTCGATTGCCTTGTTGATGGCTTTCTGATTCTGCGCAGCAGTAGCCGTAGTCTTCGCACCATACTTCGTGATAGGGAAGGTCTTCTCGCTGAACTGCGGCTGACGAATGCCTTGCTCCACTCGTTTGTAATCTGTGTCCCAGATACCTGCAAGCACTGCCTGACTGATGCCTAACGCCATCACGGCAAAAATAATTCTTAATAATTTCTTTTTCATACTTTATGTTTTAGTTAACGAAATGTTACAATACCTTTTCATCATTACTTTTCGGTTTGCGTAATAAGACATTGCAAAGATAATAATTATTTTGTAAAAAAACAAAGTGCAAGCCACAATTTATTAGCATTTTCCCAAATAATTGTATCGCTCGGCTTTCATCATTTGCTGGCACGAGCGTTAAGCCTTCTCAGGACGACCTTTATACTCGGAAGAAAACTGCTACAGTTTTCAAGTCAAAGAGGGTGTGTCAAAAGTGGCACATCCTCTGTTTTTTTTATTTTTTAAACAAA